>QHYI01000179.1 GCA_003223245.1 Acidobacteriota bacterium
TCCCATTAAGCGCAATCCGCCTAGAGTCCATGCGCCGCGGCCGGTGTATCGGCCCGCAACTGCCGTTTTTGTCCGCAATAGCAACACCCTGGGGATCGTCCCCATGAATCCGTTAGACGCCAAGGGCAAGGCCCCCCTGAATCTCGAACACGGAATTCTTTCGCCCACCGGTTCGAGCGATCTAGCTGGGCGGCGCGGGATCGCCTCCGAACCTGGAGCAAAATGGGAAACCGTAAAGTCCGTGCCGAAAGACGCCTTCAGCAATAGTCTCATGGCCTCCACTCCTCCTGAGCGCGTTTCGAGAACCTTCCTGGAAAGCAGCTCCGGCGCGCGGATCGTCTCGACCGGCAAAGACTCTTCGACCATCTACGATCCTAAAGAGCACCGCTACGTGAACTCTAACAGCGCGACGAGTTCCGCGAAGGTCCCTCGGAATCGAGAGGCTCGAAACAACATGGCTCGAGTTCCTTCGACCACCGCGCGAAACACCATGGCGCCGCGCAACAGCGTTCCGCCTCCCGTCCCCCGTTATTCCGGCGGAGGTGAGCGTAGCTCTGCGAGCGGCGGTTCGCGCGGTTCCTGGGGCGGATCGGGTGGCTCCCGCTCTTCGGGCGGCTCCAGCGCGAGTATGGGTGGCGGTTCCATGCACTCGGCGCCGGCTCCCGCGTCTCACGGCTCTTCCGGCGGCGGCCGCCCGCACTAGGCGATTCGCATCTACAGACGCAAAAACGGCTCTTCGACAAGAGCGAAGAGTCGTTTTTATTTTGATCTGCGAATCCGCTGCCGAGCGTCGCTTAGGAAAAAATCATCCCCGCATATCCAACTACTTGGCTGCGGTCTAGAGAAACGTCAGCGGAAGTCGCGTATTTCACCAATTCTGCGTTCTTCGCGCCGAGTGCATTTAGCGCGGTGAGCATGGCCACTGCCGGGCCCAGGCCACACATGGAAATCTCTTCGTTGCGGCAAGTGTCGTAGAGTCCTCGTGCATCGAGCGCCAGCAAATGGTCAATGGCCTTGCGGTCCTTGTTCCGCGTCGTCGCGTCATCTTCGTAGTGGTTCAAATCCGACGTGGTCAGCAGCAGCACGCTTTCTTTCGCTTTGCTGAGAACGCGTCCCAGCGCCTCGCCCACGCTGACCAATGATTCGAACTCGACCGTTCCGAGCGCCACCGGGACAAACCAGAATCCCGGCGCCAGCACCTGCAGAAACGGCAGTTGCACTTCCAGCGAGTGCTCCGTGCTGTGCGCCACGCTGTCTTCGCGCAGCAACGGGCACTCTCCCCGCAATTCCGCCGCCAGCCCTTCGTCGATCGGTGCGTCTCCTAGCGGCGTCCGCCACGCGCCATCGGAGAGGATCGCCGCCGGCTCGCCCCGTGGATAATGCCGCACCCCCAGCACGATGATTTTCCGCGGCCAGGCCACGCGCGCATACACGGCTCCCGCCACGTGGCCCGAGTACCGATAGCCCGCATGAGGCACGAGGCATGCCTTTACCGAAATCGCTTCGCGCTCGGGATCAGGCCGGGAATATTCGCGAATGAGGGAAGTGAGTTCTTGAGGATTGGAAGGATAAAAGCGTCCGGCAACCGCTGGGAGGCGCAACATGGGCCGCCTCACAAAAGAATCAAATCGGCTTCGAGGGTTTCCCTTTGAACTTCATGGCTTCCATCGTTGCGGGGTTGTAATAAACCGTGATCTTGTCGCCGTATTGGTAGCCGCCCTGGTCCACGATCTGCTGCATTTTCTGCGAGGCTTGCTCGGAAAGCGGGAACGTCAGGATGGTCAGATCGCTTCCCTTGGCCCGTGCCGTGATTTGCGCGATGTTCGCGTGCATGATAAAGCCTTCAAATTTCGCCAGCCCATTGGCCTTGGGCTTCGGTTTCACTATGCTCACTACGATCGGCACCGCCGTGTCCACCACAGGCGCCACCGGCGCCTGGGCCGCGGCTGAGGGGCAAAAGGCTGCTGCTGCCAGAAATGCCGGCAGCGCGAGCCCTGCGGCTTTGGCGAAACTCTTCATTCGACGTCGTCCGTGGCAATCCGCAGGGACTTCAGAAATCGCAGGTCCTGCGGTGTCATCGCTAGCTTCGCCACCGGCTTTTTGTCCGTTTCTTCCGCCATTGATTCCTGGTCCACCTGGATGCGCAGCGACTCGAGGAAGCGGCGGTCCTGCGTCGTCAGCTTCGCGTCTTCCGCGGTGGCCTCGCCGCGCTTTGCCAACCCAATCGTGGCGTCCAGCTTCAGCACGATGTCGTATCCATGCGCGCGCACTCCGGCAATCGCGCCGGTGATGCGGTCAGATTCCGATACCGTGTCGTTGATCGCGTGTCCCAATTCACGGAGCAGGTTCTTCAAGTGATCGTCGAGTTGCAAGGGGGATTCTCCCGTAACTTCTAGAGCCATTTTAGGCTCACGTCGTGTTGGATACAAGAGAGCTTCACACTGTTGTCTCCAATCTGTCCACAGGGTATTTTCCCTGCACACGCGCGGACTAAGGTCCTACAAGGAAGCTCCTCGGGCTTTCCGGCGCATTGGTGTTTTGCGCTAAGATGCTTTTATGTCCACGCCAGCAAACGCCGCCAGCGCTTCTCGCCCCCCGGGCGGATTCCGCCGCTTGTGGCGAGTGCTGCGGCAGCTTTTTCATGAAGTCGTCGGCGCGGTCTTTGCCGTTCTTGCCGTAGGCTGGCTCAACGCCGCGTTTCGCGCTTGGACCCGCGATGTATCCCGCTGGCTCGTCGGCGTGGCCGTAGCCATCGCGGGCTTGCTCGTGTTTTTCGCGGTCACTTCGTTCCGCTACTCGCGCAAGTTGTGAAGGCATGTTTTCGATGAGGCGGATTCGCGGGATTTTGTAGAGGCCGGGTTTTAGCCCGGCACGCTTTAAGGCAGGCCTATGTTTTTAGATTTCAGTGGCCACCAGCTCGCACGGCGCCATTTTCCATTTTCTGTTTTCCATTTTCTTCCCCTCCATGTCTGAAACGAAAGCCAAATCCGCCCCTCCCGCTGAGCGCAAGCGAAAATTCACCACGCTCTCCGGCTTGCCCCTTGATCCTCTCTACACGAAAGAGGGTCTTGGCTCGGGGGATCCCGAAACCGCCCTCGGCTATCCCGGCGAATTCCCTTACACTCGCGGCATCTATCCCACGATGTATCGCGGGCGCTTCTGGACCATGCGCCAGTACGCCGGCTTCGGAACCGCCGTCGAATCCAACCAGCGTTATCGCTATCTTCTGGGCAAAGGCCAGGCGGGGCTTTCCGTGGCCTTCGATCTCCCCACGCAAATCGGCCTCGACTCCGACCACCCTCTGGCCCTCGGTGAAGTCGGCAAAGTCGGCGTGGCCATTGACTCCCTGGAAGACATGGAGACGCTCTTCGACGGCATCCCGCTCGAAAAGGTCTCCACTTCCATGACCATCAACGCCACCGCGGCGATTCTTCTTTGCCTCTACGTCGCGGTGGCGAAGAAACAAGGCGCCAATCTGCAAAAACTTTCCGGCACCGTGCAAAACGACGTCCTCAAGGAATACATCGCCCGCGGCACGTACATTTATCCCGTGCGCCCCGCCATGCGCATCGTCACCGACATTTTCGCCTGGTGTCGCGACCATCTCCCGCGCTGGAACACCATCTCCATCTCCGGCTACCACATTCGCGAAGCGGGCTCGACAGCCGTCCAGGAAATCGCATTCACCCTCGCCGACGGGATTGCTTACGTCCAAGCCGCGCTCGATACCGGTCTCAGCGTCGACGAATTTGCGCCGCAGCTTTCCTTCTTCTTCAATGCCCACAACGATCTGCTCGAGGAAATCGCCAAGTACCGCGCCGCGCGCCGCCTGTGGGCTAAAATCATGCGCGACCGCTTCCACGCGAAGGATCGGCGCTCGCTGCTTCTGCGTTTTCATGCGCAAACCGCCGGTTCCTCTCTCACCGCGCAGCAGCCGGAAAACAACATCGTCCGCGTTGCTATCCAGGCTCTCGCGGCGGTTCTTGGCGGTTGCCAGTCCTTGCACACCAATTCTCTCGACGAAGCCCTCGCGTTACCCACGGAAGATTCAGCGCTCATTGCTCTCCGCACGCAGCAAATCATCGCCCACGAAACCGGCGTCGCCAATACCATCGACCCGGTTGCCGGTTCTTACGCCATCGAACATCTCACCAACGAAATCGAGCGCGGTGCCGAAGAATACATCGCCAAAATTGATTCGCTGGGCGGGATGCTCCCCGCCATCGAGACCGGCTTCGTGCAAGGCGAGATTCAGAAAGCGGCGTTCGAATTTCAGCGCGCCGTCGAGAAGAAAGAACAAATCGTCGTTGGTGTCAACGACTTTATCGCTGAACAACACCGCCAAATTCCCACGCTCCGCATCGACGAAGAAGTCGAGCGCTCCCAAATCTCTCGCCTCAGTGCACTTCGCGCCCGCCGTGACTCCGCCCGCGTCGAGTCCGCTCTCGCCGAACTCCAGCGCCGTGCCGCAACGTCCCAGAATCTCCTCCCCACCATCCTCGCCGCCGTCGAAGCTTACGTCACTATCGGCGAAATCTCCGACGCTCTCCGCCGCCTCTTCGGCGAGTATCAAGAATCCGTGGTCATCTGACCGAAAGAGCCTGTCCTACCGCCCCGGCTGCCATCTTGCTTTCGCTGTAGTATGCTTGCGAATTAAACCCGCCCGTGAGTGCTATCCAGCAAGCGTCGCTCGTTTCGCTTGGCTGTTGGCAGTCGCTTGTCAGCCTCTTCTACGGCTCACGGAACACGGGTCAGGGATCACCCCTATGAAGCTGATTCTTGCATCTGCTTCACCCCGCCGCGCGGAAATCCTTCGCCATGCGGGCTATCATTTCTCGGTGCTTTCGTCGGCCATCGACGAGACGCCGTATCCTGACGAGTTGCCCCAGGATCTGGTTCTCCGTCTAGCGCAGGCCAAGGCGGATCTCGCCGCCGCACGCGCCGTCGGAGCCGGCATCATCATCGCCGCGGACACCGAGGTGGTCCTCGACGGCCACATTTTTGGCAAGCCGCGTTCCTCCGACGATGCTCGCCGTATGCTCGAAAAGCTTTCCGGCCGCACCCATTCCGTCCTCACCGGCGTCGCGCTCATTCGCCTTCCCGACGCCGAACGCCTCTGCTTTGTCGAAACCACGCTCGTCGAATTCGCCCCGCTCTCCGACGACGAAATCACTCGCTATCTGGCCACCGGTGAACCACATGACAAGGCCGGAGCTTACGCCATCCAGGGCTACGCCGGCCGCTACATCCCTCGGATTGAAGGGTGCTATTTCAACGTGGTCGGCCTGCCTCTTGCGCGCCTTCAGCACGCTCTCGCCGAACTCGGGTGGACCGAAGAATACTTCCCCGCCCCCGTTTAGCTTGTGGAGGCAAATTCACGCGCGCTTCGCGGGGCGCAACATGCTGGCCGGAAATGGCCAGCTGGGGCTCGAAAAGCTGCAGAGTCTCTCCTTAAATTTGGCGCTGCGTCTCTTCGACCAATCCCCGGTCGCAAATCACCGATCCCTTTCTTATTCATACCTCAAGCAATCAATCGGATCGAGATTCGCCGCCAAATTCGCCGGGTAATACCCGAAGAACAATCCCACGCTCACCGAAATCACAAATCCAATCGTCACCCACAAATAGGAAAGCGTCGCCGGAACCGACGGCACCGTCACGCGTACCAATGTCGAGATGCCCGCCCCAATCAAAATCCCGATCGTCCCGCCCACCAGCGTGAGCGCGACCGCCTCTAGCAAGAATTGGAGTCGCACATCCGCGCGCCGCGCCCCAATGGCCTTGCGCACGCCGATCTCCTGCGTGCGCTCCGTCACGGAAATCAGCATGATGTTCATCACGCCAATCCCGCCCACCAGCAGCCCGATCGAGCTGATGACCGTCGTCAAAATCACCAGCGCGCCCGTCAGTTGGTTCCACAAATTGCTCAGAAAGTCCGGCGAGCTCAATTCGAAATCATTTTCCTTGCCAGCCGGAACGCGCCGCAGCCGCCGCATGGCTTGAATCACTTCGCCTTGCGCGGTCTCCACATTCACGTTTTTGGGGACGGTGAAAATCATGATCAGCTCTTTCGCTTCGGGATATTCTTTGTGGAATTTGCTCAGCGGAATGATGGCGAAAATGTCTACGCCCGGGCCAAGAAACAGCCCCTGCTCGTGTTCGAACGTTCCAATCACCTCATACGTGCTTCCGTTGATGCGCACGGTCTTGCCGATGGGGTCTTCATGGGGGAAAAGCGACTCGCTGATCGCCGCGCCCAGCACCACCACCGGACGCGCGTGGGCCTCGTCCAACGCGCTGATAAACCGTCCGCGCGCAATCGTAAACAGCGGCAAGGCCGCGGTGTAGGACGGCTCCGCACCGCGCACAATCAGCTTTTCCACGCTGCGGTCCTCGTAAGTAATCAGGTTTGTGTCCCCCAGGAAAAACCCGCGGGTCCCGACCGTGTTGACATCCTCGATGTCGGGAGCAGCCTGCCGGATGTACTCGGCGTAGTTATATTCAAAATAGCGGCGCACGCGATACCTTTGCGGCATGCGCGAAGGGTCCGTCCCCGGCGGAAAGCGCGTCAGGAAATACGTTCGCGAGCCGAGCGACTCCACTTTATCCTGCACGAACTTGTTTAGCCCTTGAATGATCGCGGCCATGGAAATCACCGAAGACACGCCGATGACGATTCCCAGCACCGTCAAAGCCGACCGCACCTTCGACGACCGCAGCGTCTCCATGGCCGCAAGGAAGTTCTCGCGCACCTGCTCGAGGGTCATCAGAGCCATCACTCCGACCTCAAGGCAACCACTGGATCCAGCTTCGCCGCTCGCAGCGCGGGGTAAATCCCGAAAAACAAGCCTACTGCAGAGCTCATAATCACGCCCATCACCGCCACCGACGTCCGGACCGACGCTGGGAAAGGCGTGTAGGTGCGCAGCACCAGGGCCACCAGAAATCCCAGCGCAATCCCGATGATTCCGCCCGCGATGCATTGCATAAAGCTTTCCGTGATGAACTGCTTCAGGATGTCGCCTTGCGTGGCGCCCATCGCGCGCCGCACGCCGATTTCTCTCTTCCGCAACGTCACGCTCACGAGCATCACGTTCATGATCACGATCCCCCCGATGATCACCGAGATCGCGCTCACCAGAATGAACACTCCGAAAAACGCCGAGCTGATGCTCTTCCACAGCGCCATGTAGCTGTCCTTTGTGCCGATGAAAAAATCATTCTCCATTTGGGGGCCCAGGTGCCTCCGCGACCGCAGAATGAGCTGCGTCTGGTCCTGCGCCGTCTCGAAGTTCGCAGTGCTTGTTTTCACGTTGATGGTCAAGCTTGTTGTGTGCGCTCCCTGAATCTCCAGAAACACGGGCAGCGGCACAATCACAAAGTTGTCCTGGTCCTGCCCGAGCACGCTGCCGACTTTTTCCACAATGCCGATGACCATGAACTCGTCGTTTCCGATGCGGATGCTTTTCCCGATGGGGTCCAGGCCAAGAAACAGCCGCTCGACGATGGTGTCGCCAATCAGGCAGACGTTTGCGCGGTGGTCCGCCTCCCAGGCGCTGAAATAGCGTCCGTACTCCACGGAGCGTGAATCGATATTCGCCATATTCGGCGTCTGGCCGTAGAAGTTCACGTCGGTCGACTCTTTGTCTTCGTATCTCGCCTTCACCGAAGCGCTGGCCGTGGCCCCCACCTCGCCGCATGCCGTGCAACCTTCCAGGATCGCCCGCAGGTCATCGGTCTCGATCTTCTTGTACTTTAGTGCCTTGATGATGATGTTGAAGTCCGTCACGGCGAAAGGCGTGCGCGCAATCTGGAACACGTTGGTCCCCAGGTTGGCGATTTTATTCTCCACGTAGAGGTTCGCTCCCTCGACGATGGTCATGACCGTGATGAGCGTGGCCACACCCATGGTCAGCCCGAGCATGGTCAGTGACGCTCGCAGCTTGTGCGCATTTAGCGCGCTCACGCACTCTGCCAAATTGTCTCGAATCGCGAGCATCGATAAAGGGTTAGCTTTTGCGTCCGTGTGAAACGTAAGCTCTCGTGAGGCCACGGCTTTCACCGCGAGATGCCAAGGCCAGACATGGCGCAGCCGTCTTGAAAGAAGCGCCGTTAGCCGCGGAGGAGCTTTTCAGTGGTCATGCGGGCTTGTTTCTTCTCGCTACTCTACCAAATCTCCCCCGAGGCGGTTGCGCGTTCGACCACAGAACTTCTTCCGCATCTTCTGGTTAGGAAAAGTCCGCGCTTGGGGTTACCGAACCGAGAGCCAAGTCACGAGGAAAGAGAAGGTTTGATGAGGAACCCGTTAACCGCCCTTGACGAAATGTCTTCCTGAGCTAGAGTCCGCCTGTGAAGTGGCGGGGAATTTCACAGATGGCGGCAGCGGCCTTGCCGCATAGAAGGCTATCGCTTTTGCTGTTTGTCCTGAAACTTTACGGTGACCGTGAGGTGCATGGCGGTGGCCCGTCCGTCTAGCCGCGCCGGCTCGTACTTCCACAGGCGCACCGCTTCCTTGGCCGGCTCCCGCAAGAGAAGCGGGCCGGAAATCACCTTGACGTCTTTCACATTGCCGTGCTCATCCACCAGCGCATCCAGAGTGACATCGCCCACAACGCGATTTGCTCTGGCCATCTGCGGGTAGCTTGGAAGCGTCGCTTGAAGTAGACGCGCCGGTTGGACACTGCCACCCAGGGGCAGGGGCCGCTCGGCCTCGGGCGCGACCGGACTGGGCAAAGATTCTCGCAGGGGCGCATCCGCCGAGGCGGGTACTTCGCTTGACAATGCGGGCACTTCAGGCCCCGCGGAACTTGCTATCGAACTAGCCGTCCCGGATGCGGCGGCATGAGGAGCCTCCAGCTTGAAATCATCAGACGCTTCGCTCTTTGGCGCAGCCGCCCCTTCTTGCCCGGGTGCTGGTCGGGCTTCGAGCAAGTTCACCGGAAGCGCTGAACGGGTAGAGTCTTGCGTGAGGCCGGTGACTCCGGCGGAATGCGTTTCACCTGAAAACATTAGGACCGACCGCCGGTTATTGTCGTCCAGCACTTCGACGAGGAAAGGGGTGGTATTTTCAGAAAGCGCGCGAGGTTCCGCTTGGCTGCCAGCCGCCTTGTTCTCGAACGGATGCGAAACGCCTTCGCTGCCTTCTGCCCGCTCGTTGAAGTTGGAGGTAAATTTTATGATCCCCGCGACCACGCCCACGGTTGCGAGAAAGCTTAGGATGGCAACGAATCCTACCCGCGACCTTTGTTGCTTCACCTCTAAGGTCTGGCCGAGCTTTTGCCGTTCCTCGCGCGGTAGCATGCCAAAGCTCAGGGACTCCGCCCCTTCAGAGGAAAGCGCGGACTTGGGTTGCCAGAAAGCTTCCCTATCGGGAGCCTCGGAGCCAAAATCCTCCCGCGCAAATGCAGGCTCGGGTTTGGCCTCCATAGGCCATTTTCTGGGGGGAGCGGCCTCTTCTTCCAGTCCCTGCGGCGGAAGTGCGGCCTCCGCTTCGGATTCTGCGGGCCATGTCGCGCCGGAAGCTTGAGACTCTTCCATAGCCGGTGGATCCAATGTCGGCTCGGGTTCCGGCTCGAGAGGCCATTTCTGTTGCGAACTCAACGGCTCGTCAATGCTTGCAGGAGCTAGAGAACGCTCCGGTTCCCATACCACTTCGATATCGGACTCCGGATTTTCCAGATCGCTTTCAAAGGTTCTCGCAGGGAATTCGGCTGGGGCTTCCGCGAAGGAAGTCTGGGGTTCGGAGGCGGCGAAAGGAGTAGGTGAGAACTGTGGGGGCGCAGCGGGCGCGGGCGCCGGCGCTTTCCGGTCGGCTTCTTGGCTCCAAACTTTGTCCCATGCGTTGTTCAATTCCTCGCTGGGAGCTGTCGCGTCCTGCGCAGTTCCTGAGGAAATCCAATACCGGATCTGGTCCCGGCTTTTCGGTGACAGGTTCAGGAACTGCACGCCCGCGATTCTCTCGAAATCGCGTGTCCAGACCACCCGGCCCGTGGCCTGGATCGAATCGCCGAAAACTTTTCCCTCTTGTCCTTCGTGGGGGATGGCCATGCAGCCCATGGCCTCGAAGGTAAAGTTGATGGGCCCCTGGAGAGAGGGCGGGTGCTCGAATTGAAAGCACATGCCTCTTTCGCTCAGGTCGACGAGCTTGCCCCACCGGTCCTGCTGAAAGAAAACCAGGACCACCCATTGCAGAGCGGTCCGGCGGCAGGAGCGTCGCTCGCTGGCTCTTCCATTGTGTCTGTGTACTGCTTCTGAAGTGAACATAGTTAAATTACCCCGCCGTGCTGGACCAGCTTTCTGAGGGCTGGCTGATTTCCAGAAAACTTGTTTCGTGCCGTTCTGGAGTTCATCAAACAGGCGCTGGCGAATTAGCCGCCGGCTTTCCTCCCATCCTGTTCTTGCAACTCCGGCCAGGCTGCCGGCAGCTCGATCTGAAGGTGGTCGGCTTCATCGAAAAGGACGAAACCGCCAACGCCCGCTAGCCTTTGCCTTACGAATTCCTTGAGCCGCTCTTCGTGGTGGGAATCCTCCCGGGGCCATGCAAAGTTCTGCGAGATTTCAATGCCCAGGTGGGTGTGCTGGCCTGCCGGCAGGAAGACTGGGTAGCTCATGCGAATCGGTTCCTCCTGGCTGAGGCTTCCATCCGACTTCTGGCGGCTCATGATCACCACGTTGCGGCTATCGGGCAGGCGATAGTCCGCCTCCGTAAAGTTCTTTAGGTCATAAGAGAGGATCAGGGAGGCCCGCGTTTTGTCCACTTCGCGGAGCTGGGCACCCATGAAGGATGCCTTAATCCCTTCGTGATTCCAGGCTTTGGGGGCCTCTCCGGGTTGCCGCTTGGACGCGGGTCCGGCGAAAGCCCAGATCATTAGCAGTAAGGCAACTCCTGCGGAGCCTCCAATGATGAGCCACTGTCTGTTGGACACCGAGATCCCCCGTCATGTGCGAAAACATCAGCCGCAGATGACCTTCGAGTTTTTGCCTTTGTGTTCCGGCATGGAGCAGCCCCAACGCTGCTGCACGCGGTAAGCAACTGAAAAGCCCTAACCGGGATCGAGAGCTATCCCTCGGGATGTCCATGCATCCCGCGTAAGTTAGGGTAGGCTGGGGGTACTGGGAAGTCTATGCCCAGCTTCTTTCTCTTGTCAACCTGCTAACTGACTGACAGGTTTCCTTTTAGACACGGGGCTGACCGGGGTCCTGGCTCCGCGCGAATCCGAGCGCAACGCACAATTTCGCGTTGGTGCGCATCTGAGGCGCTTTGCGGACGGCAGAGCAACAGGCATACAGTTATGGGATGGTTGCGCTAAAAAATTGACCATCGAGGGCGGCAAAGCGAAAAACAAAAAAGGCCGCTACACGAGCTGCCCCATCCAATTCGCGAGGAAAATTTTGCCGTTGTTGGCGTTATTTCTTTTCGTCCGAAGACGGTTGTGCGGGCGCGGCAGGCGGTGCTTGCACCTGTGGTGGCGCCGGCGTGTGCGATGTTCCCGACATGCCTTCCTTGAAACTGCGGATGCCCTCGCCGAACCCTTTCATGATTTCTGGGATGCGCTTTCCGCCAAAGAAAATCAGAATGACCGCAAGAACGACCATCCAATGAAAAATGCTGAACTCACCCATGGAGCCTCCACGCGCCCGAACTTGTCAGGGCGTGCCATAGCAACCCTAGCGCAGTCTTTGGTGTGCGGCAAGACTGTCCTATTGCTAGCACCTATAGAATAACACGCTCGTCGCCCATTCGGCGTGTTATCCGTTCGCGGTCCAGGTATTCGAGCAGCGGGATGGCGTACTTCCGGGTAATCCCGGTCAGTTCCTTGAAGACGGGCACGGAGATCCGTTCGCCCTTGGATTTCTTGTACGCCGAAAGCTTTTCTTTCAACTGGGCCAGGGCCTGGGGGTGGAAAATCAGTTCCGGAGAAACGTGCACGAGATTTTTTTCGCGCAACAGCATCTGCAGAAGCCGTTCCGCGCGCTTGGATTCGATCGCCAGCTTGACTAGAACTTCCTTCACGGAAGGAACTTGCAATCCGGCGGTCGCAAAAGCTGCTTCGATCTGAGCTTTGGCCTTCGCTTCTTCCGGCTGGAGCATAATCTCCGAACCCGCCTTCTTCACCAATTCACCCGGCGCGGCCAGTTTCTTCTGCGTAATCAGCTCTTCCAGCGCGGCACGGAAGGTTTCCGCTCGCACGCGCTTTCCCAGGCTGCCGCGCAAATCTTCGCGCTGGATTCCCGGCAGCAGCGGGTTCTCCCTTTGAAATTTCTCGACTTTCTCCAAAACCTTCTTGCGAACTTCCGCGAAAACCTTTTCGGAAACCAGCACCAACGGTTCCGGGGAAACGGTTTTCACCCGGCCCGCATCCGAGAGTTTCTTAGCGGCGTCGCGAATTTCGCGATCCATCCACGCCGTGCGCGCGACAATCTCTTCATAGCGCAACCCCAGGATCGCGCGCTCCGTCATTGCCGCCAGGATTTCCTCGCGATCTCCCCGCTGCAGTGTTTCGAGATAGGCCTTTCGCCCGGTATCGCGCGCGACCGGCCGCCGCGCCAATGGGTCGAGCACGATTCCGCCTCCAATCGTCACCACCGGCGAGAATTGCCGCACAATAAAACGGTCGTCGGGAAGCACGAAAATCTCGTCCTGCAGTTTCAAATTCGCAAACGCACTGCCGCCGGGCGACAATTCCTTACCCTGGTAAAAAAACATCTCCGCGACAGTTTCCGCCGTTCCCGCATGCAAATGCACGCGCACCCCCGGCTTCATCTTTCTGGCTGACGCCAGCAGCTCCAACCGCGCATCGATGCGGCGCGTTTTCCGGAATTTTCCCGGGGTTGCCAGCACCATCCCTCGTTTGAGCGCGGTGTGCTCGATCCCCGCCAGATTCACCGCGGTGCGCTGCCCTGGCCCGGCCCTCTCGACCGCTTTTCCGCCGGACTGCACGCCGCGCACACGCAGTCGCTCCCCGCTTGGAAACAATTCCACTTCATCGCCTGGACCGACGCTTCCGGAAAGCAGCGTGCCCGTGACCACCGCTCCAAATCCCTTCATCGCAAACGCGCGGTCAATCGGCAGACGAAAATAGCGCGACGCATCTCGCGCCGTGATGCTTGCTGCCGCATCGTGCAAAGCTTTCTTCAGATCGTCGAGTCCGCCGCGCGTTTTCGCGCTGACAGGAACGACCGGAGCGTTTTCCAGGAATGATCCGCGGAGAAATTCTTCGGCTTCGAGCCGCACCAGTTCGAGTGTGTCGCTGTCGACGAGGTCGCACTTCGTCAGCGCCACGACGCCGCGTTGCACACCCAGCAGCCGGCAGATATCGAAGTGCTCGCGCGTTTGCGGCTTGATCGATTCATCGGCCGCGATCACGAGCAGCAACACGTCGGTACCCGCCGCACCCGCGAGCATGTTGCTGACAAAGCGCTCGTGCCCGGGCACATCCACAAAGCCGAAGCGCACACCATTTTCCTCGAGGAACGCGAAGCCCAAATCGATGGTGATGCCGCGGCGCTTTTCTTCTTCGAGGCGGTCGGGATGCGTGCCGGTCAGGGCTTCGACCAGCGCGGACTTGCCGTGATCGATGTGCCCGGCCGTGCCAACAATGACGCTTTTCGTTGCGGCTGTCTCGGTGGCAGTAGCCATGGTTGTGGTGAAAAACTCCCCACCACCTGGATGCTACCGGAGGAAAGATTCAGGGGTCAAACCGGGCCAGCTACTTTGCGGCGGCGATTTCGTCGACCATCGATTGCGCGGCGGCGCGCGGGTCGGCGGCGGCGAGAATTGGCCGGCCCACGACGAGAAAATCGGCGCCCGCGCGAATCGCTTCCCTCGGCGTAGCTTTACGCGCTTGATCGTCGGCGGAAGGCTCTAGGTCGGAATCTTTCGGGCGCACGCCAGGAGTGACAATCAGAAAACCGTCGCCACAAGCCTTTCGAATGGCTTTGGCTTCTTGAACCGAGGCGACCACACCGTCTACACCGGCTTGTTTGGCAAGGAGCGCGAGCTTGACCACTCGCGACTTGGGCGTCCCGCCCACGCCGACTTCTTTCATGGTTTTGTGGTCCATACTGGTGAGAATGGTCACGGCGAGCAAACGCGGGCGGTCCGCGCCCATGGGCACTCCGGCGCTGATGGCCTGTGCCGCAGCTTCCATCATGCCTTTGCCGCCAAGCGCGTGGACATTGAGCAGCTGCACGCCGGGCATCCCCGCTGCGGAGAGCACGGCGCCGGCAACGGTGTTCGGAATGTCATGATACTTCAGATCGAGGAAGACGCCTGAGCCGAGCCGAGCGATTTCTTTGACCGCTTCGGGACCGGCGGCGGTAAAAAGCTGGTTGCCGATCTTGAACAAGCCGACAAGATCGGCAATCTGCTCGGCAAATTTGGCGGCGGAAGATAAGGAGTCGAAATCGAGCGCAACAATTAGGCTGCTGCGGGGGTGCGCATCGAAGGTGGTCTGGGTCATAAGTGACCCCGACCTCCTTCAGGGTCAACGCTTTTGAGGCAATTGCATGAGCTCGAGCCGGACCTGGCTCACGCCCGCGTGAATAAGATCAAGGTTGCGGGCTACCCGGTAGGATACATCAATTTCGCGCCCCTCTTGGTAGGGGCCGCGGTCGTTGATACGTACAAGTACAAACTTGCCGTTGCGGGGATTTACCAGGCGAACCAGAGAACCGAAGGGCAGGTTCGGGTGGGCCGCCGTCAAGGCTTCGGTCGAGAACATCTCGCCATTGGCGGTTTTGCGCCCATTGAACCCGGGTCCATACCAACTGGCATTGCCGGTCCAGGTCTTAATCGGCTTAATCGACTGGCTTAGGTGCGCTACCAGGGGGGCCTCCATCACCGGAGCGATGAGGAACATGAGAAGCACCCAGCGGAGCGCAGCCCAGATCATGAAGAGTCGATGTCTCATAGTGTGTGTTTTTTGCAACCAACTCCAAAAAAGTGTAGCAGAAAGGGGTCGTTATGTCAATCGTTTTCTGCCTCGAAATTTACTACTATCTCATTCAAAGTAAACACTTTATCTCGTTCTAGGACCTTCGTAAGGGCCTCGACCAGCCTCTCACTGACCCTAGGGTCAGCAAAAGTGGCCGTCCCGACCTGTACAGCCGACGCGCCTACGGAGAGGTATTCAAGCACGTCGTCTACCGTCTCGATCCCTCCCAGACCTATAATAGGTGACTGAATCGCCTTCCGCGCCTCCCAGACTAGCCTCAAAGTGATGGGTTTAATGGCCGGGCCGGAGAGCCCCCCGGTCGGTGAACCCAACCGAGACTTTCCGGAGTGGAAGTCCAAGGCCATTGCGGGATAAGTATTTGCCACTGTCAGGGCGTCCGCTCCCGCCTCTTCGGCGGCCCGTGCGATAAGCCCTATGTCTGTAACCAAGGGGGAGAGTTTGACCCAGAGGGGACGACCGGTGGCTGCTTTACGGGCTGCCCCGACCACTTCGGAGACCAGCGTGGGGTCGCTACCGAACTGCCTACCCCCGTTTTTCACGTTTGGGCAGGAGATATTTAGTTCATAGCCTGCCAATCCTTCGGCACTTTCGAGAACCCGAATCACCTCGACATAGTCTTCGAGGGTGTAACCGAAGACGTTGGCGATGACTGCCGTATCGAAATTTCGCAGTGCTGGGAGTTTTTCAGCTACAAAGGCACGTACCCCCACGTTTTGGAGTCCTACGGCATTCAACATCCCGGAGGGGGTAGGGTACAGGCGCGGTGGGGGTGCGCCTTCGATAGGCTCCCGGGAAAGGCCCTTGGTGACGAAGCCACCGAGGCGGTTCAGGTTGACGAGGTGGTTGAATTCGAGGCCGTAACCGAAGGCGCCGCTGGCGGCGAGAATAGGATTCCGCAGGCGCAACGCGCCAATTTGCACGCTTAGATCTACCGCACGGGCGGGGGTCACTCGAGGCAGAATAGCACGAACCTAGAATCTCGGTCACGTGCCCCTCCGGAGCCGTCAGGCAAGCTGATGCTTGGTAACTCTAATGGCTCGAGGAAGGCGCGACCGCTCGCCTAACTGCGCTGGTTGCGAGCTGCGAACGGTTCAGGGCTTCGCAGAGGATTTGCCCGTCGCGAGGAGCGAGGGTGATGCCACAGAGGGCGGCGAGCGTAGGAGCGATGTCCGCAGGGGTAATGGACTGAAAATATTCGCCGGGCTGGATGCCATAGCCCATCAGCAGAACGGGCACATGCTGATCGTAACGGTAGGGCGAGTTGTGGCTGGTGCCGGACGTGCGTGGTTTTCCCGCAGGCGCACCATCCAGCAGCCAGTAGGGTTTGGGCACGATGAAAAGGTCGCCACTGCGCCCCGGAAAATAGCTAAGAGCCAAGGCCCGGAGCACTGGGCTTTGCGTGGCGGGGCGACCTTTTAATTCTTCAGCGTCATAGACGGCCGCGACGCCGGGTTGCGACATAGCTAGGTCCATGACCGTCTGCATGGCGGCATGATCGTGGAGCAACTTGTCGTAAACGCCGGGGGCAAAGTAGATGTCGCCGCCGTTGACAAGCGCCACGGCAGGCTTCGGGTACTGCAAAGCCTCAAGGGCTTTTTCAATTTTGTCCTGAAGTTCGGGCAAATGGAGAAGACCTGCGTCAGCGCCGGTAGTTTGCATATCTTCAGGAACTGGAGCTACCCCGTGGTCGGCAGTAAGCACAACGATGTAATTGCCGCGGCCGACTTTTTGATCTAAATGCGCGAGGAGGTTGCCGACATCTTTGTCGAGGCGAATAAGAATGTCCTGAATCTCGCAGCTGCGCGGGCCGAATTCATGGCCAACGTAATCCACACTGGAATAGCTGACAGCGAGAAAATCGGTTCCCTTGGCACTGCCCAGATGCAAAGCGTCAACGGCCTTTTCCGCAAGTTCCGTCAGAGCTGTGTCCGCATAGGGGCTGCTCGCCCACTGGTTATAGAACGTATTGTCCGGCTCGGCTGCTCCGGTTTTTCCGCGCAATGGATGAGGAAAAGTTAGGTCCCACCCATCCGGTGGAACGGCGCCGAGGGCTTTCTCGCCGTACCAATAAGAGCTTTTAGGGAGGGATAAAGCCCAGGTCTTGCCATAGTCGGCTTTCGGGGGATGCGCCTTGGCTTGGTCCGCGATGAAAGTCTCGACACCGTAGGGGCTTGAAGTGACCCAAGCGCCGCTGTCAAACCAAGTGGCGGCATCGGCTTTGTGACCGGCCATGGTGAGGGCAGCGCGCGCTTTGAGGGAGAAGGTCACGATGCGCGTCGCGCCGCCGGTTTGGAATTTCAATTCTTCCGCAAACGAAGGCACCGCCATGCGCCACGCGGAATCGCCACCTTGGGGGCTAGTGCCGGCGTAGCCGACGTTTTTCACGTTAGGATCTGCGGTGCAAGTGACCGGCTTTTTCGTTTCGCGGTCCCACCAGCCGTTAGCGATCATGCCATGGGTGGCGGGGAATGCTCCGGTGGAAACGGTAGCGTGACCGGCGCAGGTTTCCGTAGCGGAATAGGGATAGGCGGCGTTGCGGAACCACGCGCCCTGGTCGACGAGGCGCCGGAGGCCGCCGGTCCATTGGAAACGGAATTTGTCGACATAATCAGCGCGCATTTGATCTACGACAAGAAGGACGACAAGTCTTGGTCTGGAAGCGGATGGGGTGGATTTGGCGGCGCGAGTGGAGGTCGCGGGAAGCGCGCATTGTGCCTGGACGAGCGGCGGGAAACCAGCAAGAAATGCCAGGAGGCCGGAGATCAGCGAAAAACAGGTCCGTTGCTGCGCCTGCCTGGGCAGGCAGGCTCTGTATGAAAACTGGTGAACGTCGCTCGGCTCGGTAGGCTTGGGTGAAATTCCGGGGCTAGGTGATCCCGTTTTCCAAAGTGACATGTCGATTGCTCCTCCGGAGTCCGACGGCGGAGTTTATCACGTCCCGTTGCGGCGCTTCGGTTAATTCCAAGCTTGTGATTCGGTTGGGCGTCTTACGCGCCCGACCGTTTGGTATCCAAAGGTATCCAAGGCGATTTGACCGCCCGGCGGCCACCAATGATAGGATTACGCGACCCATGCGGATCGTCGAAAAAGCACAATTGATGTCGGCGGAGGAAATCGGTCGCACGCTGCAACGGCTGGCGCACGAAATTGTCGAAAAAAGTGGCGGAACGAAGCTCCTTGCGTTGATCGGTATCGTGCGACGTGGCGTGCCGCTGGCGCAACGGATCGCGCAGGCCATGCGCGGAATCGACGGCGTGAACGTGCCAGTGGGGATCCTGGACATTACCTTGTACCGGGATGACCTATCGAAAGTGGCGCCGCAGGCGGTGCTGCGCTCTTCAGACATTCCGTTCGGGGTCGACAATATGGACCTGGTGCTGGTGGACGACGTACTGTATACAGGGCGGACGATTCGCGCCGCGATGAACGGGATTTTCGACTTGGGACGGCCGAAGCGCGTGAGGCTGTGCGTGCTCATCGACCGCGGGCATCGCGAGATGCCCATTGAGGCGCAGTACACGGGGCGGCAGGTGCAGACCAGCGAGACGGAAATTATCGAAGTACGCTTGCGAGAGGTTGACAAGGAAGAGCGCGTGGTGTTGGTCGACCGCGTGGAATAGTTTTGGCGGTTTCAACGAAGGTCATCGTCCGGGGAGGCGAGAACAAGCAGATTCCTCGGGCCTGCCGCTTGCGTGGTTTCAGAATGACAAGTTGTGCAATTTTTCTGCAGCCTGCTAAAATCTGGAGGACATTGACCTACCGCTTCCGCGATCTGCTCGCTCTCGAACCGCTCACGGCGGACGAACTTCGATTTCTTCTTGATCGAAGCAAACCTTCTCAGGAAATCCAGAAGCATCCTTTGAAGAAGCTCGCCACCCTGCGAGGCAAAACGGTGGCGCTGGCGTTTTTCGAGAATTCGACGCGCACGCGGATCAGCTTTGGAACCGCGGCGGCCCGGCTGGGCGCGGACACCATGAACCTGCAGGCGGAGGCCTCCAGTATCAAGAAAGGGGAGACGCTGCTGGACACGGCGTTCAACCTGAACGCCATGAAGCCGGATTGCTTTGTGATGCGGCATTCGGCGTCGGGCGCGGCGGATTATGTGGCCCGGCACCTGGACATTCCCGTGGTGAATGCCGGTGACGGCACGCACGAACACCCGTCGCAGGGGCTGTTGGATGCGCTGACCATTCGCGACCGGCTGGGGACCATGGAAAACCTGAACGTGACGATCCTTGGGGATATTCTGCACAGCCGCGTGGCGCGTTCGAACATTCATCTGCTGGGAAAATTCGGCTGCCGGTTCACCTTGTGCGGGCCATCGATCTGGGTTCCGCGGGAGCTTGAGAAGATCGCTCCGGGTGTTCCGATTCGCTGCGTTTACAAGATGGAAGAAGCTCTGGAGGACGCCCACGTCATTATCATGCTGCGCGTGCAGACCGAACGGCTGAACGATCCTCCGCTTTCCGCAAACGACTACATTTTGCTGTATCAATTGAATGCCAAGCGACTGAGGCGCGCGCATCGCAACGCGATTGTGCTCCATCCCGGGCCCATCAATCGCGGGATTGAGATTACGCCGGACGTGGCCGATGGGCCGCAGTCGTGCGTGCTCGATCAGGTGACGAATGGCGTGGCCGTGCGCATGGCTATCTTGTACCTGGTGATAGCCGGGGCCTCGGAAAGCGGCGCCCATCCGGCCCTGGAAGCCAGAGCCGCGCCCTCAGAGGAAAGCAGCAAGAAGACCAAGGAATCCGCAAATGCTGGTGATTAAGAACGGGCGGGTGATCGACCCGGCAAGCAAGACCGATGCGGCGCTGGACGTGTTGGTGGACGGCGAAAAGATAAAGGAGGTTGCGCCCCCAGGGAAGATTGCGGCGGCCGGAGCCGAGGTATTTGATGCGCAAGGCCTGATTGTTGCGCCGGGGTTTATTGACTTGCATGCGCACCTGCGCGAGCCCGGCCAGGAATCGTCGGAAACCATCGAGACCGGGACGCGGGCGGCGGCGCGCGGAGGCTTCACCGCGGTTTGCTGCATGCCAAACACGAAACCCGTAAATGACAATGCCTCGGTGACGCGCTTCATTTTGGACCGCGCACAGGCAACGGGAAGCGTGCGCGTGTGGCCGATTGGCGCGGCGTCGATGGGGAGCAAGGGCGAAGCCATCTCGGAAATTGCGGGCATGAAAGATGCCGGGGTCGTGGCGGTGTCAGACGATGGAAAGCCCATTGCCACGGCCAAACTGGCGCGACAGGTGATGGATTATTGCCGGTCGCTGGATTTGCCGGTGATGGAGCATGCCGAAGATGTTTCGCTCGCGACAGGCGCGGTAATGCGCGAGGGCGTGACTTCGACGCGGCTCGGGCTGCGGGGGATGCCGGCGGCGGCGGAGGCGGTTTGCGTGGCGCGCGACGTGCAGCTGGCGGAATTGACCGGCGCGCGGCTGCACATCGCGCATCTCTCGACGAAGGCTTCGCTCGAGCAAGTGCGCTGGGCCAAATCACAAGGCCTGCGCGTCAGCTGCGAAGTGACGCCGCACCACTTCACGCTGATTGACGAGGATGTCACTTACGATTCGCGGTTCAAGATGAATCCGCCGCTGGCAGCGCGCGAGGACCGGACTGCACTGCTTGAGGGATTGGCGGATGGCACGGTGGATGCCATTGCAACGGATCATGCGCCGCATCAGGCGGCGCTCAAGGATGTGGAGTTCGACCGGGCGCCGTTTGGGATTTTGGGATTCGAAACTGCCTTGGCGCTTGCGCTCGAGCAATTGGTAGATTTGGGAAGGATTTCGTTGATGCGGATGGTCGAGCTGTTTACGACGGGTCCCGCCCAGGTTCTGGGAATGGAACGCAAGGTTGCCGCGGGACGGCCGGCGGATCTCACGGTTTTTTCAATGGATCGCACCTGGACGTACAACGTCGAGGACTCCTCAAGTAAATCGCGGAACTCGCCATTCGATGGGAAGAAGTTCAAAGGTGGGCCGATGGCCACAATCGTTGCCGGGCGGATGGTCCATAAAAACTAGGCAATCTCCAAGTTTCAGAATCCTGAAGGGACGCCGCAGAACCAGTTGGACGAATTGTTTTCCCGGGGTGCGTTTTTAGTGGGTTGCGGGTTCGGCGGCGGGATGCAGGCCGTGCTGCGGCACTTCGTGGATGCCGCGCAGCGGGGGCTCGGTGCGCTGGCGGTAGAAATGATCGAGGGGAATGCGGCCTTTGCCGATGGCGAAACCCTTCTCGATAGCTTTGGTGACGTAAGTCTTGGCCAGCGCGGCAGCTTCGAACAGCGACCGGCCTGAAGCCAGTTGCGCGGCAAGCGCGGAAGAAAAAGCGCAGCCGGTCCCATGGGTGTTCTCGATTTTCACTTTGTCTGCGGCAAGGTGAGTCATTTCGCCGCCTTCAAACAAAATGTCCACGGCGCGGTCCATGTGGCCGCCCTTCACGATGACGGCGCGAGCGCCCATCTCAACAAGCTTGCGCGCCGCGGCTTCCATATCCGCTTGCTCTTTAATGGTTAGCCCGGTCAAAACTTCCGCCTCGGGGATGTTGGGCGTGATCACGCTGGCGCGCTTGAGCATTTCTGAGGCGACAAACTTGATTCCGCCCGCATCCAGAAGTTCGGCGCCGCTGGAAGACTTGAACACCGGGTCGAGAACCACGTGGGCGAATTTGTGGGCGTCAAGGAACTCGGCGGTGGTGGCCGCGTTGCCCCGGTTGCCGAGCATGCCGATTTTCACGGCGGCGATACCGCAGTCCTTGGCCAGCACTTCGAGCTGCGCGCGCAGCTCGGCGCTCGGCGTATTGTGGACCGTTTCGACTCCCTGGGTGTTCTGGACGGTCAGCGAGGTGATAGCCGCTACGCCGTAGCAGCCGTGGGCCGCAAAAGTCTTCAGGTCCGCGCCCGTTCCCGCGCCGCAGGAGGGATCGAATCCCGCGATGGATAAGAGAATCGGCGGAGCGCCGTGGCCGTTGTGCCCGTTGGTCATTTTTCCTTCTTCTTTCCCATCCTAACTTCTTTGCATCAAGTGGCTTCGATCAAGGCTTCTTTCCGAGGCGGCTTGCCTTCCACTCTTGCTTAGATTCTCTTTCGCGGCTTCGCGGTTTACCGCGTTTCGCGAAAAATGTTCGCTCCAAGCGAAAAGTGCCGGCTGCGTCCGTCTGCGCTGGAGGAATTTTTTCTCCCGCGGCTCCGGAACACGCCGGCAATTGCGAATGTACGCGCAGATTTTTTCTAGCGCAAGAGAAAAATTGAAAAATTTCTCGGCAGGATCGAACGATCGCGATGCGCAATCGGTCATGGCTGGTGGATCTTCGCTTAAACGCAGCGGGAGGAGCGAAAGATGAAACCTTTTTTGAGCGCACTGTTCCTTATTTATTTCTTTTTTCACCGTGGGCGCAAACGCCCAGCGCAAAGCTGACCAGGAAGCCGTCGGCAGACTTCCGCAGGCTTTCTCGGGACGCCCGGGCGAGGCACGACGGCCACGCACTGGCCAAGATCATGGCGGACGACGTGGACATTTGTGCTGCACGGCAGAGCCAACTTCGAGGAATTCCCCAGCGACTGCTGGAGCGGACGCTTCAAGGAGGCCAGCATCACTCGAGACAACTGCGCGATTTCTCCCCCCGATAAGGCCGTCCGGTGCATTGGAGCTGGAGACACCTATGGTGCCACCTGGAACCTGCCCTAAGTCACAGGAAGGGGCGCAGCGCTAAGGGGTTATGGGAATAGTCCGCGGACCAGGGTGGCTTCGGCGACGCGGCCGACGGCCAGAATCATGGCGCCGGCCCGCGGCGGAACGTGGTGCTTGCGCATGGTCTCCACCATTTCGTGGAAGGCTCGGACCATAACTTTCTGCAAGCGGGCATTGACCTCGTCGGCGTCCCACATGAGGCCTTCCTGGTTCTGCACCCACTCGAAGTAGCTGACCGTGACCCCGCCGGCATTGGCGAGAATATCCGGCAGCACGGTGATGCCGCGGCGCGCCAGGATTTCGTCGGCGTGCGGGGTGGTGGGGCCATTGGCGGCTTCGGCGACGATGCGGGCTTTGACCGCTTCGGCGTTATGCAGCGTAATGACGTTTTCAAGGGCGGCGGGAACCAGAATGTCGCACTTCATGGTCAATAGTTCGTCGTTGCTGATGCGGGACGCGCCGGGCATGCCCACCACGGTGCCGGCTCGCTCCTTATAGCGGATGGCTTTCATGGGGTCGATGCCGCGCGAGTTAGTAACGCCGCCCCGGGTGTCACTGAGGGCGACGATTTTCGCTTTCTTCTCGGCGAACAGCCGCGCGGCCGTGGCCCCGGCGTTGCCAAAGCCTTGGATGGCGACACTCGCGCCGCGCAGCGGGATCTTTTTGACCTTGCAGGCTTCTTCGACAACATAGAGCAAGCCGCGGGCGGTGGCTTCGCCGCGTCCCTCGGAACCGCCGATGGAAACCGGTTTGCCCGTGACCACACCGTGCGCCGCATGGCCGATTGTCATGGCGTACGTGTCCATGATCCAGGCCATCGTTTGCGCGTCGGTGTACATGTCCGGCGCGGGAATATCCTGCGCGGGGCCGATGAGCGGGAGAATCTCGCTGGCGTAGCGGCGGGTCATACGCTCAAGTTCGCTCTTGGACATGCGCTTGGGATCGCAGATGACCCCGCCTTTGGCACCGCCGAAGGGAACATTGACCGTGGCGGTCTTCCAGGTCATCCACGCGGCCAGGGCCTTCACTTCGTCAAGCGTAACGTTGGGGTGGTAACGAATGCCGCCTTTGCCGGGTCCACGAGAGATGTTGTGCTGCACGCGATAGCCGGTGAAAACTTTTACCTGGCCGTTGTCCATTTTCGTCGGGAGGGATACTTCCAGCACGCGCTTCGGGGTGCGCAGGATCTGGCGCAGGCCGAGATCGAGCTTCAAAAACTCCGCCGCCATGTCGAATTGAATTTGTGCGATGCGGAAGGGGTTGAGGTCCTCGCGCGGAGCAATGCGCGGCACCATCGGCGGTGCGCCGATCTGTTTACCTGGAATTGTCGGTTTTGCGACCGTGGCCATCGGCGTCGGTCCTTTCCTCTGTTTGAGTTATCACTTGTGCGTCCTAATCCTGATTCGTTTTGCGGTCCACCCTTCGGTCAATCCACGGAAAGCTTTTCAGCCGTGTGCTGCAAACTTTTTGGAACTAACAACATACGCATCGCGGCAAGCCATGGAGCAGAAATGTAACACTTCGTCGCCCTCGCGCATGGGAATTGAAAGCGACTCGTCTACATGCATGCCGCAAACCGGGTCGCGCACCAACCGGCGCGCAGTTTTGGCAGTTTGCGCGGAGCCGGATGCATCGCCGGGTTGTCGCGAGCCTGAACCAGCATTTTGCAGCAGCGAACCGAAAGCGCGACGAAGCAGCGACACGCTCCAGGAAATTACGAGCAGCCAAAACAAAAATCGGAAAATGCGCGCCAAGAAGGTCATGGGTGCCAAAGACTCGACTACAGCGCTGGTACCCCCTGAGTCCCAGTGAAGTGAGTGTATGAAAGGCGAAAAGCGGTAGTCAAACAAAAACACGTAATTTCAAGAGGTTGCGGCAGGCGGGGATAGCCCTCGGAAGTCTCTTCGATCGTGCATTTTATAAGTAACTGTTTATATATCAATGACTTACAAGAAGACGGGCAGCTTTGAGCGGCTTATTGATGAAAAAGCACCAAAAGCTCTCGGAGTGGCTTGAAAAGACACTATTTAGCCCCGGGAATGCGATCAATGCCCATGTATGGGCGGAGAACTTCGGGAATGAGGATCGAGCCGTCGGCCTGTTGATAATTCTCGACAATTGCAATCCAGGTGCGTCCCACGGCAAGGCCCGAACCGTTTAACGTGTGCACGAAATCGCTTTTTCCGCCGCCTTTTGGTTTGAAGCGAATGCCCGCGCGGCGCGCTTGAAAGGCTTCGCAATTCGAGCAGGAAGAAATTTCTCGGAACTCGTTGCTCGATGGGAGCCAAACTTCGAGGTCGTAGGTTTTCGCGGAAGCAAAACCCATGTCGCCGGTCGAAAGCAGCATGGTGCGATGGTGCAGCCCAAGTTTCTGAAGAATAGCTTCGGCATTTCTGGTTAGCGCTTCGTGTTCCTGGTAGCTTTTCTCCGGATGCGTGAACTTGAAGAGTTCAACTTTTTGAAATTGGTGCTGGCGGAGGATGCCGCGCGTGTCTTTCCCAGCCGCTCCAGCTTCGGAACGGAAACAAGCCGTCCAGGCCGTGACGTTAACGGGCAGCTTTTCCTCAGGAATGGTCTGGTCGCGATACAGATTGTGAAGCTCAACCTCGGCCGTAGGGGTGAGCCAGAGGTCCGTGCCTTCCAGGTGAAATAGATCGGCGGCAAATTTTGGCAACTGGCCGGCGCCCGTGAGCGAGGTGCTGTTCACCACAAAGGGGGGAAGAATTTCGGTGTAACCATGCTCGCGGGTGTGCACGTCGAGGAAGAAATTTGCCAAGGCGCGCTCGAGGCGGGCCCCCCAACCTTTGTAGACCGCGAACCGCGCGCCCGTGATTTTGGCGGCGGCTTCCAGATCCAGGATGGCCGCGCGCTCGCCCACTTCCCAGTGCGGTTTCGGCTGAAAATCAAATTTTGGCGGCGCGCCCCAACAGCGCACTTCCTTGTTATCAGCAGCGCTGGAGCCCACGGGAACCGAAGAGTGTGGAACGTTGGGAATGGTTAGCAACAGTTCGCGCTGGCGGGAATCGAACGCGGTGATACGCTCGTCCAACTGCTTGATGCGCTCAGAAACCTGCTTCATTTCGGCGATCAGCCCGTCGGTGCTCTGCTTTTGCTTCTTCAGGCGCGCGATTTCGTCGCTGGCTTTGTTGCGCTGCGCTTTGAGTTGTTCCGTTGTGGTGATCAACTCGCGGCGTTGCTTATCCAGATCGCGAAAGCCGTCCAGATCGAGGGTCATCGAGCGCTTCTTGGCCATGTCGGCGAAGACGTCCAAATGGTCACGGAAGTAACTAAGGTCATGCATGGGAGTAAAAGGATATCGTAATACGCAAGAGGCT
The DNA here is from genome assembly GCA_003223245.1 of Acidobacteriota bacterium. Taxonomy (GTDB): domain Bacteria; phylum Acidobacteriota; class Terriglobia; order Acidiferrales; family UBA7541; genus Acidiferrum. The sequence goes on from QHYI01000179.1 coordinate 25,990, forward strand.
TGTAGGAGGTGATAACCGGAGGCTCGGGCACGCCGCTTCTTGCGCTCAAGCGCTCAGCCGTTGGTAGATACTGCGCTACCAGCAGGCAAGAGACGAGAAAGGATCTACGCGCGGGGCACCTCGCTCATTAACGCGAGTAGATTGTTCTCGCTGTCACGGAAGAAAGTCATCCAGAGATCATAGCTGGACATTTGCGCAATCACATGCGGCTCATCCTCGAATTTGGCGCCAGCGTCCTTGAGGCGCCGGTGTGTGGCGCGAATATCCCCGACCTGGAAATAGAGGATGGAGCTCTGATGGTCGAATTCGGGTTTCTCCGGCTTGTCCAGCATCAGGCGCACTCCACCACAGTCAAAAAACGAAAGTTGTCCCGCCCGGAATAGATGCGGCAATCCCAAAACATCGCGATAGAATGCCGTCGCGCGATCCACGTCGTGGGCGTTAATGGCAATTTGCCCGATCCGGGAAAGCGCGGTGTTTTCTTGTGGGTTCATGGCAGCGGTACTCATGTGCTTGACCTCCGAGGATCATTTAGTTAGCATAGCTAACTATATTGGAGGCCGCCGATAAGTTGCATTCCGCGGTGCTTCACCTTCTAAGGCGGCTGCGTGTACGCGACAGGGAGAGTGGGATCGGCCCGGCACAGCTATCCGCTCTGTCCGTGCTGGTGTTCGGCGGGCCAAGATCGCTCGGAGAGCTGGCGGATGCCGAACAGGTGCGCCCCCCGACCATGAGCCGCATCGTATCGGGCCTGGAACGGGCGGGCCTGCTGAAGCGCGAGGCTACAGAAGACGGTCGGCGCGTGCGGCTGGTGGCTACAACAAAGGGCACAAAGATCCTGTGGGAAGGGCGAAAGCGCCGCGTCGAGTCGTTGGCCCATGCCCTTGCCTCACTTGGGGAGGTCGAGAAAGGGCGTGTGCGAGAGTTGGCAGAATTACTTCCGGAGATCGTCAGAAAAATTTGAGAGGCGTCTGAAAAACGGCGGAAGTACTTCTGTACCGGGACAGGGTACTTGCGTTGGATGAAGAAGTACCGGAAGGAATGAACCCTGCGGGCTATCGACGGCGGAGCCCATGGGAAGCAGACTGGAAGAGTAGTCGGGAGTGGTTTGGCCCGTTGGAGTTGAGACTATCTCCTGAGCGCCGGTTTGCCGCGCGCGAGCGCGGTGAGACCGCCGGATGGGCCGAGCCTCTTCGGATTATTGTTACCCTCCATCCCCCACGCCCGAGCGGCCGGTGCCCCCACCGGCCGCTCACCTTTTCGATTCCCAGTCTTTGCTTGTAGGTTCCCGGTCAAAAACCAGGAGAACCACCGGGCTGGAATCGAGAAGGCGCAAACGGAATTGCCTTCTTGGCTCGGCAGGGCTCTCCAGGGCGGCAAGAAGGGTCGCCTAAGCAACAACTCGTCTTGCTCTTCTGACGGGGAGAAGCCTAGAAACTGGCGCTCCGACCGGGAATGGAGGGATCCAGCATTGCGGAACTCAGCGGAACGGTTATTAAAACGAAAAAGGGGGCCGGTGCAAGCCCCCTTCTTCATAATTGACGCCCCTAAACCGGTAACCGAGTCGAGGATCGGTTTCCGGCCACCCCGGGAAGCCAATCTTTGTAACTGGCGAAGAAGGAGCAAGTCCATTGCCAGCGGGGGGAGGTTTATGAAAAACCTGTGGACTGAATTGAAAGCAAAGTAGTTATTCACCGAAAGTGACAAGCGAACATCGCCCGGCGCAATCCGAGCCTACAAAATCCCACAGAAAGTCCGCCCCTTCCCTACATTCTTTGGGAGAAGCGGCAGCTAGATTCTTGCCCATTACAGGCGAACGACGAAGGCATGAGAATTGGCCATATCGTTATTCTCGACTTAGCTAAATTGGCAGGCTTTGCTTTGAGCTGCAGTCGGGCGCACGAACATTTCAGATACTTCAGCCTCCTCGTGGCAAGAGCTAAAGGACGTGGCTTCAGGCGCCAATGGAGGAACGGAGGGCGTTGGCCAGGGACTCGGTGAGGCGCTGCACGTCGGCTTCGTGCTCGGCTTCGACCATGACGCGCGCAAGCTGCTCCGTGCCGGAATAGCGAAGCACGATGCGGCCATTCTCCCCAAGGGCAGATTGCGCTTCGGCAAGCGCGCGAGAAACTTCGGGCAGAGAATCCAGCGGCGGCTTCGAGCGCACCTTCACGTTGACGATCTGCTGAGGATAGTCCTTCAGGCCTTCGACGAGCGACTCCATTTTCCCGCACATGGAAACCAGCGCAGCGATCTTTACTGCCGTGAGCAGGCCGTCACCTGCTGGGCTATCATCGAGAAAGATGATGTGCCAGCGCGATGTCCTCCTTTGCGAGAGCGCGCTCCAACCCGAGATTGGACATGGAAGTGGCAACGACGCGGTTGCCTTTGAGCTTGTTCTGCGATTTCAGGAAGCGCGCGACGGCCAGGAGCACGCCATCGCCATTTACGACTTTTCCCGTCTCGCAGACAAAGAGCGCGCGGTCAGCATCTCCATCAAAGGCCACGCCCAACTGCGCTTTTTCCTGAACAACGCGCTTTTGCAGACCCTCCAGATGGAGCGAACCGCAGCCCGCGTTGATATTGCGGCCGTCGGGCGAAACGCTCATCGCTACAACGTCGCCGCCGAGCGCGCGAAACAATTCCGGCCCCAGCTTGTAGGCTGCGCCGTTGGCGCAATCCAGAACGATGCGAAGGCCGCGCAGTTTGGCTCCCGGAATCACTTTTTTTCGCAAAAATTCCAGATACTCCGCGTCTAGGGACTCATCCGCAGAAAGACGCGGCGGATTTCTTGGAGGCGGTTCGCCGCGGTGCTTGAAAATGTCGGCTTCGAGCTCCGCCTCGATGGCATCGGGAAATTTCATGCCTGCGTGGGAGAAAAGCTTCACGCCGTTGTCTTGAAACGGATTGTGCGAAGCGGAGATGACCACGCCGGCTTGAAAGTCGTTCCGGCGCACCAGACAAGCGACTCCCGGGGTCGTGATGACTCCGGCGAAAGAGACCGTGGTTCCGGCTTGCGAGAGGCCAGCTGCAAGAACCGACGCGATGTGCGGGCCGGACTCACGTGTATCTGTGCCAATCAAGACGCGCGCTGAGCCATGCTCGCGCTTGAGGTACCGGCCAAGAGAGCGGCCGGTGGCGTAAAGGGTAGCGTCGTCGAGCGGCGGTGTGCCGGGGATGCCACGAATGCCATCCGTTCCGAACAGTTCTTTGGCCATGAAGAGCAGACCGTTCCTTCAAAGGCCGCGGCGGCAGAAAGGTCGCGGCAGCGGCCTAATTCGTGAGGATAACTTTGCAAGTCTAGCATACAGACCTCGGCGGTTCCGCAAGCCGAAGGGATTGCAGGGATTGCTGCCGGTTTCATAAGGGGACACCGGGAATGAACTTGGAGACCCTGCAAAAAACGCTCCCTCGAACGAAGCACGCACTTGCGTGAATGTGATAACTTGTATTGACAGAGTCGCCCGTGTCCGCCACTGAAACGCCGCCATCACTCGTTCGTCTAACGGTGTCCAGCTTCAGCGCGCGTGTAATCGCTGGCGCTATTATTTTGTTGTTTCTTTATTACGCCGCCGGAGTGGTCATTACCCTGCTGTTTTCCATTTTGCTCGCATATTTCCTCGATCCCGCAGTGGAATTCCTCGAAAGGTTGCGGCTCCCGCGCACGCTCGGCGCCATGGTGACGGTGCTGATTCTCACGGCCGTACTGGCGGCGGTGGGCTACGGACTTTGGACCAGAGCGGCTGATTTCGCGGCGGACTGGCCCAAGTACGGCAGTGTTTTACAACAGGTAACGGCTGGTGTGCGCGGCAAGATCAAAGGAATTGAAGGGCAGGTGTCGCAGATTGCCCCGGCAGAAGGGGCCGCCTCCGGGTCCACTTCTCCTTCGGGGCCGGGTGTGGTGCACACACTAATCCTGCGAGGCATCGGTTCCTTGTACGCGTTATTTCTGGAAGTCACGTTTATGCCCTTCCTGGTGTTTTTCATGCTTGCGGAAAAACGGCAGGTCTGGCATGGGACGCTGCAGCTTTTTCCCGCCTCGCGACGCACTCCGGTCAAGGAGACCCTGGAAGACGTGCGCGACGTTCTGCGGGACTATCTGGCCGGCATGACCGTGGTGACGCTGCTGGTCATCACAGCCAGCAGCCTGTTTTTCTGGGCTCTGGGCATGGAGTTTCCGATCCTGACCGGCATCGTCTCCGGCCTGCTGAACATGGTGCCGTACATTGGCGCGGTGCTGGCGTGGCTTCCGGCTTTTGTGATTGCCCTGGCTAAGTGGAGCAACGTTGGCCAGTTTGCTTTTATCGCCGCCGTGCTCACTGCCATTCATCTGCTGGGCTTGAATCTTGTGGCGCCAAAACTGGTGGGCCACCGTGTTCGTCTAAACGCGGTGGCCATTACCATCTCGCTTCTATTTTGGGGATGGGTGTGGGGAGGGATGGGTCTGGTTCTGGCCATTCCGATCACCGCCACGCTGCGCGTGATCTGTGACCACACCGAGTCATGGAAGCCCATCGGGCGCTGGCTGAGCGATTGAAAGCACTTTTTTTGCATCGCGCCCTTTTGTCATTGAGGCTCGCAGCTTCCTTGTGCATGTTGTTGTGTTTTTTGCCTCATTTTGCTCGGTACCATCCCCCCTTGCCTGGGGCTGCAAAGGCCGTCAAGCCGTAGTCGCAAAACCGTAGAGACGATTACCGCTTGCAGTGCAAGAGGGGCATGGTAAAATTTCGAGCCGTAAGGATGCGAACACGCTCGCATCATCAAGCTCGCCTGCGGCCCCGGTCCTCTCGGCAGCAGCAATTGCCTTTTCCTGACAACGTCTTCCCCGTTCCGCAAGACGCCCGTGATTTGCTGGCTCATCGACCGGCCCGGGAGCATTTGCTAGCGGCTCTTCTCAAGTCCTCGGAGGAGGCGGTGGTGGCCGTGTCCCCCGATGGAACGATCGACACTTGGAGCGTGGGGGCAGAACGCCTCTACGGCTACACCAGCAAAGAAATGCTTGGGCAATCCCTGACCCGGCTTCTTCCCGTTTACGAGGCACTTCGGTTGGAGCAGCTTCTCTCTCAAACAGGGGACGCGGGGCACCCGGTGGAGCTCGTTGAACGCCTGCACAAGAATGGCTCGCGGATTCTTTTGGCCATCCGCCGCAGTGTAATTCGCTGCGATAAGGAGCGAGCGGAAGGAATTTTAGAGATAGCACAAGCACGGAATCCTCATGACGCTTTCTGGTTGCCGGAGGAGGCTCCTATTCGCCGGCTGATGGAGCAGGTGCCTGGCCTTTTGTGGACCACGGACCGAAATCTGAAAATTTTCACCCACTGGGGCAGCGGGCTACCAGCCGCAAAGATTCGTCCCGGTTCCCTTATAGGGCGCGACGTTCGCGAATTTTTGGGTGTGGCTGACCCTCATGCCACGCCCATTGCCGAGCATGATTCCGCTCTGTGCGGTGTCGTTTCACACTTGGAATACGCGTGGAAAGACAGCGTGCTGGAGCTCCGCGTAGGACCCCTACGCTCCGCTTCCGGCCAAATCATCGGATGCTTGGGTGCCGCTGTGGACATCACCGATCGCAAAAGATCGGAGGAGCAAGCGCATTACCTGGCCCGCCATGATGGCCTGACAGGTTTGGCGAACTACCGCGAATTCATGGACCGCCTGGAGAGCGAGGTGCACCGTTCCGAACGCAGCCAGCGCTCCTTTACGCTGTTGCTTCTCGACCTTGACGAGCTCAAACGCATCAATGACCTTCAAGGCCACTTGACGGGAAACCGCGCTCTTCGCCGTTTGGCAGGCGTCATGAATGAACACTGCCGTTCGACAGACCTTGCCGCCCGTTATGGAGGCGATGAATTTGCCGTGATTTTAATCGACTCCGACCGCGGGATGGCCGAGCACGTCGCTCGGCGCATCGAACAACGCTTGCGCTCCGATCAAGAAACGCCCGAGCTCCGAGTCAGCATCGGAGTTGGCGTTTATCCTGATGATGGGAGAACGTCTGCGGAACTCATTGAGGCTGCCGACCAGCGCCTTTATCGCCGCAAGGAGGATCTGAAACAGCTCCGCGTTTCCGCCTCCTAAGGGCTTCCAAGCCACGCACGCTTCGAAAAATTGGCTCCACTTAAATAACTACGCCGCGCGGCGTTGTGAATACCAAGCCGGTCTCGGCAGGCAGCTCCATGTCTTTCCTGCCGGTGCCGCGGCTCCCGCAGTTCCCGCCCCGGCAGAGGATGACCCTCGAGCGAACCGCGCGCCTGGCGCTAACTAAAGGTGAAATACCAGTTCGTCGGAGCCGGAAGATTTCGGTTCCACATAAAGATTGTCAATCAACCGCGTTTTGCCGATGAACACGGCCAGAACTATGTAGCATGCGCGGTTCACCCGCACCACTGGCTCAAAGCTCTCCGCATCCACGATTTCCGCATAATCGACCGCCGCCAGCCGCTCGGAGTCAAGCTTGCGCCGCAATGTGTCTTGCAGGTGGGGCGCGTCACGGCTTCCCGCCTCCATTTCCTTCTTCGCAGCTTCCAGCGCGCGAGACAAGACGGTGGCGGCTTTGCGCTGCTCGGGATTCAGATAGACATTTCGGGAGGAAAGCGCCAACCCGTCGGGTTCACGAACAATCGGGCAAACCACAATCTCGGAATCGAGATTCAGGTCGCCCGCCATTTGCATAATGATCCGCGCCTGCTGCGCGTCTTTCCTCCCGAAATACGCGCGATGCGGCTGGACAATCTGCAGCAGCTTCATCACCACGGTGGTGACGCCGCGAAAATGCCCCGGTCGCGACTTGCCTTCGAGCCTTTCGCTGAGTCCCTCCACGTAGACATAGGTCGAAAAATCTTTTGGATACATCTCCGCAGCTTCCGGCACAAACAGCGCCTCCACACGGCCGCGTTTCATTTTTTCGCAGTCGCTTTCGAACGTCCGCGGATACTTTGCGAAGTCTTCGTTTGGGCCAAATTGCTTGGGGTTGACGAAAATCGAAGCGCACAGAGGAGAGCATTCCCGTTTCGCTCTCGCGATCAAGGAAGCGTGGCCCTCATGCAGAGCACCCATGGTCGGAACCAGCCCGATGATGCGGTTCTCGGCGCGCGCCTGCCGCGCCTTCTCCTTCATCCACGCAATCGTTCGGATGATTTCCACGAAAGGAATACAAAAACTATGCGCCGGCTGCCGCCGACCGCTCGCGGTAAAAGTGCATCAGGTCGGTCAAGACGGGCTCTGCGTCGAGCTGCCGCAAAAGCGTGGTTACCTGTCCTCGATGATAAGTCCCGTGGTTAACTAGGTGCTGCATCGATTGCCAAAGCGGATTCTTGTACACGCCAAATTTCAGCGTTTTGTACTCAATCTTGCGATCGAGGTCCGCCTGGGTCAGGCCGTGCACAAAAGTCAGCAACCTCGGCTCAAATTCGCTCCAGCCTTCCTTGAGCGTTTTTGCGTCCTTAAATGGGGTCGCGTCGGGTAGCGAAGACGGCGAGCGGCCCTGAAAACGTTCGAGCCACACCCATTCTGCTCCGAAGATGTGTGCGAGCGTATCCCGAACCGAGCCGAAGCTCGAACCCATGGGCTTCAGAAACTGCTCCGTCGTGAGCTTGGAAGCAGCTTGTAACTGCCGGTGATTTGCCCAGGCGTTGTAATCATAGAGTATACGCATCTCTTCCGGTGTCATGATTCCTTTCTCTCCTTACCGTGCCATTGGCTATGCCGTTAGAGGGCGCCGTCGCCGAAGCGTTTTGCGCTCTGAATGTTGCGTCCAAGCGAAGAACAGGCTTGTAGGTTTTTTTACCAGTCGCCGTCGATATTGACCGGCGCTTCCTTCTCTTCCCTGGCCACATGCGGTGCATGATAAGACTCCGCATCAGAAGGAAATCCGCCGGTGCGCACGTCCTCGCAATACCGGCGCACCGCGCCCGAGATGATTTCTCCGACCTGCGCATATGGCCGCGCGAATTTCGGCAGCGGCGTGAACGTCAGCCCCAGAATGTCGTGCAGCACCAACACCTGGCCGTCGCAGTCCGGCCCGGCGCCGATGCCGATGGTCGGAATGCGCGATTCGCGCGTAATCTGAGCCGCCAGTTCGCGTGGCACCGCCTCCAGCACCACGGCAAACGCGCCCGCGGCTTCGACCGCGCGCGCATCTCGAATCAAATGTTCCGCCGCATCGGGCGTTTTTCCCTGCACGCGATAACCGCCCAGGGCGTTCAGCGATTGCGGCGTCAACCCGACATGCCCCATCACCGGGATTTCCGATTCGGTGAGCCGCGCGATCAGCTCTAAGCGCCGCTCGCCGCCCTCTATCTTCACCGCTTCTGCTCCAGCTTCCTTTACGAAGCGCACCGCATTGCGAAGCGACTCTGCCGTGTCTGTGTGATAGCTGCCGAAAGGCATGTCCGCCACCAGCAATGCGCGCCGCGTGCCCCGGCGCACAGCGCGTGTGTGATGGAGCATGTCTTCGAGAGTCACGGGCAGTGTGCTTTCGTATCCAAGCGCCACCATGCCTACGGAGTCGCCCACGAGAATCACGTCCACGCCCGCTTCGTCGAGCAGCCGCGCGGTCGGATAGTCGTACGCGGTCAAACAAGTGATTTTTTCCGGTCTGGAGTAGGAACCCACAGCGCGGATCTTCCGCTGCAGGAGGTCGGGAACAGTGACTTTGCCGTTCCCAGGATTAGAAACGACACTCATCTTGGCCTCCGGTGCCGCTCCTTCACTTCAGAACTTCAGGATGCGGCCCTGCACCTGTCTCGCCAAGAATAACAAATTGTGATGCGTAGCTCCAGAAAATTTGATGCATCAACGCCGAATGTCGACTAGGTTCCGGAAACCTCACGTGCGCCGAACACTGGCCGCGGAGCCCAACAGCGCTCCTGCACGCGCTGCTGCTGAAACACTTCTGGGGCGCGAAACGGGCAAACCTCTCCTTCGAGCGCCCGGGCGAACATTCGCCTTGACAAGGCTGACAAGGCCCTGTACTTTACATTATAAAGTACTTCACGGAGGTTGCCATGAACCACGCGGCTAGCCCGTCCAAACTCTTCGCTCTCGCCCTGTCGGAATGGCTGCTCGTTTTGCCCGCCGCCGTGCTTCTCGCCCCCGCTGCGCTGCGCTTTATGCAACCGCGCCAATATGAGCCCGCGCGAACCAGTTGGGCCATCCTTGAGTGGGCCAGTAGACACATCTCGCGCGCCGATGCAGCCCTCCTTTTTCTTGGCTTGCCGGTGATTGCCGTGGTTCTAGGGTGCGCCGCTCTTCTGTCCTTGTGGCGCCGCGATGAGACTCTTCGGCAGGACCTGAGTGCGGCCCTTCGAAGCCTTCGTCGGCATTTGCCTGTCGCGATCCTGGGAAGCGGGACGCTGCTGGCCGCCGCGATTCTTGCCGCAGTCGTTGCTCACATCATTACGGACTGACCACAGCTTCAGAGACGGATCCTCTTTCATTCGTTCTTTCGAGCGGTTTTTTCTTATTTACCGCTGGCTAACGCTTCTGCGGCGCCTGCGCCCGGCCTTTCCACTGGCCGCCGCGGCCAAGCCAGTAGCGCACGGCGGAAACACACGTCGCGTAGGCGTAGAAAAGCGCGGCGATAGGAACCGTCAGCGCCCAGGTCCACGACAAATCGTAAAACTTCACGGTCGGCAGAAAAGACGCGGCCATCAATGCAACGGTCGTGTCCACGAGCAGCCAAGCTTGTCCGGGATATTCAAAAAAGAGCACCCACGGAAGCAAATAGGTGATAACCAGCCACGCCAAAGTACCGAGGAGCAGGAGGAAGGAATAATGGAGCTGCGTGAACGCCGTGCGGGCAATCATGTCCCGCAATTCCCCAAGGGTCGCGCAGCCGCGCAGACTCCGACTCTTACGCGTCACTCCCAGCCAGACTTTTCCGCCGCTTTCTTTCACGGCGCCCGCCAGGGCGCAATCGTCAATGACTTCGTTGCGAATTGTGGCCATCCCGCCGATGCGTTCCAGCGCTGTCCGCCTCAATAGAATGCACCCGCCTGCCGCCCCGGCCGTGCGAGCCTTGGGATCCGCCACCCAGTTTGGCGGATAGAGCATCAGGAAAAAATAGAGAAAGGAGGGTATGAGCAGCCGTTCCGGGAACGTTTTCGCTTGAAGCAACGCCATCCAAGAGGCCAGATCGAATTCACCGTTTGTCGCGCGGGAGACGAGCTCGGGGAGGGTCTCCGGTGCTTGGGTGATATCCGCATCGACAAACCAAAAATACTCTGGCGCCTTCCCTCGGGCAGCTGCAACTCCTTCATTCATGGCCCACACTTTCCCGGTCCAGCCGGGAGGAAGCTCTCCTGCCGAATGCACGGTGACCTTTCGCGCCGCCCCGGATTCTTCCGCCGCTTTCCGCGCCAGCTCGGCCGTCCCGTCGCTGCTGTGATCATCCACGACAACGATGGAAAAGTCGCCGGCATAGTTCTGCTTGGCCAAAGAAATGACGCAGCGCGTGATGGTCTGCTCTTCGTCGCGAGCCGGAACGATCGCCACCACGCCGGGCCAACGCTGGAGTGCCTTTGGTTCAGTCGTGTCTTCGTGTACCTGCCAGAAATTTCCGCGAAGAAAGAACAGATACAACCAGATGGCAAAGGGGACGGCGGCGACGAGCGTTGGCGTCAGAGACACCTACTATTGTGCAACGGATTCGGTCCGGGCGACATGCGTCTCAGGTTTTTGGCGGGTAATCCGTTTTCCGTGGAAAAGATGAATACCGACTTCAAGACCATTTTTCACTTAGAACTTAAGACTGCTTCAAACTCAAGACTTACAACTGTCTATGCCAGATCTTCCCTGCGAATGGGCAAACGGCGAAGGCGCTTGCCGGTGGCGTTGAAAATGGCGTTGCAGATCGCGGGCGCAACCACTGGAACGGTCGGCTCCCCGATCCCCGTGGGCGCTTCTGTGCTCGGCACGATGTAAACCTCGATGGGCGGAGCCTCGTTCATACGGATCATGGCATAGTCGTTGAAATTGGATTGCACGACACGCCCGCCCTCGACGGTTATAGCGTCCTTGACCGTGGCCGTAAGAGCATAGATTGCGGCGCTTTCGACTTGCGCAAGGACGCCGTTGGGATTCACGGCGCGTCCGCAATCCACGGCGCAAATAATCCGCTTCACATCGTAGGGAGCGCTCGAAGCGGAAACCTCCGCGACGGCGGCCACATAACTGAAGAACGAGTAGAAGCCGGCGATGCCGCGGCCCTGCCCTTTCGGAAGCGGCTTGTTCCATCCAGCTTTCTCTGCCGCGAGTTGCAAAACACCCTTCAAACGCGCGGTATCGAGCGGGTGATAGTCTTCCCGGCCTTCTCCAAACTGCGGAATCTTGCGTGAGTCGCCAATGAGCTTGAGGCGAAACGCAAGCGGATCCTCCCCGGCAGCGTGCGCCAACTCATCCACGAAACTTTCCATAACGAAACCGCTGCTCGAGTGCTCGACCGAACGCCACCATGCGCGCGGCGCGCTGGAATGTGCAAGCGTATACTCGATACGAATATTCGGCGTTGTGTAAGGAATCGTCGCGCCCGTGCCAAATTCACCCATTCCCGGATCATTTTCGCCCTTCTGGCTCCACTTCGCCGCAATGGAGGTGGACGTCTGGAAATGCTTATAAGCGAGAAGTTTTCCATCGTTATCGAGAGCGCCCTGCAATCTGTGATAGGAAGCGGGACGATAGAAATCGTGTTGCATGTCGTCTTCGCGCGTCCACAAGACCATCACGGGCTTGCCTGCGATTTTGGCAACCTGCGCCGCTTCCATCACGAAATCCGCCTGGTAACGCCGCCCAAACCCTCCCCCCATCAGCGTGGTGTGCACAGTGACTTTTTCTGGGGGAAGCTTTGCCGCTTCCGCGATCACGGCTTGCGCCCACTGTGGCCCTTGCGAAGGCACCCACGCTTCCGCGCTGTCCGGCCGGATGTGCACGGTGCAATTCATGGGCTCCATGCAAACGTGGGCGGCAAACGGCAGTTCGTAGATGGCTTCCACTTTCTTGGAAGCAGCTTCGAGCGCCGCATTGGCGTCGCCCTCGTTGCGAAGAACGCCTCCGGGCTTGGCAGCGTTGGCTAAAAATTGATTGCGCAACTCCTCGCTGGATTCCTTCGCTGCAGCGCCTTCCTCCCACTTCACTTCCAGCGCTTTGCGTCCTTCGATCGCCGCCCAGGAATCCTCCGCCAGCACGGCGACGCCGCCCGTTGTGGAAGCGCCGCGGCCGCTGGTCTTGATCTCAAAGACGTCGCGTACGCCGCGCACCGCTTTGGCTTTCCTAGCATCGAAGGAAGCCACTTTCCCTTCGAACACCGGACAGCGCGCAATCACCGCGTA
>QHYI01000086.1 GCA_003223245.1 Acidobacteriota bacterium
CCCGCGAGCAGCGTGTTCATCATCCACTTCGGACTCTTGAAGTAGTCGCCGACGGAAGCGGTGTAGTTCATGGCAAACGCGAGAGGCGCGAGGTGCGCAAGAATAAATGCCCCAAGCGCCGTTCCGCTGTCAATCGGAAACGGAACCTGCGCTTGCGCTGCGTTGGATGCGGCCGAGCGTTGGTCGATGCACAGGGATAAACCGCCCGGGATCTTCGATCTGACGGAGCGCTCGATGCGTTACGCGGCAGGTTTTTGTTTCGTAGTCGGTTTGGTGCTGAGCGTCATTGTGCGCATCGGCGTGGTGCTGGCGCGGGAACATTTTTCTCAACCAACGCCATGGTCGGGCTTCTGATTAAAAAAAACTTCACCGACGATTTGCGGTTTGACGTGATCCGCCAGAGTCCGCCCGGAGCGAAACCGCCAACCAGGTAACGAAAATATGATCCGAACAATTTTGTCCGTCGCCGTTCTCGCCACTTTCGCCGCGACCGCCGTGCTCAAGGGCGATCCTTCGCCCACCAATGAGTCGCCCTCTTCGAAGAAGACGCAAAAATCCAGGACCGCGCCCAAGCTCGAGCCGGTGCCGCAGCTCAAATCAGGCTGGTCCCTGGTAAATGGCGTCTGGACGCATTCGGACGGCTACCAATTCATCAAGGGCCAGGTGGTACGGGTCGGCACGCAGACGCACAAGCAACCACCGAAGCCGCCGACGAAGGCCGAGATGGATGCGGCCATGAAAAAGAAGCCGGCCGCCAAGACCCCGGCTGAAATCGCCGCCGAGAAAGCCGCCCAGCGCGAGCGTAATCTCACGCCGCGTCCCGCTCCGCAGACCGGGACGCATTTGTAGCAGAATCGGCGGCAGATTTTCTGTCGCCAACTCGTCGACGTTGCGGAGGCGACGGCCTAGTTGCCGTCGTTGAGAAAATAGAGGACCGCGGCCGAGAGGAGGGCGTGCGCGAAAAAAACGCGGACGAAGAAGAGCACATGACTTAGCCAGGCCGGATTGAAGGGCTGGGTGAGGATCGCGGTCAAAGCCACGACGAGCCCGATCAAAGTGAAAAGCGCCGTCTTGGTTTTTCTACTCGTGTTAAGAAGGCCGGCTAGAATTCCCGCTCCACCGACCAACCAGGGAAGAATATTTCCCACGAAACCCGGTACTGTGGCCCAGGCGACAACGGGAGCCAGCGCGCTCACGAACAATGCGGAGAGGACGGCGAGCAACAACCCGCCAATGAGGAGAACTTTTGGAGTCATGGAGGTTCAGGTTTTGCGGACGAAAGGAGAACTACGGAACTGACGCTGGTTCGTCAATACTTTTCTGCCGTTGCTGCGTCATCTAGTGCCGGATACGAACTTACCAGGGATCCGCCAAATAGGGGAATTCAGCAAGGAACGGCTTGTCGTTCTTCAATGGGTTGGGCGGGGTCTTGGGTTCGATAGGTAGTTGGTCCCACACGGACTGATCGCCCAATATTTCGATGTTGTATTTCCTGCCATTAGCCTCGGCGCTCATGTCGAGAAATAATGAAAGAAATCGGGTAGCTACCTGGTCCTCCAGCCGCCGGCCGAAAGGCCATGTCCCCGTCGTGTCCATGTCGATGGCACACACATTCGGAACGAAGATTTCGAACGGCCTTCTCAGCGGGATGTTCAGGTGCTTCTTATTCCACGTGTCGTCAGGCATGTTCAGTTCCTGGAATAGGGTCTTTTTCACGCGGCGAAAGGCATCCAGGATATGGGCAGCATCGTAGGTTTTGTGGACGGAGATGGGAGAGTTATCGTGGTCGAAAGAGGTGCGCAATCCGAGCGCACTGATCGAGGGCCCAAAGCCCCATCCCAGATGGGCGAGGCGTGTGACGAGCGAAGGGCCGAGCGAAAAATTATTCGCACCAACCTGCTTGTTATCCTCGCGCTCATTCAACGCCGCATCCGCGAAAGGCTGGCCATCCGTGTCTATGAGCTTGTATTGCTTGAGTTCTTCATCGGAAGCAGCTGGGATCAGATCGGCCAGTTGTTGGGACCGAAGCTTGGCAAACACTCCCAGGCCTGCTCCCGCCAGGAGCAGAACGATTCCGGCGATAATCAGAAGCTTGCGTCCGTGAGCCCTGACGCCCAGGACAAAGAAGAGCAAGCCGAACCCGATGACGGTGCCGCTAATGATCCACGGGTGTTTCTCCAGGATTCCGCTGCCGTAGGTGCGCTCGTCTGGGATTGTAGCAATCTTGCCCGATGCCTTTAGCACCCAGCTTTCCCCCCAGGCATTGATTATCCGGTCAGTTGCGGGAGATTTCGTAAGGAAGGCGAGCGGGAGCTCAAGAATGATCGCGTTGACATTCTTTCCGGCGCGATTGTCCTTGCCGCTGTAAACGAAACGGTAATTCCCTTTGTCGTCCTTCTTGTACTTGTTCCCTTTCCAGGTCCATGGGCCGGGCGGCAAATCCTTCTTCACCGTGATTCCCCATTCCGGGTTACTCGGGTCGAAATTAAACAGGTCGTTCCCTTCGAGTTCGATGAGGGTCTTAGGGATCTCCAGCTCCCGGGCGTTCGTCATCGACAACGGAATGTTATAGTACTGCGGCGCGTAGTTGATGGAGCGAAAGAACCCCGGCAAATCATTAAAGAAAGCGTCGTCCCGACCACCGACGAATACCTTGATGGTATTGCCGCCTACTTCGATGGTCTGGCTCTTGTTGATGTCGATGGCCTGGGTAAAGTTTCCGGAAGGGAAACCGAGCAGCTCCACCTTTGCCCGGTTACCCTGACCCACCGTCACTCGGACCTGCGAGGGTTTGAGCCCGAGATATTTGTCCTTTATCGAGTTAAAGTATTTCAAGATTCCGTCCAGGTCCGCCCCGCCTTTCATGGGTGGAGCGATGCGTGGATCGGGCGAAATTAGGATCCGGTAAAGCAGATCGGCATCGAATATTCCGGTGCCAGGAACCGAAGCGAACGTCAGCGCGATAACTACTTTTTCTCCGCCGGTCGCATCATCGCTGGGGAAGCCATACAGATCGTAAAGGTCGGCCGCGTTAGCGTCGATATCAGCAAAGATCGAGTTAATCGCATTCGGATCGTTATGGTCCGCCGCGAAGGAAGTGAGGGAAATAAGACTCAGGAGTAGAATAGAAGCCAGCCGCGCCCTGAAGCGCAAAGGTGGGGGAGTCATAATGTCCGGAGGCTGCTTCTTTTTTGGCTCCACTGTCAAGCCTCGTGAATGGGTTTTGCGAAGTCATGGCCGCCGAGGAGGTTTTTGCTTGCGTCGGTCACCCGTTGACTGCTGCTATCATTTTGAAGGAAATTCCTCGCCTCGACGCTTGTTTCGTCCCATATCCGCCCACGCCCTGCGCACCCATGAATAACTCGAAGCTTCTCGTAGCATTGCTTCCTCTTATTCTCGCGAGCCGGGAGGATTGTCTGAGCGGACCTTCCATCGAGCCGCTCACTTCGCTCGAAGAACAAGTCAAAAAAAATCCCGACGATAATGCAGCGTGGAACAGGATCGCCGACGCACATCTGCGACTGCTAGGCAGCACGGGTCAGCTCTCGCATTTAAGCATCGCGTCAGACGCTGTGGAGAAATCTCTCAAGATCGCGAACCCGGCTTTTAACAAGGCTGCTCTCGCGCTGCGCACGCGCGTGGAACTTTCCTCGCATCGCTTCGCCGAGGCACGGCGGAGCGCGGAACAGTTGCGCGAGCTGATGCAGGACAGGAACTACGCCTTGCAACTTCTGGGGGACGCTCTTTTCAATCTGGGCGACTACGGAGAAGCCGAGGCTGCCTGGAGCAAGGTCCCCCTCGCAGGGAATGAGCTAGCCATGGAGCCGCGACTCTCGCAACTTGATTGGATTCATGGAAACACGGAGGGGGCCAGGCAACGGCTCGAAGGCGCCTTGCACCAGGCGGAGAAGCTCGCACCGCAATTTCCCGAGATCGCGGCCTGGTGCCACGTCCAGATTGGAGAGCTTTCCTTCAAATCGGGCGACTGGGAAACAGCGGAATCGCATTATCAGAGCGCGCTTTTGCAACAGCCGGAATACTATTCGGGGCTCGATCACCTTGCTGAGCTAAGGGGCGCTCAAGGCAAGCTGGAGGAGGCAAGTGCGCTCTACGTTCGCCTGATCGAACGGGTCGACCGGCCGGAGTTTTTGCAGGCCCTGGGTGACCTCTATCTCTTTGCCGGGAAAAACGATGAGGCCAAAGTGTGGCATGAGCGGGCGCTCGCGGGCTACCTGGACTCGGTCAAGCGTGGCGAGCCGCTTTACGATCATCATCTCGCCGGGCTCTACTCCGATTCGCTCAATCAACCGGAAGCCGCGGTGCAATCCGCGCGGCGTGACCTTGCCTTGCGCCACAGCGTTCAAGCCTACGATGCCCTGGCGTGGGCGCTTTTCAAAGCCGGGAAAAACGAGGAAGCTCTCGATTTCATTGGCAAGGCGCTTGCGACTGGCGTCCTGGACGCGCACATCCTTTACCATGCGGGGATGATCCGGATGGGTTGCGGAGACATCCCAGGAGGCAGCGTTGCGTTGCAAAACGCGATGAAGGCGAATCCACGCTACAGCACATTCCACGTCCACCGTTGATGAGGCGCCGTCTGCTTTGGCTGCTAGGTGGATTTGTTCTAAGCGCTCTCAACGTGAGAGCCCATCCCGTGGCTCAAGGCGCGATCGACATTGTCGTCTCGGCAGATCACATCGAAGTAAAGGTCCGCGTCTCTAATGAAGAGGCCTTTGTTGCCGAAGCCTTCGGTGTGAAGAACCAGGGTAATGCGACGCTGGAAGGGGTCCGGGAACGACACGGCCAATATCTGCTAATCCATTTGCGCCTGAGAGTGGATGAAATTGCAGTCAACGGGCGGCTTATCGAAATCATCCCACCGCAGGAAACAAAACCTGAAGGACTAATCGGTTACCTCTTCTGGTTCAACTTACCCCTTGGGCATCGGCCACCCGCGCGGTTGCATCTGGAAGAAGATGTCCTGAACGAGTTCGTTTTCGCGCCGGGCAACCGCTGGGAAGCGAGTTACATCGTGCGGATTGCCAAGGGAAATGAAGTGATGGGGGAGGGATTGCTCCTTACATCGAGACAACCGCTTTTTTTTGACCTGGCGGCGGCCGGCGAGGGGACAAACAAATCCGACTCGCGCCTTCAGAAGTGGCAAATGGCTCTGGCCTTCCTGCGTCACGGCATCGCTCATATCCTGGGAGGTTACGACCATCTGCTCTTCGTGGCCGGCCTGATTCTCGCGGTAGCCAGTTTGTGGGATCTTCTTAAAGTAGTAACTGCCTTCACCGTCGCGCACACGATCACTCTTACGCTCTCGGTTCTCGATGTGGTGCGGCTTTCCGACCGGATCGTGGAACCGATGATAGCCGCAAGCATTGTCTTCGTTGCCCTCCAGAACCTGTTCGCACCCGCGCGCAGCCGCGGTTGGACCAGGCTGGGAGTCGCGTTCGGCTTTGGACTGTTTCACGGGCTTGGATTCGCCGGGGGTTTGCTCCACGCCATGGAAGGAATGCAGGGAGTCGCCATCGCCACCGCGATCGCAGCCTTTAGCATTGGGGTTGAGATCGGGCATCAGATAGTGGGCCTGCCACTCTTTGCCGGAATGCAGTTGACGCGTGCTTATAGCCGGCGCTCATCGGATCCCGAGCGAGTACCTCGCTGGCTCTTGCGCGCCGGTTCGAGCGTAATCTGTG
>QHYI01000114.1 GCA_003223245.1 Acidobacteriota bacterium
AAAAAAGGCTGGTGCGGTACGATGACGCACGACTACAAGCGCAATGGCACCACCACCCTGTTTGCGGCACTGAATGTGTTGGATGGTCAGGTAATTGGTGAATGTCACGGTCGGCATCGGCATCAGGAGTGGCGGAAGTGTCTGCGCCGCTTAGACGCTGAGTTTCCCCCAGAGCTGAAGCTGCATGTGGTGATGGACAACTACGGCACGCACAAAGAGCCGCACGTGCAAGCGTGGCTGAAGAAGCATCCTCGCTTTGTGTGCCACTTTGTGCCGACCAGTTCCAGCTGGCTGAATTTAGTGGAGCGCTGGTTTCGAGAATTGACCGAGAAAGCGATTCGGCGCGGCAGTTTCGTGAGCGTGCCGGATCTAAAGCAGGCCATCGAGGCATTTATGCAAGCCTGGAACGAAAGCCCCAAGCCATTCATCTGGAGCGCCACGGTTGAGGACATCATCAAAAAGATCGATCGCGCGAGGGCCAAGATGGAGCAGATCAAACCGGGATCCACCCAGCCCAGGGGAAAAAAGAAGGCGGCTGTTCTATAAAGTTATATACGGGACATACCACTAGCAAAATCCGCACATGAGCAGCATCCCCAATAACCCGGCTGCTTCCGCCAGCCGGGGCAACGTGATTCCTCGCGTCTTGGTGGCCACCACCGCGCTGCTCAGCTTCATCTCCTTCTGGCGCGCTGCCGCCATCGTTCTCAATGACCTCGGCTCCTCGGCTTTCTATGCGGGTGCCATTGCCGAACAAGCCATCGGCAAGTCCGCACCGTGGTTCATTCTCGCCATCATGCTTTTTTCGTATGCGGTTCGGTCCGTGTACGTTGAAAGCTGCAGCATGTTTGTCCGGGGCGGCGTCTATCGCGTGGTCAAGGAGGCTATGGGCGGTACCCTGGCGAAGTTCAG
Organism: Acidobacteriota bacterium; assembly: GCA_003223245.1. Taxonomy (GTDB): domain Bacteria; phylum Acidobacteriota; class Terriglobia; order Acidiferrales; family UBA7541; genus Acidiferrum. Next base: position 913 of record QHYI01000114.1, read on the forward strand.
CGTTTCCGCATTGATGTTCGACTACATCCTCACCGGCCCGATTAGCGGCGTCTCAGCCGGCCAATATCTGACGGGTTTTCTGAACGACCTGTTTCACTCCGCCCACTGGAACCTCGCTCTTCCGATGGACCTTACCTCTGCCGTTTTCGCGGGCCTGGTGACCATCTATTTCCACCGTAATGGTGGTCCTGATGGTTGCCTGGTCCGCTCTGACCATTTGGATGCGCGGCGCCCATCTTCCGCCTTGGATTGCTCCTCGCAATCTGACCTTTTCGGAAAATTCGCTCGGCTGGTTGCGCCATACGCGCTTGCCGTACACCGTTGGGATTGTTGGCATTCTAATTGGCCTGGGGCATTCCGTCCTGGCAATGAGTGGCGAGGAAACCCTCGCGCAGGTCTACCGCGAGATTGAGCACCCCAAACTCCGCAACCTGGAAAAGGCCGGCTTCATTATTTTTGTTTACAGCTTGATCTTTACCGCGGGCGTCTCGTTCTTTGCCTTCATGATCATTCCAGACGCCATCCGGCCACAATACTTCGGCAACCTGATCAGCGGTCTGGCCATGAATTTTGTCGGCCCGTACCATTTGCGGCTAGCCTTCCAGGCATTTGTCGTGTTCGTGGGCATTCTGATGCTTGCCGGAGCGGTCAATACCGCCATCGTGGGATCGAACGGCGTTCTGAACCGGGTATCCGAGGATGGCATTCTCCCTCAATGGTTTCGTCAGCCCCACCGCCGTTTTGGAACCTCTTATCGCATGCTGAATCTAGTGGTAGGTCTTCAGTTGCTTACCATCATTCTCAGCGGCGGCAACATCTTCCTGCTCGGCGAAGCTTATGCGTTTGGCGTGATGTGGAGCTTCGCGATGAAGGGTCTGGCGGTGTTGGTGCTGCGCTATAAGCGGCCTGGAACGCGCGAATTCCGCGTGCCTCTGAACTTCCGAATTGGGGAAACGGAAATCCCAATGGGCTTGGGCCTAATCACTCTCACGCTCTTTGCGCTTTGCATCATCAATTTGTTCACCAAACAGGTGGCCACGCTTTCCGGTGTTGGTTTCACGATTGTGTTTTTTGTGGTTTTCACGCTTTCTGAGAGGTTTACGAAAAATCGTGGCATGGCTCATGCCGAACTGGACCAATTTAACTTAGAGCAAGAGAGCGAACTCACTCCCGAGGCGGTCGGCGCGCGTCCAGGCAATATTCTCGTTCCTGTCAGCAACATTCATGCGCTGTATCACCTCGGGAGTGTTCTCGATCGCGTAAAGCCCGGCCGGCGCGACGTCGTCGTATTGCACGCGCGCCTGTTGCGCCGTGCCGCCTCCGGCGAATACGAACTCGAAGCCGAACAGCTCTTTGGCGCCATCGAGCAGCATCTTTTTTCCCAAGCGTTGGCCATGGCTGAAAAGCGCGGCAAATCCATTCGCTTGGCGATCGTCGCAGCCAACGATCTTTCCGAAGGTATTCTTCGCGCGGCGGCTTCCTTGCAATCCAGCACGATTGTACTGGGTCGTTCTTCAAGAGAGAGCACGGAAGAGCAGGCCCGTCTGATCGGCGAAGCCTGGGAAAAGCTGGGCGACCCCAAGCCCCAGTTCAACCTCGAAATCCACATGCCCAATGGGGACAAGCTTTATAAGGTTCTTGGTCCCCACGCTCCGAACCTGACGGCCAACGAAATCAATCTCCTGCACCGGTTGTGGCTGCGCTTCAGCGACTCCGTCGCGCCGCTCGAGCTGCATCACCACGATGTCGTCCATTTCGCCTTGGAAGAAGTCCAGAAGGAGTTGGAAGAGGGAGCGGAAGATGGCGTGGTCAACCGCCTGCGCGCGCATCTTGACGAGAATCAGAAAAAGCGCAGGATGCCCACTTAACGTGTCGACACCGGAGCCGTTCCCGGCCAATTCTGAATTATTCGAATTTAGACTAATCCAAATTAGACGAGTTGCGCCGTGCAGTGCCCGCAGCGCTTTGCCGCGATGGGAATGGTCATCGCGCATTGCGGACATTCCTTCGTCGTCGGCGGTGCCGCAGGCGCGGGCTTCTTGATCCAGCGATTCACTTGCCGCACCACAAGGAACACCGCGAAAGCAACGATCAGGAAATTGATGACGGTGTTTACAAAAACGCCGTAATTGATCGTGGCTGCATGCGCCTTTCTCGCAGCTTCCAACGTTTCGTAGCTTTTCCCATCCAAACTGATGAAAAAGTCCGAGAAATTGATCTTTCCAATCAATTGTCCGAGCGGCGGCATCATGACGTCTTCCACCAGCGACGAAACGATTCTGCCGAACGCCGCGCCGATGATGATTCCGACGGCCATATCCATTACATTCCCACGCATGGCGAATTCCTTGAATTCCTTCAACACGTTTTTTTCTCCTTTTTTATCGAGATGGGCAGGACCACGTTTAGCGGATGGCGCTCCTCCTGAGGGGTGTCTTTCCCGCGGATTATAGCGGGACGAAAAGGAAATACGAAGAGTGAAACGACGCGGCTCTCCTGCCAGGAAACTCCAGCAAATTTCTAGCGTGGCTTGAAAATCAGCGCCGAACCGATGATTCCACGCAGCGCCAGGACCGCCCCTCCGGCCGCGAGCAAGGGTCCGACCCACGCAAAGGGCACGCGCGTAATCGCCAGCATCAAGGCGCCTAGCAGTGCCAGGGAAAGCCCACGCGTGCAATTTTCCCAACGCGTCCACCATTGACCCGGCTTATACAACACGCGCAGGCCCCACAGGATGAGCACAATGCTCAGAATCAGCCACATCTTGCCGTGCCGGTCCACCAGAATGCGTCCGCGCAGAGCGAGCCACGCGACCAAGCCCCCCAGCAGGATAAAAATCAATTCGATGGTGACCCGCAGGATGCGATCCGGCGCCAGCATGGCCTGCCTTCGCTTTCAAATCAGGCGATGCGTTCAATACGCAATTTTTGAATCGTGACGGGCGTGCGCGGGCGGTCGTTCGAATCGCGCGGCACATTCGAGATTTTATTGGCCACGTCCTGGCCTTCCAGGACTTCCCCGAAAATGGTGTGCCGGTTGTCGAGCCACGGCGTCGCCGCCACGGTGATGAAAAACTGGCTGCCGTTCGTGTTCGGCCCCGCATTGGCCATCGAGAGAAATCCCGCTTTCGAGTGCTTTAAGGAAGAGTGAAACTCATCCGCAAACTTGTAGCCTGGCCCGCCCATCCCGTTCCCATGCGGGCAGCCGCCCTGGATCATGAATTGCGGGATCACGCGGTGAAAAATCAGCCCGTCGTAGAACGGCCGCTTCTCTTTTTGCCCGGTTTTTTCGTTCGTGAATTCCTTCGTTCCTTCGGCTAGCCCGACAAAATTGGCTACCGTCTTCGGCGCTTCTTTGTCGAACAACCGAACCACAATGTTTCCCTGTGAAGTTTCAAAAATCGCGTACGTTCCTGCTGGTCGGCTCATCCCTTCTCCTTGCGCAACGAATCATCCTACACGAGCCAGACCATGCCATGCCACCCCGCCTCCAGTTTCGAGATAGATGGGCAAAACAGAAAAAAACACGACCCCAGGTGCAGGCAGGCTTTGTACAGCCAGCGTGTTCGCGGTCTCAGTTTTGTGTCTGCGCGGAGAGGCGCACCGCTCCCCACAAATTGAAACTAAAAACTGAGGGCGAAGAGCTGCAAAAACGGCAAACGGAGAGCCCTTGCCAGGCCTCAGAAAGGCCTGCTCACCAGCCTTTTTGTTGGCGCAACTCCGTGATGTGTGCGGCGTGATGTTTCCCGTGCCATTCGTAGAGGAAGAGCAGCCAGTCAACATTGCGCTCGCCGCTCTCCGGGTGAATCAGCGACCGCGAAAACTGCTCCGGCTTGAGCGACCGCCAAATCCGGTCCCAGCGCTCGTGTACTGCAGTCAAAAGCGCAAGCGACACCTCGACCGGCGTCGATTTCGAATCCTCCAGCCGGGACCAAGCTTCCTGGTCGTACGGCTTGATCGTCGGCCGGTCCTCGGTGAGCGCCAGCTTTAGCCTTATGTAAGCGTTTAGGTGACTGTCCGGGACGTGGTGTACCACCTGCCGGACGGTCCAACCTCCTGCGCGATACGGCGTGTCGAGTCGCACGTCGTTCAAGCCCATCACGGCCGCTCGCATCTTCGCGGGTAGCGAAGCAATTTCACCCATCGCTTGTTTTCGCCGCGCGGGCGTGACCTGCGCGGGCATTTCAAACTGTCCAATGGGATAGCGCGGATCCATCGTGAGCATCTCCTTGGGCAACCACCTTGCCTGGAATTTATCCACGCGCTTTCACGAAGGTCAACGCAGTTCCGCAGCGTCTCGAGAAAGAAGTCTCTCCAAATTGGCCGCTGCCGATTCCGAGGCGCGCAGCGGGGAATGCTACAATACCTCCGCTGTATCCGGCGGCCGCAGTGTGGAATCTAATGGCTGGAGAAACTAGGAATGCACAGTGTCGTTATCATCGGCAGTGGCTGCGCTGGTCTTACCGCGGCGATTTATGCCGCGCGCGCAAACCTCAAGCCGCTCGTTCTCGAAGGCCATGAGCCCGGCGGTCAACTTTCCCTCACCACCCACGTTGAGAATTTCCCTGGTTTCCCCGACGGCATCCTCGGACCCGAACTCATCGAAAATATGCGCAAGCAAGCGCAGAAATTCGGTGCGCAATTCAAAGCTGGCGCTGTCACCGAAGTCGACCTGCGGACGCGTCCTTTCAAGATCGTTGCCGGAAAGCATACTTACGAGACAGAAGCATTGATCGTTGCCGCGGGGGCCTCCGCCCGCCTGCTCGGATTAAAGGGCGAGAAAGAACTGATCGGCCACGGCGTCTCCACCTGCGCCACCTGCGACGGCTATTTCTTTCGCGGCAAGCCCATCGCTGTGGTGGGTGGTGGTGATTCCGCGATGGAAGAAGCCAACTTTCTGTCGCGTTACGCCAGCAAAGTCTACCTGATTCACCGCCGCAAGGAATTTCGCGCTTCGAAAATCATGATCGACCGCGCCAAGAAGAACGAGAAGATCGAATTCGTCATGCCGTTTGTGGTCGAAGAAATTCTCGCTCCCCAAGGGCTCGTGGAAGGCGTGCGCATCCGCAACACGGAGTCGAAGGAAACGCGCGAGCTGGCTCTCGACGGGGTTTTCGTGGCTATCGGCCACGAACCGAACACCACGGTCTTCAAGGGCAAGCTGGAAATGGATTCGAACGGCTACTTGATCGCCAAACATGGCAGCCTGACCTCCATTCCAGGGGTGTTTGTCGCCGGTGATGTCCAGGACCACCGCTATCGTCAAGCGGTTACCGCCGCGGGATCGGGCTGCATGGCGGCAATCGACGCCGAAAAATTCCTGGAAGAGCACAAACATTAGCGCCATCGCAATGAAAACATGGCTCTATGGCGTGTCCGCGGTCGCCTGGTTATGAAACGGTTGCTGGAACAGCACTGGTTTCGTTGCTCATGGGCTGCGATAATTAACTCGCATGCTACGCTCCACGCTTCTCAAGCTTTCCGAAAACAGGAATTTCGGCACCTGGCTCACTTCCAACGGCACTACCCGCCGCATGGCCCGGCGCTTTGTGGCCGGCGAAACCCTCGAGGAAGCCATCGCCGCCGCACGCCGTTGCAACGATGCGGGCATGGCCGCGAGTCTCGATTATCTGGGCGAAAACGTCGCCAACACCTCGGATGCGCAGCGCACCCGCGACGAGTATCTTGAGATCTTCGAGACGATCGCTCACGAGAAGCTGCTGGCCAACGTTTCTTGCAAACTCACGCAACTTGGCTTGGACGTCAACGATGAATTCTGCACCGGCCTGGTGCTTTCCATCGTCGAGCGCGCCGCCAGCTTTGATAATTTTCTGCGTGTTGATATGGAAGGCTCGGCTTATACGCAGCGCACTATTGACTTGGTCAAACGCGTTCGCGCGCGCAATCCGGCCGTTGGCACGGTGATTCAGTCTTACCTCTACCGTAGCGAAAAGGACGTTCGGGACCTTTTAACCTGTGGTTGCCGCATTCGCTTGTGCAAAGGCGCCTACCAGGAGCCGGAAGATGTGGCATTCCCGAAAAAAGCTGACGTCGATGCCAATTACATTCGCCTGATGCAGATTTTGCTTTCCAGCGGTTTCTACCATGCGATTGCCACGCACGATCCGCACATGATCGCGGAGACGATTCGCTATGCGGCGGCGAATGGAATCTCCAAGGACGACTTCGAATTTCAGATGCTCTACGGCATTCGTACCGACTTGCAGCGCCGTCTGGTGAAAGATGGCTACCGCCTACGCGTGTACATCCCGTTTGGCAACGACTGGTTCCCGTATTTCATGCGGCGCTTGGCCGAACGCCCCGCCAATGTCGGCTTCATCGTCCGCAATTTCTTTCGTTCCTAGTGGTATCGAGTTGGAGCTAGAGCTTCCGGCAGACGGTCACGCCATCCCGCAGCGGAATCAGCACGGGATACAACTCTTTGGATGCATACACGAGCCGGTTGAATTCCTGGATGCTTTTGGTGTCCTTATCGTCATCCGCCGCGGGCCGCGCGGCTTTGCCCGACCACAGGGTATTGTCGGTGATGAACAATCCGCCTCGCTTTAACTTCGGCAACGCCGCTTGCAAAGCAGCTGGGTATTGCTGCTTGTCCACATCGTTGAAAATCAAGTCAAACTTGCCGGGCGCTTTTTTCACCAGCGCCAGTGCGTCTCCTAGTTGGACTTCGATTCGTTTCGCGACGCCGGCCATCCGGAAATACACTTCCGCGCGCTTCGCCTTTTCTGGATCCCCGTCCGTATAAGTGACCTTGCCCTGTGTTCCCGCCGCCCGTGCCAACCACACGGTCGAATATCCGATTGCCGATCCCATCTCGAAGATTCGCTGAGCGCCGGAAGCTTGAACCAGAAGCGTCAGCAGCCGCGCCACCGCCGGCCCGATGATGGGAATCCTGTTTTCCTCCGCATAATCCTCCATCTCTTTGACTACCGAGTCGCGCTCGGGCAGCAATTTGTACAAATATTCCTCGACATCGACCTGGATGTACCCGCTGCGCAAGTTTTCGCTGCGAATCATAGCTTTTCTCCTGGTTTTAGCGCGTGAAGATTCAGCCCTTTGATCTTCTTCGTTTCAACTCCTCGGGGCACCGCGGGTTTGTCAGCACCCACGGATCAATCAACGCCACTTGTCCCGAAGGTGTCGTGCGCGAAAACGTGGCGTGGCCAAAATACGTGATGCGGTTTCCCTTGGTCTTGAGCACAACGAACCTCCCGCTGGCATCCCACACTCATTGTTGACCAGCCGTCGCTTGCAGGGGCGCGCTTTAGCGCATCCCCGTCAAGCCACGAACAATTGTCAGGTAATGAGGACACTAATTCGAAACCGAGCCGAGCAGCGACCGAATCGCTCCCTCGTAGGCTTCCCGATTGCGCTCGCCGACGAAACTTCCTACCTGCCGTCCATCTTTCGCGTAAAAGATGGTAATAGGGAGCGACCCATTCCAGCCGGGTAGCACAGCCATTTGGAAGGCTTCCTCCGCTTCGGCTGGATTCTTCCGGTAATTGGGAAATATGGGTTTGTACCGTGCGATGAACCGCCGCATCAAGATGAGGTCGCCGTCTTGATCCAGGTTCACGCCCACGACCTTCAATCCTTGCGGCGCATACCGCTTTGCCAGTTCATTCAGCATGGGGTATTCATCGCGGCACGGCTCGCAATACGTCGCCCAGAAGTTCACCAGCAGCGGTTTCCCGTGATACTGTTGCACGAGTTTTTGGTATCCCTGGCCGTCAATGAGCTCGGGATCGTGCTGCGGACCGGTTTTTGGAGTTTGCGGCGCGGCCAGCACGACCGCCGCCGCTAGGAAGCACAACAAAACAAGCCTGTTTTTCCAGTTCATACTCAGTCCCCCACAACATTCTATCCATTGCCCTTCGGGTTGAGAAACTCATTCCCCCCGCGTACAATGACCCTTAGCCGCTTGTCGCTGCAAGCAGCCTCATGATATAAGGACTTTTTTGCCGGTCGTGCGGATCTCACAGAAGCCCGGCCTGAAGTTGAAATAAAGGAGACCTCGAATGGCCTACGTGATTGCCGAGCCTTGCATCGGCACAAAAGACACCGCCTGCGTGGACGTCTGCCCCGTCGACTGCATCCATCCGCGCAAGGATGAGCCGGAGTTTGCCTCCGAAACGCAGCTCTACATCCATCCCACGGAATGTATCGATTGTGGCGCGTGCGTGCCGGTCTGCCCGGTGACCGCCATTTTCGCGCTCGAAGATTTGCCGGAGAAATGGGCTAACTTCACGCCCATCAACGCCGACTGGTACGCCAAGCGCGGTAAGTAAACCATTCTGCGCGCGCAGCTCGCTGTTTTCGAATTCTCGGCGGCACTTCCTAGCGTGCCGCCTTTTTGTTCTGCCGTTGCTCCGCCAACTCTTTTCTTCACCCGATCATCTATTACGAAATCCGTCGCTGGGGAGGTTTTGTTTTGAAGCCTAAGGCCATTTGCAATTGTTTTGCTTCGACGCTTGCGTTTTTGTTTCTTTGCAGCTTTTTCTCTGCCGCTGCTAAAACCCAAACGCAAGCCAATCGCAAGCCGTCCCCGCCGCAGGCCTCCGCCACTCTGGAAGGCAACTGGGCCGGCTCCCTGCAAGCTGGCGATGCCGTTTTGCATCTCGTCTTGCACGTTTCCAAAGCCGAAGATGGCTCCCTCAAAGCCACCGTCGATAGTCTCGATCAAGGAGTTTACGGCATCGAAGTCACGGCCTTTTCCCAGGACGGCTCCGACCTCAAGTTCAGCGTTTCTTCTGTCGGCGCTCTCTACGAGGGAAAAATTTCTGCGGACTACTCGGGAATTCATGGTACCTGGTCGCAAGGCAACGTCGGCCTCCCGCTCTCCTTTCGTCGCCAGGCCCCGGGCGCGGGGGCAAAAAAGCCGGGCGACGCCATCGCCAGTTCTGAAGGGGTCTGGCAAGCGGCCTTGGAAGCCAACGGACTGCGCTTGCGTTTTCGGCTTCACGTTACGCATGATGACCAAAAGCAGTTGCTCGCGGCCCTCGACAGTCCCGATATGGGTATTAGCGGCCTGCCCGCCGTCAAGGTCAGCCAAAAACTGAGCGTCTTTCATTTTGAAATTCCTGTTGTGGACGGCGTTTACGAAGGCACGATCAACCCCGCGAAGACCGCCATCACCGGAACCTGGACCCAGGGCGGCATCACGCGCAACCTTACCTTTCAACGCTCCGATCAGTTGCTCGAACTCATTCGTCCGCAAAATCCGAAGAAACCTTATCCTTATCGCGAAGAAGAAGTCACTTTCGCCAATCCAAAGGCGCAAGTCTCGCTCGCCGGAACGTTGACGCTTCCGTCCGGGCAAGGGCCGTTTCCCGCGGCCATTCTCATCGCCGGCTCCGGTCCTCAGGACCGCGACGAAACCGTCGCCGGCCATCATCCCTTCCTCGTGCTCGCCGACCATCTCACGCGCAAAGGCATTGCTGTTCTTCGCTACGACAAACGCGGCATCGGCAAATCCACCGGTGAATTTGATCAAGCTACCACGCTAGATTTCGCCGGCGATGCGGCCCGGGCGCTTGCCTACCTGAAATCCCGCAAAGAAATCGAGGCCCACAACATCGGCCTCATCGGCCACAGCGAGGGCGGAATCATCGCTCCCATGCTTGTCTCGCAGTCTTCGGATGTGGCGTGGGTCGTCTTGCTTGCCGCTCCCGGCTTGAAAGGCGAAGACGTGATGCTACTTCAGTCCGAGAGCATTCTGAAGGCCGCTGGTTTCGACGACGATCGCATCGCCAAAGCCCGCGATTTCAACCAGCAGTCGTACGCTTTGGCTCGCAAAGAAAGGGATCCGGAAGCGCTCGAAGCCAAGCTGACGGCTCTTGTCGACTCCACCGGGATGAGCACCACCTTGCCTCCCACCGTGCTCAAACCACAGGCGCAGGTGATGACCTCGCCTTGGTTTCGCTTCTTCCTCGATTACGATCCCATTCCCGCTTTGAAGAAAACGCAGTGTCCGGTCTTGGCGCTCAATGGCGACAAGGATTTGCAAATGGCTTCCAAAGAGAACCTCGGACAGATTCGCAAAGCTCTACAGGAAGGCGGCAACAAGGATTTTCAAACCAAAGAGCTTCCCGGCTTGAACCATCTTTTTCAGCACGCTCCCACCGGCTCGCCCACCGAATACGGCGGCATCGAAGAAACCTTTTCGCCGGACGCCCTCACCAGCATCTCCGACTGGATCCTCAAGCACACAGCTCCCTGAATCTGCGACGCCCTCGCTCGCGTGTATTGGTTGCATTCCATCTGCTCTTTGAATTCCTAAAACAGCGCGTCTTGCTATTATGGTAACGAGATCAGACCGTTTCCATGGCCCAGACCTTCCATCTTGCCCTTCTCATCCACGCGCACCAACCCTGCGGCAACTTCGAGCACGTCCTCGAAAAAGCCTACGACGATTCTTACCTTCCTTTTGTGGAACATCTCGAAAAACATCCCGGGATTCGCGTTGGGCTTCATTATTCCGGGCCGCTTCTGACCTGGATTGAGCAACACCGTTGCGAATATTTCTACCGCCTGAAAAATCTGGTCCAGAGCGGCCAGGTCGAACTTGTTGGCGGCGGGTTTTACGAACCAATTCTCATCTCCATTCCGCCTGAAGATCAATGCGAGCAGATCAGGCGCCTTGCCGACTATCTGGAAAAACACTTTGGGGCGCGCCCCTCCGGCGCGTGGCTTGCCGAACGCGTTTGGGAGCCCCAGCTTCCCCGTGCGCTTGCCGCGGCCAACGTGGCTTACACGCTCGTGGACGACATGCACTTTCTCGCCGCCGGATTCGAGCCCGAGGAGCTTTTTGGCGCGTACATCGCCGAAGATCGCGGCAAAAGCGTCTGGCTCTATCCTGGACAAAAAGCGCTGCGCTATCTCGTCCCTTTCGGCAAAGTTGAAGACGTCATCGCCTATCTGCGCGATGCGGCCAGCGTGCATCCCGGCGGCGTCGCGGCCATGGGCGACGACATGGAGAAATTTGGCGTCTGGCCCGGCACCCACGAGCACTGTTACACGAACGGCTGGCTCTCCGATTTTTTTGCCGCACTTGAGGAAAATTCCGATTGGCTCAACGTCTGCACTCCGGGAGAATATCTTGCTTTCCACTCACCGTTGGGCCGCGCCGACCTCCCCACCGCTTCCTACACGGAAATGATGGAGTGGGTGTTTCCTACGCGCGTCCGCCAGCGTTACCACACCGTGCTTCAGGAATTCGCTTCGCGACCGGAAGTGCTCGCTTTTCTCCGCGGCGGCTCCTGGCGCGGCTTTTTCCGCAAGTATCCCGAGTCCAATCTGCTTCACAAAAAGATGTTGCACGTTTCTGCGCGCATCGCTGCGGTGCCCGAGTGCGACGATCCCAAACAAGCCGATGAGCTTGCGGACGCGCGCGACCTCCTCTTGCGCGCGCAATGCAACGACGCTTACTGGCACGGCATCTTCGGCGGCATCTACGCCCCGCATCTGCGCACCGATCCCGCGCGAAATCTCATTCGCGCCGAAGCCATCGCCGACCGCTTGACCCCCGGGGCGCATGCGCCGCGCGTCGAAATGCTCGACTACGACGCCGACGGCACAAACGAACTTCTTTTTGCGGCGCCTGAATTTCAAGCGCTCCTGAAACCCAGCGATGGCGGCACCCTCGCCGCGCTCGATTTTCGTCCTGCAGCAGCCACGCTCATCAATTCCATTTTCCGCCGTCCGGAGGCTTACCATTCCCGCTTGCGTGAAGCTGCGGGAGCCGCTGCGGGCGGCGCTGCCGTTTCCATTCACGAACAAACACGCGTCAAAGAGCCGGGCCTCGAGCGCTATCTTCGCTATGACCGCTGGCCGCGCCACGCCTTCCGCATCCTGATTTTTGATCCTTCGCGAACACAGCACGATTACGAAACGCTCGAGCTGCGCGAAGACGGCGGTTTCGCCGGAGGCGGCTACAGCGTCAAAAACTCTGCTGCGGCTAGCGCCGAGCTTTTTCGCGCCGATGCGCTTGTTCTTCGCGGCAAAACGGAAGCCTCGGCGCCAAAACTTCTCCTCTTCAAGCATTTCTGGTTCAATCCCAGTCCAAACGGTTTTGAAGTTGCCTGCGAAATTCGCCTGAAGCTCAAGGAGCTGCTCGAAAGACCCGTGGCTGTCGGGATCGAATCCATCATCAATCTTCTTGCTCCCAGCGAGCCGGACCGCTTTTTTGAAACTCCTGCCGGTCACGCCAATCTTCGCTTCAGCGGCACGCTGCCTGCCCCGATCCTGCACATGGAAGATGGCTGGCAGCGCATTCGCGTCTGCGTGCACGCTCCTTTGTCCGAGGCATTCTGGGTCGCGCCCATTGAAACCGTCTCCGAATCCGAAGAAGGTTTCGAGCGCGTCTACCAAGGCTCGCAGATTCTTGCCGTGTGGCACGCGCCGCTCAGCACACAAAAAGTCTGGTCCGCCCGCCTCCTCTGGCGCATCGAATCCTTCTGATCGCGCAGATGCGTTCCGAATGGGGACGCACCCCCCCACCCTGGCAGTTTTCGTAACAGTTGCAAGGATGCCGGCGCTAGGAAATAACCGAAAGAAAAGTGGGAACTTCTGGCTAGGGTTGGGCGGCGCGGGTGGTGGCGGGCGTATAAGTTGGCGGGTTGCGGGTCAGCTTGCGGACGACAAATTCTTGCAGGAGGCTGGTGGCGGCGCCGGAGCCAATGGCAACCAGGGTGTTCTCAAAAGTCACGGTCGCATCGCGATCGGATTCCGGATAGTACAGATTGGAGAGGCCGCCTGCGGCGAGGCTGCCGAGCATCGAGGAGTAATTGGCCTGCCAGTGTCCATTGTCGCCTTTACAGATAAACGCCGTGGCAATGGCATAAAAAAACCGGGAGCGCCGTGTGCCGGTCCCTTTATAGAAGTACCGTGGGTCTTGTTTCAGGACAGACGGCAGGATGGCCCCGCCGATAAACGTGCTGATGGCCGAGTCGGCGTACGACGCGCCGTAGCGCTTGGCGTAGCCCTGCGCGCCTTGGCCATAGCCGCCGAAGGCGTTGGCCGCTTGCTGAACTCCGGCAATGGCTCCCGTCAAGCCAAAGTTGATGGGATCGATGGTGGCCTTCCACGCGAGCTCAAATTTTTGTTTCGGGTTGAGCGGAGCGGCGGCGGAGTTATAAGTGACATAAAAATTGGGAATGACGCCGAGGACGCGCTGCTTCTCTTCATCCTTAATCTCGGCTTCGGCTATTTCGACCGGCGTCATCGCGACTTTCACTGCGGTGGCAGCCGGCGCTACGTCCAGGACGACCGGCGGCAGCGCGTGATCCTCGCCCGGTTCGAGCGTTCCCGAAGCGGTCTCGAGAGTGAACCCCGGGGCTGTGACCGTAAGCTGGAAGGGCCCGGGAGCGATTCCGGAAAAGAAGAATTGGCCGTCGGCATCGGACGTCGCTTCCTGGTTGAGCGAAGAGTTTTCGCGCGCGAGTTGCACGTGGGCTCCCGGGATGATGGCTCCGGTTCGATCCACAACGGTTCCGCTGATCGTTCCTGTGCGAGGCGTCGGCAACGGCTGTTCGGGGGCTAGAGCGCCTTGGGCGTTCGAGGATTGTTGAGGTTGCGCTGAAGCCGAAAAACTGCAGAGGAGGACGGCACAAAGCAAAAGGGAAGAAGGAAGTACCAAGAACAAACTTCCACTGCCAAAGACCAGGCGCTCGGAGGTTCGGCCCACAGAATTTTTGCAGCAGCCCTTTCTTGCTGAGTTCACCATCGAGTCTACCTTTATTATCCCTTGGGTCGTTTGGCCAACAAAGTTTTGACGCGCTGGAGGTGCCTAAAGTTTCCACACGCGATTTTCGGTTGGATGGCGTTGGCTGGTTGAAGGTTGGATGAACGGCGTGGTGTATCAAGGGGCCTTCCGGACAAAAATGCACACGCCTTTTGCCTAAAGGGGTTTACCCGTTCGTTTTTCCTTAGAGTTACCTATTGTTCCCCGGGGATGTCCTGGCTAGCGTCCTGGAAGGCCAACCCATTTATAAGGATTGTCAAACCTTGGAGGAAATATGGGTTTCAAGAACGATTTAGGGACACGCTCGAAATGTCTTCTTGCTGTGCCAATCCTGGTTCTATGGAGCGCTATTGGGGGCACGGCCAAGGCGCAAAGTGTGGTGAAAGTGACCGGGACACAAGGGAATTGGCAACTCACTCTCAACGGCCAGCCTTATTACATTAAAGGATTGGATTATGGGCCAGATCTCAAAACAACGCAGAGCACCACAAACGCCTACGTGGCGGACCTCGTAGCTACCGGAGCGAATACGACGCGCACGTGGGGGACCGGTTCCACGACCTCCAATCTGCTCGCGGCGGTAGACCTTTACAACGCGCACGTGGTCATGGGATTTTGGCTGAACCAGAATGTAAACTACTGCACCGCGGCCAACCTGAACACGACACTGAACCAGATCGTGAACTGGGTGAATTCCTATAAGAATGACCCGGGAGTGCTGATCTGGGACATCGGCAACGAAGTGATTCTGCAGGCGCAGAACTATTTTTCGGGAACGACGCTAGAAAACGACCGTGTGTGCTACGCGCAGTTTGTGAATCAAATTTCGCAGGCCATTCATGCCGCAGACCCCAATCATCCAACTACTTCTACCGATGCCTGGACCGGAGCTTGGCCCTATTACGCGCAGTATTCCCCCGACCTGGACCTGCTTGCGGTGAACTCTTACGGAGGTGTCTGCACGGTCGAGAGCGCTTGGTCGAGCGGCCCGAATAACAATGGCGTGCCTTATACCAAGCCCTATATCGTTACGGAGTTTGGGCCTTCCGGCGAATGGGAGGTTCCCAACGACTCCAACGGAGTGCCACTCGAGCCCACGGATCTTGAGAAGGCCGCGGCCTATCCCAATGCCTGGGCCTGCATTACCGGTTCCAATGGAAATGGGGCTGCCGGAGTTTCTCTCGGGGCCACGGCGTTCATTTACGGCAACAAGAACGACTTCGGGGGCGTATGGTTTAACGATGAATACACCACGTCGATGACGAAGCGGCTCTCCTACTATTCGCAGTTCAAGATGTACACGGGAGTGGCATCTACGGCCAACCAGCCACCTGCGTGCCAAAGCATGACGCTCAGCCAAACATCGCATATCGCGCCAGGAAGCACGTTCACGGTGACAACGGATTTTGTCGATCCGGAGAACGACCCGATGACCTTCAATCTCATGATCAACGAAAAGTACATTAACGGCAGCACCTCTCTGACCAATGCGACATTTACGCAGACCGGCCCGCAGACCTTTACGGTGACGGCGCCCACCACGGCCGGGGTGTGGAAGCTTTATGTTTATGCGTTTGACGGCCACAACAACGTGGGGATTCAATCCGCTTCGTTCGCCGTGCAATAGGGCTGAAAAGGGGGGTCAAAAGAAGGGATTGGAAGACGCGCAGTTACCAAATGCCAGGCGAAAGCTTCATTCCGCTATAAGCAGGGTTTGGGCGAAGGGCCACTCCTCGTCGATCCACTGGGCTTGGCAGCGGAAGCCGGAGCGCCCGGCCATCTCGGGAATTTCTTCGGCTCTGTATTTGTAGGAGCTTTCGGTCCAAATGGTTTCGTCCTCGTCGAGAACGATGCGCAGATTGGATGAGTGGATGCGCACGCTTTGCCGACAGGTGGAGCGCAAATGCATTTCGATGCGGCGGTCGGCGTAATTCCAGCGCGCTTCGTGCCGGAAACAGCTCAAATCGAAGTCCGCGCCAAGCTCCCTGTTGATGCGGGCAAGCAAATTTAAATTGAAAGCCGCGGTGACGCCCGCGGGGTCGTCGTAAGCGAGGAGTTGCAGGTCGACGGGCTTCTCCAAATCGGTCCCGAGCAGGAGCGCATCGCCGGGGCGCAAAGTGGCCCGCACTTGGCGCAAAAATTCTTCGCCCGCATCGCGGTCGAAGTTGCCGATGGCGCTGCCGAGAAAGAGCACCAAAACATGGTCGCGCTCGTCGCGCCCTTCAGCCACCGAGCGCAACCCTTCGAGGTAGGGTTGTTCGTAACCGACGACGCTCACCAGATCGATATGCGCCAATTCCTTTTCGCAGGCGGCCAAGGCGTGCGGAGAAATTTCGATGGGGTAGTAATACGTGATTTGCCGACGCGACAGCGCTTCGAGAATCCAGCGCGTCTTTTTCCCCGAGCCGCTGCCGAGTTCCGCTACGCGCACTGGCGAAGGCAGGCGGTTCACGATTTCCTCGGAATATTGTTGCAGCAAACGCGTGTCAGCGCGCGTGAGTCCGTATTCCGGCAGAACGCAAATGGCTTCGAACAGCGCGGAACCCACTTCGTCATACAAGTATTTTGAGGGTAGTTCGCGCTGGCCGGGCTTGGTGAGGCTTTCGCGCACGTCGGCCGCAAATTCCGACACGTGCTGGAGCGTTAAAGCAGGCGGCGACATGTTCTATCTCCTGAGCTGGACTCGAACTGCGTCTGAGCCGGTGGTCTGCTTCTTAGCCCTCGACGCAACGGAAAGTCGCGTAAACGTACGGGTAATGTGGCTGGAACCAGTTACGGAACGAACGACGCAGCATGCACGCGGCGGTGCGGGGTGAGCCGCCTTTCATCACGTAATGCTTGCCGTCAAAGAAATTTGCGGAATAACCTGGATAAAAGGGCATCGGCGTGAATCCCGGGAAGGGCGCGAACTCCGTGCGCGTCCACTCCCAGCCGTTGCCAACAAGATCGTAGACGCCGAAGGCGCTGGCACCTGCGGGATGCGCGCCAACCGGTGAGGGGTCCCAGGAACGAAAATCGAAATTGCCATGGAGCTCGCTCGGCGGTTCGTCGCCCCAGGGGTAGCGGCGCTCGCGGTTGCCTTTGGGCGCGCCGTAGGCGGCGCGATGAAACTGCGCTTCGGTCGGGAGCTTGCGTCCGAGCCAGTTAGCGTAGGCGGTGGCTTCTGCGTGAGTCACGTACACCGGCCATTCCTGAGGGAGGCGGATCTCACCGAACATCGTGCGAAGCACCCAGAGATTGCCTTCATCCCTCCAGAACATTGGATGCTGAATATTCTCTTTGGTTTTCCAGGCCCAGCCCTCCGGGGTCCAAAGAGAGCGGTCGTGGTACCCGCCCCCCTGCATAAAGCGCAAGAAGTCGTGGTTCGTGACATTATGGCTGTCGATGGCGAACTCGGGAACGGAAACCTCGTGTGCGGCAAATTCGTTGTCCCAGCCAAATTCCTGTTCGCTCGAATCGCGAATCCCCAGGGTGGCGCGGCCCGCAGGAATTTCTACCAGGCGGGATTTCGCGCGAGGGGCTTTCCACGCCACTTTTTCCGGGCCACAAATCTTTTTATTTGCAGGCAGCCGGTGCAGCATGTAGGCGAGCGTTTCGGCGTGCATCAAGCGATGCTCAATGGCCACGTGGAGCATTTGCATCAAATGGGGATGGCCCTCTTCGGGGCGCGTAAGGGCATGTTCGATGGCGCGATCGAGTTCTTCACGGATGCGCGTGTTGTAGCGCGCTATTTCCTGGCGCGTCGGCCAGTCTTCGGGCTTGTCTTCCGGCAAGCCGCCACCGACCGGATCGATGCCGAAGGAAAAGAGTCGATCGAAGGTCGCATGGAAGGACCGCAGCCCGAAGGCGCGTTGCGAGAGCAGGTTCCAGTCGAAGGCTTCGACATGGCCCAGGTAAAAAATAATGCGATGCCGCTCTGGAATGGGCCGGTCGTACAATGCCTCTTCCTGGATCAATTGGAAAAGTTCGTCGGTTCGCGCGCGGGCTTTCAGCAGGCGGGTATGAAGATCGTGACGGATGCGGACAGCGGCGGCAGCGAGTGCTCCCATGGCGTTGCCCCCTTCGTTAGATGCCAGGTCCGACAGAAGGATGCGCCAAAAATCGGCGTCGGGAGGCGAACTACATTAGTATGGTCGCGCCGGGAATTGGGGCTGTCAACCGAAATGAATGCGACGAGCGAAGATTTTTTTGGGAATTTAATCGAATTTCGCCAGGTGTCGTACCACATAAACGATATTCCTCGCCGTGTCGTTATTTCGGACCTTTCGCTGGCGGTTCCCATTGGGGAAACCCTGGTACTTCTCGGGCGGAGCGGGAGCGGCAAGACCACGCTGCTGCGTTTGATTAACGGCATGTTAATGCCTTCACAGGGGCAAGTACTTGTGCAGGGGCGCGCGACTGCGGAGTGGGATCCGATTCGACTGCGGCGGGGAATCGGTTATGTGATTCAGGAAGCCGGACTTTTTCCGCATTTTACAGTGGCGGAAAACGTGGGGTTGGTGCCATCGCTGGAAAAATGGGGCGGCCGCCGCACCGCCGCACGTGTAGGCGAGCTGCTCAGGCTGGTAGGGCTGGATCCAGCTGAATTTGCAGACCGGCGTCCGCGTGAACTTTCCGGCGGGCAGAGGCAACGGGTTGGCGTGGCCCGCGCGCTGGCGGCGGACCCGCCGATTTTGTTGATGGATGAGCCGTTTGGCGCCCTGGATCCAGTGACGCGGGCGGAGTTGCAGCGAGAATTTCGAGCGCTGGCGCAGAGATTGCAAAAAACGATTGTTTTTGTGACCCACGATCTCCGCGAAGCGCTGCTGCTCGCTTCGCGCATCGTGCTACTAGAAAGAGGGAAAGTTGTGGCGGTGGCGCCCCCGGAGGAATTTCTCCGGCTGGAGCATCCCGAGGTGCGGGCATTCGCGGCTTCGCTAGAAACTACGCCGGAAGCGCCGGTATGAACGCGAGCTCCAGTTATTGGTCGTTTCTTGCCGACCACCGCGCGGAGATTTGGAACGCCACAGCGGATCACATGGCGCTCGTGTTGGTGGCGATGCTTATCGCCATTGTCATCGCGGTTCCGTTGGGAATGTCCATCGTGCAGCGGCCAGCGCTGCGCGCTGTGTCGATCGGCATCGCGAACATTTTTCAGACCATTCCGAGCCTGGCGCTTTTTGGCTTGCTCAAAACACCTATGTGGGGCTCAGCGGAATTGATCCCGCGGTTTTGGAAGCCGCAGAAGCGATGGGCATGACTGCGGGGCAGATTCTTTTTCGGGTGCGGTTTCCGCTGGCGCTTTCGGTGATTCTTGCGGGAATTCGCACGGCGACGATTATTACCATTGGCGTGGCGACGATTGCGGCGGAAATTGGCGCGGGAGGGCTGGGCACGTTTATTTTTCGCGGTGTGGCACTGGTGAGTGATGCGCTGATTCTTGCGGGGGCCATCCCGGCGGCTTTGCTGGCGCTGGCGGCGGATTTTCTCCTCGGTTTGCTCGAACGGCGATTAAGGGTTGCATGAGAATGCGCCGGCTAGCCTTACTGACTCTTTCGATCGTTTGTCTGGCCGGGGCTTGTTGCTTTGTTTCCGGTTGCAAGAAGGCTGGGCAATCGAAAATCACCATCGGATCGAAGTTTTTTACCGAACAGGTGGTGCTGGCGGAACTTCTGGCGCAGCATATCGAAGCGAAAACAGGCATTCCGGTGATTCGCAAAACCAACCTCGGAGGCACGCTGCTGGTCCACAAGGCGTTGCTTTCCGGCGACTTGAATCTCTACGTGGAATACACGGGCACGGCGTTGACCACGGTGCTGAACGAGAAGCCTCAAGGAACGGCGGCGGATGTCTTTAATCGCGTCAAAAAACTCTACGCAGAGAAGTTTCATTTGGAAGTCATGGAGCCGCTCGGATTCGAAAATACGTTCGCGATGGTGATTCGCGGGGAGGACGCGAAGAAGCTGCACCTTGGCACGCTCTCCGATCTCGCCGCGGTCGCTCCCAAGTGGCGAGTCGGCGTGGGCTACGAGTTTCTGGAGCGGCCTGACGGGTTTTCGGGTTTGTGTGCGCGCTACCATCTGAAGTTTGCGGAATCGCCCAAGGTGATGGACCTCGGACTGATTTATCGCGCGCTGGTGGATCATCAGGTGGATGTGGTGGCGGGCAATTCTACGGATGGTTTGATCGACGCGCTGGGCCTCGTGGCACTCGAAGATAATCTTCACTACTTTCCGCCGTACGATGCCGTCCCGATCGTCCGGGAGTCCACGCTCGAGCGGTTTCCGCAACTGCGCGCGGCGCTCGATGATCTGGCCGGAAAGCTTTCGGCCAGCGACATTCGCAAGCTCAATTATGCCGTGGATGCTCAGCACCAGGACGCGGCGGCGGTGGTGCGGGCTTTCCGCGCCGAAAGGGGCCTCTAGATCGGGGCTGAACAGGCTTACAATTCCCATATTATTTCCCTGCATCCGAGGAGAAGCACCGATGCCATTCAGACCCACGCTCAGGAAAACCACCAGCGCCACAGTTGTCCTGATTTTTTTCGGTTTCGCTCATCTCGCTGCCGCCGAGACGCCATCTCCGGCACTATTGCTCCTCGATAAAGAAGACAACATGCTTTCGATTATCGATCCTGCGAGCTCGAAAACCGTTGCGCGGATACCTACTGGCGAAGGACCGCACGAGATCGCTGCTTCCGACGACGGCAAAATGGCGTTCGTGGCAAACTACGGCGCACGCACTCCCGGCAACACAATCTCGGTGATCGATTTGCTTGCGCAGAAAGAGCTCGATCGCGTGGACCTGGGCGTGTTACGAAGACCGCACGGCATCGTTTTCGCCGAGGGCCAGGTGTGGTTCACGGCCGAACAAAACAGGCTCATTGCGCGCTACGATCCAGCCTCGAACCAGATCGATTGGCTGCTCGGGATCGGTCAGAACGGGACGCACATGCTGCGCTTTTCAAAAGACCGGTCGCTTCTTTTTACTTCGAATATTGGCTCGGACTCGATCACCCTGCTTCAGCGCGGCTCGGACCCTTACGGCTGGAGCGCCACGAATATTTCTGTGGGGAAGGGGCCGGAAGGAGGCGATATTTCACCGGACGGCCGCGAGTACTGGGCCGCGAATTCGGGCGACGGGACCATTTCGATTGTCGATGTGGCAGCGAAGAAAGTGGTTCAGACCGTCGACATTCATACGAAGCGTTCTAACCGCCTGAAGTTCAGTCTGGATGGCAAGCTGGTCCTGGTCTCCGATCTAGCGGGGAACGAGCTGATTGTTCTGGACGCCCCATCACGAAAGGAAATCAAGCGGCTGAACGTGGGCCGGCAGCCGGAAGGGATTTTGATCGCCCCGGACGGCGCACATGCCTATGTTGCGGTTGCCGCAGAGAAAAACGTCGCGGTCCTTGATCTGAAAACCCTCGAAGTGTCGGCGCGCATTCCTACGGGCAACGGTCCCGATGGAATGGCCTGGGCCGTGCGGCGCTGACTTTTGGTCTGTTAGACCGGCCAGCCCTGGCGGTACTCGCGGCGTAGATAATCGTTAGCCTGAGGCACGTTCGTGACGCGCATGTTTTCGCCATCGTAAGAAATTTTTCTTCCCGCTTTTAATGCAACGACGCCGAGCAGCATGACTTCGGTAAGCCGCGCAGCATATTCAAACGGGCAGGAAGGTTCGGTCTTGCCTTTGCACGCGTCCACCCAATTCATTTCGTGAGCTTCGCCGGGAATGCGCGGGAGCTTTTGGGGCGGCTTGCCAAAGGAATCGTTGAGCGACTTGGGCAACAGCCGCGGATGCGCGCCGTAGGTGTCGTGTAGCAGCTTGCCTTTGCTGCCGATGAGCAACGCGCCGCCTTCGCTTTTCAGCTCTTCATCGCCGAGTTCCACGGGCTTGTTGGGCATCAGGCCACCGTCGTACCAGGTGAGCTTCACTGGTGGGAGGGGACCACGTGCGGGAAATTCGTAGAACGTCAAGGTTGCTTGCGGATAGGATGCGCCGTTGAAGGGCGTGGAGACCGTCTCGACGCTGGTGGGCATGCCTAGGTTCAGCGCCCACATGGAATGGTCGATGAGGTGCGCGCCCATGTCGCCGATGGCGCCGACGCCCCAATCCACCCAACCCCGCCAGTTGAAAGGATGATAGATGGGGTGATAGGTGATATTCGGCGCGGCAGCGCCAAGAAAGAGATCCCAACGGAGAGTGCCCGGAACGGGATAGTTCCCGGCCATCGCGGCAGCCAAGCGCTCATTTACACCTTGGCCGTTCCAGCCGAGTTTGTCGGTTGGTTCCTTGAGCGGCTCGGGACGGGGAACGCCTTGTGGCCAAAAGCCGAGAGGCCGATTGGTCCAAATGTGGATTTCGCGAACCTCGCCAATCGCGCCGGCCCAAATGTATTCCACGGCGGTGCGCGCATCGTCGAGGGAGTGGCCCTGGTTGCCCATCTGCGTGACGACTTTGTTTTCCTTGGCGGAGCGCGCCATTTTGCGGGCTTCTTCGACGGACCAGGTCAATGGTTTTTGCACGTACACGTGTTTATGAAGCTCCATAGCGGCGAGGGCGATGGGCGCGTGCATGTGGTCGGCAGTAGCGACCAAGACGGCGTCGATGTCCTTCTGCTTTTCGAGCATTTCCCGATAGTCGGTGTAGCGCTTGGCTTTCGGCAGATGCACGTCTTTCAGGCGGATCATGTTGTCGAGGCGCGCTTTGGCCTTTACGGGATCGAACGGCGCCGGCGCGCCGCCTTGGGGCGGCGGAGCGGGTTGGTCGATGCGGGTGCGCAGTTTGTCGATGTCGGAGTCCAGGCGCTCGAAGCCTTTATCCGCGTAGCCCCAGTCCACATCGCACAGGGCCACAATGTTCTGGCTGGCCAGATTGATAAGGTTCTGGCGGCCCATGCCGCCGATACCGACGCCAGCGATGTTCAGCAGATCGCTCGGCGGGGTGAAACCTCGTCCCAGCACGTGGCGGGGCACAAGAGCAGCGGCAGCGCTGCCTGCGGCGACCTCACCCAGAAATTTCCGGCGCGTCAGTTCCTTTTTACCGCTTGCTCCGTCCTGTGTCGTTGTAGCTACCTTTTCCTTCTTCTCTTCCTTCGCTTTTTCGCTCATGAGCTTCTCCCGCATCCCTCTCGCCGGTGACATTATGCCTCGACTTGCCCGGCTTGGCGACAAAGTTGTTTTGCGTACAACATCATTCAGCATGGCGTACGCCTCAGGGGCATGCCGGCCTGTGGCAATCCGCACGACGAAGCTGACAATGAGGGATGGAAACTGGTGCTGTTCATCCGCTATCTTCGCCCACTTTCGGGAGCAGAGAGGTCTCGGGAGCAAGCCACCGCCAACGCGGCGCATTGCTCGAGTAGATGTGGCGGGCAAAAAGGGGCTGAACGCGACTTTGCGTCACCCGTGGTTGCGCTTGGCGGCCCGGAGTCGCTAGACTGCGCGCATGAAACAACCAAAAATATTCCTTGCCGTTGTCCTGACATTTTTCTTTGGCGCGATCCCTGCTCGGGCCCAGCAACCGAGGTCTATTTTTTATATGACACGCGAGCCGAAGTCCGTGCGCTCGTTCCTGGCACACGCGGACAAGGTCGATATCCTTTCCCCCAATTGGTATGTGGTGGACGCGAGCGGGTTGGTTTCGGGCGGGCCGAATCCGGAGGTGCTCGAGACTGCGCGCCAGCATCGTGTCCCGGTGATGCCGCTGGTCGTGAACAGTGGGTTCGCCCAAGAAGAAGTTCATAAGTTTTTCGCGGATACGCATGCCCGGGAGAACGCAATTTACGCCTTGATCCGCGCATGCAAAGAGAACGGCTATATCGGCTTCCAGTTGGACCTCGAAAACGTGAACTGGACGGACCGCGACGGGCTTTCCGGTTTTGTGCGCGAGACCGCGGCCGCGTTTCATAAGGAGAATCTACAACTCTCCATTGCCACGATTCCTAACGCGCCCGGCCATCCCGGAGAGACGGGATTTTCCGCGTGGATTTACCAAAACTGGCGCGGCGCTTATGACTTGAGAGCCATCGCGCCGTCGGTGGATTTTCTCTGCCTGATGACCTACGACCAGCACACCGTCTGGACCGTGCCGGGGCCGGTTGCCGGATGGAACTGGACGGTGGCGAATCTGGATTACGCTCTCAAAAGTGTACCGCCACAGAAACTCGCGCTGGGAATTCCTTTGTATGGCTATCACTGGCATACGGGAACGCCTATCAAAGCTTCCGACAAAAGCGGTGACAAGCCCAACCCCACGGCAGATTACATTTCGACCGATGACGCCGTTGACCTGGCGAAAGCTTACAAGGCGCATCTCGAATGGGACCCGGTAGACCGAACCGCGTGGTTGTACTTTTACCGGGATGACGAGCGCGAGTGGATCTTCTATACCGATGCGCGCACCTTCCAAGAGCGTTATACGCTGGTGAAGGAACGCGGGCTGTATGGCTTCGCCGCGTGGGTTCTGGGCACGGAAGATGCCGGAATCTGGGATCTTCTTCCCATCCACAAGTGATCAAAAGCCGAGCATCTTATTGTTGTTGCGCGGTTTGGAGCTGCTGACAATTCTCGACGCAGCGATTGGCGAGCATCAGGATTTCGGCTTTTTTGTGGGGCACTTTCTCGCCGGCCTCGGGCCCAACGACGAGGGACTGCGGGCCATCGGCCAGATTGAATGTGCATTGAAACTCCAGGGATTCGACGCCGCGCTGCTGACAGGCGTTTTTCTCCAGCGCGGATTCCAGTGCGTCGGGCCGCGCGTGCAACTGGTCGGCAACCTGCGACGGCAACACGGCCACAACCATGGGCACGGAGGACTTGATCTTGATGCTCACCAGTTCCCCGTCGTGGTCTGGCTGGAAACCGCCGTAAACCTTCAAGAACGAAGTCAGCTGGTATTTCTCTTTCACCTGCTCCATCCACCGAAACTCGGGTTGGATGCAATTCTGGACGCAGTCCCAGCGGTAATACTGGATATGCACATCATTGGGATCTTTGAAGGCACGTGACGAGAAACTTTGGCGTGTGCTGTTCACCACCGCGGCGATTCCCGTGCTGATGGCGTTGGCGGTATTGTTTGGAGTGGCTTGCATGGTATTCAGCACAACGCCGAGTCCGGCAAACACGGGAGTCTCAGGACTGAAGCGTTCGTCGCGAATGACCAGGGTCAGGGGTTCGACCGGAAGTTCGCAAACATAGGTCGTATCCACGACATGTTCCCGCAAGCAAACCTGCCGCAGGTTGCCGATGGTTTCCGGATGCTGCAAAGCCAGGTTCCAATCGGCTTCCGGCGTCATGAAGACGGTGACCGGCTTCTGGGCTTTGATATCCACGTGATTGTTTTGGCCGGCGGCGTTCGGGTGATAGGTCCGGCCGGTGTGGTAATTCGCGGGGTCCAGCCGCACGGTCTCGTCGTTGGCGGGCCGCCAATCGAAAATTCTTTGTTGCTGGGCAAAGGAAGTCCCGCAAAACAGGACGGTTGACAGAGCAACAAAAAGGAACTGGGTTTTTTGGCTTCTCATGGTATCTCCGTAAGTCTATTGCAACGCGCTCTCGCTCTCTGGAGCAAGGCTTCCGCGGACAGTCTGTTGCGTCGAAGTATCCTGTTCCAAGGGCCAGTAGGGGTTTCTGTTTTAGTTGCGATTGGCGCTCAGTAGGTGAGCGACCAGCCGATGAGCGTCATGGCGAGGACCAGGACAAGCATTCCGGTACTTACAATGCTCAGCGTTCTTCCGTGGCCAAGCAGGTAGTCGCGCGACTCGGGATCGATGCACAGCACAATAGTTACAAACAGGACCACGCCCCAAGCCAGCATCGCCGGGAGACCCTGGTACCGGCTAATCATGGAGAGAAATTCGCCAGGAGGCTGCCCCGCGGGTATCCACCAGGGGATCATCGGAGCCACGCCAGCGGCCAGCGAGAAGGTCAACAGCTTGCGCGTCAACCAGCCCTTGAGCTTGGGCCGCGCTTCCTTCCAAATGAAATAGTCCCAAGCGAGCAGACCGAGCGCTAAGGGCACCCAGCCGTAAAGGGCGGCCTTTTGGTCTAACCAATACCAACTGCGAAAAAGAAACCGCCCGTGATGGGTGTATGCCAATCGCGGAAGCAGGAAGATCCCTAGGACCGTGTTGCAGAGGACGGCCACCAAAATGGTGACCAAACTCATGAATTGAAACCAATAGCGCGTGGGCACCTTTTTGCAGCGAGTGCACACGGACTGTTTGGGCAGGAAATTCAGTCCACAGCGATCGCAATACACAGTAGTTCTCCCGTAGGGAGGGTATTCGAGCTAACTCGGGGGACAGTGTAGTGCCGCCGGGTGGGCAAAAACTACTGGCCCCAGGGCCAGTTTTGGTCGTGCTGTGTTCGAATGCGCAAAAGCTCCAGCGAGAAAAACGAAGGAAGTGTAGGGAGTGGGCGAAATTCGTATTGACTTATCTGCTTTTCTTTCAATTAGATGCGGATGAGGGGCGCAGGATGAGCGGTCCAATCAACGAAACCACGCAGGCTCGGCCCCGGCTTTGCGGCCCTCTTCCTCCAGATCCTCCAACTGTTTCTGCAGATTCGCTTTCTTCTTTTCCAGCTTCTGGATCTGGCCGTTGCGATCCTCGACGTAGGCCACGCCTTCTTTCATCCCGCTGGCCACATCGATACCGCCTATTCCATACTTCTTGATGTCCCGCTTGAGCTGAGCCATCCGCTGGTCCATGTCCGCGATTTGTTGCAGGAGGGGCTGGGCCTTGCCGCGCCAGTACGCTTCGCCGCTGGCCGCGTCATTTGCGCCTTGGTTCGTGGTCGAGCGGCGCGTGGCACGCGTCGAGCCTTCCGTCCCAACCACGGAAACAC
This sequence comes from Acidobacteriota bacterium, assembly GCA_003223245.1. Classification (GTDB taxonomy): domain Bacteria; phylum Acidobacteriota; class Terriglobia; order Acidiferrales; family UBA7541; genus Acidiferrum. The sequence goes on from QHYI01000114.1 coordinate 27,501, forward strand.
CGCCCTTCAAGCCGGAAAGGTCATCTTCGGTGAGGACTTTGCCCTTTGCGGTTGCAGCTTTCTTCTCTTTTGCCTTGCGCGGCGCTTGAGTTTGCGATTGGGTTTGTGGAGAAGACTGGGCCTGCGAGGAAGATTGCGCCGGAGGCGGAGCGGACGATTGCTGGGAGAAGGCAGAGACCGGTTGTTCTAGGACGGCTGCGATGGGCCAGATGAATCCCACGAGAAGGTAAAAGAGATTTCTATGGGCATGGCGCATGAGGGGCCTCTTCGCAGGAAGCACTAAAGAAACGCTACGCTGAGCAGAGAACAGGGTCAAGGCGATTGGCGAATAAGCCTTCCTCAGAGTTACGGGTGGGGATGTGAAGACGAGGAGGTGAAGTTGCTGACCGGGGAAGGCGTTTGGTAGAGTGCCTACTTGCTGGTTTGGCAGGCGGGGAGGAGCGAGGAGGGACGTGTGAATATTCCAAAGTTTGCGCTCGACATCTTGGTTTGCCCCGTGTGCAAAACGCGGGTGGAACTCCTTGCGGATGAATCCGGATTGAAATGCGTCTCTTGCCGGCGCGTTTACCCGATCCGCGACGAAATTCCCGTGATGCTCCCCGAAGAGGCCACGATCGCAGAGGAAAATCGGAACACCCGGTAAGAATTCACCCAGCCCGCATGACCACGCAACTCGCTGATTCCGTGCCACGCTTGAAACGGCTGCTCCCGCGGTTGCGCGGCAAGCGAATGGGTGTGCTTGGCGACCTAATGCTAGACCGTTATCTATGGGGCACGGCCTCGCGCTTGTCGCCGGAGGCGGCCGTGCCGGTGGTGGATTTTGCCGGACAGAAGGATTTCCTTGGTGGCGCGGCCAACGTCGCAAACAACCTTGCGGCGCTGGGCGCAAGGATCGCGGCGTTTGGCGTGCTTGGCAGGGACGAAGCAGGTCGCGCGTTGCAGCAATGCATGCGCGAGCGAAGCATCGGTGCAAAGGGGGTTCTGGCCGAAGCAAAACGCTTAACCACAGTGAAGACGCGCATTATCGCGAAGCACCACCAGGTGGTTCGCGTGGATCAGGAACGGCGGGAGCCGCCGCGGGAGGAAACCAGGGAAAAACTGCTGCGCGCGGTTTTTGCAAGCCTGGCTCACCTGGATGCCTTGGTGCTTTCGGATTATGACAAAGGGCTGATCACGGATGATTTTGCTGAGCGGGTGATGAGCGCCGCTCATAAGAACAAAGTTCCTGTGTTTGTGAAGCCCAAAAAATCGCGCCTATACGCCTATCGTGGTGCGCTCGTGATCGTATGCAACAAGGAGGAGGCGAGCTTTTTTGTGACCAAGGCCCTGACGGACGAAAAATCGTTCGAAGAAGCGGGGCGCGCGTTGCTGGCGCATTTTGGTTGCGGCGCTGTGGTGATTACTCGCGGCGAAAATGGCATGAGTGTGTTTGAGGAATCCTCCCCCAAGCCTGTTCACATTCCGGCGACCGGCTATGAAGTAACTTATGCGCGAGTTGGAGAGCCGGGATTCGAGCGCGGCGCGACGGGCAGGCAAGTGTTTGATCTGACAGGTGCAGGCGACACGGTCTTGAGTGTGCTTGCGCTCGCGGCTGCAGCCGGGGCGTCGATTGTGGACGCTGCGAGGCTGGCGAACATTGCAGCCGGTGTGGTTGTGGGAAAATTAGGCACAGCTACCGTGTCACCACAAGAATTGCAGCATGCGCTGGACGAGTTGAGGAGCTGAGCAGCCTGGAAGCGAACGCTACGGGGGAAAGCTGAGCGACTTGTCGGACCTAACGACCCAGATGTTGACGATTTTAGTTTTGCGGCTTTTTTCTGGGTCTGAGGCATCAGGCATGGGCGAATAAGGGCTCACCGCTATGCGCACATCCACGGCGTTGGACCCGTGCTCTGAGCTTGCGCAGACGAATTTGTAGCTACAGAGGATTTCGTAGCTCTTCACCGGGCCGTAATACCCGTCGGGCCCCCAGTCGGCCAGAAAGTCCTTCTTCGTATAACTAGGCCCGGGTTTCCATAGCTCATACGCAAGGTCCGGGTTATTGGCAACCAGCGCGTTCAAGAAGCGCTTCGCGGCATTCTCTTCCGGGTAGTAGCGAAAGATAAAATAAAGGACGAGTATCACGGCCACCACGGCGACCGCGATGGTGAACGGTATGGCGCGTGATTTATGGGTTGTGACCGGAGGTGGATCGAGCAGCGTCATTCAGTAGTCTCCTGGCCCGCGAGCGCCAGATTCGAAAGTACAACGTGTTTCGAGAAACCTCTGCGCCATCGAGTGACACTAAAACCTTACAGAAATTCGCTGCGTGAGTAAATGCTCCGAATAGAACACCGCTATGTCAGACGCCGTGAGTCAGGAATCATTCCAGGCAAGGTGGCAGTGCCAGTGGACCAATTACGCTTCCAAAGCGCCGGCGGCGCCTTCCGGAAGCTCGATCTCGTATTTGGTGCGGGCTTTTTCGCGGTGCATTTCGAGCGCGAGTTCGATGAGCTTGTCGATCAGTTCGCGGAAGGGAATGCCACTGGCTTCCCACATTTTCGGGAACATGCTGATGGACGTGAAGCCGGGAATGGTGTTCACTTCGTTGAGATAGATTCTGCCGGTCTTCTTTTCAACAAAGAAATCGACGCGCGCCATGCCGCTGAGTTCCAAAGCGCGAAATGCTTCCACCGCGTATTTCTGAATCGTTGTTACCTGAGCGGGCTTGAGCTTCGCCGGAATCAGGATTTGCGAGCCTTCTTCCAGGTACTTGGCCGTGTAATCGTAAAATTCGCGGTGCGGCACGATTTCGCCGGGAATCGAGGCTTTGGGATCGTGGTTACCAAGCACAGAAACTTCGATTTCGCGCCCAACGATACATTTCTCGACGAGAATTTTCATGGCGAATTCGGCTGCCAGATGCAAAGCCGGGGCTAGTTCCATACGCGAATGGACCTTGGTCATGCCTACCGAAGAGCCAAGCGTGGCCGGCTTCACGAACATGGGGTATCGGAATTTTTTCTCGATGGTCTTCTGGATTTCCTCGAGATGGCGTTCCCAATCCGCGCGCTGCACGGCAATCCACGGCACAACAGGGATGTGGGCTACCTGGAGGAGGCGCTTGGAGACGTCTTTGTCCATGCCGATGGCGGAGCCGAGCACACCGGCCCCGACGAACGGCAAGCCCGCCAAATCGAGCAGCCCCTGGATCGTGCCGTCTTCGCCATAGGTGCCGTGCATGACGGGAAAGACTACGTCAATTCGCTGGCCGCCGCCGCTGCGGTCAAGAGGGATCAGCGCGGCATCGGTCGGATCGGCCGCCATAACAACGCGCTGTCCGCCCCTCAATACTTCGGGAAGCATCTTTTGCGCCGCACTGCCGACAAGCCAGTGGCCTTCTTTAGTGATGCCGATGGGCACAGCTTCATATTTGTCCGGATCGAGGCCACGAATCACGGAAGCGGCCGAGGCAAGCGAGACTTCATGTTCGCCGGAGCGGCCGCCAAAGAGAATGCCAACGCGGAGTCGTTTTTTGTTATCTGGGGTCACGGGAGGTTCCAGTTTTCCGTCATCAGTAATCAGTTTTCAGTTATAAGGGAAAATGGAAGCGAGGTGTGATGGATGTTTTCGATGGCGTTCTGAATTGACAACGGACGACTGAAAACAACTGACTTTTGCCCAACTGGAGCTTATTCCGGGGTCCTCTACAAAATGCCCAGCCCTGGCGCTTAGCGTTCCGGCGTCAACGACGCCGCAGACTGTGGAACGACGCGCTGCTTACTCACAAGATTTTCTGGCCCAGAGCGGAGAGCACCAACTCGACACCGAGAAGTGCCGTGCGGTTGTGCTCATCGAGGATTGGATTAATCTCGACCACTTCCATGGACACCATGGATTCCGTATCGGCAATCATTTCCATAGCCAGATGGGCTTCGCGATAAGTGGCGCCGCCGCGGACGGGCGTGCCAACACCGGGCGCATCGGTAGGGTCGACGAAGTCCATATCCAGGCTGACGGCGACTCCCGCGGTGTCGTCCATGGCGTATTTGAGGGCTTCGGACATGACGTCGCGCAGGCCGCGCTCGTCAATGTCGCGCATAGTAAAAACATGGACGCCGGATTTCTTGACGATTTTGCGTTCCTGGGCGTCGAGGTCGCGCGCCCCGACGATAACGATATTGCCGGGCTCGGCCTTGGGTTTGAAGCCCCCGAGATCGACAAGCTCCGGCGCGCCATAACCCATAATGGCCGCAAGCGGCATACCGTGAATGTTGCCCGAGGGAGAAGATTCTGGCGTGTTCATGTCGCCGTGCGCGTCGAGCCAGAGGTAACCGATTTCTTTTTTCTGCTGGCGGAAATGAGAAGCCACGCCGGCCGCTGCGCCGACCGCGATGGAGTGATCTCCGCCAAGCACGAGCGGGAGAAAGCCCTCGCCCAGGGATTTTTCGACAGTTTTACAAATATCCTGGCAGGTTTCCGCAATTTCTTGAAGGTATTTGGCGCGCTTTTCCCCTACGGGCATTTCTTCCGGCTGCTTCACTTCCAGGTTGCCGAGGTCTTCCACAGTGTGCCCAAGTTTCTTGATAGCAGATTGCAAGCCCGCGCCGCGCAGAGCGGAGGGGCCCATATCCACACCGCGGCGACTTTGGCCGAGGTCCATGGGAACGCCGATGATGCGAACTTTTTGCGCCATGGGTCATCCGTGATTCGTGACTGGCGGCTCGTGACTAGTAGAAAGCCCGCGCCGGTGCCAGGCACGCGCTGCCATTCAGCCCAAATCCAGTCCTTTATTGCTACAAACTTCGGAACCGCGGGAGGAGGCCGAACTACCCGCACTAAGGATACACGCGGTAAATCATGCGAGGGAAGGGAATCACCTCGCGAATGTGCTCGGTGCCGCAAATCCAAGCGACGGTGCGTTCCAGGCCCAAGCCGAAGCCCGAATGTGGCACACTGCCGTAGCGCCGCAGGTCGAGATACCACTGGAACGCTTCCTCAGGAAGGTTGTGCTCGCGAAGGCGCTTGACGAGCAAGTCGTAATCATGGATGCGCTGGCTGCCGCCGATGATTTCTCCATAGCCTTCCGGAGCGAGCATGTCAAAAGCGAGGGCCAGTTCGGGGCGCTTCGGGTCCGGTTGCATGTAGAAAGCCTTAAGAGATGTGGGATAGCGATGCACAATCACTGGACGATCAAAGGAACTCGAAATGATGGTTTCCTCGTCGCCGCCAAAGTCGTCGCCAAACTTGGCGGGATTGCCATTTTTGTTGAGCACGGAAACGGCTTCTTCGTAACTGATCCGTGGGAAGGGCGGCTTAACACATTCCAGCTTTTTTGTGTCGCGCTTGAGGGTTTCCAGTTCGCGTGATTTGTTTTCTAGCACACCCTGGACAATAGCGCTGACGAGACCTTCGCCGAGGGCCATGGCCTCGTCCAGTTCGACGTAAGCGGCTTCCGGTTCGAGCATCCAAAATTCCGTGAGGTGCCGGCGAGTCTTCGATTTTTCGGCTCGGAAGGTAGGGCCAAACGTATAGATTTTGCCCAGCGCCATGGCCAAGGCTTCGCCATAAAGCTGGCCGCTTTGCGTCAAGTACGCCTTTTGGTCGTCGATGTAATTGACCTCGAAGAGCGTGGACGTGCCTTCGCAAGCCGCGGGCGTGAACATCGGCGCATCGGTAAGTGTGTAGTCCTGGCTGTCCATGAATGCACGGGCCGCGCGAATGGCTTCGGCGCGAACGCGGAGGATAGCGGCTTGCCGAGGCGTACGGATCCACAGATGGCGGTGGTCGAGCAGAAAGTCCACTCCGTGTTCTTTGAGCTGGATGGGGAAGGGAGTGGATTCCGGCACTTTTTGCACAACTTGCAACTTCGTGACGCCAATTTCGTAGCCGCCGGGTGCGCGTTTCTCCGAGCGGATGATTCCCGCAACGATGACGCTCGATTCCTGCGTCAGGCCCTTCAGCGCTTCGAACGCCCCGGGATTCTCTTTGAGCGAGCAAACGCCCTGGATCACTCCCGTGCCATCACGGAAAATGGGGAAAAGCAGCTTGCCGGACTCGCGTAGGTTGTAAAGCCAACCCTTGAGCGTAACTTCCTGCCCGTCGTGTTTTCCCGCCTGCTCGATGGTGATCGTCGTCATAGTGCGATTCTGCGTGTGATTCGCAAACGGTTAGTTTACCAGAGAAGTGTAACCATCAGGCATGTGTGAGTGGGCGAGGTCGCAACCAGAAACGGTCCGCGGGATCGGCGGGAAGACCGGGGTTCGCCGCTTCGAGCACGATTTCATGGGTAAAGGGCGCTTGATGGAATCCCGGAGCCGACGGCCGCAGCCAAGCCAAGAAATCTGGGCTCCATTCCCCTCGCCTCTTACGGTCGAGCGGCAGCTCTGCCTAGGGTGCTGACTGGCGATACCCAAAGTTCACTCGCCTTGGTTGCTGGGCGCGTTTTTCGCACGGCGACCGAGCTGCTCAGGACTCGGAAGGAGCCAAATCCAGATGTGCGTGTGGAGCAGAAGATTCGATCGCGAAGGGCCTCAAGCTCATCGAGATCGATTACTGGTGACACGATGTCGCCAAGAATCTTGACCGAATTTCGCATGGATCCAAACCGTGCCGCCCGGTCAACGCTTACAGCGGGGGTACCACATCCGCAACAGGCTTGCCGTGGCGTGTGATGCGGATGCGCTTTTTGGTCTTGCGCGCTCGCTCGAGCATTGCCAGACATTTTGCTTTGAATTGCGGGATAGGCACTTCTTCCGCGGAGAATCAGCTAGTCAAGATGATAGACCATGGCCCGATAATTGGTCAGTTTTACGTGTTTTACGAGACCTCGGTTAAGGCCCAAGCTTTCTCAAAGCGGTCGAGTGACTTGCGGGCGGCCGCGAGTTGTTCGCTTACGGTGGGGGCGTCGTGGCCGCTTTTTTCTTTCAACTCGAGGACCATCGGTAAGCCACTGTTTTGTCCCGCGGACTTGAGCAACTTGATGGCATCGGGCCAATCGATGGAGCCATCGTAGGGTGGCAGATGCTCGTCTTTCTCGCCATGGTTGTCGTGAAGATGAACAGAAGAAACCAGCTCTTTGAGCGGCACAAAACTCTTCTCCAAGCGTTGTTCTTCCGGGAATTCCGCGAGATGCGCGTGGCCAATATCAAAATTGAACCGCAAGCCGGTGAGCCGCGTTTCCTCTACGAATGCTCGAAGGTAATCGGCACTCCCCATTTCGCTGGTCGTGTTTTCGACGCAAATGGTGACCCCGGCGTGTCGCGCGTGCAAGATCAGGTGCTCCAGCGAGCTGAAAGCGGCGTCACGCTTGCGCGGGTCGGCTGTTTCGTGCGAGCCACCCATATGCACGATGAGCCGGGCGTAGGGCAAATCATCAGCGACATCAATCACGCGCTTCAGTTCGTCCATGGCTTCGATGCGGCGCACACGCTCGATTTCGCAAATCGAAAGCGGAGTACCGCTCTCGCGCATGGCGCTCATGTCGCGCCGGTTCGGAGCGTGAAGCGAAACGAGTTGCAAATGATGTGCCTCCAGGGCGCTGGCCATGGCGCGAACTTCCTGCTTGACCGTGTATTCGAAATGGCTGCGCGCACAGAAAATCTCGACGCCTTCAAAACCCGCTCCGGCTACCTGGCCGAGGAGTTCCGGCGTCAGTTTGTGCGTCACGAACAAGTAGGTCGAAAGTAGTCTCTGCATGAGGTCCTGGGTTTCAGGGACGGAAGACCGTCCAAAAGTTTACCGTACTTTTGTCCGCGCCTTCTTATTCTCTCAGACCACTGTGCTTTATCCTTCCCTCTCAATATCCAATCGCGGAGCCCCGATCGCGCGGATCGGCCGCGCCGAGGCGCTCCCCAGTTTGCGGATCGATGCCGATAGCGTTGACCAACCCCATGTGCTTGCTCAACTTGGCTTCACTGCCAAGGCTCGGCGTATAGTACCAGCCGCGTTCCACGTCATATCCACGAGCGCGCAGAGCCTGCTCCATGCTCAAGGGAAACTCTGCTTCCATGCGGATACGGTCGGGAAACCATTGATGATGAAAGCGCGGGGCGTTGACAGCGGCTTGTGCGCTCATGCCCAGGCGCATCCAGTTGATGACGCTCAGCAAAGTGGCCGAAATGATCGTCGGCCCGCCGGGCGAGCCGGTGACGAAGCTGAGTTTCCCATCGCGCAACAGAATCGTCGGCGTCATGGAACTGAGCGGGCGATGTCCAGGAGCGATGGCGTTGGCGTCCGACTGCATGAGCTCATAGAGCGAATTGGGAGCGCCAGCCTGGGTGGTGAAGTCGTCCATCTCGTCGTTTAGCAGAAAGCCCGCAGCGCAGGTTACGTGCGAGCCGTAGCTATCGTTCAATGTATACGTGCTGGCGACCGCGTTTCCCGCCGCGTCTACCACCGAAAAGTGCGTCGTATGGTGGCCCTCGGCCTTACTGCTGACGAGGTGTGGTCCTGCGTCGGGGCTCGGGGAGGCGCCGCAAACGTGTGGAGCTCCCGCGGTGACATTCTTGCTCGAAGATGCTTTTCGAGGATCGATGGTTGCTGCGCGCTCCTTGGCGTAACAAGGGTCGGTCAGACCGGCCACGGGAATTTTGGTGTAGTCGGGATCGGCCAGGTACGCCGCGCGATCGGCGAACACGCGGCGCATCGTTTCGACGACCATGTGAACGCTCTGCGGATCGTCCCAGCCTTTCAGTGGCACGTCCTTCAGCATGTTCAGCGCTTCAATGATCGCCACGCCACCGGAGCTCGGCGGGGGAGCAGTCAGTACTTCCCAACGGTGGCCGCCGCTGTCATATTTCGCATGAAGAAATTCACGCAACTTTGGCTTGTAATTCGCAAGGTCCTCGAGCGTGATGATGCCGCCATTCTTGGCCATTTCATCGGTGAGCACATGGGCAATTTCGCCATGATAAAACTCATTGGCCCCGGACTGCGCGATACGCTTCAGCGTTGCCGCAAGCTCTGGCTGCTGCAGCGTATCTCCAGCCATGAACATCCGGCCCCCATTTAAAAAAATCCGCTTGCTGGCCGGAAAGACCCGCAAACCTGGGCTCTCTTCCTCTAACTCCGCAGCCAATTTTCCACGGATGAGGAAACCTTCCTCTGCGAGACGGATGGCCGGAGCCATGACGTCTGCCAGCTTCATCGTTCCGTAGCTTTTCAGGGCCAATTCGAGGCCCGCAACCGTTCCGGGCACGGCGACGGAGCGATATCCAATGACGGAGGCTTCTTCGTCGAGCTTTCCGTCCTTGCCGATGTACATATCCCGCGTGGCCTTGCCGGGAGCCGTTTCGCGGTAGTCGAGAAAGGCCGTTTTGCCGTCCGCGAGACGGATAAGCATGAAGCCACCGCCGCCGATGTTGCCTGCGGCCGGCTCGACGACCGCCAGAGCGAAGGCCGTCGCAACGGCCGCGTCTACCGCGTTGCCGCCACGCTTCAGAATTTCGACTCCAGCCTGCGATCCGAGTTCTTCGTCGGTGACAACCATGCCGTGTATGGCGCTCACTGCCTGCGTAGGCCATGGCTTGGGCGCTTCCGCCTGGGCCGGAGTCTTCGCTGCACATTGCCAAGCGCCCTGCGATCCCAGAAGCAAGGCTCCAGCAAGGACCAAGAAAGGCGTCACAATTGCGTTTCGTTTGGAAATCATCCCAGAAAAACACTAAGGGATTCGCAGAAGAGCGTCAAGGCGAGCGCCTTAAACGTATTGGCTCAGAAGCGAACTTATCAGCCCGGATAAAAACGAGATGGTTGCTATTTCGCGGAAATCACTGTTCGCCAAGAAATTCGATGGTAGGCGGTCCTGGGACCAAGCCCGCCTTGGTGCCACGGACGATCAGCTCTTTTACGGCCTGCCGGCCCTTTTCGCCATAACCAAGCGTCCACTTGTTCACGTACATGCCCACAAACTGGTCAGCAAGTTCGGTATCCATTTCGCGCGCGAATTGCATGGCGTAATTCAACGCTTCTTCGCGGTGCTCCAGGCCGTAGGCCACGCTGTCGCGAATGGTCTTTGCGATTTGGCGTCCGACTCTTGTCCCCAGGGCGCGGCGAACGGCGTTGCCTCCCAGGGGAAGCGGCAGGCCGGTTTGCTCTTGCCACCAAATGCCGAGATCAATCACCTTGTGCAAACCCTTTTCCGGGAAGAAGAGCTGTCCTTCGTGAATGAGCAGCCCCGCCTCGACAAGATTGTTCTGTACCGCATCGATGATTTTGTCGAAGGGTATGACCACCGGCTCAAAATTGGGCTCGAAAAGCTTCAGCGTAAGATACGCGGAGGTTTTCAAACCCGGAACGCCGATACGCTTGCCTAGGAGTTCCTGCGGCTTCACGGCCCTTGTGGAAACGACAATGGGACCGTAGCCCTCGCCAAAGCTGGCGCCGCAGTCGAGAAGCACGTACTTGTCGCGAAGCGAGGGGTAGGCGGCGAAGCTGATGGCGGTAACGTCGTAAGTCTCGCTCAGCGCCGCTTCGTTGAGCGATTGAATGTCTGAAAGAATGTGCGTGTACTTGTAGCCCGGCGTGGAAAGTTTGTGAGTCGCCAGCGCATAGAACATAAAAGCATCGTCGGAGTCCGGCGAATGCGCCAGCTTAATCTCGACGGATGCTGGTCCAGGTTTCGAGGCTGCTGGTTGGCCAGGCATGGGCTGGTTGTTCCTCTTCCTTTTGCATCACGGCCGCCTGCCGGGCCATTTCCGTGCGCATTGCTTTGAGTCGGGGGCAGTGTATGGCGGCCCTATTTTGATTGATTTTCCCAAGCCTCCATCCTCGGATAGTTCCCCTCTGATCGGGAAGGCTCTTCGGAGAACGTAAGGAAGTAGGCGTGCGTCCCACGGGCTCGCGTGACGCCGGGACGAGCAATTACCTAGCTCACAAAGCGTAGCATATCGCAACTGGCCGCGACAATGTCATCCAGTGATTAACAACCCTCTCGCCACCCTCCGGCAAACGCGATCAGTAGGCGAGGAACGTTTGTGGGCCGCCAACAGGCTGCCCGGTGAAAGGTGACCGCACGGGGCAAATGGACAGGCACGCTCGCGCCAAAAACCTGACCGGAAGGCCAAGGTAACGGATTCGGAGGGTACCGCACTATCAGAGACTCGAAGCGCACCTCGCACCGTGGCCTACTGAAGTTAGCCTACACCCGGCCCTCGCAGTGAGGACACCATGAGATACAAATGGCTCGTTATGGGAGCAGCAGGAGTCAGTATTTTGTTTGGCGCTGCGGGAGTCGCTGCGCGTTCTTACAATCCGCTGAAGTGGATTAAGAAGAACCCTGGACCCACGGCGAACGAAGAGCTTGCTGCAAACAAAGAGGAAGAGCGGAAGCTCTCGCTGCAGTTGCAGGCGCTTCTTCCGCCAAAAACAACTTTAAAAGAAGCCTGCAATGGATTTCTGAGCCTGGAAAATTGCGTTGCCGCGCTTCATGTGAGCCGCAACATCAAGATCAAATTCAATTGCCTGAAATGGGATATAACCGCGGCTCGCCCGAGCGGTGATGTAAAGACCTGCGAGGCTCCGCCGAGAGCCAAGCCGTTGACCTTGATCAAAGCGATTCGCGTGTTGAACTCGGATGCCGACGCGAAGGCGGAAGCGAAAAACGCAGAGAGACGGGCCCGCGAGGACATCAAGGACGCTACGTCCTAACAGTTCGGCGCGAATATCGGCACCAAGGGCCCAAAATTGCTGTCCATAAACGCAGGGTGGACATCGCTGGGATAGAGCTTCCGCTTGATGAAATATTCGTCTTCGAGCGCAATCTTCTCGAGTTCCAGCGCGATGTCGAGTTTCCGGTTTCTGCCGGTGGCCACAAAGAACCGTGCCCTAGAGCGAGGACACCATGCGCGCGATGGCGTCGTCGAAGTTGGCTTTCCCATCGAGGTACGGCTGCCAAAACCGCTGCAGCAGGTCGAGATAATTCCTCCAGCCACGCTGGTAGAGGCCTTCGCGAAAGGCGTAGGTGTCGTATCCGCTTGCTTGCGTGCCGTTGCTCTTGTCTAGGCGCTTGCTCGGAGAGGAAGTCAGCACCGTGCGGATGACTTCGCCAGTGGTATAGAACACTAGAGCGTGCCACAGGTCCCGGGGAATAGGTTTGTCGCGCTGACGGCACTCGCGGATAATGGCCTTCTGCACGGCTTCGGCAATTCCGTGCGAGCCCTCGTGGAAAAGCACTTCGAGCGCTTGCGGTCCTTGATTCCTGGGATCCAGGCTGGAAATCGTAACGCGCAGCGGATCAACCGTGGTGTATGCTCCTGCCCAATTGGCATAAGCCACCACATCGACGCGGATTTTTTCATGCGGCCAGCGCGTCTGGTAAATATCCGCCAGACGCTCGGAAAGCCCCACGCCCTGCTCCCGCACCAGCGGGGCCACTTGCAGAATCCAGCGCCGGTTGGCCTGATCATGTTCGGGCCAGAGATGGGCGCGATAAACGGGAGCAGCGGCTTCCAGAACCTGTGTGAGATTTGCCGGCAAGCCCGCGTCGCAGAATTTGCGCTTGCGGCCGAAAAGTTCGTCGCAATCCTCGAAGTCGCCGAGCTGGTCCTTCAGCTGAATCAGTTCCGTTGTGAAGAGCAGGTCTTTGTCCGCATAGTTCATCATGTAATAGGCGACAGCATCGTCCCAGGCTTTTTGTTCCACATCCGTCAGTCCTTTTCCTGCCAGCACGCTCTTGGGAGCAGTGGACTTGCTCGTGTTGGCGTCGCGCGAAAGGAATGCTTTTCGCTGCCGGGCCTCGTAATACAGCGTGTGATGAAGATTGATCCAAAACCCGCTATGCAGTTCAAAAACAGGCAGTTGCTGCGGTTCCGTATAGTTCGCCTGCGGCCGAGCTGCGCTGCTGGCAGGTGCCATCAGGCAAAGTATAAGCAGTAGGTTGGACAAAAATATGCCGAAGTAGCGCACCATAACAAGTCACTCGATAGTAGCGCCATGCGCGCGGAAGCTCAAAGGACACCGCGTGTTGTAAGGGCGGTGAGGAGTATTGAGGACCGCTACTCGACTTTCGGATCGGTTTCGCTGCCGACCGCGCCTTGATGGTCCGCCGCATGCAGGACGCCATTCGAATCGCGAAAAAACGAACGCCGCCCGGTCTGTCCATAGTGAAGCGGAATCGCCGATAATGCGTATTTTGCCGGAGCACCTACGTCGCTGCCCCCCACAATCACATACCGGAACGCGTAGCCATCCTTTGCCCCTTTGGCAAGGTCCGCGTCCAGCAAGCCGGCGGCGTTCACCCCAGGGGCGCCGTGCGCGGGCGAGGCCAGGTTCGGCAGCGATTCGGGAAGGTGCAAATATTTGTCCCGGTAGGATTCCACTGCTGCGGCAATGGTTTTCAGAGACTCGAGAGCACCTTTTTCTGTTGCTTCAATTTCGGATTCATCCCACTCCACTTCGAGTGCCGGAAGGTCCAGAAGGAGCACCCCAACAGAGAGCAGCTTCCATTGCCCGTCTTCTCGCACCAGGCCCATGTTGATCTGGCGCGCGCTTGCGCTCGTGGAATCGGTCATGTCGTGCAGCTCGAGCGGCAGAAACGCGACATTATCGCGGACTTCCGCGCCGCCGATTTGCATTTCGGTGGTCGCGGCTGGCGTCTCGCAGCGTACAATCGGCCGACCCGCGGGGTTCGCAGAAATCGTGGCTTTGCCCGGCTCATTGAGCAGCACGAAGCGTTTCATCAGTGCGACGCGGGCGGCGGGTGTCATGCGCGCAAATGATTCCTGGTTGCGAACCGTGAGGAAGCGCGTAAACTCCGCCTGGTTTTGGGAACAAGCTGCGGCCAAGGCGCTGCTCAACGCCTTGTCCGGTTTGGCTTGCGCAGTAACTGCGCCAACGCTGCCGGCTGGGTTTGCTTCCGGCTTCGAGTTTGAATCCTGCGCGAAACAATTTGTGGCGGCAAGCAGGAAAGCGCAAAGCGCAATCAGCATGCATCCCGGATATTTCAGCTTGTATGACATTTCCTAGTTTTTGGCGGAATTCCTTGTTTGCGGAATTTTCGTTTAGTCCTTGGAGGCACTCAGAATCGCAGCAAGATTTTGTGTGAAGCTCGATCGCGGCAAGACTTCGTTGCAGCCTGCGGCTTGCGCTTGGGCCGCAAGCTCGGTCTGCACGTGCGACAAAAATCCCACTACGCGAATCTCCTCGCTGGCCCGCCGCACTCTTTCGATGGCCTGCAACGGCTGGCTGCGCGCGTTCAAGTCCACGATCACCAGTGCTGGCCGGCTTTCCATTAGAGCCATCAGCGCATCGCCATTCGCCGCCACTCTCACTTCCACGCCGAGTTGCTTGGCGGTTTCCGCCAGTTTCATCTGGAAAAACAGATCGTCGACCATCGCCACGACTTTTCCCATACTCCCCATCCTCACGTCGTTGTCTCTCGGACATTATGCGCTACTTCTTCATTACGCGAGGGATTGCGAGTAAACTGAGCACCTCTACCGGGAGTGCCGCATGCAACCTGCCTCTGCCATCGACATTCAGTCCGCCGTCTCTCTGCTAACAAAGACGCCGCAACTTCTCGAAACGCTGCTTGCCGATTTGCCTGGCGGGCTTTTCGACTGGAAGCCCAAGCCCGACCGCTGGTCCATCTCCGAAGTGCTCGCGCATCTCGCTGCCCTCGAGCAGGTTTACGGGGAACGCGTACGGCGCATCCTGGCCGAAGATTCGCCGCCCCTTGCCAAATACGATCTGGAAGGCGCCAAAGCGCGCGGCGAATATTCGCGGGGCTCGGCCGGCGAAAATCTCGCGCATTTCACGCGCACGCGCCGCTCGGCGCTTGCCATGCTCACTCACCTGCCAGCCCCGGCGGGTGCGCGCACGGCTATCCATTCTGAACTCGGCACAATTACTTTGGCGCACCTGCTTCACGAATGGGCCAGCCACGACCTGGGCCACTTGCGCCAGATTGCCGAGCTCTACCGCGCTTACGCGTTCTACCCCAATTCCGGCCCGTTCATGAAGTACTCGAACCCTCAACCGTGAGCGCAGACAGCTCCCCAGAAGATGTGCGACTCCTAGCCTGCGGTCCGCGCGAGGTTACGCTCTATTCGCGGCCCGGCTGCCACCTTTGCGAAGAAGCGAAAGCCGCCATCGCGCCATTACTAGGTGAGTTCTGCGCCACTCTGCGCGAAGTCAACATCGACGAAGACGCCGTTTTGCAAGAGCGCTACGGAGGGGACATTCCGGTGATTTTCATCGGCAGGCACAAAGCCGCAAAACATCGCGTCGATCTCGCCCGGTTTCGGCGCCAACTGGAAGAAGCGCGCCGGTAACGCAATCAAAAATGCCTCAGAGGATGGTTCCTTACGGTGCGAAAATATCCGCCTGCATGCAATTCCGCTCCGGCAACTTCCGACGGTTTATCTTGTCTTCACTGTAAACTGAGAACTGAGGACTGAATACTTTCTAGTGCCCGCCCTCCGGACTATGCGCGCCAACCGTTTCATCCGGCACGTCACCCTTGCGGCCCAGCACGCGGTCGTACACGCTCAGTTGGCTCACCGAGCCAAGCGCTTCGTTGTAAAAGGTTGGCACGCCCAGCGCTGTGCGCAGCTCTTCATTGAATTTCCGCAGGTTTTGCAGGTGCGACGCGAGCGCGGGGATCTTGAGTCCCTCGTCGGTCAGCAAGAATTTCTGGTAGCCCGCGTCCCACAGTCGCGTGAACTTGCCTTTCAGCATGATCGTTGGCGCAATGGTCATCTGATAGCGCTCGTCGGGGCCTTTGCGAAACTCTGCGCCGCAGCCGTACTTCTCCACGCGCACCACGCCACGCGTGCTTCCTACGGAAAATCCCAGCGCCGCCAACCCTTCAATGGCTTTCGGTGAGAACCTTTCCTCGACATTCCACATAGCTCATTCAGATTAGCGACTACGTGCATTACTGTAAAGTGCTGCCAAGGCTCCGTAAAGGCTCCGTCTCCGGTTTCATTTCTCAGCACGATTTTGTAGCGGCACGGTTGGGGATTTTTTCGCCGCCTTAGACAGGAAGCCCGGTTACGAAAACGGAATGCTCGGCAAAGCCCACATATCCGGCGGCTAGGCGCGCGCATCCAATTCGGAGTAAAATGGTCGTATATTACCCTGCGCCTTGCACGGGGCTAGCCCGGGCTTTCGAGCCAGTGCTGGTGCGCGGGCCCCAGGAACGCAGTAGTGTTTGAGGCATAGCCATTATCGGTCAAATCGCTACAACTGCCCGCGAATCAACGACTCAACCGAGCCGTCTCGGCGAAGTTTTGCTCGACCGCATTGGGAACACGCCGTTATTGCGGCTCGAACGCGTTACCAAGGACTTCCCTAACGTCGAGTTTTATGCCAAGGCAGAATGGTGCAATCCCGGCGGCTCGGTAAAGGACCGCCCCGCGCTCAGCATGATCCAAGCGGGTCTTGCCAGCGGCGCGTTGCGGCCCGGCAAGACCATCATTGACGCCACCAGCGGCAACACGGGCATCGCCTACGCCATGATCGGTGCAGCGATGGGCTATCCCGTGAAGCTTTGCCTACCCGATAGCGCTTCGCTCGAGCGCAAGCGCATCCTGGCAGCCTATGGCGCGGAGCTGGTTATCACTCCTGGCGAGGAAGGCACGGATGGCGCGATTCACAAAGTGCGCGAAATTGTTGCCCTAGAGCCCGACAAATACTTTTACGCCGACCAGTACAGCAATCCCGCGAACTGGCAGGCGCATTACCGCACTACTGCAAATGAGATTTGGCAGCAAACTTCTGGCCGCAGCACTCATTTCGTCGCCGGGCTCGGCACGAGCGGGACGTTTGTTGGAACAACGAAGCGCCTCAAGGAATTGCATCCTCAGATTCGCTGTGTGAGTTTGCAGCCCGACGATTCTTTCCACGGACTGGAAGGCTGGAAGCACATGCCCACAGCGATTCGTCCCGCGATTTACGACGACACGCTTGCGGATGAGAATCTTCCGGTTTCCACCGAAGAGGCCTATCGGCTGGTGAAGCGCTTGGCGCGCGAAGAAGGCCTGCTCGTCAGCCCCAGTTCAGCCGCTGCGCTCCTCGGGTGCTTTCAAGTTGCCAAGCGAATCCCCGAGCAGCAACACGCCGTAATGGTCACAGTTTTTGCGGATTCGGCGTCCAAGTACCTGAATGAACGGTTCTGGGACGAGGAGTGATGGAAGAAACAAAATGGCCGGTGAAAAGACACTCTGGATCAGCGGGCAATTGGCGGAGAAAATCCGTGCGCACGGCGCGGAAACTTATCCCCACGAATCCTGCGGAGCGCTTCTCGGCCGCGATTCGGAAGCAACTGATGACAATTCTGCGCGTGAAGTGCTGGCGCTGTTTCCTTTGGTGAATCGCCGCGACGATTCGCCGCGCAACCGTTTTTCGGTGACTGCGGAAGACGTGCTGGACGCGGATCGCGCTGCGCAAAAGCAAGGACTGGAAGTCATCGGCTGGTATCATTCGCATCCGGACCATCCGGCGCGGCCCAGCCAGTATGATCAGGATCATGCCTGGCCTTGGTACAGCTATGTGATCGTCAGCGTGCAGAATGGTTCGCCCCAGGAGATGACTTCATGGCGGCTGAACGATGACCGTCACGCCTTTTCGCCCGAAGGAATTAAGATTCGTCATACCGCGACAGTTTAAGATTGATAGCGGCTGGCCTGCTTGGCGCAGGCAGGCTTTAGCCTGGCGGTTCTGAGGATTAAAGGGCTAGAAGCTGTCGTGGCGCGTCTGTAGACCCGTGCCTCTTATTGGGGATTTTGTAGAGGCCGGGGTTTTGCGTTCCGGTTCTGACCGGAGAGCCCGGCGCTTTTTGTGAAGAAGAATTTAAGGAGAATCACTATGCCTGTAAAAGTCATCATCCCAACCCCGCTCCGCGTTTACGCAGGCAAGCGTGCTTCCGCGGAGTTCAACGCCGGTACGGTCGGCGAAGCGCTCAAGCATCTGACAACGGAATATGCAGACCTGCGCAAGCATCTCTTCACCGAGGACGGCAGGCTGCGGAGCTTCGTCAATGTGTATGTGAATGACGAGGACATTCGCTATCTCGCGAAAGAGAACACGGCGACCAAGGACGGCGACACCATCAGCATCATTCCGTCCATCGCCGGCGGTTGTTGTCCCCTCTAAGCTTCCGATAAAACTCTAGTTTCCATTCATGATCAGCGTTTGCTCGGAAGTTATTTGCCCGGAATTTTTGTTATCCTGAATAAGTCCGGAGGGGCAGGGAATGGCAATGGCTACAACGACTCAAGCACAGCCCGGAACGAAGCCGGCTGCCACGCTTTCGAAGCAGGAAATTCTACGCTACAGCCGCCATCTGATCATGCCCGAAGTCGGCATGGAGGGGCAGCTTAAGCTAAAAAACGCCAAAGTGCTGCTCATCGGGACAGGCGGACTCGGCGCGCCGCTCGGTTTGTATCTTGCGGCAGCAGGCGTGGGCAAGCTCGGCCTCGTCGACTTCGACGTTGTGGATTTCACCAACCTTCAGCGCCAGGTCACTTTTGGCACGAGCGACGTGGGCAAACCCAAGAGCCAAGCCGCTCGAGCGCGCCTGTCGAGTCTAAATCCGGACATTCAGATTGAGGCCATCGAGGCACAATTGACCAGCGCAAATGCCCTCGATCTTTTCAAAGATTACGACATCATTGTCGACGGCACGGACAACTTCCCCACACGCTATCTTGTCAATGATGCCTGTATTTTGCTGGGCAAGCCCAATGTGTACGGCTCCATTTTCCGTTTCGAAGGGCAAGTCACAGTTTTCGGCATGGCCGATGGACCATGCTACCGCTGCCTGTATCCGGAACCGCCTCCTCCAGGTCTTGTGCCATCTTGCGCCGAGGGCGGGGTACTGGGCGTTTTGCCGGGAATCGTCGGTTCCATCCAGGCTATGGAAACGATTAAACTAATTCTGGGCAGCGGCGACAATCTCATTGGCCGCTTGCTCCTGTTTGATGCGCTGGGAATGCGTTTCCGCGAGCTCAAGCTGCGCAAAAATCCCAAGTGCCCGATGTGCGGTTCAAATCGCACGATTCACAAACTCATCGACTACTACGAATTCTGTGGTGTGCGCGGCGAAGAAGCTCCTGCGCCAAATGTGCAAGTTCCCGAAATCACTCCGCGCGAACTGAAGACGCGCCTCGACCGCGGGGACGATCTTTTCATTCTGGATGTGCGCGAGCCGCACGAATTCCAGATTTGCAATCTCAAAGGCCACTTGATTCCGCTGGGCGAATTGCCGCGGCGCGTGCATGAACTTGATTCCTCGCGCGAAATCGTCGCGCATTGCCGCAGCGGCAAGCGCTCCGCGGAAGCCGTGGATTTTCTGCGAAAAGCGGGCTTCCGCAAGGTGCTCAACCTGAAGGGCGGCATCCTCGCCTGGTCGGACGAGGTCGATCCGTCCGTTCCCAAGTATTAGTTTGACAATTTTGCGGGGTGGACATCTGGCCGCGGCTTTACGCCGCTGCTGCACCACTTCCCGCTTGTCGACCGCGCCGCTCACGCCCGTGGCCACTTGTGAGAATTCTTTGTTAAAGGCATACTCGGTCGGCGAGGAGAAAAAATGGCGGCGACCAAAATCACCATCAGAAACAACGGCTCCATACGCGTGGAAGGCGATTTTGAAATCCTCGATCCCGAGGGGAAGCCCTTTGGGCTGGCGGGGCAGACGGCGATTTCACTTTGCCGCTGCGGGCACTCTGCGAACAAGCCTTTCTGCGACGGATCGCACAAAACTTCCGGCTTCACAGACACGGTAGTCGCCCGCGAACTCCCTCCTCCCAAACCAAAGGGGTAATTCAGACCGAAACCAGAACCCTCCCTAATTAACGTTAAACCCATTGCCTTGACGGTCGTCCGGCCGCTTCTGCTCGAGATTTTCCTCTTGCCGGGCTGCCGTCGCGAACTGCGGTCAGAGATTCAGCAAACCACTTTGATCGCTTGACTGCATGGCGCGGCCAGCAGCCGGCGCCACAATCTCCATGTCGGCCAAGCTTTCCTCGCGGCCTGTTTCAAGGGTGAGACGTCTCAACCTGAGATATTTCTCATTGTCTCAGTGATACTGGCCCTTTGCCCGGTAACTCTAACGAAACAAAAGAGGATAGCGTTCCATTTTGGATAATCCCTGCGTTTCATGCCGTCTCGCAGCCCCGCGCGCACCGATATCCACTTTCCTGTAGACCGAATAACTGATTTGTTTTCATTAGATTGCCAGCCTGCTCGGTCGCCGTAAAGAAAGGGCACAAACTTGCTCTACTTGCCGGTTGTCCGTGTTTCTTTGGTAGTTTGGGGGATTTCGTGGGAAGTTGGCCGAGTATCACGGGATTTCTCGGGAGCAGCCGCCGGGCGCTTTCGGAGCGGAACTTTCGTGCGCGCTTCCTGTTTGCCACCAGCCTAACTGTGGTAACTCTCCTCCTCGCGGTTATCTTCTACTCGCGGCAGACTCTCCTGGCAGCTTCGCCGCAAGCTTATCTCTACCTGGAAGTGGGCGGAACGCTTCTTTGCTACTGCTATGCGGCGAATGCCCTGGTGCGATTCCGCGGCACCCATGACCGAACCGCCCTGATTCTCTCCTTCGGATTTGCGCTCTCGGGAATCATTGAGACCATGAGCTACGTTGGATTCAACGACGCCCTGAACGCCGGAACTCTGGTGCTTTCGAAGGTTCCGCTCGGGTGGATGGTTAGCCGAACGCTGCTTGCGGTTCTGCTGCTCGCTGCGTTGGCGGTGGAACGCTACATGCCCACGGCGCGCAAGCCAAGCAAAGAGACCGCCGCGGTTTTGCTTGTGGTGGCTGTGGCGGCATACCTGACCAGCGCTGCCTTTCTCGCAGCTCCTTCCGCGCCGGTAGCGAATGCGAAAAACATTCTGTCTCGTCCCTGGGACCTGCTTCCCGCCGCACTTTATTTGACCGCGGCGATGTGCTTCTGCCAGCGCGTCAAGAATGAGAAGGACAAAAAGACCAGCGCAAACCTCTTCGACTATTCGCTGCTCATTGTGGCTTCCTTGAATGCGATCTGCCACGTCTGCGCTGCATTTTCTCGGCAGCTCCTCGATGGCCCATTCTTCCTGGCCGAATTGAGCAAGACCTTCAGCTACTTGGTGATGCTCTCCGGCGCCTTGCTGGATCAAGCCCGCCTGTTTGAACAGGTGCGGACCATGGCGGTGAGCGATCCGCTCACTGGACTCGCGAATTACCGCCGCCTCATCAGCGTGCTGGAGGCGGAGCTGGACCGTTCGCGCCGCACGCAACGTCCCTTCAGCGTGGTGCTCCTCGACATGGACGGCCTGAAAGCCATCAACGATCAGTACGGACACTTAACCGGCAGCCGCGCGCTGGTGCGCATCGGAAAAGTTCTTCGCAATCATTCGCGGGCCATCGATACGGCCGCGCGCTACGGCGGCGATGAATTCGGGTTGGTTTTGCCGGAAGCCGGAAAGGATATTGCGACCCGAGTCGTGACGCGAATTCGCGAACGGCTCGCTGCGGAAGCCGAGGCGCCGGCACTGTCGGTCAGCGCCGGGGTTGCCGCTTATCCGGAAGACGGTGACACACCGGAAAAGCTTATTGCCTCCGCCGATCGGGCCCTCTACATCATGAAGCACGGCGGCCGGAGCAGCGTGCAAAATCTCGCGCGGATAGCCGCGTGCCTGTGAGGATCGCCATTCAAAATGCCACTCGACACCAAATTCGTTTTTCACCGGACGGAGCAGCGCATTTTGATGGAAATTCCCGTGCTGATCGACGGCCATCGCGAGGCGCCCGGCTTGGAATCGACTTTTACGGAAAACGTGAGCGCGCGGGGA
This sequence comes from Acidobacteriota bacterium, assembly GCA_003223245.1. Lineage (GTDB taxonomy): Bacteria > Acidobacteriota > Terriglobia > Acidiferrales > UBA7541 > Acidiferrum. The sequence goes on from QHYI01000114.1 coordinate 49,251, forward strand.
GCGCGGGTAATTACCGTGCGCCGCTGGGTACAAGGCGAATCTCTGAAGTTCGCCTCGCGCACCGGAGAGTTTCGTTCCTCGGCAAGAGTAGCCTACTGCCAATCGTTGCAAGGCGAAGGCTTTGCCATTGGCGTGGAGTTTCTCAATCCGAGCGGGCGATGGGTTGTTCAATCCCCAAGATAGCTTGACGCATTGCGGCGAGCGGATCGGAGGCGAACGCCTGGAACAAAGAGAAGTCAGATTACTAGCGCAAATGTTTTTAAAAGAGAGAAGCGCCTGGCAGCCCAGGAAACGAAACTGCCAGGCGCTTCTCTCTTTTTCGCTCCCTCATTTGTCTGCGGCAGCCGGCATTTTTTTGGCGATGAGCATCAGGCATTCACCAAAGAGAAGAGAAAAAGAATGCAGCGTGCGACGAATTTCCTTGTTGTGTTCTCGTTGGGCGGCATCCTTTTCTTTTCGGAAGGCAATCGCGGTATAAAGGCAAATCCACGGAACGTAGAGAGAATAGATGTAGCTGATGGGCTTGATGTGCGTGTGGCGGACTTCCACTAGCTTGAAACCGGAAACGTGAAGTTCGTAGCGCAGCTCAGGAAACGTTGCTAGGCCGATGTGGTGAAGCGGATGCCGGGCGGATTCGTTCAGCGGTCGCGCATCGCGGCCAAAAAAGCCGCTGCCGAGGAACCGCACGCGTGAACGCAGCGCCGTGATGTTCGGCGTCGTTAGCACTAAAACGCCGGCAGGCTTGAGGATGCGATTGACTTCGCGCAGAAAGGAAAAATGATTCTCGAGGTGCTCGATTCCTTCGGTGGAGATCACTGCGTCAAAACTTTGGCCTGGCCAAGGAAGCGGCGCATCCAAGTTTACTTTCTGAAAGGCCGCTCCCAGATGCACAGCAGCTTGTGGAGCAATGTCCGCGCCAAGGGCCTTGAAACCTTGCTCTCGAAGAGCGAGCGTGAGCGCGGCGCCGCCACCGCAAGGAGCATCGAGAAGGCGCGCGCCGGAGGGCAGCCCAAGTGCTGGCAGATGATTTAGCACGGCGCGTTGAATTAAGGTGAGTTCGGTTGCGTTCATGTTTTGCGCCGCTTCCGGAGAACGTCTTCGTACACTTGCAAGGTGCAATCCACCATGCGGTCTGCGGTGAAGCGCTGTTGAATTGCACCCCTCGCAGCCGAGCCAAGGCGCGTTGCAAGTCCCGGCTCGCTCAACAGCCGGAGCATGCCTATGGAGAAGAGTCTTTGATCGGGAGGCGATACCAGCAGACCCGTAATACCGTTTTCGACGTATTCGGGTACGCCTCCGCTTGCTGCTGCTATTACCGGCAGGCCCCAGGCCATTGCTGCAAGCAGGGAAGTTCCTAACGGTTCAGCCAAGGAGGGAAACACAAACGCATCCAGGGCCGCGTAGACTTGCGATACGTCGTTTACGAACCCGGCAAAAATGGCGCTGTCCTGTAACTCTTGCTCACGCACTAGCCCCTCTAGTTGCGGTCGGCAAGGCCCGTCACCTGCTAACACCAGTCGGACGTTTGGAAAGTTCGCGCGTACCGAGGGCAAAGCGCGCACGACGATTTCCTGCCCTTTTTCCGGAAGCAGATAACCGACCGAGCCAAACAATATCTCTCCTTCGCTAACACCCCAGCGCTTTCGGGCACTTTGCCGCGTTTCCGGGGACACCAACGAAGGTATTTCGACGCCCTCGTAGACGATGGCAATCTTTTCTCCAGGAATACCGGAGTCGAGCACACTCCTCGCAACAAACCTCGAAATGGCCAGCACTCGATCCACGTTTTCGTATCGTTTTCGAGAGAGCAGGCCCTTACCCAGGGGGTAGGCCACCCTTCGAGAAGTAACCACTGGAACTCGTCTATGGCTTCTCGCCAACCAAGAAGACGTAAGCGCGTGCGGTTCATTCGCATGAATCAGATCGTATTTATGTTTCTTCAATAGCTGTCGAAGAAGATGAACAGTTGCAATTCTCCGAGAACCTGTTCTGACAAGGTGGACTGGGACGCCAGCAGTTTCTGCTCTTTCTGCAAGCGGGCAGCCGCCAGCAGCGAGCAAGTGCGCATCATGTCCGCGCACGCGCAAGCCACATAGCGTCAGCAGCGCCTGGCTCTGCCCGCCGCGCCATTCGCGCTCCAGGTCTACGTAAAGCACTTTCATGAGGCTTTCACAGGAGATGCGCGACGTTCCGCTTCGACGAGTTTTCCCAGTTTCTTGAATTTCAGCCAGACCCCGCGAGACGCCATTCGCGAAATGAGCCACCCCCGAGAACCGTCCAGAAATCCGCCGCGCAACACAAACGTGCTGAAGCACGTCCACGGTGTTGCCAGCCACATGGCGGCGCGCCAGCTTCGCTTTCCTGCTTCGTACATTTGCCGCGCCGCCAGCGTGGTATAGCGCTCGACTTTCTCTTCATGCTCCGCGCGCGAGTGCATGGTGTAATGAAACAAATCTCCGTGCAGTCTTCCGGCTTTGCCTGTGAACTGCAACGACTCGTGGACGATGCCGTGAAAGCTGGCAACGTCACGACGGTAGAGGCGCCGCTGGTAGTCCGGGTACCATCCTGAGTGTTTGATCCAGCCACCCAGGTACCACGCCCGGCGGGCGGCTTCGTACACGCCGAATTCCGGTTCTTGCTGTTTCCATGCGATAACAGACTGCTGAAGTTCGGGACTCAGTTCTTCATCGGCATCGAGCGACAGGATCCAGTCGTTGCCCGCGGAGGCTGCCGCAAGATTTTTTTGTTGTGCGAAGTCCGTCCATTCCCTCGTAATCACCTTGGCCTTGTGTGCCCCGAGCGAACGCAGCGCGCGCGGCAAGTTGCGTTCCTCGTTCCATGTAATCAGGCAAGCGGAGAGACGACTCATCACGCTCCGGAAAAATGTCGAATCGGCGTTAGTATCTCACAACGCGCTTCGTGGGCGGGGCCCTCCAGATGCGCTGAGGGCAAGGTCTCGGACATCAGTGAAGAATTTCGCACTACTTCATTTGAAGTTCACGCGAATCAAGCTGTTGCCAATCCGGAATTCCGCGCCATCCTGAAGCATGGCGGCGCGCACACGCTCTTCTTCGTAAAATGTTCCGTTGGTGGAATCCATGTCTTTCAGATTGATGTACGTGTCGCGCACTTCGAGCAGGCAATGATGTCGGGAGATTTCCGGATCGCTCAGAGCCACGTCCGCTCCTTTGCGGCCCAGAACCACGCGAGGTTTGGTGAGCGCGTGGCTCTGTCCCTTCGAAGGGCCGGAGAGAATGCTGAGAACCACCTTCTTGTTGGCGGGGAGTCTCAACCCAGGGTCCGGCGGCGGCAGATTCAGATTCGAACTGGTGGCATTGGCGCGGGCGAAGGACGGGAGAGGAGTCATCACGATGGTCGCGTCCGTGCGCCGCTTGATTTCAACGATGGTGGTTTTCCCGCATTTCGAGCACTTGAACTGCACCTTGGTATGCCCGCCAAACTCCGTGTCTTTGAGTAAGTGTTCCGCACCACAATGGATACAAGCTGTTTTCATGGTTCTACCCTAGCACCGTTCAAAGCATTCCGAAGATGGGCTCGCCCTTTTCTGCCGGAAAAGTAAATCCGCCGCTCCGGCGAGCCAGTTGCGCACGCGTCCGAGGTGCCCCTGTTGTGCTACGATGAGATGTTCAAAAGCATTCAGGAGAATGGGTGTGCCGGATCATCACATTTCGCGCAAAGAGCTAAAGCAGGACAAGATCAAGGAAACCATCGAGCACGGCGCAGAAGCGGTCATGTCGCATGGGCAGTTTGCGGCGATCGTGGTTGGTGTCATGCTGGTCATCGGCATAGGCTACGCCGGATGGCACTTCTACATCGATCGTCAGACCGCGCAAGCATCCGTGGCGTTTAACGAAGCCATGAAGGCTTATCAGGGCCGCATCGGGACTGCCCCTAATCCCTCGGACCCGAGCGGGCCCACCTACGCCGATGAAAAGGCGCGCGACCAGGATGCCTTCAACAAGTTCCACAAACTCGCCGACACCTATCCCTCCACGAATCCCGGCAAACTGGCGCGTTATTACTCTGCGATTTGCCTCGAAGACTTGGATCGCCAAAACCAAGCCCTCGAAGAACTGAAGAAAATCAGCGGCAGAAGCGACAAGGAGCTCGCGGCCATGGCGCAATACCAGATGGCCGTTATTGACGCGCGCGCCGGAAAAACGGGCGACGCCGCCAAGCTGCTTCGCGCTCTCGCGGACAAGCCAAGCGTGCTTGTGCCGCGTCCCATGGTGCTGCTGGAGCTTGCGCGCGTTCTTCGCAATTCGAATCCAAAAGAGGCCGCGAGCATCTATCAACAAATCAAGAAAGAGTTCCCGGATACGAACATCGCCGAACAGGCCGACCGCGGCCTGGATTCGATTGCGCCGAAGTCCTGACCAGCGCGTTGCGGGGAGTCTCGCGCAACTTTCCGGAACGAGATGGAGCGGACCATCGCAACTCCTCCCCCTTCGGCTCCTTGGGCCATGCACGTGGAAGAAACCCGCGGGCGCCGTTTTCCTGAGCCAGAGCATCCCTACCGCAGCGCCTATGCGCGGGACCGCGACCGCATCATTCATTGCCGTGCCTTTCGCCGCCTCGAAGCCAAAACGCAGGTCTTCACCACACGCTATTCCGATCATTTTCGCAATCGCCTGACGCATACGCTGGAAGTCGCGCAGATTGCGCGCACGGTGGCCGGAGCATTGGGACTAAACACCGAACTCGCCGAGGCGCTGGCTCTCGTTCACGACATTGGCCATCCGCCGTTCGGCCACGCCGGCGAACGCAAGTTGGACGAATTGATGCGTGCGCGCGGCGGCCGCTTCAATCACAATTTGCATGCGCTGCGCATCGTCGAGCATTTCGAGCAGCGCTATCTGGACTTTCCAGGCCTGAATCTCACGTTCGAGGTTCGCGAAGGCATCATCAAGCATTCGCGCGACTACTCCGAAACGGAATTTCCCGAGCTTCACGAATATCTTCTTGATTTGTGTCCGCCGCTCGAAGCCCAGCTCATCGACTGGGTCGACGAGATTGCCTACAACACCGCGGATATGGATGACGCCTTAGAGGCGGGATTGCTCAACCTCGGCGTTTTGTGCCGGGAAGTTCCATTTTTTGGTGCGGCTTACGCGCCTGTGGACGCGGCGCATTCGCTAGCGCGCGAGAAACTGAAATTCAATGAGGCTTTGAAACACGTTCTGGATCTGCAGGTCACCGATCTCATCGAGTCCACACAGCGACGCGTGCTGGCATCCGGCGTTTCCTCGACCGAAGAGGTTCGTCGCGCCCCGAAACGCCTTGCGGGATTCAGCGAGGAAGCTGCGGCCCAGAACGCGGCGCTGAAGCGATTTTTGTTTGCGCACATTTACAATCATCCGGCCATCACCGAGGACCGCGATCGTTCGGTGAAATGCCTGGAAGAACTCTTTGCTTACTACCTGGCGAACCCGGGCTCCATGCCTGCTTCTTACGAAGAATTTGCGCAGACAGAACCGCGCCACGTCATCGTTTGCGACTACATCGCCGGAATGACCGATCAATTCCTTTTGCGCCAGCATTATGAGCATTCCGGAGGCTGACACGCCTTGCCAAACCGAGCGGACCGGCCCACTCCATTGACCCCACACCGTGGTTGTCAGTACGATGGGCCCCGCAAGTTGTGCGATCCCGGGATGAGCTGCTGAAAGAAGGAGAGCCCGTGTATTGCTCGAAGTGTGGTGCCCAAATGGCGGCCGGCGCAGTGTTCTGCTCAGCCTGTGGACAAGCTTTTGCCGTTGCTCCCGCGCCGGCGCGGCCCATGAATTCGCAAGTCGTTGCCGCTGCTCTGCCGGTGCCTTCCGCGTATTCGCAAACGGTTGTCGCTGCCCCGCGCGTCGAATACGGCGGATTCTAGCTGCGTTTCCTGGCTTATCTCATTGACGGCGCGGTGATCACGCTGGGGATTTTTGTTGTCGCGATTCCGTTGATCTTTCTTACCGGCCTCGGCTCGCTTGTGAGCCAAATCCATCCGGAAGAAGATTTCAACGATGCGGGATTCTGGCTGATCATGGCCATGCTCTTCTTGTTTGCCACAGGGGGCTTGGGGGTCACCTGGCTCTATCACGCGCTGATGGAAAGCTCCGAGTGGCAAGCCACGGTGGGCAAGAAGATGCTGGACCTGGTGGTGACCGACATGGCGGGCCGGCGCGTAAGTTTTTGGCGCGCCACCGGAAGACATTTCGCTAAAATCGTCTCGAACATCATTTACCCTTTCGGCCACATCCTGGCGGGCTTCACGCAGCAGAAGCAGGCGCTGCACGACATGATCGCTGGTTGCCTGATCTTGCGCCGAAATACCTAATCCAGTAGAAATCCGACTTCGCTCGAAGCCGGATCTTCCTAACACAAAAAGCACACACCTTATCTCTCCTCCCGACCCTCAGGCTGCGGTCTTCGGCAGCCCGAGGCGGAGGGATCTGCTTTCCAATTTGGTTTTGGGATTAGAACCGCAGGAACGGGCCAAACGCCAGCCGCACGTTGTGGTGCGTGACTTTGCCGACGAAATAGACCTCATCACCGCCTTCAACGCGCAGGCCAATGGGGCCCAAATGCCCCTCGGCTCCCACCGCGGGATACAGAGCGCCCGTGACGTTGTTCGCGCGCAGGTTATTGACGGAGCTTACAAAGGTGTTGACGCTGGCCGGCACGGAACTTAACTGAAAATTGACAAAGCCGCCCTTGATCGTGAGGAATGGCCGAAACCGTCCGTGCCCGCCGATGAATTTTGGCCCAGCCAATCCATGCAGCACCTTCAGATTGCTGTTTTGAAAGGTCACCGTGCCGCCTGTCGTGCTCGTGAAACCTTCAGCGAAGGCCTGCTCGAAGTCGTAGCTCATTTCTCCTTCGAGCATCACGTGAGAGAACATCTTGTAGCCCATGCGTCCTCCCAATCCCGCCATGTTGGTGCTCGTTTGCGACAATCGGAAATAATCCCCGTATGCGCCCACCTGATAGTGATCCTGCGCTTTAGCTAACGGCGTCAGCCAACCTGCCTCCGCCAAGAATGCAAAGAACAAGAGTAGAGCATTGCGCTTCATACACGATCTCCTTGGACACAGAAGTTGGGATTTGCAAGAAAGCAGGGTTTGCCTGAGGCTAGGGAAGGCTTCTGCTTCCCAATTAGATGAAGATTCGCTGACCAGAGTTGCCAGCGCCTGAATCTCGAGCAGGAAATCTATTCCCGAATAATAATCAGGCCGCTCATGCTCGCCATCAGGAGAACGCGGGCCAAGCAAGGGTGCGGGTCAAGATTGGATTTTTCTGTTTCGTGACACAATACGTGTAAAAATCCAAACCGATTCACTGCTCGATAAGCAAACGTTCGCACTTACCAGGGCCCCGGAATTAAGATAATGGCTGATGGCCGTTCGCAAGATCATTCATGTCGACATGGACGCGTTTTATGCCTCTGTTGAGCAGCGCGATGATCCGCAATTGCGCGGCAAGCCGGTTATCATCGCGTGGCGCGGGAGCCGCTCTGTGGTCTGCGCTGCTTCGTACGAAGCGCGGCAGTTTGGCGTGCGTTCGGCGATGCCGGCGGTTCGCGCCGAACGTCTCTGTCCCAATGCCGTGTTTCTTCCGCCGGATTTTCCTCGGTACCGCTCCGTCTCGCGCCAGGTGCGCGAAATCTTCAAACGCCACACCGATTTGATTGAACCGTTGTCGCTTGACGAAGCGTATCTCGACGTCACAGAAAACAAGACCGGGCTGCCTACCGCAACGCAGGTCGCCCGCGCGGTTCGCGAGCAGATTCGCGCGGAACTTCACTTGACGGCCTCGGCGGGTGTCGCTCCGAATAAATTCCTTGCCAAGATTGCCTCCGATTGGAGAAAACCGGATGGCCTCTTCGTCATCCAACCGGACGAAATAGATTCCTTTCTGTTAGCTTTGCCGGTGAGTCGTCTGCCTGGAGTAGGCAAGGTGATGGAGCAAAAACTCAAGGGCTTTGATGTACAAACCGTTGCGGCTCTGCGGGAGCTCGATTTACCAACACTCGAAGGTCGCTTCGGTCGCTATGGCGTGCGTCTCTACGAGTTGGCCCGCGGCATCGACGAGAGCGAAGTAATCCCGGACAGGCCCACAAAATCCATTTCGGCCGAAGACACATTTGAACGCGACGTGCTGCTGGCGGAGATGGAGCCTATGATTCGCAGGCTTGCCGAACACACGTGGGCCGCATCACGCAAAGAATCCCGCATCGCTCGCACCGTAGTGCTCAAACTGAAAACCAGCGATTTCAAGATCCTCACTCGCAGCCATACGCCCGTTTCTCCTCCCTGTTCCTGCGAGGAATTGGCTAGCATCGCGCTGTCACTCCGCGAACGCGTTGGCTTGAACCCACAGCAGCGCTTTCGGCTCGTTGGCGTCGGCCTCAGCAATTTTCACGACCCCGACGATGCCGCTGCCCAGCCGGCCCTTTTCACCTAGGAGTGGTGATCGTCTGGCTTGCCCTTTGCCACAGGCTTGGCCCGGCAACCTCTTAGTTCTGCCAAGCATTTCGAAGGAGACACTGGGGTCTACGTTTTCCGCGCGCGAAAAGTTGAGGAGTTCCGACAGGAGGTTGTCTTCTTCCCCCCAGATTCACCCAGAACGTATCGCAATCCTCCCGATTTTTCGCTTCTCCAAGGCGGGACATTCTCCAAGATGGGACATTGACGTACGAGCACCGCAAGGTATTATCGTCACGCGAGTTCGGAGATGTGAGCACAATTTCTTCCGCCTAGGATCCGCGATGAGGCGAACCTTTCTCCTCCCGCTGCTCGGATTATTGTTTGGTGTAGCTCTGGCGGTTTCCGCGCCAGCAACTTTCGCACAGACGTGCTCTTCCAAGCCTCTTCTTCAGGGGCACGTTTGTACCAAGCCCGGCGCCCGATGCAGCCCGCCTACGGTTGGTGGCGGAGCCGTAGGCGTGTGCACGATCGAGGGTTCGCGGCCGGAAGCCCTTTCCTGCGAATGCCAGGGCTCGCCGATTCCGAGCTACAACCTAACCCTGAGCCTTATGACGCCTTCCGACCTGGATACGGGGACCGCAACTTCCACAGTCACGATCACTCCGTTTAACGGCTACACCGGCACGGTGAACTTCACCTGCTCGGTCTCCGGAATGACTCAACCCGCGCCCTCCTGCGCCCCTCCCGCTCCGGCTACTGTGACCGGCGAAGGCTCTGCCACTTCACTGCTGGCGGTCACGGCGAGCAGTTCGACAGCGCAGGGTACATACACCGTGACAGTCAGCGCCGTGGATACCAAGGGCCGCCCGCCAGACAACGGAACACAATCTTCGACCATGTCGGTAACACGTGTGCGCTGGACCATCGGGAAAAGTTTCCTCGCGGGAGGCATTGCGCTCCTGGCGTTTTTGGCCTTGCTGACGATCTGGGGGCTCTCACAACGCAACAAACGAGCCCCTTCCGAGTGAAGCCCGCCATCGGGAAAAACACAAAGCGGGCGCGAAGTCGGAGCAACTGCTTCGAGGTACGCCCGCCGTTGGTTGCTAGTTGGGTTGTTTGGTGTCGCAATGCTGACCGCCGCATCCTACGCGAGAGCTGTTTTGCTCGCTCGCGAAGGATCAACACGAAGGAGTCAGCTCTTCACGTTGATGGTTGCCGGCTTGGCCAGCCGGAACGTGAGGCGCGTCTCCGGGCGAAGCTTGACGTCGCGCTTCGCGGTGACGATCGCCATGGTGGTTCCCGCGGCCGCACCTACGGGTCCGCCGATGGCTGCACCCATTCCGCCACCAGCCAAGGCGCCAATCAGGAGGCCTCCGCCGGCCCCGCCGCCAATCCACAGCAGGTGGTGCTTTATGTGGCTATGGCCAATTTCACGGGAAGAGAAGGTACGAACGGGATAGTTCTGCCCGTCCACGTCCACCGATTGCAGCGCGAGCAGCAATCGCGGACGGCCCTTGAATCGTCCCGCTTCTTTGGCCTCAACCACAACCCCTTCGGCGTGAGCGCCTTTGGGGATGACCGTTTTGCCCTCGATCACCACCGGCCGCGAGACGGTGACACGGAAATGATGTCCCGGCCTCGTGTTGGTGGACACGGCTTGGTCCAGAATCACGTGGATTTTCGTGTGTTGTGGGACCGTGACGGAGTCGGTGCCCCACTTGGCGCTGGCGCTCACTCGAAGCGCGAACGCAAGCAGAAGCATGCCGCCCGCGATGAAGTAGTGCCGCTTGCCCAAGCGCAGCCTCTGTAGCTTTTTCGCCCTTTTCGGCTGGCATTTGCGCAAGCGTTGCTTGGTCAAGCCCAGTTTGGTCCAAACCATAGTTACCCTCCCCTGATTATCGAGGCACAGCGAGCGCCTGAAGCCGCGTCGATAAGTGTATGAAAACAAAGATGGATGGTTTTTTGCCAACGACTTTCAGGGGCAATACTTGCAACGGGGGTGAAAATTTGGAGTACTGAGAGTATTACAATCTAGGGGTTTTGGCCTCTTCACAGCTGCCGAGGATCCGGCTCTTTTTAGATTCGCGCACCGATACGTCTGTTCCGCGAATTTCGGTACGGGAGCAGCGTATAATCGAAGCTAAGGAGAAAGACTGTGTTTCAGACGGAAATCATATCCTCCGTTCAGCAATCTCCGGAAGGTGGATACGAGGGCCGCGCCTTGGGATACTCGATCTTCACGCAGGCCAATAATCTCGACGAGCTCAAGACCATGGTCCGCGATGCCGTCGCCTGCCACTTTACAATTGGCGACAAGCCAGAGTGATTCGATTGCACATGGTCAAGGATGCGGTGATTCCGGCTTGAAACTTCCTCCGCGATCTAGAGCGGGGACCAATTGACGAAGCTGCTCGGCCGGTTTGGCTACAAGGTCACGCGCCCAAACGGGGAGCCCCATGCGAGGCACATCAAATTGCAAGGGAACCGAACATCGCGTGACCATCCCTGCTCACCAGGGAATTCGCGTTGGGACGCTGACAGACGCTACCTGGAAATGGAAAGAGATGAACTGGCAAAGAATCTTTTTGAGCGCTAGCCGCGAGCCCAAGCGGGGCGTGCGGTACTTATCTTTTCTCGCGAGAGCTGCTTCTGTTCTTCTCGTTCTTATTGCGGCGCCGGTGTTCGCGCAGCAGCCCACGATCCGATTTGTGCGGAATCCCGATGCTGCCCCGGACTTCAAGCTGGACACGCTTGACGGAAAACCTCTGAGCTTGGCGGAATATAAGAACAAAGTGGTTCTGCTGAATTTCTGGGCCACGTGGTGCGGACCATGTAGGGCGGAAATCCCCGACCTCGTCGAACTCCAGAACAAATACAGGGACCAACTCCAGATCATCGGCTTGGTCGTGGATGATGACGATGAGGACGCCATCAAAAAATTTGTCGCCGAATTTGGGATCAACTATCCCGTGGCAATCGCCAGCGATGAATTGCGGTCCAACTATGGGGGAATCCCTGCACTTCCGACTTCCTTTTTGCTTGATGCGCAGGGCCGCGTGGTGCAAAAGCACGAAGGCTTGCATGATCCCGTTCTCTACGAAGTCTGAAGCATGCAGATCGCGCCACGCAGCTTCCCGGCGTTGATTTATCGAAGCTGACGCCGGAGCAAAGAAATGTTGCGCTGCATAAATTCAATGCGGAATCCTGCACGTGCGGCTGCCGCTACACGCTCGCGCAGTGCCGCATCTGGGACCGCAACTGCAATATCAGCAAAACCGGCACCGAGAAAATCGTCGAGGCTCTTCTTGGGCTTGCTCCTAAGTCCACCGATGAATCCGCACCTGCGAAGTCCACTGCCCCGGAGAAATCAAGCATGCCAGCCGCTTCACCTGCTTCGGCAAAGCCAGGGTCTGCGTCCCCGGCGAAGCCCTCCAGTCCCGAAAAGCCGAACGCGCCGCCCGCTCCTCGTTCGTGAAGAGACGCTCCTCCAAAGCGTTCCACATTCGGAACTTCGCCGACGCTAAAAAAAACACAGCCGAAAAATGTCTCCAGCAGTTAAACGAATGCGCAAAGCCCAGCGCCTGCTTGCCGAAGGAGGGATTGAGTATTACACTCGCGCGACCTGGCAGAGGAAGGCTTTGTGCAATCACGCACGATTGCTTCGAGGAGGAAATGATGAATCGCCGAATTGGATTTGTTGCAGTGGTGTTGTCAGCGGGGGGCATTTTGATGGCCAGCGGAACATCTTCGCAGGTGACGATCCAGCCGACACGAAAAGTGATCAAGCTCGATGCAAACTCGGCATTGCCATTCAGCGATGCCATTCTTTCCGGCAACACGTTGTACCTGGCCGGCCGGATTGGGCTGGATCCAAAGACAGGGAAGGCACCGGAGAAGGTGGAAGACGAGGTCAAGCTGCTGCTGGATGGTGAAAAAGAAGTTTTGGAAAAGTCAGGAATGACGATGGACGACCTGGTCTATGTGCAGATCGCCTGTTCGGACCTGTCGCTCTACGACAAGTTCAATACGGTTTACAAGAGCTACTTCACGACCAAGGACTACCCTGCGCGCGAGTTTATTGGGGCAGGCTCGCTCCTAAGGGGCGGACATTTTGAACTGCAGGCGATCGCGGTGAAGAGATAAGGCCGTTCAAAAGCTCAAGGTTCAAGAGTTCCTAGAACAACAAGAGAAAAGCTGGCGCGGAGGGGCAGAGGAAACGCGGAGCGGCCCTCGGTAAGTTCCAGGCCTTCCAGGCCAGAACGACTTGACTGGGCGAAGAGACTAGACGTAAACTTAACGACGTTAAGTAAATGAGAGCGATGCAGAAATGGGTGTGAAGGAGCGCAGGGCGCGGCAGAAGAAGTATTTGCGACAGGAGATCCTGGACGCCGCAACGGAGCTATTTGTACAGGAGCGGTACGAAAACGTATCCATGCGGCGGATTGCGGACAAGATCGAATACTCACCGACGACGATTTATATCTATTTCAAAGACAAGGCCGATTTACTCGAGCAGGTATGCAAGGAAACGTTTGCGAGGCTGGTGCAGAAACTGAGCAAGATTATGGAGCAGCCGGGAGAGCCATTGGACCGCCTGAAGCGGGGACTCATTGCCTATATCGAGTTTGGACTCGAAAACCCACAACAATACAGGACTACATTCATGATGCCGATTCCGGAAGGATTCGACCATGAGAAATATCATGAGGCAGACTCGCCGGGGATGCAGGCCTTTTCTTTCCTGACGCGCGGGCTGACGGAATGCATTAAAGCGGGAAAACTGCGGGCGATAAACGTGGAATTGGCGGCGCAAACGCTCTGGGCGGGAATCCATGGGATTACGTCGCTGTTGATCACGCATAACACTTTTCCATGGGTGGGCCAGGAGAAAGTGATTCATTCCACGGTAGATACGCTGGTCGCGGGGCTAGCGAGGTAAGAGAGAAAAATTTTTACAACCTAGGTTAACGCTGTTCATTTATTGAGTTGCGTTACCTGTGGCAATGGCAGCGTGGGGCAAAGCCCCATAAGGGGCGGCCAGAATATTGGCTGCAGAAGCAAGAATCGAAGCGGTAGAGATTCAATACTGACCATATATGGTCATTATAGGCAAGCTAATATGCGGTCATATGTCCATATATGGGCTATAATGAAACAGTACGGATTCGGCGGCTATGGGACAAGGCTTTTATTTCTAGTATGTTACGAGTCAACCGAAAGTCGACATGGAAGTGGAAAAGCTCATGCATCTACACACGCCGCACGAGAAACAATCCATGTTACGAATTACAACGCAAAAGAAACGCGGAAAGACCGTCCTCAGCATCGAAGGGCGCCTGGCGGGGCCGCTGGTGGCGACGCTAGGGCAGTCCTGGCGGGAGCTCCGCACGGCTTCACCAAACGAGAAAGTGCACGTAGACCTGTGCGGTGTGAGCTTCATTGATGCCGCCGGAAAGGTGCTGCTGAAAGAGATCCACCGGCAGGGCGGGGAATTGATCGCGGAGGGCTGCCTGAATCAAGCCATTGTGGATGAAATCGTCAAAAGCGAGAAAGAGACGAAGGGCAATAACCGGAAAGAGCGCTCAAAGGGATCACACATCGTTTTTTACGTTGCGCTGTTCAGCCTGCTGCTGGGCGCGACGACGGCCCAGGCGCAGTCACGCCCGAAAGCGCCATTCCTTCCGCCGGCTGCGCCGACCGAGGTAATGCGGCTGACATTAGAACAAGCGGTATCGCTGGCGCTGAAACAGAATCCCACCGAGCAGATCGCGATTTTTACCGCGGCCGAAAGCGAGCAGGACAAAAACATCGCGCTGGCGGACCTGCTGCCGCAAGCGGGCGCCCGCATTTCCGACGAAGCCCAAAAGGTGAATTTGCTGGCGCAGTTCGGCGGGAGGGCGTTGCCTTTTCCGGGATTCCCGAAGACGCTGGGGCCCTATCAGCTGTTTTCGGCGGGCCCGAGCGTAAGCCAGCCGGTCTTCGACTTGACCTTGTGGCAGAGATATCAAGCGGCGCGGAACACGGCCAGCGCGAGCAAGGCGAACAGCCTGTCGACGCGGGAGCAAGTGATTCTGTTGGTAGTTTCGCAGTACATCGGGACGCTGCGCGCGGTGGCGAATGTACAGGCGTCGCAATCGCGCGTGGAGCTAGCCCAAGCGCTCTATGACCAAGCCGCGGACCTCCAGAAAGAGGGAGTGGGCACGGGAATCGATACACTACGCGCGAACGTGGAACTGCAAAATGAAAAGCAGCGGCTGTTGGAGGCGGAGAACGACCGGGAAACGTCGCTGTATGGGTTGAGCCGGTTGCTCAATCTGGATCCTCGGCAAAAAGTTGAACTAACGGACACGCTGAATTTTTTTGACACGCCGCAGCCGGAAGTGGAGGCGAGCATCGCAGAGGCTCTGACGAACCGGCAGGAGTGGAAGGCACTGGGCTCGCAGATCAAGGCTGCGGAAGATGAGAAGAGGGCGGCGCGGGATTCGCGGCTGCCGTCGGTGCGGTTTGACGGTGAATTTTCTTACCTGGGGACTTCAGGAAATACGACCGTCCCAACGTACACGTATCAAGGAAGCGTGAATTTGCCGCTGTTCACGGGCGGAAAGATTCGCGCGGAGGTGGTGAGGGCGGAGCTGGAAATTCGAAAACTCGAGGAACAGCGCGCGGATTTGCGCAATCAGATTGCGTTGGATGTGAAGACCGCGCTGCTGAATCTGGATTCAGCGCGCAGTGAAGTGCAAGTGGCGAACCTGGGCGTGCAGCTTTCGAAGGAGGAAGTAAATCAGGCGCGCGACCGGTTCAATGCCGGCGTGGCGAACAACATTGAGGTGATCCAGGCGCAGGATTCCTTGTCGCGCGCAAATGACAATCAAATTGTGGCGCTTTATCGGTTCAATCAGGCGCGAGCGGATTTGGCGCGAGCGATCGGGCAGATGGAAAAGGTTTACGCGAAGTGACACTGGGGGAACGATGAGCGTCGAGATAGAAGTTGGATTGGAGAATGCGGCAAAGGCGCCAAAGGTTACCGAAGATCTGTCTTTGGAGGAAGCCCCCAAAGGTTTGGTCAACCCGAAAACGAAGCGGCTGCTGTTTGCGGGAGGGGCGGGGGCGCTGATCGCGCTGGCTGGACTGTACTTCTATTACCACGGGCGCGAGTCGACCGACGACGCGCAGGTGGATGGGCATATCACGCCCATCGCTTCCAAAGTGTACGGCCGTGTGGCGCAAGTCTTGGTGGATGACAACCAGGCGGTGAAAGCGGGGCAAGTGCTGGTGAAGATTGACCCGCGCGATTATCAAGCCGCGGTGGATCAGGCGAAGGCCTCCTTGTCGCTGGCGGAAAGCGAGGCCAAATCCGCAGGAGTGGATGTGCCGCGAACGCGGGAGAACGTGTTGAGTGGAACAACCAGCGCAGCTGCGCAACTCCTGGAAGCGCAGGCGAATCTGGCGCGCGCGCAAGCCACTTACGAGCAAGCGCAAACCGCGGATTTGGCGTTGGCAGAAGCCAATGTGGAAAAGAGCAAAGCCAACGCGGAGCTGGCGAAGGCGGACCTGGCGCGCTACCAGCCGCTCATGGAAAACGGGGAGATCTCGAAGCAGCAATACGACGCGGCGAAGGCCAACGCGGACGCCACCGCGAGCGCACTGAGAGCGGACCAGGAGAAGCTGGCGCAGGCACAGCGCAACGTGGACGTGGCCAAGGCGCAACTCGAAGCGGCAAAAGCGCGCGTGGACCAAGCGAAAGCCGAAGTGTCCTCCGCGCGCGCGAATGTGAAGCAAGTGAACATGAAAGCGGCGGACGAGCAGGCCAAGATCGCGAAAGTGGAGCAAGCGCGCGCGGCGCTGGAAGCCGCGCAACTGAACTTGAGCTACACGGAGATTGTTGCGCCGGTCGACGGTGTGGCGACGCACAAGCAAGTCGAGCCGGGGCAGATTGTGCAAGCCGGGCAAGGGCTGCTGGTGGTGGTGCCGTTAAAGGATGTTTGGGTGACAGCGAACTTCCGGGAAACCCAGCTGAAGAACATGAAGCCGGGACAAAAGGCGGAAGTGAAAGTCGATACCTATGGCAAGACCTTCAGTGGGCACGTGGATTCGATTGCCGGTGCGACGGGGTCGGTGCTGAGCCTGCTGCCGCCGGAAAATGCCACGGGGAACTTCGTGAAAGTGGTGCAGCGGATTCCGGTGAAGATTGTGCTCGATCCGATTCCGCCGGAGAAGGCCGTGCTGCGGCCGGGAATGAACGTGGACGCTACCGTGTTTACGCGGTAAGCGGGAATAAAGAAAGGGAGTAAAGCAGTTGTACGTAGAAAGTGTAAGGCTCAGGAAAGGGAGCCAAAAACCCAAGAGCGATGAGGCACAGGCTGCTATCCAAGTTAAGGATGCCCGACGGAACCATCAACCCCTGGGTGATCGCGCTGACCGTGACGCTTGCGACGTTTATGGAAGTGCTGGACACGTCGATTGCGAACGTCTCGCTGCCACACATCGCCGGCAATCTCTCGGTGGGCGAAGACGAGTCGACCTGGGTGCTGACGTCGTACCTGGTTTCGAACGCCATCATCCTGCCGCTTTCGGGCTGGTTTTCTGGGCTGCTGGGGCGGAAGCGGTTCTACATGTTGTGCGTGGCGCTGTTCACAGCGAGTTCGTTTTTGTGCGGACTCGCGCCGAGCCTGGGCGTGCTGGTGCTGTTCCGGATTTTGCAAGGCGCGGGTGGAGGCGGATTGCAGCCGAGCGAGCAAGCGATTCTGAACGACACGTTTCCGCTGGAGAAGCGCGGGATGGCGTTCGCGGTGTACGGCATTGCTGTGGTCGTGGCCCCCACGATTGGTCCGTGGCTGGGCGGCTGGATCACCGACAATTTTTCCTGGAGATGGGTGTTTTACATCAACGTGCCGGTGGGAATTCTCTCGTTGCTGCTGACGAGCATTCTGGTCAGCGACCCGCCGTATATGAAGAAAGCGAATTTCAAGGCGGGATTCCGGATCGACTACATCGGAATTGGCTTGATCAGCCTGGGTCTGGGCAGCATGCAAATCATCCTGGACAAAGGGCAGCGCGAGGATTGGTTTGCGTCGAACTTCATTACCGGATTCTTCGCTTTGATGCTCGTTGGGGTCATTGCGGGCATCGTTTGGGAGTGGCGCGAGAAGGAACCGGTGGTGGATCTGAAAATGCTGAAAGACCGCAACTTCGCGGTCGCCACGCTGGCCATGTTCTTCCTGGGCTTCGTGTTGTATGCCAGCACCGTGCTGATCCCGCAGCTCTTGCAGCAATTGATGGGCTACACGGCGCAGCTAGCGGGCCTGGCATTGTCTCCCGGCGGAGCGGTGATCATGTGCATGATGCCGATCGTAGGGGTTCTGGTGTCCAAGTTAGACACGAAATTTTTGATTATCTTCGGCTGCGTAGTTTCGTCTCTGGCGTTGTTCGTGATGGCGGGTTGGGACCTGGGGCTGGATTTCCGGCACGCGGTGGAAGCGCGCATGCTGCAAGGCTTCGGGCTGGCGTTTCTCTTCATCCCCATTAACGTGGCAGCTTTCGCGTTCGTGCCGAAGGAGAAGACGAATATGGGGACGGGAATCATCAATCTGGCACGGAACGTCGGAGCGAGCGTGGGAATCGCGTTCGTGACGACCATGCTGGACCGCCGCATTCAATTTCACACCGCACGGCTGACGGAACGCGCCAATGAATTGAGCGCGGCATATCACAATGCCCTGCAAGGCCTTCAGTTCAGGCTGGTTTCGGCCGGTTCGACCGCGGCACACGCCTACACGCAGGCGCAGGCGATGGTTTACGGCAACATCGAGCGGCAAGCCGCGATGCTGGCGTTTCTCGACGATTTCAAGATTCTGGGCATCGTGTTCTTCGCGGTGATTCCGGTTTTGATGTTGTTGAAGAGGCCGAGAATGCGCGGAGGCAACGTGCCGGTGCACTGAAGAGATTTTTGGCCGTGAAACGTCAAACAGGTTTCACGAGACAAGTTTGAGGAAGCAAGTTTCATGGAACTGGGGGATGACAATGGCGACACAAGGAGCCGTGGCAATAGAAGGCAGTGAGGAAAAGTTGATTCGCGCGGGACAGCGCGGCGACCATCAAGCGGTGGAAACGCTCTTCCGCCGCTACCATCGGCCGCTGTTCCAGACCGCGCTGCGCGTGCTGGGCAACACGGAAGATGCGGAAGACGCGTTGCAGGACGGGCTGCTTTCGGCGTATCGCAATTTGAAGCGTTTCGAAGGCCGGTCGCAGTTTTCGACCTGGCTGACGCGGATCGTCATTAACGCGGCGCTGATGCGTCGGCGCAGCGCCAAGGCGCGTCCGGCGATTTCCCTGGACGAGCCGCCACGCGAAGATGAGTTGCCGGCAACGGAGCGCTTCGCGGACGACGGACTGACTCCGGAACAGGTGATGGAGAACACGGAAATTCGCGAGATGCTCAGCGAGAATCTCGATCAGCTTTCACCGCTCCTGCGCACCGCATTCGTGCTGCGCGAAGTCGAAGGCTACTCGACTGGCGAAGCCGCGAGGAAGCTGGGCGTCACCGAAAACACGTTGAAGGCGCGTTTGTGGCGCGCGCGGCACCAGCTTGCCGAGCGGCTGGGCCGGCGCTTGCGGCGAATGCGCGACGGCATCACCGGCGGCGGCATGGGCGATGCCGAGTGCAGCTATTGCTGAAAAAATGAGGTAAAGGAAGCAGAGGAGGCCGCTTTGTAGCGGCCGAGGACGCGCAATTCACTGGTGGCTTTGCGCACTTCCGCGAGGGCGTGGTCGAGGTTGACGGCATCTTCTGCTTCCAGGTCAATGAAGAATTGGTATTCCCAGGGCCGGCCGTGGATGGGCCGGCTTTCGATTTTGAGCAGATTCACGCCGTGTTTCGCAAAGGGCTCAAGCGACGCAAGCAGCGCGCCAGGACGATGCGCGAGACGCATGGCAAGCGAAGTTTTGCGCGCGCTGGCAGAAAGCCAGCAAGCCGCTTCCTTTTCGGGCACCAGAAGAACGAAGCGCGTGAAATTTTCCGGATTGTCCTGGATGCGTTCGGCGAGAATCACGCCGTGGTAGTGCTCCGCCGCGCGGCGTCCGGCGATGGCGGCGCGAGATTTATCTCCAGCGGAAATCACCTCTCGGACGCTTCCGGCAGTATCTTCCGCAGGAATGCGTTTCCATGTCGGGTGCGCAGCGAAAAAACGCTCGCATTGTGCCAACGCCATGGGATGGGAAGCGACAGAACGGATGTCCTCCAGAGAAGTTCCGGGAAGCGCAATGAGCTGCATCTCGATGGGTAAAATCGTTTCCGCAACGATGGCGAGGCGGCTTTCCAGAAGCAAATCGAACACGCGCAGCACCGAACCGGCGAGGGAGTTCTCTACGGGAGCGAGAACAGCATCAGCAGCGCCTTCCGCAACGGATCGGAAGATAGCTTCGAACGTAGCCCGGGGCACGGTGGTTATGGATTCGCCGAGAAGTTGAATCGCGGCGGCTTCACTGAACGCCCCGGGCTCTCCTTGGAAAGCGACGCGCATGGTCTTACGATCGGTTGTGGTCATGGTCATGCGCTATCTTGCAATAATCCGTCAAGAACGGAAAGGTTCCAGCGCCTGGAATGAATTCTGCATCCTAAGTTTATACACCAGCCGGACCCTAGGAATCCTGTGCACAGGCCAGGTGCGAAGCTATAATTGCTCGATTCAAAACGAGGTGTTTTCATGAAGAGGCCGGATGCTAGCGAATACGCGGAACATTACAGGAAGTACATAGCGAAGGTTCCGGGCACGGATATCTTGGGCATTCTCGAATCCGAGCGGCTGCACATGTCGCAATTGTTCGCCGGACGCTCGGAGCGCGACGGAAATTTCCGCTATGCGCCGGGCAAATGGACAATCAAAGAGGTTCTCGGACACATCACCGATACCGAGCGGATTTTCGCCTATCGCGCGCTGCGCATCGCCAGGTGCGATCAGACGCCGCTAGCGAGCTTCGAGCAAGATGACTTCGTGAAGAACGGAGGGTTTGCCGGCCGGAAGCTCGCGGATTTGGCCCAGGAGTTCGATATCGTCCGTGAAGCCAGCATTTTGCTGTTCCGCTCATTCAATGATGCGGCATGGTCGAGACGCGGCGTGGCCAGCCAAAAAGAAGTAACCGTACGGGCTCTCGGTTTCATCACTGCCGGACATCAGATTCACCATCGTCTGATTTTAGAAGAGCAGTACTTCCCGGCGATTCCACGCGCTTGAATCGGAGAAACTCCTTGGAGCGGCGGACCTGCAAGGGGTGTCAATCAAAAAGGCCTGCCGCGCGCGGTGCGGGGCTTTGCAGAGGCAGCCGCCAGGCATGACGGGCAAACTCGTCGCCCTTAAGATCAAGATGTTCTACATCGTGGGTCCACACGGATTGCCCTATCCGGAACCGGCCAGCCAGCGTTTCAAGCGAGGGAGATTGAGTTAGATTGAGTTACAAGGCTTTACAAGGCTCGGTTGCGAGGGCGGCAAGCGACTGCTAAACTTTGATGTTTGCTGGAAGGTAGCCGTCTGCGCTGGACGTGCGGACGGCTTTTTATGCGCCATTTTTCTACGTTTGTGAGGGCGCCCGCATAAGGGCGCGGACGCTCGCCATCCGATCTTAGCGGCCTGATCCCCTCGAGATTTTTCGAGCGTGACTGCGGTGAGAGCGCACTCCCCTCACCGGTCCGGCCCCACGGAAGGGAGACTACGAGTGGCAAAGTACGATGTGGCGATCATCGGGAGCGGCCCAGGCGGGTACGTGGCGGCGATTCGCGCCGGAGAACTCGGCCTGAAGACCATTGTGGTGGAGAAGGACCCGTTCCTGGGCGGCACCTGCCTGCACGTGGGCTGCATTCCTACCAAAGTATTGCTCCACCACGCTGACGTTTACGACCATATCAAGGATGCTGCCGAGCTGGGCTTCGAGATCAGCGGCGTGAAAATCAATTGGGCCAATGTGCTGGCGCGCAAGGACAAAATCGTCAAGAAGCACGCCAAGGGAATCGAGTTTCTGTTCAAGAAGAACAAAGTGGAGTGGGTGCAAGGCTGGGGCCGATACGAGGGGCCGGGAAAAATCAGCGTCGAAAAAGACGGCAAGAAAACCACCATTGAAGCCTCGAACGTGCTCATGGTGAGCGGCTCAGAAGCGAAGTCGCTGCCGGGAATCGAGCCCGACCACACGACCATCCTCACGAACCGCTCGATTCTAGAGCTTCCGGAAATCCCGAAATCGCTGATAGTGGTGGGCGCGGGCGCGGTGGGCGTGGAGTTTGCGTCGGTTTACAATTCGTTTGGGACGCAGGTCACCATTCTGGAAGCGTTGCCGCGCGTCGTGCCGCTAGAAGACGAAGAGATTTCCGCGGAACTGAGCAAGGCTTTCCAGAAGAAAGGCATCCAGATTTTCACGGGCTGCAGCGTCGAGTCCGCCAAGAAAGACGCGAAGGGCGTCGCCGTGGCGTTCAAGGATAAGGACGGTAAGTCACAAACGCTGCAAGCGGAAAAGCTGCTGCTAGCCGTGGGCCGCAAACCGATGACCGATGGCTGTGGGTTGGAGAAATCGAAAGCTAAGATGGAGCGCGGATTCGTGCACGTGGGCGAGTACATGGAAACGGCGGAAAAAGGGTTGTACGCCATCGGCGACATCGTTGCGGGCCTGCCGCAACTCGCGCACGCGGCGATGATGGAAGGCATCCTCGCGGTAACGCACATTGCGGGCAAGCCGGCGCCTCAAATTGTGAGGACGCGCATTCCCAACGCTACGTATTGCGAGCCGCAAATCGGCTCGATTGGGTTGACGGAAAAGCAGGCGCGCGACGCGGGATATGCGGTGAAAACGGGAAAGTTTCCATTTGCTGGAAACAGTAAGGCTACGATCTTGGGCGCCCATGGCGGATTCATCAAAGTGGTCTCCGAAGAGACTTACGGCGAAGTGCTTGGTATTCATATTATCGGGCCGCTGGCAACGGAGATTTTGTCGGAAGCGGCAGCGGTGTTGAATCTAGAAGGCACCATCGACGACATGATGAACATGATTCATGCGCACCCCACGGTGTGGGAAGGCATGGGAGACGCGTTTGCGTCTGTGCGCGGGTTGCAGATTAATGTGTAGCGAGTGACTCGTGATTGGTGACTGGTGAAGACCTGCCAGATTGTCGAGCTCGGAATGATTGGCTACGCGGAAGCCTGCGCGTTACAGAAGCGCATTGTTGCCGCGCGAAAGGCAGACGCTATCGAAGATGTTCTCCTCCTTTGCGAACATCCCCATGTCATTACCCAGGGCCGAAATGGAAAACGCGAGCACCTGCTCGTGAGCGAGCACGTTCTGCGACAAAAAGGCGTGGAATTCCATGAGACCAGTCGTGGCGGCGATATCACCTATCATGGTCCGGGCCAGATTGTGGGCTATCCCATCCTGGACCTCGGTGCAATCCGGCGAGACGTGGTTTGGTACGTACGCATGTTGGAAGAAGGCATGATTCGCGCTACGGCCGAATTTGGGATTGTTGCGTCTCGCGAGCCGGGGAAGACGGGAGTCTGGGTGAAGGGCGGTTCTTTCACGAGTCATGAGTCAGCAGTCACCAGTCACCTTGCGCCAGTCACAGTTACCCGCGAAGCGGAAAAATTGGGCGCCATCGGCGTGCACATCAGCCGCTGGGTCACTTCGCACGGATTCGCGTATAACGTTTCAACGGATTTGCGGTTTTTTGACTTGATCGTGCCGTGCGGGATTGCGGATCGCAAAGCCACGTCTCTGGAAAAATTGCTCGGGCGTACGGTGGAAAAATCGGAAGTCGCGCTGCGGTTGGCAAAGCATCTGGGAGAATTGTTCGGCCTGGAGCTACGGGAAACTTCGAAAGAAGAGTTTCTTCAGAAACTCGAGCGCGCCGAGCAGGTAGTCGCCGTTGAGGCATAAGAAATGGGAGCAGCAATGACAAAAGCGATGCCCCGGGAATTGACGCGGCAGCAGTATCTGGACCTGTATTACTACATGCGGCTGAACCGCACCGTGGAAGAGACCATGGTGAAGCTCTTCCGGCAGAACAAAATTGTCGGAGGGCTTTATTCCAGCCTCGGGCAAGAAGCGATTTCAGTTGGGAGCTGCTACGCGCTGGACAAAAAAGACTGGATCGCTCCCATGATACGCAATATCGGGGCGCTTCTGGTGAAAGGCGTGCCGCCGCGCGACATTTTCATGCAGCACATGGCGAAGTACGATTCGCCAACCAAGGGCAGAGACGGCACGAGCCACTTCGGGGATTTGGACAATTTGCACATCGTTTCGCCGATTTCCATGCTTGGCGATTTAATTCCGGTAATGGCCGGCGTAGCCATTGGGGGACGCTACCTCGGACAAAAGATTGTGACCATGACCTGGATCGGTGACGGCGGCAGCTCCACGGGCGTGTTTCACGAAGGGTTGAACTTCGCGGCCACCCAGAAAGCGCCTTTTGTGCTGATTCTCGAAAATAATCTTTGGGCGTACTCGACGCCGGTGCGGCGGCAGGTGCCGCTCGAGAATTTGGCCGATCGCGCCAGGGCCTACGGCATCGACAGCTATATTGTGGATGGCAATAACGTCGTGGCCGTTTACAACACGGCGCGTGAAGCGGTCGAGCGGGCGCGCGCCGGCGAAGGCCCGATCTTGATTGAAGCCAAGACGTTTCGTCGTTTGGGCCATGCACAGCACGATCCGGCGGAATACGTTCCGAAAGAGATGCGCGCGTACTGGGAAGCGCGCGACCCAATTGCTTTGTATGAGAAGTTCTTGACGGCGGAAAAGCTTCTCGACGCAGCCGGTAAAAAGGAAATCGACGAAAGGCTGGATACGCTGCTCACGGCGGAACGCGAGTTCGCCGAGAACTCGCCAATGCCACCCCCAGAATTTGCCGAAGGAGGCATCTACTGCACGGGCGACGATTGCCACAAGATTCGGGCCAAGTGGGAGCGGGCCATCGCCGAGGTGACGCCGCCGAAATCCAGCGTCAAGCCGGTGTGGACCGTTCCTGGCTTTGGTTCCGGCAAGGGCTCGGGAGGCGCGGGCGCACCGATCCATTTTGGCGACACCCCGGCGCCAGCCATCATGGAGAAAGCCGGAGAGAACGGCCGCCGCGCGAAGCCAGCAAAGACGACGGGTAAGAACGCAACAAAGAAAGCGATGAAGGCGGCAGCGGGCGCTTCGCGAAAGGCGCGGAGGTAGTCATGGCGGGCGGGAACGGAGCTCCGACAAACGGATCCGCAACCGGCGGAACGCAAATCACATTTCTCGAAGCCATCCGGCAAGCCATGTTCGAGGAGATGGAGCGCGACCCCACGGTTTTGCTGATCGGTGAGGACGTGGGCGTTTACGGCGGTGCTTTTAAGACGAGTGAAGGGCTGCTCGAACGCTTTGGGTGGGAGCGCGTGATCGACACACCGATCAGCGAGAGCGCCATTGTTGGTGCGGCTTGCGGGATGAGCTATCTCGGTCTGCGGCCCATCTGCGAGATGCAATTCATCGATTTCATCGTGTGCGCCTTCAACCAGATCACCAATTTTGTGGCCAAGGGGCACTATCTCTGGAACGCACCTGCGCCCATGGTGATTCGCGGGCCCTCCGGCGGCGGCGTGCACGGCGGGCCGTTCCATTCCGCGAATCCGGAAATGTATTTTGTGCACACGCCGGGCTTAAAGGTGATTTATCCGTCGACGCCGTACGATGCCAAGGGACTGCTGAAAGCCGCAGTGCGCGACAATAATCCCGTGCTGTTTTTCGAGCACAAGTTTCTCTACCGGCGCATCAAGGGAGACGTTCCGGCGGAGGACTACACGGTTCCCATCGGCAAAGCCGTAGTGCGCCGTGAGGGCCAGCACCTGACGATTCTCTCGTACGCGGCGATGATGCACAGTTCTCTCGAAGCAGCCGATGGCTTGGCAAAGGAAGGGATCGAGGCGGAAGTGATCGATTTACGAACGCTGTTGCCGCTCGACGAACAGACCATCGTCAATTCGGTGAAGAAGACCAATAAGTGCCTGGTCGTCCATGAAGATACGAAGACCGGCGGAATCGCCGGGGAGATTGCGGCCATCCTTTTCGAAAAAGCGTTCCAGGATCTCGATGGGCCACTGGTGCGGGTGACTGCGCTGGACACCCCGGTACCGTATGCGCCGACGCTGGAGGAGTATTTTCTACCTAACGCCAGGAAGGTTTTCACCGCTGCGAAGGAGTTGGCGCGTTATTAGGGTAGGGGAATTGCAAAAAACCAAGGTTTGGCGGAAAGCACTCAAAAACATCGTGAGCTATAATTTTAGGTTTGGAACAACACCACAGGAGTAAGCCATGGCCGTTGACATCGTGATGCCCCAGATGGGCGAAAGCATTTTCGAGGGAACGATTACTAAGTGGCTCAAGAAACCCGGCGACAAGGTCGAGCGCGATGAGCCGCTGTTTGAAATTTCTACTGACAAAGTGGATGCGGAAATTCCGTCGCCTTCGGCAGGCGTGCTGAAGGAAATCAAGGTCGGAGAAGGCCAGACCGTGCCGATCCAGACCGTCGTTGGCGTGATTGATGCTGCAGGTTCGGCGGCTGCCGCTGCGGGAGCGCCCGCCCCGGCTCCGGCGAAGGCTCAAGCTCCTGCGCCGATGAGAGCTCCTGCAGCGGCCGCGCCTCCCCCAGCGCCAGCAGCTGCTCCACGACCCGCGGCTCCGGCTCCCGTGGCGGTAGCTAACCGGGCGGCCTCTCCGCCGAGTTCTCCTGCGAGTGGGCGCGTTCACAGTTCGCCGCTGGTACGCCGCATGGCCAAAGAACACGGTATTGACCTCGCGACGGTACAAGGGACCGGCGCGGGCGGGCGCATCAGCAAGCAGGACATCGAAGCCGTGATCGCGGCAGCGGGAGGAGCGCCCGCTACGGCTCCGTCCGTAGTTTCCATCCCATCGGCGCGGCCCGTTCTGGTATCGCCGGCATCGGCCCCAACTCCAGTCGCGGCTCCCGGAGCGCCCGGGGCGCAAGTTCATATCGCGCTCGAAACGGCTGTGCCACGCGAGAGGATTTACTTTGGCAATTACGAAGTCCAGACGATGAGCACCATGCGCCAAAGAATCGCCGAGCACATGGTGGCATCCAAGCGCGTTTCGGCGCATGTGTATTCGGTCGATGAAATTGACATGACGAAAATCGCCGTTTTGCGCGCCAAGTCGAAAGACGAATTCGAAAGGCGTTATCAGACCAAGCTGACCTTTATGCCCTTTTTCGTAAAAGCGGCGGTGGAGGGCTTGCGCGCGTTCCCCACGCTGAACGCTTCGCTTGACGGCACGAACCTGGTCATCCACAAGGACATCAATATGGGCATTGCCGTCGCCCTGGAATGGGGCCTGATCGTTCCGGTGGTGAAAAACGCCGACGAGAAGAATCTGCTGGGCATCCAGCGTGCGATGAACGACCTGGCGGAACGCGCCCGCTCGAAGAAATTGAAGCCCGAGGAAGTGCAGGAGAGCACCTTCTCCATCACCAACCCGGGGGTTTTCGGCGGGCTGTTTGGATTGCCCGTCATCAGCCAACCGAATGTGGGTATTCTCGGCTTGGGCGCGATTGAGAAACGTCCCGTGGTGGTGGACGACGCGATCGCCATTCGGTCGATGTGCTACGTCACGTTGAGCTACGACCATCGTGTGGTAGACGGCGCCATCGCTCACCAGTTCCTGCGCAAGGTCAAGGAGACCCTGGAGAATTGGTCGGAACCGGTACTATAGGCGGCAGGCCGTGACTCGGGAAAACCAAGGAGCCGCAAACCTAACCTAAAGGGGCGGCCCTTGACTGCTCGACCTCCAACAAACCGTGGTCAATAATCGCGAGATATGCGATCTTGCGACGACTGTCCGGAATTGGGACGAGCGTTCCCGCAAACGGCCAACTGCTGTTCCTTCCAGGAATTGAATCTCGCCGCAGGTGGTTCAATCGAAACAGGTTAAAGCGATCTATCGCCTGGCGCACTTCCTGCGTCTAATGGGCAAGCCTTGCGAATGAGACTGACTCGCCAGCGCTTGTGGGGTGAGAGCAATGGTAGCAACCGAGACGGCCAAGGAATGTGAAACGAAGCAGCGGCGAATTCTTATTGCCGACGACCAGAAGGATGTGCTGGACGCCCTGCAACTGCTGCTCAAGGGACGCGGATACGGCCTCGAAACCGCGAGTACGCCCGCAGATCTGCTTGCGGCTCTGGCACAGCGCGAATTTGATCTTGTGCTCATGGATCTGAATTATGCGCGGGACACGACCTCGGGAGAGGAGGGGCTGGACGTGCTCGGCCACCTGCGGGAGATGCCGGACGCGCCGCCGGTGGTGGCCATGACGGGTTGGGCCACCGTCGGCTTGGCCGTCGCGGCCATGCAGTACGGCGTGAGCGATTTTATCGAAAAGCCCTGGAGCAATGCGCGTCTACTGGACATCGTGGAAAAGCAGATTTGCTTGGGCCAACAACGCCGGGAATCGCGGCGGCGAGCCAACCAGGAGAAGCAGGCCCGGGACGAAGCCATCGTTCACCTTCAGGAACAGGAACGCGAGATCGCCGAAGCCAAATCGATCCAGGAAAAACTTCTGCCTCGTGAAATTCCTCAAATGGCCGGATACGAAATTGCCAGCTCGTGGCAGTCGGCCGGGGCTGTAGGCGGAGATTATTTCGATGTGCTGCCATTGAGCGAAGATATGCTAGGCCTGTGCATTGCGGACGTGGCTGGGAAGGGAATTCCGGCAGCGCTGCTGATGTCTAACCTGCAGGCGGCCGTCCGTGGACTTTCCTCGCCATCCCTGGACCCTGACGTTGTGTGCAGCCGTCTGAATGCTCTGGTGTGGAGGAACACGCATAGCGACCGTTTCGTCACTTTTTTCTACGCGCAACTGGATGGCCGGGCTCGGCTCCTCCGCTACGCCAACGCCGGCCACAATGCGCCTTTTGTCGTGCATGCGGATGGTTCGCACGAGCGCTTGCGCGAAGGCGGGGGAGTTCTCGGCGTTTTCGGGGAGCAAAGCTACGAACCGGGGAGAATCCAACTCGTACCGGGCGATCGTGTGGTTCTGTTTACCGACGGTGTGACGGAAGCATGCAACCCCGATGGTGAGGAGTTTGGTGAGGCGCGGTTGTTGGCACTGCTCGAAGAACACCGCGCGCTGCCCGCGAGTGCGATACAAGAAAAAATTGTTGCCGCGATTTCGGAGTTCAGCGCCGGGCACCGGACCGACGACGCAACGTTGCTGGTTCTCGCGATTAAATGGGACGAGACAGTAGAAAAGGGATTCTGCTAAAGAAGAGAGCCGGGACTTCTTCCGGCTCTCTCGAAGTCACTCTTTTTGGTGGCGAAAGCCCTTAGCGTCTCTTTTTCTTCTTTGCAGCCTTCCGCGCCGGCTTTTTCGCGGCCTTCTTTTTGGCTTTAGCCTTTTTCTTAGGCGCGGCCTTCTTCGCCGCTGCTTTCTTCGGCGTCGGCCGGGCCGCAGGCGCAGGCCTCGGCGCTGGAGCTTCTTCTTCCGGGTCCTCGCCTACGATCGCCATTTCCTCTTCCTCGGTCTCCACCATCTCCTGCGACTCGCCGCCCAGCTCCTCGTCGTCTTCCAGCCGTGACAGCTCGTTGTCGTCTTCAAAGTTGTCTTTCTCAAAATCCATTCCGTCCTCCCCTGGGGGAAATCTCACAACCCCGTTGATCCACGGATCGATATTTTTTTGCTGTTTTGGCCGGAGTTCTCGAAGGACACCCCGTCCCCGCGCCGTTGTTTGTTATCGCACTCGCTGGGCGTTGTCAAGTAGTCTCGGACGTTCAGCGCAAAAGATTTCTCCGCGTGACGAATGTGGGCATTCTTCCCAGACGTGGCAACGGATGGTCTCGCGTCAGCGACCATGTAAGTTGTTGTAAATAAATTACTTATTGTGACATGGTGGCAGCCGCAGCGCTGGCGGCCTTCGGCGAAGTGGAAACCGCCGTTTTCTTCTTGGCGTGCGGCCTTAGGCGCCTCCGGGCGGTTTCCGGCGCGATGGTGTAAATGCGCAACACCATGCCGCGGCTTACGCGGCTAGATCTCAGCCGGTTCCATCTCCGTACGTCTTCCGGATTCACGTTAAAGCGGTCTGCGATTCCCGCAAGGGTGTCGCCGCGCCGCACCCGGTAACTCACCAGCAGGCGCTTGGTTTCCGACGGCCGTTGCGTTGCGGGAATCGTCAGCTTCGTTCCGGGCTCCAACACCGCCGTGCGGTCCATGTTGTTGGCCTCGGCGATGGCTGTGGGCGTCACGCGGTATTTTTTCGCGATCGAAGCGAGCGTGTCGCCGGGTTCCACGCGATGGCGCCGCCAGCTGATCCACTTGTCCGGCGGGATGGCGGCGATTTCCCTGGTGAATTTTTCGCCCGTGCCTTGCGGAAGGTGCAGTTCGAATGAGGGATCGTCCGGCGTGGCCATGCGCAACAGCGAAGGATTTAAAGCGCGCAGAGTCTCCACGTCTACGTCGATGGATTCCGCGGCCAGCCGCAGGTCGATCGGGCGGCCCGGTTTAACGACGTCGGTAGGAACCGGTGTTTCCGGGTCCGCCAAGATGTTGTAATGCGCCGCATCTTTGGCGATCAGCGTCAGCGCGATGATGATCGGCACGTAGTTTTTTGTTTCGCGCGGCAGGACTTTGCGCTTATAGAGCTCCCAGAAGTCTGCGTACCCCGTGCGTTCGATGGCTTTTTGCACGTTGCCGGGGCCGCAGTTGTACGCGGCCATGGCCAGATACCAGTCGCCGAAAAGTCCGTAGAGGTCGCGCAGATGCTGTGCTGCCGCGTGTGTGGCTTTTTCCGGATCCTGCCGCTCATCGATCCACCAGGAGTGCCGCAAACCGTACTGCTGACCGCGATAGGCTACAAATTGCCAGATGCCGCGCGCGCCCGCGCGCGAAAGCGCCAGCGGCTGGAAAGCGCTTTCCGCTTGCGCCAGGTAAATCAAATCCTGCGGCAGACCTTCTTCCTTCAAAACGCGCGAAATCATATCGCGGTAACGTCCAGCGCGCCGCAGACCGGTTTCCACGATGTCGCGTCCCTTGGGCGTTTGAAAAAAATTGAGAAACTGGAGTACCTCATCGTTTACCGTCAGGGGCAGATCGTGGGACACGCTCTTTGCTGCTTCTTCGGCGCGCTCTTTCAGCCGGGGATCGGCAGGAAGCGCCACTGCCGCCACTTCGTCAATCGGCGCGGGAACCGCAGCCGCCTCGGTGAAGCCTTCGCCGCCGCGGAACGCCTGTAGCTCGTAGGCGTACACCGAATCCACGACATGATGGAACAATGCGCTGAGCGCAGGATCGCCGTCCGGATCGTAGCCGCTTTCGAGCATCCAATCCACCGCGTCATCAAAGTCCTTGCGCGCGGCTTCCAGGTGTCCAGCCTTGAAATTGTTTTCGCCGGAGGCGAACTTCTCCTGCACCCTCTGGATTAGGAAGGCCCTCCCTTCCTGAACGGCCGGCAGCAGGGACACCGGTAGCGGGCGTTTAGGATCGGTCAGCGGCAAAGGCGCCAGCGAAGGCGGAGCGAGTTGCGCTGCTTGCGGGGCCGGGCGCGGTGCATCCGCAGCACGGGCTGAACGAACGCCGGTTTCTGGAATATGCGTCGCGGGCATGTGAGCTTGGACCGGCCTTTTGGCGGAGTCCTCACAGCCGCAACCCATCGTTGCCAACACCATTGCGCTTACTGCCAAGAGCACCCGTGGTTTCATTCCTATTATGGTAGAAAGCGGGTCGCGTTCAGGTCAACGCTTCTTGTCGGGTGAGGTGCCAACTCTCTTAACACGGTTCAGACCGTCCCGTCCGGCGCCCGTCCCATTCTTGCGATACACTCCCGTTCCGAGGTGATTCCATGCACACCCGTCAGTCACGAACGCGTAGGAAGACTTGTTGGAAGTACGCCATCTGCCTGTCTTTCTTGATTTTCTGCAGGGTCTCCCTTGCGGCACAGGAAAAAAGCTTTCCGAAAGAAAAACGCTTAGCGCTCGAAAAAGCCGTCGCCAGCTTCATGGCCACAAACAACATCCCCGGGCTTTCCGCAGCGCTTGTACTGGATGGTGAGCCTCGTTGGTCTCAGGGATTTGGCATGGCGGACTTGGAGAATTCTTCTCCTGCAACTTCCTCGACTCTTTTCCGGCTGGGCTCTATTTCAAAACCCATCTCCGCGACGGCGGTGCTGCAGCTTTGGGAGCGCGGCAAGCTGGACCTGGATGCTCCGGTGCAGAAATATTGTCCGGCGTTCCCGCAAAAGGAGTGGCCTATCACCACGCGGGAATTGCTTGGGCACCTTGGCGGTATCCGCCACTACAACCCGGACGGGAAAGGCGACGTTCCCGAAGACAGCGCGCGGCATTTCGCGAGCGTCGAGGAGTCGCTTCAACTTTTTGCCAATGATCCTCTGGTAGAGAAGCCCGGCACGAAGTTCCACTATTCGACCTACGGATACACTCTGGTCGGCTGTGTTCTGGAGGGTGCCGCCGCGGGAAAATTCATCGACTTTCTGGGGAAGAATGTTTTTGCGCCTGCGGGAATGGAGCAAACGCGCGACGATGATTTTTTCGCGATTATTCCTCACCGTACGCGCTGGTATCACAAAGACAAAGGCGGCATGGTCCGCAACGCCGGAGTGCTTGACTCCAGCTACAAGATTCCCGGCGGCGGCATTATCTCTTCCGCTGACGACATGGCCGATTTCGAGGCGGCCATGCTCGCCGACAAACTTCTGAAGCGCGGCACACAAGATCTTATGTGGACGTCCCTCAAGACGGCGGATGGAAAAGAAACCGGCTATGGCCTCGGCTGGGGAGTCATGGACAAGTTTGGTTTGCACATTCTGGCGCACACGGGCGGCCAACAGGGAACCAGCACGGCTTTTGCCGTCGTTCCGTCCAGAAATGCGGGAGTAGTTGTGCTCTGCAACCTGGACGACGTAGAGGTGAACCAGCTTGCCATGCAAATCCTGCGCATGGCTCTCGACGTTCCTGACGGCATCCCATAACAGCTACTCCACTTCGGTCGGCGGCGCTAGTCCGGCGGCCACTCCCCAAAGAGGCGGTCAAGCACGTCGTCGAACCAGTATTTGTAAAAGCCGTCATCGCACGGGCTCACGTTGAAGCCGTAAGTTTTCTCAAAGTGCCTTCCGAAATGCGGACGCCGGCCGTCCGCATCGCAAAAGGGATATTCATCAGAAAGGGTCCAGGAGCTGAAGACGCGTCCCGACTTTTTCATGATGTTGGGATCTGCGGCGAGGCAGGCAATGGCGCGCCCGGCATAAAGAGGCGTTTCCGACTCGGCATAGTCGGGCACTTTTTTCACGGCGTCCCGCCAATTGGCTTCGGTGACGCCAAATTCCTCAAGCATCACTTCCGAGCGCAAAAAGCCGGGCGTTAGCGCTACGGCAGCGACGTTCTTTCTTCTCAGCTCGCGCGCCATGGCAAACGCCAGGCGGATGACGGTCGTTTTGATCAAGTCGAACATGAGATTTCCGCGATAGGTGTAGGAATCGCCGTCGCCAATCTCGACAATAAGCCCCGGGACAGTTCCTCCTTTCGCTGTTTCGATGAGCAGTGGCGCGGCAAAGTGGCTGGTCAGAATGTGCGTATGGATGGCGTTATGGAACATCGCAAATCCTTTTTCGAGGTCGAGCTGCCAGAAGGTCCTGCCAAACTCATGTTGCGCACTTTCGGAGATGTCGTTTACCAGCACGTGCAGATTTCCCTGTTCCTTGCGAATTCGGGTGAGCAATGCTTCGACTTGCTGCGCCTCCAGGTGATCGGTTACCACCGCGATCCCCTTGCCGCCTCGCGCGGTCACCAGTTCCGCGGTTTCCTCAATGGTTTCCGGCCGCCCGAGATAGTATTCCGAGGGCAAGCGCCGAACCGGACTCTTCTCTGTGCGCTTTCCGCGCGTGCTGCGGCCCGTGCAGTACACCGTCGCGCCTGCTTCGCCAAGCGCCAGCGCCGTGCCTCGCCCCACTCCGCGAGTGGCCCCTGCGACAAGCGCAACCCGCCCCTTCAAGTCCGGCGGCTGATAGGAAGAGACCGAAGTCATGGTCACCTCGGTAAGGAAAGATGTTCTATAATAAACAGCCATTCATTAATGTCAAGTAGAAAATGAACCACCATTCAGTTATTCTGGCCGTCGGTTCGGGGAAAAGCTGCCCGGGAGGCGTTTAAGAAAGCTTAGGACGAATGTCACCTCGCCCTCGCGAAACTTCGGACCAAGAGATCCTGGCCGCTACTGCCCGCGCCATGCAACGGTACAGTCCCACGCAGCTCACGCTGGCGCACGTGGCCAAAGAGGCCGGTGTCGTTCCAGCCACGCTGATCCAGCGCTTCGGCACCAAACGTGGTTTGCTGCTGGCGTTGTACAGCACTGTTCCGGCCAGTGTCCCCGAACAGTTTGCCTCCGGGCGCGCAAAATACAGATCACCTCTGAAGGCGCTGGTCGAGCTATATGTTTCCTCCAGCGGTTTTGCTGCGACTCCTGAATCCATGGCCAATGGATTGGCGTACCTTCAGAACGACCTCACCGACCCCGAGTTTCGCGCCATTACGCTCGCACAATTCAAAGCGTGCCGCGCAGAAACGCGCAAGCTGCTCGACGAAGCCGTTGCTGCCGGCGAATTGGTGAAGTGCAACACCGCCGAACTTGCCCGCCTCATCCTGCAGGTTAACGGTGGGTCTATGCTGGATTGGGCCGTGTTTCGCGAAGGCTCGCTGGCTGCTTGGCTACGCCGCGACCTCGAGGCTTTGCTAGAACCTTATCGGCGAACCCGCCCCAAGAGAAATTCCCTGCGGGCTAAGAATTGCTCGTGAGGCAAATCTTTGATGCCGATAGACACCGGTCCCCCATCCCGCGACCCCCGATTCGTCAGTTTCGCATTAAAGGTCACGCGTATAGATGACGCAACCGTCAAGACTAAAAGGAAACTATTGGTAATTCACCCTAATCCGTGTTACAGTAGATTTGCGTTTGTTGCTCTTGTATCGCCTTTGGGTAAGAAAAGCGGTCGCAAGGTCACACTTGCGGCCTTTTTTTTGCGAGGTTGGTTCCGGCCTTGCCAGAACTAACTGAGCGAAGCTTGAAGACGGCCGTTGCTCTGATGAGGGGCTCGGGACTTGGGGCACCAGATAGCTTAAGTAGTGCTCAGCCGTACTGCGGCTGACAGAAACGAGTAGAAGAAGTGAGTAAAGAACAGGGTACCGTGAAGTGGTTTAATGCCAGCAAGGGCTTTGGGTTCATCCAGCGCCAGAGCGGGGAGGACGTTTTCGTCCATTTCTCCGCCATTGTGGCCGATGGCTACAAGACTCTAAACGATGGCCAGGCGGTTGAATTCGAAGTGACCAAGGGTCCGAAAGGACTGCAGGCCACCAACGTACAGCCCCTCTAATTTCCGGTTCACAAGAAAAACAAAAAAAGGGCGGCGCGCAGTGCGCCGCCCTTTTTTGCGGTACGCCGTGCATGTTCGGCAGCTAGCGGGTGAAAGTCCCGCCCCAACCTGATGGGAGGTGAAGGGTAGCGAAGCGCATGGGCACCACCGTGAGGCGGTGTCTAAAGGAAGCGTGGAGCAAAGATACGGGCCGATGGACAAGAACTGGATTCGAGGCCTACGGCGTCGGACGAGCGGGCCACTGATCGCAAAGTCCGTATCCATCAAAAGCACTGGTGGTAAATCCGGCGGTCGCGTATCGAAAGCGGTCGAACTTATCACGGGAGATCTGCGGCACGTCGCGGATTCACGACTGAGGGTGAAGTAATTCACTCTGATCCTGCCGCAGAAGTCAGCAGCGGGCGTAGTGTGTGCTGAGCAGCGCGTTGTTCGGGAGGGTTCAAGTCCCTCTGGCGCTCGGATGAGGGGCGCCATATCCGAAAGCGGGAGTAACTTCTCGCTGGCCGGGGAATTGCAGTACCCCGGAGGGCAGGGTGTCCATCGCAAGATGGAATCCGAAGGGCATGAGGAGAACTACCGGGCTGTAATCGATGGGGGCCACCCCGAAGATGAACCGGTCGGCCAAAGGTGGGGCACGGTCAAGCCTGCACTATGGAGGCGAAGGCGTTCTCATCCTCCCACCGCACCAAGGTGTTTGCGGACGGCACGGTACGGAAGAACAACACGTGACCTCGGGAGGACTGACAGGGTCTCCGGGTGGCACCGGGGTAAGCGAACCTATAAGCGCAAGCGAAGTGGCGAGCGACGCTCTGTCAGTAGTCGGACGGCAGAGATTTTTTCGGGTCGGTCGATCACGAGAAACTTCTCACGCTGGTAGCTCAGCGAGTGGCGGATGGCCGAGTGCTTCGCCTCATTGAGGCGATGCTCAAGGCGGGAAGCTACGGCAAAGGGCAGCTCTTTCCGAGCGAGCGCGGTCGCATCGCTTCAAGCGCTGGCGCAACTGCGGCTGGAAACAGCTGCCGGAACGAGCGCTGTATGGCGAGCATCGACTTGTTAACTTGGTTGGGTTGATTCCTTCTTTGGCATCTGCTTGACGCTTCGTGAAAGCTGCCTACGCGAAATGTGTATGGGCAGTTTGGGCGGCGGACGGAGGCCAGCGCGCAAGCGCGCCTCCTCCGACCCGACACTCACGCGAGTGAGGAAGGCCCAAACAGTGAGAGCGAGTAGTAGAACGTCGAACTCACGGGTGGCACTGCGCCAGCCAATCAGCTACGGCTGAGCTTTACAGGGTCAGAAGACGGTGAAGCCGAAACGGAAACCTGCGGAGCGGCGAAGCCCTTGTGGCGAACGACGCCTCGAACCTCCGGCCCGCGAGGGCTCAACTCGCTGAACCGCCGTATGCGGACCCGCATGTACGGTGGTGTGGGAGGGGAGGACGAGTAACCGTCCCCCGTATCCCTATTAGGCTTCCATTCCCAAGCAGTGCTGCATCATCTTGCGGGCCATGAAATTGCCCGCGTCCTTGAGTTCCGTAGGTGCTTACGGAATCTTTTTTCTACCGATCTTCTTGCGGCAAAACGGAGATTCCAGCGGAAAGCGTCCTGTTTTCCCATTCCGGAGTTATACTCGGAGCATTCGACATCTGGTCGATATCGGCGCTCTCGCCGAGAAGGAGGTGATCCAGTGAGGTACGGTTTAAGTTGACGCAGTAGAAGAGGCGCTTGTGACTACCAAGCGCCTCTCTCCTTCCCTCCAGTCGTCTCCCTCTCCTAATTTCGCATCCATCCTATGCTCCACCCGCCAGGGTGCACCGCTAATTGCAGTCACGTAGAATTTCCGTTCCTGAATATCAAGCCGTCGGGAACCTTCCGGGCGGCTTCCCAATTCTGCAGGTTCCTCAATGCAAAAATACCGGAGGCACTTATGGCGCCGCCGGTATTGGGAAGCTAACGATGTTGTTTCATCAAAACGAGAGGACGCAGCCGCCCGAACCACTATTGAAGGCGTTGCTCCACAACGACTGCACAGGGAACCTGCTGCCGTTGCTTAGAGTGACCTCCGCTGCGGCGCCCTGGCCGGAGGAGATCCACGCGCACTTGTCGCCATTTTCCGCGCCACTGGAATCCAGCCAGCCGCCGCTCGGGAACTGGTCGGTGATCGTTTCGGCCATTTCGTGCCCGGTCACAATCGTAATCCCGGCGTCGGCGCCCAATCCGTTGAAGTTGGCGCCGCAGCTCGCGCCCGCATCAGTGATGTACGGCAGGTTTGTGTAAGCGACGTTGCCTACCGACGAGCTGGTCGCGCTATGATAGGCGCAGTATTGTGTCCCAAAACCTCTGGAGTTGTTTCCTGACGCCGTAGCGATGACGTACTGCACGCTGGCGTTGCTGGAAGCAGTGCTGTTGCCGAAGTGCTGCGCCGCACGCACGGCCTCAGCGGCAATCTGCGACTGGCGTGGCCTCGACGGCGCCGGGCTCGCGTTGTCCATCCAGACTGCAGCCAAAATGCCCTTTTGATTGCCGGCGGCGGTACCTGCACCGTTGCAGAACACCGTGCCCGCGGGCACGTCCTGGCAGTACTGCGTAACGCTGTTCAACCAGGAGCTTCCACCGGCACCGCTGTAGAAGTTTTCTAGAATGGCCTGCTCGCCGCTTGGGTCGCCGCTGTTCCACTGCGAACCCCATAGCACAAGAAAGATTCTGGGCGCTGTCTCGACGCCAATCCCGCCGATGCCACCGTGGTAGCTCAAGTTCTTTGACGTATTGGCGTCCTGCACTTGAGGGTTGGCTCCCCGCAGGGTGGCCTCGCGAAACCGCTTCATATCCTCAACGGTCGCATGGATCAAGGCCGGCGATTGACCTTCTTCAAGGATTCTCCACCCGCCGGGGGAGCCCTCATAGACCATTGGCCTCTGCCGTTCCTGTGCGTGAGACGGCAGGCTCGCCACCAGGAATCCCAGAAGCATCAAAAAGCAAGCTGGAGCGTATTTATGCGCAATCATTTGCCACCTCAAGGTTCGGATTCGTTCTCAGATCAACGCGAGTAGGGCTCTCCTCACTTGATCCGACTACCTGGCGCTGTTCATACCATGATCAGAAACTAAGCACAATCCAGCAGTCTTTACAGTTTGGATACCGAAAAGCTCCCATGAGGATATTTTCCCCGGGCTTCGATTCGAGGCCGCGTCCAGCGGCGCGAAACCTTTTCCAAATTCCGGTGTCCTTTGCGGACGCGGAAATTACCCTCTGCTTAGGATCGAATTACTGAACTCCCTTGGCTCACGCTTTCCGTAACCCCGAGCGAAGGCGAGGGGCCACTGCTTTTTCTCGCCTTTGGTGGTACAAACCTACAAACAACGTCACATGGGTTCGGTAAATCTCCGGGAAGGAACGCCTAGATGACCATGAAGCCTTTGCTCTTTGCGCTTTGTGCTGTCTTTAGCCCTTGCTACTCCGAAATACCAGGGACGAGTCGTCTGCGTGCTTGTGCCGCCAATCAATCGCTTTCCATCCGAAGGCGTTCCCTGGATCCTCAAGAAGCTCGCTTTTGCGCCTACAACTGTTTCCCCTCCCCCGTGTTAGATGGACTAGAGCAACTCGGATGCGCTATTTCCCGATTCGACAAGTGGGGAGTGGCCTACGGAAAGCTCGGGAGAGGCGAAGTGTTAGGCTCGAAAGCGAACCCTAGCAACAAGCCCATGATGATAGGTTTCATGAAGCCGTGAAAGACGTGGGAAACAGGGACGGGTAGTGAGAAAGCCTTTGGTTGTCATCCCGAGCTGTAGCTCAGGCCTTTAGGCCTGAGGGGTCTGCCTTTTGGAAAGTTCAGAGAGAGGTCCCTTACGGATTTTCAGGAGAGTAAGCCATGAGAAAAGAGCTTCGGAAGTGGATGAGTTTGGTGAGCGTGGCAATGGCCGTATTTTTTATCGCTGCGCAGCGCGCCGCCGCCGATGAAGATGATCCCCCCAGCCGCGTGGCGCGGCTTGCGTACACCGGCGGCAACGTTTCGTTCAACCCGGCGGGGACTGACGATTGGGTCACCGCCGTCGTGAATCGCCCAATGACCACGGGGGACAAACTTTGGTCCGATGACGGCTCGCGCGCCGAATTGAACCTCGGCTCTGTAGTGATTCGCCTTTCCAACCATACCGGATTTTCGTTCTTGAACCTCACTGACGACATTACGCAGCTACGCTTAACCGAAGGTACTCTGTACATTCGCGTGCGCCGGCTCGGCGACGATGAAACCTTTGAAGTGGATACTCCCAACCTCGCGTTTTCGATTCTTCGCCCGGGCCGTTACCGCATCAATGTAAATGAAGCGGGCGACGCCACGATTGTGACCGTGCGCGATGGCCAGGGAGAAGTTACCGGCGCCGGTTCTGCCTACACGGTTCACGCGCGCGAAGAGGGCGTTTTCAACGGCACTGATCAGTTGGACGCCGACGTCGAGCGCATCCGGGAAGATCAGGACGATTTCGATCAATGGTGCTTCGACCGCGACCGTCGCGAGGATCAATCCGTTTCTTCGCGTTACGTTTCTGAGGATGTGGTCGGCTACGAAGATCTCGATCAGTACGGCGGCTGGCGCAGCGTGCCGGAGTACGGCAACGTGTGGTTTCCGCATACCATCGTCGTCGGTTGGGCGCCCTATCGCTACGGACACTGGGTTTGGATTGCGCCATGGGGCTGGACCTGGGTGGACGACGAACCGTGGGGCTTTGCACCGTTCCACTACGGCCGTTGGGTCGTTGTCGCTGGCGTATGGGGTTGGGTGCCGGTTCCACCGCGGCCCGCGGTGGTGACGGTAGCTTATGTCCGCCCCGTGTACGCCCCTGCGCTCGTGGCTTGGGTTGGCGGCGCGCCAGCCGCTGGCGTGGCATGGTTTCCGCTGGGACCGCGTGACGTCTATTGCCCCTCGTATCACGTCAGCCAGACCTACGTCACCAATGTAAACGTTTCGAACACGACCATCATCAATCGAACCCAAGTCACCAACGTCTACAACAACGTGTACGTGAACAAGACGGTGAACGTCACGAACGTGAGGTATCAGAACCAGACGGCACCCGGTGCAGTGACCGCGGTTTCGCAGCAGACCTTCGTCTCCGCTCAGCCCGTGCACAATAACATGATTCGCGTGGGCCCGAAGGAATTTACTTCGGCGTCGGTTGCTCCCATCGCGCCTGCAGTTGCACCGCAGCAGCGCAGCGTCCTTGGCGCTGGTGCAGAAGCCCGCGTGCGGCCGCCAAGCCCGAGTATGAGCCGCCCGGTAGTCGCCAAGATGGCGCCTCCTCCTCCTCCGGTCACCTTTTCGAAGCAGCAAGAGATCGTCCGTGCCAATGGCGGCAGGCCGCCGGCCATGTCGGAAATCCGGCGCGCTGAGCCAGAAAACGCTCAGGTTGCGCGTCCCAACATCAAGATGGCGCCGCCGGTCCGGCAAGGTCCTCCGCAGAACGCGCCGACCACCCACGCCGACATGCCGGATCGCAACCCCAATCGGCCAGGCCCAGCGCAGAATGCGCCGACGAGCAGGCCGGATATGCAACAAAGCAATTCGAATCGGCCGATGCCGCCGAACAACGCAAATCCGCAGAACCAAGCCAATCGGCCGGGAAATCCTCCCGCGAACGCGGGAAACCCCATGACCTACAACGACCGTCCGCCTTCTTCGCGTCCCGCGAGCACCGGAAACTACCGTAACACGCAGCTCGACCAAAAACAGCAGCAACAAGTCCAGGATTTGCGCTTGAAGCAGGACCAGGAACGCCAGAGAGTCGAGCAGGAGCAGGTCCAGCAACGCCAGAAGCTCGAACCGGACAATTCCCGCCGGCAACAGCCGCAGGCCGATCAAAGACCGCCGCAGCAAGCCGAGCAAAGACAACAGCAACTTGGACAGAAACAACAACAGCAATTGCAGAGGCTCGAAGAAAAACACGACCAACAGCAGCAAAAGCTTGAGCAAAGACAACAACAAGAACGTCAGCGACAGGACAAGCCGGCGAAGCAGGACAAGCCGGCCAAGCAGGATAAGCCGAGCAAGTCGGACAAATCTGACAAGCCGCACCACTAGGAAACTCTTCCGGTTGATTCAGCAAACCGGCATAGGTTGAGTGAAGCTTGAGTCAACTGTCTGACAGGAGTGCCTAGCTGAAGCAAGCGGATAAGGGGAAGGAAACTCTAAAGCACTTTAAATCGTTTGACGGGGCGATCGCGCCAAGGCGATTGCCCCGTTCTTCTTTTGTGTGCATAAAGGGCAGGGGTGTCTCGCGGTGATTGTTCGGATTTTGCTCGGCAGCTTGTTGGCAAGCGGCGAGAGTTTGTCGAGCCGGAGTGCAAGATCTCTGCAGGTCGCGTGGTATTCTTCAGCCGCAACTCATGGCGAAAACCTCTTCAAGACGCCGACGTTCGAAAGCAGTGAGGAGCTCAGCCGCACAGATGGCGAAAGCGTCTCGAGGACGCAGGCCTTCGAAAGAGAATTCGCAGGCCGCGGGACGCGACAGCTCGGAGGTGCGCTTGTTTCGCATTCCCGGGCTGCCGGAGATTCGAAAGGGTGACGACCTGGCGAAAGTCATCGTAAGTGCGGCTCAAAAAGCCCGGCTGCGCTTTGCAAGTGGAGACATCCTGGTGGTTGCCCAGAAAGTCGTTTCGAAAGCGGAAGGCTCAGTGGTTTCACTGGCGACGGTAGAGCCGTCGGAAAAAGCCCAAGCACTTGCAGCGCAACTGCAAAAAGATCCGCGCGCCATCGAACTTGCGTTGCAAGAGTCGCGCCGCATTCTTCGCACCGACCGCGTGTTGATCACCGAAACGCATCATGGTTTTGTTTGTGCGAACGCGGGCGTGGATCATTCGAACGTGCCCGGAGACGGTGTGGTGACGCTGCTTCCGCGGGATCCGGATCGCTCTGCGGGAAAGCTCGCGGCGGCACTGAGCAAGAAGACCGGGAAGCGTGTCGCGGTTATTATCAGCGATACATTTGGCCGGCCGTGGCGGCTGGGGCTGACTAACGTGGCCATTGGTGCGTCGGGATTGCCGGTGCTTTTGGACTTGCGTGGCACGCGCGACCGGGAAGGGAAGTTGCTTACGGCAACGGTTCTCGCCGTGGCGGATGAGTTAGCGGCGGCCGCGGGACTCTTGATGGGGAAGTCCGAAGGAACTCCTGCCGTGCTCATCCGCGGTTACCGCCACAAGCCTGCATCCGAAAAAGCAGCGAGCATCATTCGCCCCGCCTCCGAAGACCTTTTCCGCTGAGCTTTTGGAAACTTGCGGACGATTCCAATCAAAAGGTGTTAGGGTCCAATGGTTGAGGGGGACGGCTAGCAAATAGGTGAAAACATCCCGTTATCCCCGATGTCCTAATTCCCCGGCTATTCTTTGTGCAGGAACACCAGAGCCAGATCGAGTAGGAGGATGATGATAATGATGAGCTCGAGGGCAAATGCGCGGCCCTGGTGGAATTGATCCACCATAAACGAATACATACGCTCGCCCGTGCGCAACTTCTTGTTAACCAGCTTTTTGTAATCCCGCACCCCCACTTTGCTGGCGGCGAGTTGATAGAGGCGTGCCGCGGCCAACTCTTCGAGCAACGGGTCGTGTACAGCAGAGATTTGCACGAGGAATCGCTTGGGAGTACGCGGTTGTTTTCGGCCTTCGATCGGCATCCGGCTTCTTGTGGATCTCGACGTAAATACTGGGAAGGCCATCAAGTCTCGAGCGCAACTTACCCCGGAGCAATAGGGTATTCACCCGATTGACCGCTCGCGGATCTCCACTAACCTTGTTGGTAAAAAGCAAAGTTCACTCCTGCCCACTGAACCGCGCTTGATTCTCGGTTCTTCAATGAACAGACCAAAAGACTGGCAACTCGTCGCCCGTTATCAGTGCCCGGAATGCGGCAAGCGATACGCCGTGGCCGAGTGGAAGCAAAATCCGAAGTGTCGGCAGTGCGGTGCGGAGCTTCGCGCCGATAGCGAACAAGGTGCGTCGTCGACCGGTCAAAAGCCAACGGGCAGTTAGCTAATCCGAGTCACCGGTGACAAACAGCGTGCTTCCCCAGTCGCTTGCCTTCTTTGTCTGTGGTCAAGAAATTCAGTCCGATAGCGAATCCTTTGCGAGTGGAGACGTGACAATACACTACTCGCGCTCTGACATAGGCATCACCGATGGCCGAGGATTTAAGGATTACCTGAGACCCAGGCTTCCACACCTGGCGCGTTGCCAGCCGAGTACCACTCGAACTAACGTTTTCCACCGTAGCCAACTCGGCAAAACGCGAACCGCGCGCGGCGAGGATATGTAGCAGGAATCGCTCGGGAGTACGTGGTTGTTTTCGGTTCTCCAACAACATGTAGCTTCTCCTCTCTGTCAGCTCGGGCATCGGTCGGGACCGGAACAAGTGTGAAGAAGGATCAGGAGTACGAGGCTCGCCCCCCCTGAATGGCGAGATTCTATATTCGTGCTCACCCCTCAGCTAGAGAGGTCATTACCTTATTGGCGCAATGGTTACGCACCTAACTGTACAGCCCCGATAAGCCACCGGCCCGTGATAGGCTCCGATTTGGCGGGGACCGGAGCAGGGACGCACTGCAGGTAAAATGCGGATACATGGATACGTTGATAGAAAAAATAATCGATCTCTTTTGGGCGGCTAAATGCGCTGTGACAACAGCCGTTTTGGAAAACAAAGTCGAGATAAGGAAATTCATTGGGCTCGCGCTGGCCGTGCCGTCAATCACGTTCCTGTTTTATCTTGTGGCGGATGGTGTGTATGAGTCTTGGCAACTTTCGGTTGGGGTCAATCGTCCCGACGATACTGTGCCCGTTCGGCTTATTTTTCTCGCGCTCATCCTTGCGCTCGTCGGTGTGCATATCTATACCGACGTAAAAAGGCACACCATTTTTTGGAAGTGAAAACCGCCGGCCATCCGCGCTTCTCGTAAAGTCTCCTTCCTCTGTCTGGACCCAAACAACAGCTTCCTGGAGTTCCTCATTATTCTTGGCTTCCTCCCGTGGATGCCTCCCCAGGTGATCGGATCCACTGCTTCGGCTTCGTGAGCCTGAAGGTGGGAATGGTCGGGTCCTCGTGAACCTCGACCGTGATATGCCATCGACCAAAAACATCTTGTTGCTCACAAATCGGTCGCGCGCTCGCCGCGCCCCGAGAAGCGGCGCCGGCGGTAACAACTAAAAGTGACAAAATCTAAGTCACCCCGAATTGCAAGACACAGACCTACAATTTTGCACGGATTGACGGGCAAAATGCGGGACGGTATTTGTTGGGCAGTTTTGGAAGTAGGGGGGTGAATTTTAGTTGACGGAAGTACGGGGTGAACTTGGGTTGAATGAGGTGAGAAAGAGTGACGCGTGAAACCCTCATGATGGCCGCCGTTCTGGCGTTTTCGATCATCACTTCAGCCCATCCCGTCAAAGCGCAGTGCGCTCCCTTGACGCTTACGGCAAACGGCAGTAGCAGCCTTCCGGTAAGCCCGGGGAGCCGAGTGACCTTCGCCGGCGTGCTCAGCAATTGCGCTACGCAGGCGGCGAACGTCAGCCCGAGCTTCGCCATTACCAGCAATGGAACCACGCTGACCACGGATACGGTTACCTACGTATTAGCGGCCCGCGAAAACCACCCTTTCCGCGTCGCCTTCGAGGTGCTGCCAATGACGCCAGGCTCGTACGTGGTGACGGCAACGAGCAGCAACGGCGGCTCCGCGGCAGCGATCGTCACCGCCACTTGACGCCTGGTCCTCAACGACCAAAAACAGGGGTGAGGTCTTGCTCTGGGGCGGGAAGGCGTGTGCTCGCACGAGCACCTCTCCGGTCCTGCCCAAGAGGGTGTGGGGCGAATTAAGAAGTACGCAGTGAAATCTAGTGGAGTGAGGAGAAAATATGACTGGTAGAACCCTATGGATCGCCGCCCTTCT
This sequence comes from Acidobacteriota bacterium, assembly GCA_003223245.1. Taxonomy (GTDB): domain Bacteria; phylum Acidobacteriota; class Terriglobia; order Acidiferrales; family UBA7541; genus Acidiferrum. Next base: position 93,995 of record QHYI01000114.1, read on the forward strand.
GGCGCTTGCGATCATCGCTTCAGCCCCGCCCGCCCATGCACAATGCGTCCCGCTGACGCTCACGGTAAACGGCAGTAGCAGCGTCACGGTAAACCCCGGGGATACCTTGACCGTCGCTGGGACCGTAACCAATTGCGGCACGCAAGCCGCAACGGTCAACGTGACTCTGAACATCACCCGCGATGGGATCCCTGTCGGCTCGTACACAAGGAGCTTCCAGCTGCAACCAGGGCAGACCCAGAGCGCGGGCACTTCAATAGCTGTGCCCAACCTCCCCGGCACGTACGTAGGAACCGCGACGAGCAGCAACGGAGGCTCGGCCACCGCGACGGTCACCGTAACGTGAGGTCGCGCACCGTGCAGCAGCAAACCTCGCCTGCCTTTTTGCTTTGAAAACAGAGAGGAGTGCGCGCCTGGCGGCACTCCTCTATTCCTAGCGCAGCAATGAGAGATCAGAACCTGTGAGTTGCCCGCGTCTGTTCGCTTTGCCGTCCGTGTGTTAGATTCGTTCGCCAGTTAAAGAGTCGTCAAAGAGTTGAAGAGTTTTCGGTTGTTTCAGGCTCTTCGAGTCCTCGACTCTTTCCCTTTTGTTCTCAGTTGAAACGTATCTGGCGTTTCCCTGCGGCTCATGTCTCTCAATAAACAAAAAATCACGGCGCTCGGTGGCGGCGTCGGCGCGTCAAAACTGCTGCTTGGGCTTTATGAAGTGATGGACCCCGCGGTCCTGACCATCATTGTCAACACCGGTGACGACATTATGCTGCACGGGCTGAAAATCTGCCCGGACCTGGACATCGTGACGTACACGCTGGCGGGAATTGTCGATCCGGCCAAAGGGTGGGGAATTCGCGAGGATACCTTCCATGCTTTGAAGAAACTGGCGGTCTACGGGCGCGCCGACTGGTTCAACCTGGGCGACCAGGACCTGGCCACACATATTCATCGCAGCGCGCTGCTCGAGGAGGGCAAGACTCTTTCGGAGATTGCGGAGTCGATTCGGACCGCGCTCGGAGTGAAGACGCGCATTCTTCCCATGTCCGACAACCCTGTGCCTACGATCATCGAGTCGAATGAAGGCGCGATGCACTTTCAGAAGTATTTGGTGAAGCGGCGCGCCGAGCCTGTCGTAGTAGGAATCCGATTCGCGGGTGTGGAGCAAGCGCAACCGGCGCCGGGTGTGTTAGAGGCGATTCGCGAAGCTGGCCGCATTTTCATCTGCCCGAGCAATCCCTTTATTAGCATCGGGCCGATCCTTGCCGTACCGGGGGTGCGCCAGCAATTGCGCTCTCGCAAGAGAGATGTCTTTGCGGTGTGTCCCATTGTGGGCGGCAAGTCGCTCAAAGGGCCTTCCGACAAGATGCTGGCGCAACTGGGCTACGAAGCAACAGCTTTGGGTGTGGCGAAGCTCTATGCGGATTTTACGGGCACATTTGTCATTGATCCCGTGGACAGAAGGCAGGCGCGCGCAATCGAGGAGCTGGGGATGAAGGCCGCGATTCTGCCGACGGTCATGAAAACGCGCGCGCAGAAACGGAAGCTAGCGCAAGCGCTGCTCGAGCTGTGAAGACTTCGGTGAGTGCAAGTTCAAGCGTCGAAGAGTTAAAGACCAAGCGAATTCTTTGGACTCAGGGGGCTTTGAACTGACGGGCTGTTGGACTGTTGAACGGAACTCCTGGGAGTCGAGCTGAAGAGTCCTGCAAGAAATATGGTATCTTCAAAAACCGCAAAATTATGGCGACCGCACTGACAGCGCGCGATTTTCGCAACGCCCTGGGGCAATTTGCCACTGGTGTCACGGTAGTCACCGTCGAGCGCGAGCCAGGCTCGGTCTTCGGAATGACCGCCAATGCCTTCACGTCGGTTTCGTTAAATCCCATGCTGATCCTGGTTTGCGTGGATGAACGCGCAAAAATCCTGCCGCTGCTTCACAGGAAAAAACACTTCGGGATCAGCGTGCTGAAGCAAGGGCAGCAAGCGGTTTCGGAATATTTTGCGCAGCCCGAGCAGCATTCCGAAGCGGAGCACCGGCTGGGACTGCGCTATCGCTGGACAGCAGAGGGCGTTCCCGTCCTGGAAGACACGGTCGTGCAGTTGAGCTGCAGCGTGGTTGCGACACATGTGGCGGGGGACCACACGGTGATTGTGGGGAAAGTCGAGGAGGCGGACATCCAGGGCGGGGAACCGCTGCTGTTCTTTCGGGGCGAATACCGCCACATCGCCCGCCCGTGAGAAGTTCACAAGTTAAACAGAACGAGGGATGAGGCCGCCGGACCGGCTACGCTTCCCGCTATTCTTCCGGCCGCACAGCCTCCGCTTCGCAATCGCCCGATTCATTATGCGCGTCTGGCCGCGCCAAAGAGCCCCGGTGGTCCCGCCTTTCCTTCTCCCACGCTTCCAGTCTTCGGAGGTGCTCGCCGAGAACGTCGCGGACCAAGGCGGATCGTTCTCGGGGCCGATTCAGTGGTGGCCGCCGAGGGAGTCGCGCTTCACACCATATTCGGCGCCCCATTTGTCGGTCATTCTCGTGCGGATTTCCCACAGTTCCGGGAAAAACTTCTGGCGCATGCCTTCCTCCAAAATTTCCACCGGACGGCCTTTGAGCGATTTGGCCGCAAAGCCGATGGTCCGATGAATCAGCTGCATATGTTCTTGCCGGAATTTCTGAAAGCGTTCATCAAATTCTGCCAGCGCCTCGGCGACGACGTATGCATCGCCATGCGAGTATTCGGTGTCGTAGATTTTCTCGATCGTTAGCCCGTGCTTGTCCAAGTAATGCGTTTGAAACGAATTCCACAACGGCTGGTACATTTTTAACAGCACGCGGAATCCCGGCGATTCCTGGCCGCTCCCATTGCCCAGGCGCTTGCGAATTTCCTGATATTCCTTGGGTGACATCGTTTCGAGAAGCGCCAACTGCTCGCTCATCAGTTTTTGGGCAATGTGCACGCGGCGAAAAAGTGTAACGACGCGATTGGTATTTTCCTGCTGCAAATATTCGTCAGCGTCCAACAGCGTGTAGGCGATCAGCTTCATCCACAATTCTTCGATCTGGTGCACGATCTGGAATTGCAGTTCATCTTTGTTGCAAAAGTCCTCAAACTTGCTTTGGCACGAGAGCAGCGTTTTGGTGTTCAGATACCGCTCGTAGTCGAGCGTGCCTTCGCCGCCCATCAAGGCGTAAAAATGTTCCCGGTTCACGAGCGCCTCCCTCTGGCACCGTTTCCGGTGCGAGTTCCTTCGTTATGTCGAATGTTACCTAATCGGCTGGAGAGAAGTCGAAGAGGTGGAAGTTCAGGAGTCGAAATAACCCTGGAATTTAATTGCTCTGGGCTCCTGACCTTCTCCATTTCACGACCGTTGAACCGCTCCGGGAATTTAAAGCATCAAGGAAGTCAGTCAGCCAAAAGGTCAAAAGTTGGGGGAGCGTCGGAAAGCGGTGCGAAAGCTCTTCGACTCTTTCACTGTTTGCCTGTTGAACTTTTCGACGAACCGTTTATCGTTCGGAACTGCCGGAAGCGCGTGAGGATTCGGCGGAATCGCCGGTTTCTTTGCGGTGGCTCTTGACTTCGCGCAGCGCGTAGATCGACTTGTTCTGTGATTCGTAATACGTCCGCGAGGTAATTTCGCCCAGTAATCCCAGCGACAGGAGCTGCACGCCGCTCAGGAACAGCACAACCGCCAGCAGCATCAGCGGCCCGTGCGCGGCGACCGTGTCCGTGTGGTGCACCAGCTTGTCGATTCCCAAATACGCTGCGATCGCCGTTCCCGCCGAGGTGCCGCCCATTCCGAGCAGGCCGAAAAACTGCAGCGGCCGCGTGGAGTAATCCAGCAAGAACTTCACGATCATCAGATCCAGGAAAACGCGAATGGTGCGGCTGATTCCATAATTGGACTTCCCGGTTTTGCGATGCGGGTTTTCGATGGGCACTTCGGCGATTTTTGCGCCGCTCGAGCTGGCCAGCGCGGGAATGAAGCGGTGTAGTTCGCCGTAAAGCTGGATTTCCTGAATAATTTCGCGGCGATACGCCTTGAAAGTAGTTCCAAAGTCGTGCAACTCGATGCCGGAGAGCTTCGCCATCATCCAGTTAGCGACGCGGCTGGGAAACTGTCGCGTCAGCCACGCATCCTTACGCTGATGGCGCCAGCCGCTGACCAGATCGTAGCCTTCCTCGATTTTCTCGACGAAGCGCGGTATCTCCTCGGGATCGTGCTGCAGGTCGCCGTCCAAGGAGATAATCACTTCACCGCGCGCAAAATCAAACCCAGCTTTCAACGCCGCCGTCTGGCCAAAATTGCGCCGCAGACGCACGACGTTCACCCGGCGGTCGTGTTCGTAAATGTCCGAAAGCACTTTGAAGGTATTGTCTTTGCTGCCGTCGTCGATAAACACGAGTTCGTACGGCTCGCCGATGCCGTCCATCACTTCAGTCAACTTCATGTACAAAGGCGGGATGTTTTCCTGTTCGTTGAAGAAGGGAACGACGATCGAAAATTGAATGGGCGAATGGTTTCTCATCAGAGATTGCGGGCACCCTTCAGGCTCCCTGGGTGACGTAGCCATAGTCTATCAGGCGAATCCCCTGCAAAGCGACAAGATTTCGAATCCGCCTGTCGGTCAGTAGCTCCAGCTCTTTTTGCCGGGAAGCTTGCAGGCGCGTCGCTGTTTTTTGCAGTGTTTCATCTGCATAGCCTGGGTGGCACATCAGTTCGGTGGTGCCTTCGGGCAAGCTTTTTAAAAAGAGTTCGAGGCCATCGCGCGTGAGCTCTCCGGTCTGCGCGATGCCACAAAAATAATCCGCGGTGGCGATCCCTGCGCGCTCGGCCTGTTCTCGCGCGTCGCGCGCCAGCAGCTTGAGCCCGCGTGCCTGTACCCCTTGCTTCATCACCACGGTGGGATTCTGCTTCCTGCCGGAAGAGAGCGCCGCGCGGAGGCTCGACTCTTCCAGCGAAACGCGGATGGCTTCAATGCCATGCTTCTTGGCCTGGCGCAGGGCAATTTCAAACAACCCGGGAAGCATGTGGACGTGTTTATGGCCGTCCAAATGCGTCGGCTGGATGCCCGCATCGCGCACTTTGCGAATCTGCGCGTCCCACTCGAGTTCGACTTCGGCGAGAACCAAGCTGCGGCGCGCGCGTTTCAAGAGCAAGCTCTCGGGTCCCCCTGCAAAATTTCCATTGTCATCCAGCAGGCTCTTTACACTTTCCCGGTCGGCCACAGGCGCCCCGTCGCTGAGGTTCAAATGAACTCCGAGCCCGAGGCCGGGGGCGAGCTTTGCCGCGCTCACTGCATCGGTGAACGCCATCCCGTTTGCCAGCAGGGAAGTGCTGGTCACAATCCCGCCGCGGAAGGCGTCCAGGATGCCCCGGTTCACGCCCTCGGTCCAGCCCAGATCATCCGCGCCGACAATCAGGTTCTTCACGACCTGTCCTGTCCCGATGATTTCACCTGTTCGTTCGGACAGCTATTCATTTGCGCGTGCATAAATCTTCGTACCATTGACCCCTTTGAGGCTCAACTCTAGCATGGCGCTTAAGAGGAAAGAATGCCCACGAAAGTACGTGAAGATAAGAAAGCACCAGGGCAAAATACGGAGCGGCGCCGCGGCCGGCGCATGAATTCCCGCGTTCCGGTGCGCCTGGAGTGGGACGAGGCCTCCGGCAAGCGTTCCAGCGCCGAAGCCTACACGCGGATCGTCAACCCTTACGGCTGCATGCTCGTTCTGCCGCATTCCCTGGGCCTCGAGCAGCGCGTGGCGCTCACCAATCTGGCGACGAAGTCCAGCAACGCGGCCATCATCGTCTGGAAAGGACAGTCACGGCCCGACGGCTGGGAATATGGCGTCGAACTGGTAGCGCCGGAAATGGACTTCTGGGGTCTGGAACTGTGAAACCGCCGCTGCCCGGTGCAAATCCTGGAACGCATTATGCGAAGCCCGGCCAGCCAGCCGTGCGTCCCGCTTTGCAACGCCAGCCAACGGCTGAGGAACGGCGCCGGGCTCAACGCGTCCTCTTGCGTATTCCCGTGCTGGTGCATCTGAAAGGCAGGGACAAAGCCATTGAGGGGACAACACATACGGTCAGCGTGAGCGGCGGCACGATCATCCTTCGCCAAGGTCTGGAAGCGGGAACGAAATTCACCCTTGAGAACGTACGGACGCAGCAAAAGGTGGAAGTGAACGTCGTGCGGCCTTCACAACTCAATCCAGAAGGGTCGCTCGTTCCGGTGGAGTTCCTTTCTCCGGCGCCGAAATTCTGGAATATCTTTTTCCCGCCCAACGTGAATTGAGCTATCCGACAAGGAGAGTTCATCCCGAAAGGATTGAGGGATCTTCTGTTCTTTGCCTAGTATCCGGACTCTGCTTCTTACCACGGGCAGGAGCGGGTTCCCTTCGACTGCGCTCCCCTCAAAGCTCGAGGTAAGCAGGGCCTGCGGAATGACAGATAAATTGCTTTTGCCCTGGGCCTACTGGACCGTGATACTGACCGGCCCCGAAGTTGATCCGGCATAGGTCGAATCGCCGCTGTAAACACCAGTGATGCTGTCGGTATGCGGGGGAGGCCCGCTGCTTCCGCCGCTGCCGCAACCAATTGCCAAGCCGACTACGAGGCCTGCCAGCAACAGCACACCGGCGCAGGCATAGACGCGGCGATAGCGTGCGGGCACGCGCTTCAGGTTCAGCAGGAGCAAAAGGAGCAAAGCCAGGCTCGCAAGCAGCATCCATGGAATTCGGGTCGTGGGAATGTGATTTGGTTCGGTTGGCAGCGCAAAAAACGCCAAAGTCGTGGTCAAAGTAGCCGTGCAGGCTGGCGGAGACGCGCCGGACACGGCGGCGCAATTTGCCGACCCGAGCAAAGCAGTCCCGTTCATGAATTGCACGGTTCCTGTCGGACTGGCGCCAGTAGTAACGGTGCTTGCGACCATCGCGGTCAGCGTCACGCTTCCGCCAGAGGCAATGCTGTTCGACGAAGGCGTCACAGTGGTTGTGGTCCCTACGGTACCTCCCCCACTTGTCGCACTGAAGCTGAAATTCAGTACGCTCTCGCCGCCAAAGGCGAGGGGATTGGGATCCGCCTGCCCGAAAGAGCTGACCATGATGTAGTAGCTTGTTCCCCCGGTGACAGCAAGGTTCTGTATCTGAGATTGAGTAACAATGCCCAGGTTGATGTCGTCGTTGCAGGCATAGGGCGCAAAACTTCCGGCCGTGCCGGTCCAAATGGAGAGCACGCTGTCATAACTGCTCCCGATGGTGTCCACATCGGTTATCGTTCCGTTGCTGGTTGGCGTGAACTTGTACCAAATCGTGTTCGAGGTGCCCGTAACGAACGGGATCCGCGGGTCCTGCGAGCAAGCAGGTACGGGGTCGGTCGTCTGGGCAGTTGCTCCTGAGCTGTCTTTGCTGTCTGTAAAGGAACCGCTCGTCAGAGTAATGTTGACGGCGTTTGCAAAATTGTCGTTGGCTGGCGCAGGAGCCACTACAACAAACGTCGGCAATATTACGGTCGACGTATCGACCGTCGTGCCGCCGCCCGGCGGCGGGTTTTGTACGCCCACCGAGTTCGTGCTGCCAAAGTTGGCCATAAAAGCGGCCGGAACTGTGGCGGTGAGCTGGGTTGCGCTCACGAATGTCGTCGCGATTGGTGTTCCGCCGATGTCGGGATTCATCAATACCTTAGAACTTGCGCTGAATCCCGTGCCGTTCACGGTAATGGTTGTCGCAGCGGAGTTGACAGGCGCGGTAGCCGGACTTACCGGCGAGCTGATGGTCGGCGGCCCGCCAAGAACGGTAAACGCTAGGGAGTTGCTCGCCGTAGCAACCATTACGCTTACTTGTGCCACACTCGCCCCGGCTAACAGGTTTGTGGGAACAGTTGCACTGATTTGGCTGTCGCTGACTACCGTCGTATTGAGTGGAGTCGTGGTCGTGCCAACGGTCCATTGCGCGGTTCCTCCGGTAAGTCCGTTTCCATTCACCGTCAGCGTCAATGGCGTGGCCGCGCCAGCCGAAGCCGAAACCGGGGAAATTGAAGAAATATGCGGACCGGCGAAAGTGAAATTGTTAAGCCCGATTTGCCATGTGCCCCGTCCGTGCGTGGCTGCCATCAGCGTGCGCGAGGCGTGGTGAAGCTTCAAGGACAGCACCGCCACGCGGGGCAAACCAGTGCTCAGCGTTGTCCATGTGCAAGTTGTGGGCGTAGCGTTTACGCAGGTGCCCTGGAACACACCGATGTCGGTGGCAACGTAGAGCGTTTTTCCCGGCGTGTCGGGATTATCGGGATCGATCACCACATCATTGATCGGCGTGTTTGGTAGGTCGCTTGGCCCCGGAGTGGAGCAGTCGGCCACCGTGCAACTCACGTCCTGCCACGTCGCTCCCCCGTCGGCGGTTCTGAAAAGATGGCCTTTGGGGTCATTTACAGTGCCTTGAACAAATGAAAATCCGGACAATGCAGCGTATGCAGTTTTTCCAGTCGAATCTGCGCCATCAACCGCAATCGCCTGAACTTGGCGTGAAGGCAGGCTACTCTGTCCGGCGACAAGATTGAATGTGCCGGTGCCAGCAGTCACGTTCGTAGCCACAAAAACCTGTCCTGTATCTGCGCCAGCGTAGACAACGGACGAAGCCGACGCCATGGGAGCCACGCCGAGCGCGGTCAAGGAGTCAAAATTGGGGGAGGCGCCGTTTACCAAATCGCCGCTCAAGGCCGTCCAACTGGTTCCTGCGTTGACCGTTTGGTAGACCTTTGTCGTTCCCATGTAAGCGGTGTTGGCCGCACCCGGATCCGTGGCCATCGGTGGCACAAAATTGGAGTTGTCCGCGAGATTGATTCCATTCACCGCAAAAATGTAGGAGCTCGCTGCGCCGTTGGTGACTGATACGTTGATATTGTCGCCGTTGCATGCCACATACACTGTGCTCGGAATGACATTGTCAATGGCTGTGCCGGTGCCATCGCCGCAAGTGTTGTTGTCGGTCCAAGTAGTACTTGGTCCCGCATAGATTTGGCTGCCGTTGTCCTGAGCCCCCGCGAAGGCGATTGCTGGCGAAGAAGGATGAACCGAGAGGGCGGGGTAAAACTGCGCCAGTGTCAGGAGGGAATCATTCAGATTGAGCCATGTTAGCGGCAACGTAGCTGCTTCCGCGTCGTCCGTTCTCCATATGCCCCCGTCATTGCCCAAATACATGCGGATTTTGCCGGTGCTTAATTTTGCAAAGGCGATCGCGTGGTTGTCCACATGGGGAAAGCCGGGGCTGCCACTCGGGAGATTGGGAACCACCGTTGACCAACTCGTGCCTCCGTTCGTTGTGCGAATTACATAGCCAGGATTTGTTCCCGTGGGGTCGAGTACGGCGGAGCCGCCAAAGAAAGCATTCGCCCCCCCATTGGGGTCGACCTTAACTACGTTGTCGTACCAGCATTGCTGTTGGCAAATGTCAGGTGCGGTGGTTTTCGTCCAGGAGGTTCCTCCATTCGTGGTAACAAATACGCCGAGGTTCGTGCTCGATCCGCTGGATGCATCCGCAACGGAGGCATAGACCGTGTTGTCGGTTGCAAATAGCGGTGAGATCCCGAGGTCAATGCGGCCCACATTCGTTGTGGGGAGTCCGCCCGACAGCAGAGAGAATGTGAGCGAGCAGCTCGTTGCGTTCGTGGATTTGTAGACCCCGTTCACGGTAGCGCCAGTGAAGGGAGTGCCCAGAGCGGCGAAGGCCACACTGGACGAGGCAAAGCCCACAAATGTCGCCATATCTCCGGACGCCGTGGGTACGATGTTCCAGGTGCTGCCTCCGTCAGCAGAACAGTACACTCCTTCCGTCGACCCATGCCCAAATTGGGTTTGCGCGGCGACCAGGACCATTTGCGGATTCGATGGGTTGACTGCCACATAGCTGATGCGTGTTCCACCCAGCGTGAAGTAACCAAACGGGCTAAGGTCACTATAGGGTCCGATGAAGGGGCAAGTGCTGCTCGCTGTTGCACAGGTTTGTTTCCAGGTCTGGCCGTGGTCTGTTGAAACCAAGACGCCAGCGCCGTAATAAATGTCAAAGCCAATGGAAGCCTGCTCGCCCGTGGCAGCATAAACCGTGCACGAACCGGGGGCTGCGCTGCAGGCGGAAGGCGCAAACGCGATAGATCCCATAGCCAGGGAAGCATTCTGATCCCCAACAGCGGCCCAGGTGGTTCCCCCGTCCATCGTGCGCCAGATGCCTCCTTGCGCGCCGCCAATCAGAACGGTATTGCCGGTGGTATCCGACGGATCAACCGCAATCGCGGTAATGCGTCCAGTGACCGGGCTGAAGAATCCACCGGTAGTTGGAGTAGGGCCAATCGAGCTCCAAGTGTTCGTCACGGGCGATACCAGGGGTGCGGCTGCGAATTGCGGAGCGACCTCCGCGAGAGAGCCGTCAGGCCGTTGCACCAACTTACCTTCCGCGATCATCATGCGCTGCATGTGTTGCAGCGCTCGCATGCGCGCCCCGGCGGGGATATGGCCATTTGCGGAGGCGCGCGGCCTATAAAACCATTTTTCGCGCCTGCGGATTGAGTTAGCCGTTTCTTTCTCGGCTTTCGGCGCTTTCTTGGTATCTGCGCTCGCATCGGTGACAGGATTTGACTCTCGGGCGCGCCACTTGGCAGCGGGGAATTTGCTGGCGGCGGAGGGTGAGCCGGCGTCCGACTCCTGCTGCGCGCGAGCGCGCAGAACGATATAGCAGGAAGTCAGGATCGCAACCGAAGTGAGAAGGGAAGTGCGGACGAACAACGATTGGAGTTTCATAGCCTGCCCGTACTGTTGATTTGAATGCGAACGCTCGGAGACGCTTCCGGCTGGGATCGCCGCTGCTTGCAGGGCACGATCCTTCGCGGGGCGACACTTCGCGGACTGGGGAGCGCAACGGAAACGGTCCACCGTCGAGCGCCCAAAAGCGTACCACAGTTCATGGCGACCCTCTCTAGTACTTGACAACGCAACTTGCTCAGTTGCGAGCACCCCAGATGGCGAGCACCCTGACGGAATTGCGTCCACTCGCGTGGGGATGTGCTGCAATTGCCGTCATGGCGACTTCGATGCCATTTTAGGCGATTTCGGATGCTCGCTGCTCGAAGAGAGGGCCGCGGATGCAAGAGAGGCGCCGCCGATGAACGTGGATCATCGCAAACTGTGTTAAACACCGTGCTGCGGGCTAAGTTGCGGCAGAGTTTTGAGCGCGATAGCGGCAAGCGCTGGGCCGCACGCCCGGATGCGGCACAAGAAAGATAAAGATTGCACCACAGAGAGCACAGAAAGAAGAGCGCAGCGTTCACGGAGTAAAAAGCCGACAGCTCACAGCAAAAGAAACGGCAAAGGCTTAACGCAAGGAGCAGAGTTCGCAGAGAAAGAAAAGTATAGGCTGCTTCCGCTGCCGCGACACTTCAGCCGTTGCTTTTATGGAGTGCTCTTCTGGCGCACCGCGAAATCGCCGGGGCGGCCTTCGGGAAGCACCTGCCAATGCGGATTCAACTCCAGCATCCAGCCTTTTCCGGTGAGAGGGGTTTTGGCCGCGTCTAGGGGCGCGGGCACTTGAACCCGCACGAACCCTTTGTCACCACGCACGAGGAGCGCGCCCTCCGTGGTTTTCAGCAGGCCCCACACATCGCTTACTTGAATTTCGCCTTCGTACAGCGTCAATTTGTCATCGAGCGCCAGCACGGCGTTCGGATCGAACCTGTAGTTGAACTCCTGGCCCACCGGAATCGTCAGGACCGGACCGTCGACAAAAGCTTTTCGCGCTGCGGCCACGCGCGCCTGGTGCTTTGCTTCGCGCTCGGTCTCGATCTCGACCACTTCGCCGCCGTCGTAGCGCTCCGCGCGGCGCAGTGCTTCCGCTTTGTTCAGCGCGCTTGCGGCGGGAGCTTTCAGAGCGTACGAGCGCGCTAACAATTCTCCGAGGTCTGTCGCAGGCGTCAGCCCTTTCCGCCAGTCCTTGCGAATGTTGAGGTCTCGCGCGCCCCAAGGCAGGACTGCGTTGTCCAGCAACCCGCCGTACGCAGGGCCTGAGGTGTAGGCGAAGGATCTGACGTAGCTCGGAGTGCGCGTCGCCGCCGCGCGCAGCCAGGCTGCTACGACTAGAGCGTATTCCTCTCGCGAGGACGTGCTCAGTCTAAATCCCGTGTACTCGGCCATGCCCTCGTTCATTTCCAGGGCGTCCTCGTTCGCTTGGGCTGCGGGGAAAAGCGAGCGCCGGTAATTGCGAAAATAAATGGCGTCGAAAATATCCTCGCGCTGCTCCTTGCCCTGCTGCCAGAAGGCATGCTCAAGCGCGCGCCACTCCATTTGCAGCCAGATGCGCCCGTCGAGCGAGTCGAGGTGCCCGTTCTGCGCATCTTTCCCCTGCAAACCGATCTGCGACTGCACGCGGTGAAAGCACTCGTGCATTATCAAGCGGAGGCGTGACTGTTTGTACTGCGGCAGCGGCCACATCACCATGGTCCATTCGACGCCAGCCCACTTCGTCGCGGTATTGGCCACGCCCAATTCCGGAGGCGCAATTCCCAGGAATACGCGGTCGAGTGGTTTCAGGTTGCCTTCTGCGTCGGCTTGATTGGCGACCGCAGAGCGCGTGTTGGGATCCACGAAAAGCAGCGGCCCGCACAGAGGAACTTTCCACAAGGCGCCGTTGTCTTTATCAGACAGGGCTTTCGCTTCGGCAAAATATTGCTGCGCTTTGGCTGTATCGATTGCAGGCGTCTGCGCCGGCACGCGGGTCGCGCCCAGCGTCGCGAAAATGCATAAGAGCAGCGCTATGCGAACGAGCAAAACCGCTTTGCACATTTCTAACCCTATCGCTGTGGTGAACTCGATAGCCGTTTTTTCCAATAACCCGGCCGCCGGTGCGCGTGCGCCAAGGCTAGCACTCGGATCGCAGGCGGAAGTTCACGATATACAATCACAGATGGAAGGCGGGAAGAAGAACTTTGCGAGTGCCTGCTTTACCTACGGGCCAGCGCTGAGGCGCCTCTGAAATTTTACGAATCGCGCGGCTCAGCTCATCGAAAACCTTGCTTGCGGCTGGTTCACTGCGCTCCAAATACCATTCGAGGGCCGCGCGTTCTTCTTCGGAGAGGGACAACGCTGCCTGGAGAAGCTTGGAAGTTTTGTCTGTCATTGGCCCATTATAGCCATTGCTTGGCACAAATTAACCCGGCACCGAGGGCGCGCGATTCAGCACCGGGCCGCACGTGCGTGTGACGGCGAAAATTCGCGCCATCTTTACACCTGCAACGCGCGCAGGTAAGGCACGCTGGCTTTCATGAAGTCCAAATTCATCTCGACAAAATAATTTTTCACGCCGCCGGTTTTTGCCGCGGTGAAAATCTTCTTCCAATCCAAAGTGCCCCGGCCGACCGGCGTAATTTTCTTGGTTTTCGCCGACCAGCCCTGCACGTGCATGGAGAAGAAGCGGGCCGGGTATTTGGTGAAGTATTCCGCGGCGTCGAAGCCCTGCTCAATGGTGGAAACCTGGAATTGGAATTTGACCAATTTGGGATCGAGCAGTTCGAGCAAGATGTCGTAAGTGCGCCTGCCGTTCACCTTGGAGCACTCAAAGTCTTCGTTGTGGAGGCCTTGCTGAATACCGGCGTCGGCGGCCCGCTCGCCCATTTTGTTGTATTCGTCGGCGGCGCGCTTGACGTCGTCCATCGCCGGGTTTTTGGGTCCGTCGAGGCTCGGCACGATCATTTGCGTCAGGCCGATTTCTTTCGCCCAGGCGATGCGGCCAGGCGGATCTTTGCGAAGCTCGTCGATGCCGAAATGCGAACTGAAACAGCTGACGCCCGCGTCGCTCAGAATCTTCCTCAGCTCTGCGGGCGTGTACTTCGCGAGACCTGCGAAACCCGAATCCGCGTAACCTACCGGCGAGCACAGTTCGATGCTTTGGAACCCGGCGGCGGAAAGCGCTTTGATGGTGCCGGGAAAATCCTTGGCGATCATTTCCCGAACAGGCCAGGTCTGACAGCCGATTGGCAGGCCCAATGGATTGGCACGCGACTCCGGCGCGCCCGCACCGAGCATGCCTGCCCATGCAGCATACTTCGCCGTGGTGCTTAAGAATTTTCTTCTCGTCATTTCGGACATTTGCCCCTCCTTCGAGGCCTCCAAGATACACCTCCTTGCGAAGTGCGTGGAGGTATCGTTGCAAGTTCCGGACAGCCACCCCAGGCTGCATTGCAAGGAAGGTGCCCGCGCCGAACTGGGATGGCTCCGGCGCCTTCGGCGTCGATTTGTGCTTTGCGTGTTTTGGTTTCCTGTGCGGATAGAGCCGCAGGCTCGAATAGCGTTAAAAGGAAGAAAGCGAAGCCTGCGGAACTACCCACCGTGGACTTATCCGCTTGGTTTGTGCATCCCGTTTACGAGGACTTGCCGGACGGCTGGATCTTCAGCTGGTATTTCGCTCCGCTGAAGAAGATTTCGTCGATGGACTTGGTGCCGTTCTTGGCAGTCTTCAGAACGTAGCCGTCGTGGTCATTGGACGTGTTTTCCGCCACGACTTGAGCCGGAACCGTGGCCACGGTATCGTTGCCCTGAAGAATCTTCAGCTGAACCTTGGGGCCAGAGCCGTTCCATTCCACCTTATAGTCACCCGGCTCTAGCAGTGTGCCGTGGACTTTGGCCTTTTCATAGAGATGCATGGTCTTTTTGTTGGCTTTCGTGGCGAAAGCGCTACAAGCGAGTAGCAAAGAAGCTGCAAACAACATGGTGGAAAGCTTCAAGGCTTTCATATACGAGTCTCCTCCAGACTTCTACGCGAGCCTAGACGCGGCAAATTGCGCCGTGTCTCGCGAAGGGTTGCGATTTTCTTGTACTCCATTAAGTTCGATGAGGTGTGGCTGCCAAACGGTTTTATGGTCTGGAGGAACTACCCGCGGCCTACGCCGGTCAAAGCTGGTATCTTTCCGAGGCGTTCAAGCGTCCTCCAAAAGGAGAAATGTCCTGTGAGCGCTACCTCGGCTTCTTCCCTTGGCGCCTCGATGACTGCCGCGATTTTCTGGGGCGGGCTGCTTGCCGGAATCTTCGATATCACGCAAGGCTTTTTTGGTTTGGCCTGTTCGGGTCGAGGCCCTTTCAAATGTTGCGGCACATTGCCGGCGGTATTTTTAGAAATGGCAAGCAGCCCGGAAGTGTGGCTCTTTTCATTTCTTTTCCTGCGCAGGGTTCGTTTGGCGGCGATTCGATCGAATGCCGGGTGCCCGCACAATTGAACCGGCCGGTCGTTGCAAACGCGCGAGCCATTGTATAATCCCTGCTCACTTAATCCTCACTTGGAGGCCATATGTCCGAGCCAAGCTATGATGAACTGAAGGCGCGAGTCGCCGAATTAGAGAAGAAAGGCGCGGCTCGCCGCGCGGGAGCGCTCGAATTCCGGGTGGGCGAAAAAGGGGGCGTGAGTGTTTATGGTCTCGGGCGCTTTCCGGTCACCTTGTACTACGAGCAATGGATCCGGCTCCTGGACGCTTCTGGGGATCTTCGCAAATTCTTGGACGAGAACAAGGCGGAAGGCAAGCTGAAGCTGAAGGAGAAGTGACCCCAAGGTCGAGGGTCCGAACAACGCGGGGCCGTAGAGGTAGGCTGGGCGGGGCCAAAAAAAACGTCGGGCTACCTATCGGGAAGATGAGAGAGGGGCCCCGGGCGTCTGTGGGGGTAGACGCCCGGAACCGAGGCGAGTACTACTGGTGGGAAAGCGAAAATCCCTTTACAACAAAACTCGCACGGCGCTTACTTTGATGATTGCGCCACCAGCAAACAAATCCGGCGCAGCTCCTCGTAAGTGAAGACTACCTTCTGGCCCTGATCGTCTGTTTCGACATGGCCCAAGCCAGAAGCCTCCGAAAAACGGCGAAGCTCCGCTTTTGGCAATCCCAAGAGCACTGCGGCGCGTTGTTCGTCAACGTGATCGTGAATCTGACCGCTCATATAAAAGCCCAAACCTCACTAAAAGCCAGGTCGTCATAACAAACAACTGACCTGCGGCGATACAAAGCAAGTCAGAAGCCAATCCACTTGGTGACGTAAGTCTCGTGTTTTCAATATAGGGAAGGTGGACGTGGCGGTCGGCGGGGAAGAGTGTTCCTTTTTTTCGCACCATCTGTCCACAGAAATGACCATAGGTATGTGACTGGCCTCACATCCGCGCGCCTCAGGCGCCGACGTGGTGGACGGACTCCTGATGTTTTGCAGCGCCGCTCAGGATAGCCAGGGGAGGGCGTTCAAGTCGACATTTCCGCCAGAGAAAATCACGCCAAGCTTCGGGACCTGACCGTCGGCCCGCGAGGGCAAGTTGAGAGATTGCACGACATCGGGTTTGAGCAGAGGGGCAAGAGCCACGGAACTGGAGGGCTCGATGATGATTTTCATGCGCTCCCAGACCAGGCGCGCGGTCGAGATGATTTCCTCTTCGCTGACCAGCAGGACGCGGTCGACGTAGCGGCGCAAAATGGCGAAAGTGCGCGGCGAAAGGGAGGCGCGGAGGCCGTCGGCGATGGTGTCGCTGGATTCGAGAGATTCGAGCGTTCCGGTCGTGAGGGAGCGGTAAGCGTCGTCGGCGCGTGCGGGTTCGCAGCCAATGATTCGAATGTCCTTGCGAATGCCTTTGGCGCCGAGGCAGGTGCCGCTGAGCAAGCCCCCGCCACTAACCGGCGCGAAAATGGCGTCCAGGTCGGGGATCTCTTCGAGGAATTCTTTAGCGGCGGTAGCTTGTCCGGCGATGATGCGGTCATCGTCGTAGGGATGGACAAGGTGAGCGCCGGTTTCCGCCTGGACGCGGTCGCAGGTTTCCTTGCGTGAGGAAACTTTCGGCTCGCAAAAAGTGATTTTGCCACCATAGGCATCGATCGCTTGGACCTTAACTTTTGGCGCGTTTTTGGGCATGACGATGTAGGCGGGGACGCCGCGCCAGGCTGCCGCGCAGGCCACGGCAGCGCCATGATTGCCGCTCGATTGCGTGACGATGCCGCGGGCGGCTTGTTCGTCGGTAAGAGAGAGGATGGCGTTGGAGGCGCCGCGAATCTTGAAGGAACCGGTCTTCTGGAAATTTTCGCACTTAAAGAAGAAGCGCGCTCCGGCTAGGGCGTCGAGCGAGGACGAAGTCAGGATAGGAGTGCGGTGAATCCGAGGCGCAATTCGTGCGTGCGCCTCGGAAATGGCCTCCCAGGTAGGGGCCTGATAGCCTGCTGCTTCGAAGGAAAGGGTTGTGCTCATGTAGCTCACTTTGTCGGCTCGATGTACCGGCCAGGTGCCTTGTCTAGCTTGATTTCCAGCCAAGCAAAGGAGGCATTATGGCAGGTCTCACGTACATTGTGCGTATACCAAAAACCGCCAGGCCAAAAAAGTACTGGTATTACTTGGCCAGCCCATCTTTGGTACTTGACCGCCCGTATCCCTCTGATACGCTTAGACTAACCTTCCTTTTTGCGAGCGCACGTCCCCCCTGACTCGCGCCGGGAAGACCATCATGAAACCGAGTGAGCGTCGCCAGCTAGCGCGGGTCAACCACCGGACACCGCTGCGGTTCCGGGCCGTCGGGGTAGCCTCCGATACGACCGAGCACTTTACCGAAGCTTTGAATGTCTCCCGAGGCGGGTTTTTCTTTGCCTCCTCGGCGCCCTTGCAGGTTGGCATGCCCATCGAAGCCACCATTCGCATGCCTGCAGAAGTGACCGGGAACTCCTCGCAGGAGATGCGCTGCACGGCTCGAGTTGTTCACGTCCGCAATGAGCCTTATGGCGACGGCCGCATTGGCTTCGGAGTGGAAATCGAGAAGTATCAGACGGCGACGGTGCAAGAACGCTGGATGAGTTAAGGGAAGTAATCGTCCTCAGTTTTCAGTATCCGTACAGGCGGAACTCTCGTCTTGATACCCGGCATTGCGGGCGGGCTTGCGTGGTTGTGTTCTTGATCCCCTAGCAAAACCGCTCAGCCAAAACCTACTTCTGCGGAGTCTGCGGTTCAATCTTTTCAATCACCATCGCTTTAGAGCCGCCGCGTTCGTAGATTTTGCCGATGACCGTCGCTTGGTCTCCCGCAAAGGGTAGGAGCTTAGAGTTCTGGCCGCTGGCGGGAGTGGTTTCCGCAATTGGCCAGTAGATCGTTCTGTCGTCTGCGAGAATTACGAGTGGCGAACCCGCCTTGCCGCAAGAGATGGCGCATTGCTTGCTAATGGGCTTGTCGAGTCCCTTTGTGAAGGCACAGGCAGAGTCTATGACATAGCCCTTTACGGTGACTGTCGGCGCGTCGGCAGCCAACAACGGGGCTAGCGCAGGTAGCAGAAGGGAAAAAACGGCCTTTGCAACGAAGCGGTTGTGATTCATTTCGCAGGCCTCCAGCGGTCGTTCCGTTAGGGCGATTATAGATTAAGGCTTCGTAGCAGGAACGGTGAAAGTGATTTTCGCGCTGCCGAGGTTTTCGAAGCTATCGTAGACGCGGACGGCAAGCGTGTGCTCGCCCGGAGTCAGTCCTGGAATGTCAAACTCGTAGTGTTCGATCGGGGAATCGCTGATGCCGTTGGCCGGGTAGACCAGAGTCCAGTCGCCGCCGTCCAGGCTGTATTGTGCGTGGTCAATCGAGGAGGTGGCATCGCGCGCCGCGAAGGAGACAGGATCCCCTCCGCTCATTTTGCCGGAAGCTGGGCCCACGCGGAGATCCTCGACCACAGGAGGAGTGTTGTCGACTTCGAAGCGCTCGGATTCGCGCTCTGCGGTGAGGGCCTTTGCGGGCGGATTCGAAGGAGAATCCGAAGCCACGATTTTCAAGTAATAGGCGCCGTCGGGGAGCATCGTGGTATCGAAGGAATAATACTTTTGATCGAGCTTGTCCTTCAGCAGCTTCCACTGAGTTTCGTTTTCTCCGCGGTAGTAGACGGCAAATTGCAGTTCGTCGTCGTTTTCGTCATGGGCAGTCCAGAGCACGGTACGGTAGCCCTTTTGCGCAAAACCTTGTGGCGGCTGCTCAAAGTGCCCGCTCGTTGTCGTTTGCGTGATGGTCACACCGGTGGTGCCGGCAGCCGGAGGCATTTTAAATGTAACCGGAGCCTGCTGGCTGGAGGAGGGGGTAGGCGAGCTTTGCGCGCGGACGCCCGGCTCCTGAATCGCGATGCCGTCGATGACCGGGGCCACGTTGCGCGGAAGATACGCCAGGCTCACCCAATCGACGCCATCTCCGGGGCGACCATCGTGAATCACCGCTTTCCACTGCGCAAATCGTGCCGAAGGCGCTTCCGTGGCGCTGCCGGATTTGGCGTACGGGCCGAACCAACGGGACCATTCCTTGTCCGGGTCATCCGTGTTCCCAGTGCGGACAAAAAACTCGATGCGCGGGTCGTTTCCATGGGCGCTCGAGGAACTCGAAGCGGACTTCGCATTAGTCGCCGAAGGCGGGCTCCACCATTCGATGTTTCCCCATTTTGAAAAGAGCTGCGCATCGAAGGAATGAGATTCGAACGTGCCGTCGGCTTCGTATTCCGGACCGACTGCAAAGACTTTTCCCGGGTTGGATGTACACAAGAAAACTTTGCCTGAACGATTTCCCACGATGCCCGTGATTTGCGAAGAGCCAGCTTTGGCGAGCTGAGCGAAGACGCCGCGCCCGTCAATTGCGAGAAGCGCTCCGTTGTTGCCGGTGCCGGCAAGAAGGCGCCCATCGGAAGCCAACCCCAAGGAATAAACGACGTCTTCGCGCGAAGTCCATAGCTCTTCCGGCGCGCCGTCGGGATGGATGCGGTAAATGCTGCTAGACACCAAGGAAGGGAACGGAACAAAAGGAGACTGGCCCTGAACTTGTACGGGAGCGCCGGCGACGCCGGGGGAAATGCTGGTTGTTCCTTGCGGCGTAGCAATCACCGTTGTTGGTGCGGGCGCACCGGCGCGTGGTTTTTCGCCAATCGCGGAAGCGTAGATGCTTCCGTCTGGTCCTACGGCTAGCGAGGTGACTTCGCGCTTGGGGCTTTCATAGAGGACGAAGCCTTCGGCGGGTGTGGAAGTGGCCGCCTTGGAGTTTTTGTTGTTTTGTCCGGCTGCGCGCGAGATGCGAAGGATCCGGCCGCTGGGTTCGGTTCCGGCGATGAGATTCTTGTTGGCATCGAAGGCCAGAACGCGAATGTGCGCTTCATCGCTGGAGTAGAAAAGTTCACCCTTGCCATCGGGGGTTACAGCGAAGAGCTGCCCCTTATCTCCCGTGGCCACATAAAGCGTGCCATCGGGACCGAAAGCCAGGTCCCAGATGTATTTCGCTTTAGGATCGAAGAAAACAGACTTTTCGCCGGGAGCGGAAACTTTGTAAACCTTGCCGTCGGGCGAAGTGCTCACATAAAGCGTGCCTTTGGCATCGAAAGCAATGGCTTGCGCGGAGAGGTCCGTGGAATCGAAAACAACAGACGGCTTGGCGTTCGAATCGAAGCGAAAGACCTTCGCCTGGGAACCGCCTGCAGCATACAGAACGCCTTTCGGATCAAGCCGCACGGAGAAAAGGTAAGAAGCGTCGGCATCGGCAAGCAAGGTGAATTTCGGCGCCAGTTCGAGGCGGCCGTCACTGCGCACGGCAATCCCATGAGCTGTGCCCTTGAGCAAATCTTCATACGTGGATTGACGCCAGCGGCGCGTGTGCTCTGCGAAAAGTGGCGAAGAGGCAACGAAGTAAAGAAGTACGGTGAGAGAGAGAAATTGAAAAAAGCGGCGCGTGGCGAGTGACGAATAGGGAGAAGTGCACAGACGCTTTTGGCAATTGGACATAAATTTGGTCACCGGATTTGCAGATTCAGCGAGATAATGCCGGACACGGGACCTCCGAGTGGGATGGAAGCTTCGCTGGCCAGAGATTCGCGAAGGACTTGCACGCCCCCCGGACCCGGGCGGCCGTCCACAATACTAATTTGGGAAAGCGGAATGTTGGGAAGTTCCTTGTCGTCCCACAGAAGCGTGGGGGCTGGAACGAAAAGGCCAACGTACAAGCGATCATTGCGGCGCTCGCGGTTCAGGAAAGAGATGAGTTGATCGAGACCGACGGGCCCGCCGCCGAGGCCCGCGAAAGCGAAACCGCGGGAAGCGCGATTCAGCATCTCGCCATCGCTGACCATAACGCGCAGGGTCGAGCCTCGAACAATCTGCTCGGGAATGCGAACGCTTGTTTGCTCGATTTGAGGTGCGCCGCGATAGGGCCGGAGCAAAACGCGCACACGCACCGTCTCGCCGGGAGAAGCCACTCCTTTTGGCTGGCTCAAACGTATTGGAGAAAAGTCGGGTAAAAACGCTTTGCATCGTTAACGCGATGGGAAAGCCGTCGGGCGCGAGGGTGTCGTTTGGCGCAAACGTGTTTTCCATCTCGACAGGGGGATGGCCGTGCAGCCGAATCTCGCCGGTGAAATGTAGCGTGGTGCCTTCACCGTACACAGGATTCTGTGTTAGCCCATTGAAGGTCGTGAGCGAAACCAGCAGTGGCGTGAGCTTGGGGTGGTTGACGATTTCAAAGTGCAGTTTCCTTTCCGAGTTGGAAGAGCGCACCGAGAGGTCCAAGGGAATCATCGGGGGCGCCGCGCCAAGCTTGCCTGTGACTGCGGTCAAGTGGTCGGTGGTGATGGTGCCAATGGAGCCGGCCACGTTGACGATTTTCGTGGAGGCGAGATCGGAGGAAAGGGTCATGACCACGTGGCTGCGCGCCATGGGGATCTGTACGTCGCCAAGATTCAAAAACGGGTGGCCGCAGAGAAAAACGCGATCTCCTTCGACAGCGGTTACCGTACAAGCCGAGTTGATGGAAGCATCGCCCTCGACCAGAACCATCCCTGCCATATCGCCGGCCACCAAATGGGAATCTTGCGGGCTTGGAGCAGCGGTGCCGCCCTGAGTGGCTACCAGGCCGTAGCCCTGAAGTTGACTGGCAAATTGCTGCAACGTGGCCGGTAGAAAGCCAGAAAACACCAGAGGCGTTTGGATGGGTTCAAGAACAGACCCGGAAGGAAGGCCGGCATTTGCCGGGGTCTCGGAAGGAACCCCGAATTGGCCCATGGGGACTTCGGCCATGGCCGAGGGCGAGGGATTCAAGACGTCCTGAATCGGCGTGACCCCGGCGATGGGCTCCTTGGTAAAGATGCCGAGCTTCAGGGAGAGCGCTCCGGCAAGTTTGCCATCGAGATAAACCGGACTGCCGCTCATGCCGGCAACGACGCCGGTATGCTCGACTTTGGGGCCCTCGAGCTGAACAAGAATGATGGACTGCTTGGGCCCGAGGAAATTTTCCAGCACTCCAATGACTTCGAGGTCGAATTTTTCGATCTTGTCACCGGCGAAGATGGTATAGGCATAGCCCTGCATACCGGGCTTAACTTGGCTAAGGGGAAGGGTTTCGGGAGCTTGTTGCGCACTAAGATTGCGGGAGACAGGAATCAGACAAACCCCCACGAGCAGCGCGACAAGCGCGAGGAACCGAGGTACGCCACAATTCACCGGATGGGGCCGGGCCGTAAGCATGAACTTCCAATAATACCCGGTACCCGTACTAGAGGCAATTGGACGGCCGGGAGGTGTGCCTTAGTAGGAACAATCAGCTAGGCGTTCTAGCCCGAGTTTCGACGTCGCTCTGCGCTTTCTGCCAACCTTCAGTCCTGGTGGTGCATGGCGAAGATATTGCCCAGCGAGTCTTCGTATGGGTAAACGTGGACCATCCAGCCAAAGATGACGGGATGAAAACGTCCACCCGCGGCGTCGCAGGCTTCCTCAGTCGTGATGGAACCACGCAGCCCAAACTTGGTCCAGTCCGCGCCGCGAAGCTCTCCTACAGCCGGCATGCACAGGTTAGTGTGCAGGTGCCAGGTCGCGACGCTCAGAGGAATGCGCTCGTTGAGCTGCTCTTCGGTGGCGCGCTTGGGCATGGTGTACATCGCGCCGACCAGTTCGTAACCCGTTGAGGTCTTTTTGTAGAGCAGCGAAGTGGGACGTGAGGGTTCGAACGTGAACGCTTCGAGGAAGCCGTTCTTGTAATTCGTGAAGTGATATTCGGGCTGTTTGAGATTCGCAAGAAAAATTTTGTAACCGTCGGCGAGAGCGGCGCGGTAGTCCTTGTACTTCTCGATGCCATCGCGCAGTTGCTCGACAATTTCTTTGGCGCGCGCAACGTCCTCGGGAGTTTGCGGGTGTGGAGCCGTCACGTACATGTGCGCATTGTGCGCGTGCTCCCCGGGCGTCATGTCGTGAACGGCGTGAGCTTCGTTGGCCTCGGCATCGGCCATGTCCATGCCGGGCATGTCGGGGGCCATTCTCTGCGATCGCTGCCGAGTTGGCGGAGCAGGCGGTTGCTGCGATTCTTGCCATTGCACGGCAGGCGTGTGGTGGCCGGGCATGGCGGAGAGCAGAACGGTAACGATAAAAAGCGCCCCGACGAGGAACCCGAATTTGGTGGCGAGCTGTCGGAACTGGCTGCGGGCTGGCATTGGAATTCTCCTCACTGAATGATACGTTTCGACCTGCGATCTCATTTCATGAAGAAAAGGAGACCGTGCCTCAGGAAAAACTGGCCTTCAGGACAGGAGGTAAAGGAGCAAACGATAAGGTCCCGAGCCTTGCCTGACGGACCGCGCGATGGGCTGCTGCCTTGCGGGATTTGCATTTGCTCCGACAAGAAACGAAATTCCCCGGCCAGCTCATCAAATGGCTTCAGGCGCGTCTTCTTCCTGTACTTCCTTTACCTTCCCTGCTTCATTTCTTACCGCGTGCTAGAATTTTTTCCGTGAAGAAGGAAATCATTCAGCCTGCAAAGTGTCTAACCGGCGCAGTGGAGCTGCCGGGAGATAAATCCATTTCCCATCGCTATGCCATGCTCGCGGCGCTTGCGGAGGGCACCAGCGAGTTAAGGCATTTCTCCGCTGCGGCGGATTGCCACAGTACGCTCGATTGCGTGCGCGCGCTCGGCGCTGAAGTGAAAATCGACAAAGATACCGTTCGCGTGACGGGGCGCGGCGCGCGAGGGCTGAAGAGCAGCTGGCGGGCGCTGGACGCGGGGAACTCCGGCACGACCATGCGTTTGCTGGCCGGGATTCTGGCAGGACAGAATTTCTCCTCCAAACTAACGGGTGACGATTCTCTTCAAAAGCGGCCGATGAAGCGCGTGATTGCGCCACTGAGGGAAATGGGCGCGGACATTCGCGGACGGGAAGATAACTTCGCGCCGCTGGAAATTCACGGGGCAAAGCTTCACGCCATCGATTACAAAATGCCGATGCCCAGCGCCCAGGTGAAGTCCGCGGTGCTGCTGGCAGGCTTGTTTGCGGAAGGCGGGGCCAGCGTCACAGAGCCGGCGCGGACGCGGGATCATACGGAGATCGCGCTCGAAGAGTTTGGCGCGAGTGTCGAGAAAAGCGGGCTAACGATTCGAGTGCACCCCTTAGGCGGTGGAAACGGTAGGAAGAAATTGACTGCCAGGCCGCTCGACGTGCCCGGAGATTTGTCCTCAGCGGTGTTTTTCCTCGCCGCAGCTTCGCTGCTTCCCGGTTCAAACCTGCTCATCCACAACGTCGGCCTGAATCCCACGCGCACGGCGATTCTCGATGTGTT
The DNA here is from genome assembly GCA_003223245.1 of Acidobacteriota bacterium. GTDB lineage: Bacteria > Acidobacteriota > Terriglobia > Acidiferrales > UBA7541 > Acidiferrum. The sequence goes on from QHYI01000114.1 coordinate 118,565, forward strand.
CGCCGAAATGGGCGCTTCGATTGAGATGCTCGGGGTGAAAAGTTCGCAAGGCGAGGTTATTGGCGATCTCGCGGTGAAAGGCGCTTCGTTGAAAGGCGGCGTAATTGCCGGCCGTCGCATTCCGCTGGTGATCGATGAGTTGCCCATGCTCGCCGCGCTCGCGCCGTACACGGAAGAAGGCATTGAAATTCGTGACGCGGGGGAACTTCGCGTAAAAGAGAGCGACCGCATTGCCGCGCTTGCGGAGAATCTGCGGCGCCTGGGCGCAAGCGTGGAAGAGCGGCCCGACGGACTGAAAGTAGCTGGACGGGATGCCGGAACGTTGCATGGCGCGGAGATTGACCCGCGCGGCGATCATCGCATCGCCATGGCCTTCGCCGTAGCGGGCTTGGCCGCGGAAGGAAATACCGTGATTCGCGATGCCGATTGTGCGAGCGTGTCCTTTCCCACATTTTTTGCGGAGTTGAACCGGCTTCTAGAGCGTTAGCGCAAAGTTGCGATAGCAGACTCCGGCTACCCCGACTCTGGTTTTTTCCTGGATTTCACTTCAGGTTTACACCCGATTGTCTAATAGGCGGCATGTTTTATCCTCCAGTCCCCGTCCTTTCACCAGCCTATTTCGAGCCTGTGGGCGCTGCTCCAGGGCGCCCGAAGAATCAAATTCTTTTTTATTCACGGAGTGTGTCATGAGGATGAATCGTCGTGATTTGTTGAAAAACGCCGGGCTAGCCTCGGGAGCGTTGCTGGTAGGAGGGGCTTGCCGCGCGCAGAGTCAACAATTTGTGTGGAAGACGCTGCCCATCCTGCCCGATCGAGCAGCTTCTGGGATCGAACATATCGTCGTCGTAACGATGGAAAACCGCAGCTTCGATCACTTCCTGGGCTGGCTCCCGAACGCCAAGGGCATGCAGGCGGGCTTGACCTACGCGGACAACAGTGGCGTTTCGCACTCCACCTATTCGCTCTCGGGCGACTATACCGGCTGTCCGCATCCCGATCCGGATCATTCCTACAGCGGCGCGCGCGTGGAATATGACAGCGGCGCGATGGACGGTTTTCTCCGGGCCGGGAGCAACGACGTCTATGCGATCGGTTATTACGGCGAAGCCGACATTCCGTTTTACGCGGCGCTGGCGCAAAACTATACGACCTGCGATCAGTATTTTGCCTCGATATTGGGGCCAACGTTTCCTAACAGATTGTTTCTACACGCCGCGCAGACAGACCGCTTGGACGACAGCACGAGTTTTACTTCCTTGCCGACGATTTGGGACGAGCTGGCTGCCGCGGGCGTCACTGGCAACTACTATTATTCCAATGTGCCCTTCACGGCGCTTTGGGGAACCAGGTATGTGGGGATATCGAAGCTCTATGACGAGTTTCTTGCCGCAGCCGCGAGCGGAACGCTTCCTGCTGTGTCTTTTGTGGACCCGAGCTACACCGTCCTCGATGACGGCACCGGCAACGATGACCATCCGCACGCGGACATTCGCGAAGGAGATCAGTTTCTTTATCAAACGTTCCAAGCGGTGGCGAATGGGCCGGGCTGGGCAAATACCGTGTTCATTGTGAACTTCGACGAATGGGGCGGCTTCTTCGATCACGTTCCGCCGCCGCGTGCGACTGCCGCCAATCTGGTCGACACCGACATCGTGGATGGGAAAACGTTGCTCGGAATGCGCGTGCCCACGGTCATCGCTTCCCCGTTCACGAAAGGAAACTCCAACAGCCCGCAAGTCAACGACCTCGTATTTGATCACACATCGGTTTTGCAGTTGATTGAATGGCGGTGGGGGCTTCAACCGCTGACGCCGCGCGACGCCAGCAATGATATTAACAACCTCGCGTACGCGCTGAATCTGACAGCATCCGATACCGCTATTCCAAGTTTGCCTGTGCCGCAGGCGCCATCGGTCGCGGCGCCTTGCCTGCAAAATCTGCTTGGGGGAATTCTGAGCACCGGCGGATCTTCTCCCACGACAGGATGGCAACAACTAAGCCAGATGGCGGCAAGCGCCGGTTTTCCAATTAGCCTGTAATGGGTATCACCTACGCCCCATGGTAGTGCGCGTCTTAGGAAGACGCCCAGGGAGGTTACCGGCATGCGAAATCGAAGCCGGGCGAGGTGGCGTTGTCCGGCTGGGGCTGCAGCATCAGCGATTCCAAGACAGGTTTCTAGCTGGTTTTGCGAATGGAAATGGAGCCGTAACTGGTTTTCAGCGTAATCTTCGGGCCGCGGCCTTGGCCGTAATTTCCTTCCAAGTGCGAATCGCCGCCGATGGATGTCTGCTTCAGGGAATCGGCAGAAAATTCGGAGTCGATGTCGCAGGAGTGGCAATCGGCGACGATCTCGAAGTTCGAAGATTCGGGAAGACTGAGGGTGATGGGAGAAGAGGAGTTAGCAATGTCGATGTCTTCTTTTGGGGGAAGGGAAAAACGCACTTCGACGTTGCCGTTGCGATTGTCCACTTTCACTCTGCCGCCGGCATTCTCGATGGAAATGTCGTAGGAATTCGTGCGCAACGTGAGATTTCCGGGCGCGTCAGCGATCTCGAGGTTCCCGGAGCCGGTTTCCATATGCCCGGTGAGCTGCGTGAGCGTGAGGTCGGTGCGCTGGGAAACAAAGCGCACGCCCTTGGCGATTTTGTCGGCGCGAATGGGTCCGTAGAATTCTCCGTCGATGGTGAGCCCGCCGGTCGCCGAGGAAACATTGACTTCGCCGCCATGCCCGGAAATGCGGACGTTGCCCTTGGTATCAGAAACTTTGACGTTGCCCTTGCCTGTATCCACGGTGACGTCGCCGGCCGTGTCGTGCACGTCGACGTCGCCTCGCGTAGTGTTGACGATCACGGGCTTGTTCATGTCGGACACGGTTACGTCCCCGCGCTCATCGCGAATGGTGAGCAAGGCATTCTTGGGAACGGCAATGTCCAAATCCACGCTGGCCCGCGAATCGCCGTTGCTCGCATTCACGGGGCGAACTTCATAGCCGTCGCCGTTCTTGGCGATTTCAAAGGAGATGGCGGAGGCAATATGCTCGGCGTCGGTTTCAGTCCAGGCTTTCACGTTCTTGTGGCCATCGACGTGAATTTGCGCATCGTCTCCGGAGCGCACGCTAATATCGCCGCGAACGTTGCGAATGCTGATGCGGGATTCCGGCGAAACAGGCAGTGGCTTCACGTTCAAGTCAAAATTGAATCGCTCGCCGCGGGCAGGGAATTCGTCCAACGGAAATTTGCTCTTGAAGAGGTCGACGCCCGCAACCGTGCCGAGCAGACAAAGCAGCCCCAGAACTAGGAAGATTTCGCCGGCGGAGACCGGCGAAGCACCAGGCTGACCGGAGCGGCTGGCCACAGCACGTTCATAGAGCTTGATGGCGCCCCAAAAGATGATGAGCAGAGGCCACCAATGGCTAACCAGTTGCGCGATGTCTAAGCCGCGATAGTTATGCACCAGGAGGAGCACGCCGACGAGCAGCAGAACCAGCCCGGGGAAGAACGATCGCTGGGGTGGGCGGGAATCGGCCATGGGTGGTCAGCGTCCCGAACCCTGCCCTTGGTTGACGTATGGATTCGGCGGTGTCGGCGTTGTTCCGGGTGGGGCGGGAGGAACTGGACCGCCAACGTGTCCATCGGTCGGGGCCAAGGCACTTGCCAGGCTGATCAAGCCAATGACGACCAGAATCACCGGCCAGGTGTCGCCGAAAGACAGATAACCGCCGCGCAACTGGTCCAGGAGAAACAAAACGCCGACCGTGACGACAACCGCCGGGCCCATGAGGCCGCGAATCACGCAACGGCGGCAATTGCAGCGAATGCGATCACTCATCGAAATTCATCCTTCTCCCCTAAGAACGCCGTTCGAACCGATTGCGAAACATCAAAATGCCTACGCCGATCAACACCAACGGCCAAAGACGCGCGATCCGCCAGAAAGGGAACCAGTCAAAATTGTTCAGCAGAAATAGAACACCCAAGACGATCAAAATCACTGGTCCGACAGGGCGATTTTTGCTCCAAGACTCGAGCGGATCGACGGGAGTCTCCCCTAGATTTCGTGCCTTAGCCACGCGCATGGCATCAAAGGCCATGTAAAGGATGAAACCCGCAATAAGCAGGCCGAGTACGGTTTGGCCGCCGTCGCCAACGTAGTCAGCGCTGACCCCAACAACCAAGGCAACGAAGACCACAATGTGAATCAACGCTTTGTTGTATTCGCCGTTGTAAACCGCGCCGAGCCCCGGAAACAGACCGAGCACAAAAGCAACGCCTGGATTGCTCGTGGGACGGCCGGGCATGGGCGGCGGTGGGAGCACGCCGGGTGGAGGGACGGTGTTCGCGGGAGAGGTGCCAGGAATGCCCATGATCGTGGCGAGGCAATCTTCGCAATAAAGAACATCGCGCACCGGGCGCACGCACGTCGAGCACATGGCCTTGCCGCAATTGCGGCAGTAACCAACAGCGTCCACATCCGTATGGACGGCACAATTCATGGCACTCTCCTATCCACCCCGTCCACCACCGCGCCACTCAAAATCGGGAATTCGCAGGCCAGCACGCGGAGATTTTTGCCAATCTCGTCAGCGCGATTCTGCTGCTTCGGGGAAGAGGGATTGGAATTATCCGTCTGGCCCGGCTCCTTTTTGGGAGAGGACTGGGGAGTCGTATCTTCGCGCATCGCCGGATTTTGCTCCGTTTCATTGATGCGCGACTGGATTTCCATTACTACGCGCAGATCACTCACGAACTTGGTGCTGCGGGCGTAAACCAGATGGATCTTGCTATCCGCATTGCGATAAATGGTTGCCGGAGCAAGGTCGGCTAGCTTAGGCCTGCGCCAGTTGAAACCGGTGGCGGTCAGCAAAAGGACCATCGTTGCAACTGCGGAAACCGCGCTGTAAATGAACCTCGGCGATTGCAGCGCGTCCAACCAGGTCCAGAGGTTTCGTTTCCTTGGCACGGCGCCCAGTGTGGCTCTCAAGATGGCCGTTTCCAGTTGCGGCGGTGCATCGAGCTGTTCCAGTGCATACAACCCGCCCAACGTATGCGCGACGCTCGCTACCAGAGGGGCACACGCCGCGCAGGTGTTGACATGCTGATTGAAAGCACTCTGCTCGGTCGCGTCCAACAGCCCGTCGAGGTAGTCGCTCAAGCGTGCTTCGGTTTGTTGGCAAGTCCAGGTCATACCGTTGCTCCCGCCGCTCGCTTCCAGTATCCGACCATGTTCCACACCGACCTCATGATGGCCGCACTCCCATCTGTTGCAAAATCCTGGCCAATTCAATGCGCCCGCGATTGATCCGCGACTTCACCGTTCCTTCCGGCACCGCCAGTACCCTCTGAATTTCGATGTACTCCAATTGCTGGAGGTCGCGCAAGATGACGGCCTCGCGCAGCTCGGGCGAGAGCCGCGTCAAGGCGCTTTGCACCTGACCGCTGAGCTCGCCCATGAGCGCCTGCTCATCGGGACGGCGCGCCACAGACTCCTTGTTCTCCACAACGGGCATGGCGTCGTCCAGAGAATCGGTCATGCGATCCCTCTTGGTTCTACGGTAATGGTCAATCAGCAAATTGCGCGTCACGCTGGTCATCCATGTAGCGAATCCGCCATAAGCCGAGCGATAACTGTTCAAGGTGCGATAGACGCGGAGGAACACATCCTGCGTGAGGTCCTCGGCTTCTGTGCGGTTGCCGGTGAACCGATAGCAGATGTTAAAGATGCGGCGCGTATGGCGACGCACAAGTTCCTCCCAGGCCGACCCGTCGCCCTGGAGGCATTGCAGGACAAGTTGGGCATCCTGCTCCAACGTATCATCAGCCTCTAAACCTACTACGGTGCAGGGCGTGTCTGCGAGCCGGCTTCTTTCTCAAAAAACCGCTGGCAGTCCATCCCGGCCTGCCAACTATGGAACGAAAACTGCTATGAAAATGTTCCCCTTGAGACTGAGCCAAGCTTTCAACCGTCATTGCGTGGAATCTTACTCACGAGGATGTAGCAAAACAAGGAAATCTCGAGACCGGCGAGACCGGGGCGGGGAACGCATCACAAGGTTCGCTGCGAAGTCCGCCCAACCAACATTTGCCTCCAATTAGGAAAGTGCGTTGCGAACGATGGCCCGGGGAGGCTTCTGGATGCGGTCTCAGGCGCCGCGTCCGACGCTTGTAAATACCGCCGTGGCGCTATCCTCACCCCAAAAGACTCCCTCCGCGGGATACGCTTTCACGCGCGACTGTACCCGGACGAGATCTTTATATGCACTGCAATGCCCTGCGGTGCAGCTTGACGCGATGAAGAGCTCCCGATAGTCTGGCGACGCATGCGAACGTCGTCGAGGAAACTGCTTATTGTTGTGGCGGGCCTGATTCTGGCTGGGTTTGTTGTTTATCAGTCCGGCGGATTCATTCATAAATCCAATTTTAGCGGAGAAAAGCTGCTGCACGCGGTTGCCGGAGCAAATCTCTATCTGTTGCTGCTCTCGATTGTGATGATTTACGTTTGCTACGCCGTTCGAGCGCTGCGCTGGCAATTATTTCAGGGCAATCTTGGATCTTCCCGTTTCTGGATTATTTACAAGATGACGCTCGCGGGATTCGCTGCGATCTTCCTCCTGGGACGCCCCGGGGAGCCCGTTCGGCCGTTATTGCTTTCGCGAAAAGAGAAGCTGCCGATCGCAGATATGTTTGGCATCTATGCGCTGGAAAGAATCTTTGACTTTGCGAGCACTGCCGTAATCGCCGCTCTCGGATTAGTTTTCTTCCAATCGCGCCAGAGCGCAGGGGAGACCGCCACGGCCCTGGGGACGGCAGCAAGGACCGCGGGAAGCGCCCTTTTCGCGGGGGTAACGGTTGCCGTAGTGCTGCTCGTTTACCTGCGGCTGCACGGCACGGCGGCACTAGAAAGACGGCTCCAGGGATGGCTCGAGGGGCACAGCTGGCGACGATCCGTTGCCGGGATATTGCTGGGCTTTGTCCGCGGCGTGCAGGCTGTTCGCAACCGGAGCGAACTGCTGTTGGCCATGTTTTATTCCGGAGTGCATTGGTTCCTGGTGTTGCTGGTGTACTACTGGGGTACGCGCAGTTTTGGCGGGAGGCTCGGGACGCTTACTTTGGGCGAAGTCATGCTGGTTATGGCGTTCTCGCTGGTAGGATCGGTGGTGCAACTGCCTGCCGTCGGAGGCGGGGCGCAATTGGCTTCGGCGCTTGTGTACACGAAGATATTTGGGGTAGAAACAGAACCTGCAACCGCCGCAGCGATCGTTCTTTGGCTGATTGGGTTCGCGGTGTGCTGCATTGCGGGTGTGCCATTGCTTATTCAGGAAGGGTTGTCGCTCGGGAAATTGCGCGAACTGGCGCATGAAAAAGAAGTGGAGGGCGAAGCAGCCCAATAAGGAGACCGGAGCCTAGTGAAGTGTCCTTTTTGCGGGCATGTGGATGACAAAGTGATCGATTCGCGGGAAGGCCGCGGGGGAGACACGATCAGGCGTCGTCGCGAATGCCTGAAGTGCAGCCGCCGTTTCACCACCTACGAGCGCATCGATGAAATTCCCTACATGGTCATCAAGAAAGACGGGCGGCGCGAGCGCTTCGAACGGCAAAAGATTTTGCAGGGTCTTTTGAAGGCTTGCGAAAAGCGGCCGGTAGCCACGCCGAAATTGGAAGGGATCGTAGACGAGGTTGAAGCCGTGGTGCACGAGTCCACCGAGCGCGAACTGACCACCACGGAAATCGGCGAAATGATTATGAACCACCTGAAAACGCTCGACAAAGTGGCGTACGTGCGCTTCGCTTCGGTTTATATGGATTTTAAGGATGTGCAGGAGTTTATGAGTGAGCTGAAGAACCTGCTGAAAGACCGCGCTGTGAAAAAGTAACTGATCACCGGGGACATGTGAAGGAGTGTACCGGAGTAGCGGTATCAGGAGGCGGGGAAGAAATGAATCGTAGAAGCTTTCTGAAGTCGGCGGCGAGCAGTGCCGCGATTGGTGCGGCGATGATCAATCGCGGAAGGTACCTGCTGTTTGGCGGTGGACCGGAGTATTCCGCGCGAGCGGTCGAATTGGTGCAACGCTCCACGGTGATCGACATGCTCGCGCCGCTGTGGATCAGTCCCGGCAAGACTCGGGTGATGCTTGGCAACGCCGAGAGCTTCAAGGCGGAAGACTACGCTCCGTACAAAAATTCGGGCATTAATGTCTTCCACATTGCCATTGGCACCGGTGGAGCAGATGCGTATCTCGAGACCCTCCAGTTTCTTTCCGGCTACAACAGCTTCCTGGCACGCCACGACGCGTGGTTCGAGCGCGTCGAGACTCCGGCGCGCCTCGACGGCATCAAAGCTTCGGGCAAAGTGGGCATCCTTCTTGGGATTCAAAACTCAGAGCATTTTCGCAAAGCGGATGACGTTGACTATTTCTATGGCCTGGGACAGCGGGTGTCACAGCTCACCTATAATGCCCGCACGTTGATCGGCAACGGTTCCACGGAGCGACGTGACGAGGGACTCTCCGACTTTGGAGTCAGCATTGTCGAGCGAATGAACAAGGTGGGCATGGCGGTGGATGTTTCGCATTGCGGAGACAAGACCACGCTAGATGCGTTCGACGTGTCGAAGAAGCCGGTGCTGATCACGCATTCGAATTGTCGCGCGCTGAATCCCAATCATCCGCGATGCAAAACCGACGAAGCGATCAAAGCCATGGCGGCCAAAGGTGGCGTCATGGGCATTACGGAAGTGCGCATGTTTGTCGGTGCGAAAGAACCGACGGGCGTGGACGCGATGATGGACCACTACGATTACGTGGCGAAACTGGTAGGCCTCGAACATGTCGGCGTGGGCAGTGACATTGACCTGCTGGGGTACGACGCGTTGTCTCCGGAAGAAGACAAGCAGTTGAGGTCGGGGTACAAGAGCAGTTATGGATTTCGCGAGAAGAACGACATCGACGGCTACAACTTTGCCAAGCGGCCGTTTGATCTTGCCGAAGCTCTCATCCGGCGCAAATACAGCGACGCCAACATCGAGGCGATTCTCGGAGGAAATTTCCGCCGCGTGCTGAAGGAAATCTGGACCGTCTGAGAAGTAATCGGAGAACAGAGAGCAGCGATGGTTTGGAAAGCAGGCTGGTCTCTCAGCGGGGCCAGACGCCGGCGGTGAAGGACTTGATGGTTTGGAAGCCGAGCTTCTCGTAAAGCTTCACAGCGGTATGGTTGTCCGCGGTGACCGTGAGAGTCAATCCCCTGAATTTCATGGAGCGCAGTGCTTCCGCGGAGGTCTGCATGAGCAGGCGGCCGATGCCGTGCCCCTGAAAGCCGGGTAAGACGCAGATTTGCGTGGTGTGACCGACGCCAGAAGAGACTTCGCTCGTGAGCACGGCGGCCACGAGTTCATCGCTGCCCGGTTCATGAAGGACAAAAGACGCGCCCGGAACAAACTGGCCGCATCCGGGCAGCAAAATAATGTTCTTCAAAAATTTCAGCGCCCCGGCGCGGCTGCGATACTGATCATTGATTTCGCCGTCCACATGATTCGCGTAAGCCAGGTAAATGAGCTTTGCACAGGACTCAAAGTAGCGGTCATTCCATCGAGCGAGCCGCAGACCACCCGAAGCGCCCGCTTTCGATTCCGCTATTTTGTGCAAATCCAGAAGCATGAATTGGCGCGTGTACAGCCGAAAGCCGCGATCGAGCAGCGGGGCATCCACGGGGCCGCTGAAGGGCATGAGCTGCGCTTCGATGCGCATGAGATGCGGGATCGCGCGCATCGAGTACAGCATTTCTTCGAGCAGCCTGCGCCCCAAAGCTTCCTGTGCAAATTTGCAGGAGACGTACAAGCCACCGATAAGGCCTTTTTGTTCTTCAAGGACGTAGAAGGAATAGCCCGCGGCCACACCGTTTTCGAACGCCACGCAGCCCGCAAGCGCGCGAGCTTCCATGAAGCGCTTGATGAGTTCGAGCGCGCCGCGATAATCCCAATGCAGTTCATCACGCCAGTGCCGGGCCTCTTCTTCGAGAAGCGGCTCGATTTGGCGCACGGTGGTTTGCCGTAGGTCTACAATGTTCACGGGTACGCGGATTTGGTGAGCCCCCGCCATGCTGCCCCTATCATATCCGATTCGCGGGTAGGCGGCGGGAAAGGCGCTACCTACCGATGATACGAATCAGACACAAGGCTAAGAGCTATCCGGAGTACGCAACAAGGGATGTGCTAGGATGCGTCTTGGCAGATTTGTTTACCAAGGAGTTCGATGGTAAGAGGCGCCGCGCACCGAGCGGCTCAACCGACGCATGGAAATCGTTTCCGAACTGCGGTATCCATCCCGGTGGTACACGAAATTACTCATGCTTATTTTGGCGCTGGCCTTTTTTGCCGTGCTGGCGACGTCGGCCATCGCCGGGTTTCTGGTCTACCGAATTATCAAGCCGCAACGCAGCAGCAGTGAAATCAGCTTGGCCAGTTTTCCGGGCCATCCTGAGATCATGGATTTTCAAGTACCCGGCCTGGGCAAGCGAGAAGGATGGTTCTTCCCGGGGATGCGCCGCGGACCCACGATCGTTTTGTGTCACGGATATGAATCCAGCCGCGGCGAATTGCTGACACTGGTTTCTGCGCTGCAAGACCACCAGTACAACGTGCTTGTTTTTGATTTTGCCGCGCACGGCGCGAATAGCGGACTTACCACGCTGGGTTACCGCGAAGCGGATGAGTTGCACAAAGCCGTCGACGCGCTGGCAACCCGCGACGACTTGGACTCCACGCGCTTCGGGGTCTGGGGTTATAACCTGGGGGCCTATGCGGCGTTACGGGAGGCCGAGGGCGACAAGCGCGTTCGAGCCCTGGTGCTGGATTCGGTGTACGACGAACCCGAGCAGATGGTGAAGCTTGGCGTCGAGCACAATGGCTTGGGCACGTTTCCTTTCATGGTCTGGGCCACCCAGCTCAGTTTCGAATATCTGAACAACAGCTACCGCCACGATCCGCCGCTTTCCAATAAGCTGCTCGCGCTTAACGGTGTTCCAACACTTTTCATTCAAGCGCTCGACGATCCCGAACTTGCAGCCACCACGCGGGAAATGTTCCTGAAGGCTCCCCAGCCGCGGGATCAGGCCATCATTGCACACGGCAATTTTGTCGGTTTGAGTGATGCGGAAAAGCGCGATTACGAGAACCGCGTGGTGTCATTCTTTCTTCTGCGGTTGCCCCCCACTACTGCCAAGTTTCTCGAGTGAGCTGGGCATGAGGATGCGATAAAGGAATACACCTGTAACCTGCTCGTTGAAGGGCATTGGTTCGCAGGCAAACGGAACGGGATCCAAGTTTCTGCAGCGAGGGACATCGGTCAGAACGTATTCCTTCCTGAAATTCTCCTGGTTCCAATCGGGAATCTCCTGGTGCAGGTAGAAATTCATGCCGTAATGCTGCCCCCGGCTCATCCAGCCTATGGCTAGCTCGTTCAGGGGAATATTCTGCAATTGCAACTGCCGGGCAACCGTTTTGCCGGAAGGATCGAACCTAAAGAAGGATGGCGCGATGTAATAGGCAAGCATTGTAGCCACAAGGATAGGCAAGACGCACGCGCCGGCGCGAAAGGGAAGAAAATCCTTTTCTGGGGCGGGCCTGCCGCAAAGCGCCAGAAGCAAGTTTGCTGCTCCTATCAGTGCCACGATGACACATACCCCGGTTACGAACCTCGGGTTCGCCGTGGAAAAATACGGAGCCAGGAATTCAATAAACGCGAGTGGGATGAAAAGCAGAAGTGAGAAAAGCCATAACGCGGCACGGAGCAGCCAGCGCGGAACCTTGGGCATTGCCGTAAGCGAATGGGCCAGGATTAGGACCACGGCCGGGAGCGCCGGAAGAATGTAGCCAGGGAGCTTGGAGCGGGAGAAAGAGAAGAAGAGCAGGCAAAATCCCGCCCAGCACGTAAGAAACCAAGTTGCGTCTTTTGCCGTATGCGTATAGAAAAAGCGCACGGCACCATGGATGACGCTCCAGAGAAAGACCACCGTCCAGGGGAGAAGAGCCACCAAGACAACGGGCAGGTAAAACCAAAACGGCTGGACGTGCTGAAATTCGGGCGTTAAGTAGCGCTTGAAGTTATGCTCGATGATAAAGACGCGCAGGAAATCGGGATTGCGGCGAGCGCAGAAAACGTACCAGGGCAGGGCGGTTAGACAAAAGGCAGCGACCGCGACGGGATGAAGAAGCAGAAGCCCGGCATGCCAGCGTTTCCTAAGCCAGGCCCAAAACAGGACCCCTCCACCACAGAGGACCATGGCTGCCGGAAGCAAAGCGAGCCACGGCGTCCGAGGAAGGATGGGCGTGTTCTTGTCGCGCGTAAGCCCAAGGAGCACGGCAGCGCAAACCATGGCGATGGTAAGCGTGGCGCTAAAGGGCATGTCGGTCGCGGCAGCGTGTGAAAAGCCGACCATACCGACGGTTGTAGGCAGCAAGAGCACCAGCCACTGGGTGGCCTCTTCGCCGTAAAGACGCAGGGCGAGCCAAGCCATCGCAAGAGTCGCGAGCAGCGCGGAAATTGCGCTGGGCAGTCGCGCCGCTGCCTCGCTCACGCCAAACCATTTAAAGCAAAGCCCGGCTCCCCAGTAATAGAGCGGTGGCTTCTCGAACCAGGGCTTGCCGTATAAACGGGGCGTAACCCAGTCACGGGTCTCCATCATCGCGCGTGCGATCCAGGCGTAGCGCGGTTCGTCAGGGCCGATAAACCCGAGCACGCCAAGGTGGCTGAAGTAGCAAATGTAAAGCGTGGCGCAAAAAAACACGCTCCATCCAATGAAGGCGCCTCTGGTCATGCTTGTATTTTCGGGTGTGGACTTGGTTGGTTTCTTCACGGAAGGTTGAGTTTAACATTGAAAGACTTTGTTCCAGCGCCGCACCTCTTGCATACTGTCGCGCAATGACGTTTTCATTTCATCTGGCTAGGCGATGAGGGAGTGGCTCGAATACGCGGCGGTCTGGTCGACCGTTAAGGGTTTGGGCATTTTGCCCAGGCCCGCGGCGCGTGGCTTGGCCTCCGCTCTCACGCGATTTTTGTACCTTTTTTTGCCGAGGCTGCGAAGGACGGCGGAAATCAACTTGCGTATTGCCTTTCCAGACTGGAGCGATGCGCAGCGAAAATCCGTAATCCGCGGAATGCTCCGCAATCTTGGCTGGATGGCCGTGGAATTCGCGCGCTTTCCGAAGTACACGAGGCAAAACATCGAGCAGATCGTTATTCTGGACGGTCAGGAAAACTTTCTCAAAGGCCAGCGCCGCGGCAAAGGCGTGCTCTATCTGACTGGACATATTGGTGCGTGGGAACTCTCATCCTTCGCTCATGCGCTCTATGGCTTTCCGCTGCACTACATGGCCCGCCCCGTCGAAAACCGGAAGATCGACGCGCTGGTCAATGGCTATCGCTGCCTATCCGGAAATCAGCCGATTTTTAAAAACGAATCGGCGCGCGTCACGCTGAAAGTTTTGAAACAAGCCGGGACCATCGGCATTCTGGCGGATCAAAACACCATGCCCTCTGAAGCGGTCTTCGTGGATTTTTTTGGAAAGGCGGCGAGCACCACTACGGGAATCGCACGCTTGGCGCTGCACACGGACGCTGCGGTCGTGCCCGGCTACGCCATCTGGGACGGCGAGCTTCGAAAATACCGGCTGCGTTTCGAGCCACCGGTGGATCTTGTTCGAACCGGCGACGCGGAACACGATATCCTCGAAAACACGCGAAAGTTCACGAAAGTGCTCGAAGACATCGTTCGAAAATATCCCGAGCAGTGGGTTTGGGTGCACGGCCGGTGGAACACGCGGCCGAACGGAGAGAAGGCCGTATACGATTTTTCGTGAGGACAAACATGAGACGAACAGCAAGGGAGTTAGCCGACGCCATTGATGCAACACTCGAAGGCGACGGCGGCCTGGAAATTGTTGGAGTTGCTGCGCCGGAGCGCGCTGCCTCACGCGATCTGATTTATATGGATTCCGCAAAGCATTCCGCCCGGGCAGCCGCTTCTGCGGCACATTGCGTGATTGCCTGCCAGGGCGTGTATTTGCCGGGAAAGACCGTGCTGCGGACCGCCTATCCAAAGCTGGCATTTGCCAAGGCTGCCGCCTTGCTCCTGGATCGCGCGCCGATTGCCTCGGAGATTCATCCGACCGCGGTGGTTGCGCCCCTCGCGCATGTTGCCGAGAGCGCGAGCATCGGACCGTACGCCGTAATCGGCGAGGATGCGCACATTGGCGCGCAAACTCAAATTGGCGCACATTGCGTAATTGGCGCGGGTTGCTGGATTGGCGAGAATTGCCGGATTCATCCGCGCGTGACCCTGTATCACCACATTCGCATCGGTCATCGCGTGGAAATCCACTCTGGCGCCGTTATTGGCGCGGACGGTTTCGGCTACGCTTTCGGAGAGGGGAAGCACTGGAAGTTTCCACAAGCAGGAATCGTGGAGATTGGGGACGACGTTGAGATTGGCGCGAACTCGACCATCGACCGCGGCTCGCTTGATGACACGCATATAGGCGAAGGCGCGAAGCTCGACAACCTGGTGCATATCGGTCATAACTGCCAGATCGGCGCCCACACGGTCATCGCGGCCCAAGTAGGTTTTTCCGGCTCGTGCAGCGTGGGCCGGAACGTGGTGATTGGTGGCCAAGCTGGTTTTGGTGAACACTGTAAGCTGGAAGACGGCGCGATTATTGGAGGACAATCAGGTGTGCTCGGCGGAAAAGTCATTCACGGCGGCCAGCCCGTTTGGGGGACGCCGGCCCGCGCGCTCGAAAAATTTAAGGAGCAATACGCCGTCTACGGCCGTCTCCCCGAACTGGCCGCGCGCATCAAAAATCTTGAGGCCAAACTTGGCGCCAAATGAAAAAGAAAAAGACGCCTTGACCCGCTGGCGCATTATTGTGGTCGGTGGTCACACCCGGAGCATCGGGAAAACGCAGTTAGTTTGCGACATCATTGCCGCCTTCCCCGGTGCGAACTGGATCGCCGGGAAAATTACGCAATACGGGCACGGCATCTGCGCACAAAACGGAGCGAATTGCGATTGCGCGCCAAACGAACATATCTGCGCTCTGGACTGGGAGTTGGATGCCGATACCGGGACAGACAGCGCTCGGTTTCTGGCTGCCGGAGCTCGCCGTTCCTTTTGGCTTCGCACCAAACAGGGATTTCTTGCCGAAGGGCTTCCTTTGTTGAGGGCTGCGCTCGAACAAGCGCGCACGACCTCCTATGGTGCTCTGACGTCCCTCATTGTGGAGAGCAACTCGCTGCTACAATTCCTAAAGCCGAGCTTGTATTTTGCCGTGATCGATCCAGCGAAGGAAGATTTCAAGGATTCGGCTCGCGCGGCTCTCGGCCGCGCCGACGCCTTGGTGCTTCGTGGTTCCCCTGATGCTTTTTCTGCGACGGCCCCTGCTTGGATGAAGCTCCCGTTGCGGCTTCTCCGCGAGAAACCTTCGGTTTCGCAGGAGGAAGGCGGGCCGCTTCCACAGCCCCTGCGCGTGTTGGTCGAGCGAGCGTTGGAATCTCCCGGAACGGTTTCAATTTGACAACTTCACATTACATTTACCGGGGGCATGGGGGGCATCTTACCGGTTGACCCTCGGCGTCAGGGCAGCGATAATCTGATGTACCGATGTTAGTCGGAATGTCCGTCATTTCTCCTGGCCGTGTTCCAGTGCAAGTGACCGGTAACACGACAGTTAGGTAAATGAAAGTCAGGGAGATGAAGTTGACGCGGCGGGCCGGACCGGCCTTTTCAACGCGGCAATTTCATGTGTTGCTCGGGGGGAGCATTTATGGCCTCATTTGCCCGCATAGGGGAGGAACCCGCCGCCGCGGCGGCGCCGTTCGCGTGGCAGGAGCAAGACTGGGCTGAGCGCCTAGAAAAGGCGATTGAGCGCGGCGCCAATCACCTTCTTTCCCTTCAAGTGGAACCCGGCTACTGGCAGGGCGAACTGGAGGCCGATTCCACCCTGGAATCGGATTACATCTATTACCTCCACGTTCTTGGAAAAGCTGATCCAGAGCGCATCGCCAAGCTGGCCAATTATGTTCGGCAGCGCCAAATGCCCGATGGCGGATGGAGCATCTACCCCGGCGGACCGTCAGAACTGAACGCCACCTGCAAAGCTTACTTTGCGCTTAAACTGGCGGGCGATTCGCCTTACACGCCAAACCTGGTGCGCGCGCGGGAAATGGTGCATCGCCTTGGCGGTCTTGAGCATTCCAATTCGTACGTCCGGTTTTACCTAGCGCTGGTCGGAGCCATCAGCTGGGATCTGGTTCCTTCCATCCCTCCCGAACTCATGCTCATTCCCAGTTGGTTCATTTTCAACATTTACGAAATGTCTTCATGGACCCGCGGCATTGTGGTCCCGATGGCGATCCTGTCCTCTCTGCGTCCCAACTGGCGGCTGCCGGAACGCGCGCGTGTGGACGAGCTGTTCAACGATCCCGAGCACAAAACGGCCGCGCTCGATTGGAGCGACCAACTTTTTTCCTGGAAAAACGTCTTTCTGGCCGTCGACCGCGGCTTGAAACTCTACGAGAAGTGGCCTTGGAAGCCATTTCGGCAGTGGGCACTCCGCGAGGCGAAATCCTGGATGCTGAACCATATCGAGCGCAGCGAGGGTCTTGCCGCTATCTACCCTGCGATCATGAATTCGATTTTTGCGCTGATGGCTCTCGGTCATGGTCCGGACGATCCCCTTACTTTGCGCGAAATCAAGGAACTCTCGCGCTTTGAAATTGAAGAGGAAAACACCATTCGTATGCAGCCGTGCGTCTCGCCGGTTTGGGATACCTGCATCGCGATGGTCGCTCTCGAAGAGGCGGGACTGGCTCCGGATCATCCTGCTCTGGTCAAGGCCGCGGAATGGCTTCTCTCGAAGCAGGTGCTTGGTCCGGGCGACTGGCAGGTCAAGAACAAAGATGCTGAGCCCGGTGGCTGGGCTTTTGAATTTCGCAACGACTTTTATCCGGACGTGGATGACACGGCTTTTGTGCTGATGGCGCTCCAGCGCGTTAAATTTCCCGAGCCGGCGCGCATGGAAGCTGCCATGCGCCGCGGCATTCAGTGGCTTCTCAGCATGCAAAATCGTGATGGCGGATGGGGCGCTTTCGACCGCGACAACGACCGCGAGTTTCTTTGCAACATCCCTTTTGCCGATCACAATGCGATGATTGACCCCTCCACGGCCGACGTCACTGCCCGCGTCATCGAGTGTCTTGGCCGCTACGGTTGGCCTGCGGAGCATCCCGTCATCCAGCGCGCCGTGAAGTTTTTGCTGAAAGATCAATGCCAAGACGGCTCCTGGTTCGGCCGCTGGGGCGTGAATTACATTTATGGCACGAGCGGCGTTCTACGCGCCGTCAGGTGGCTTCGCAGCGTCCAGAAAGTTGACGGCAGCTTCGGCGAATCGCTCCTCAGCTACGAAGTGCCTTCCACCAAGGGCCAAGGCCCCAGCACCGCTTCGCAAACCGCTTGGGGGCTCATCGGCCTGCTGGCGAGCGGGGGGACGGAAGATCCTGGTGTCAGTAAAGCGATTGCTTACCTGGTCCATCGACAGGAGGCGGATGGTTCGTGGACCGAGCCTGAATTCACCGGCACCGGCTTTCCTGGCGTTTTCTATCTGAAGTATCACCTGTACCGGAATTCGTTTCCAGTCTATGCGCTCGCGCGCTACTCGAATCAGTCGCGCAAAGTCGAGGACTACGCCGCCGTCAAGTTCCAACCCAGCGAATTCCGGCAGCGCAGCGGGATTTAACCGGCATGATGCGCTTACCAGCGCGGCTAACAGCAAAATTAGCAAAGGTCCGAATCGGAGAGATCTTCAAATCCGCGCCGGAGAATTCTCTTCTCCATTGCGTTGATCCCGCGGAAGTGCTTCATCCCGGGTCCGATGCGCCCATTTCTCGCGAAAAAATGCAGAAGCTTACTGGAAGTTCCGCTCCGGTGATTTGGATTGGCGGAAGCGAACCGTTGCTTCATGCGGGTATCAGCCATTTTGTACGCGCCATTGCCCGCAGCGGGCACTTTGTCTTTCTGGAAACCGATGGGGCGCTTCTACGACGCCGCATTCACGAATTTCAACCCGTGCCCCAACTATTTTTGACCGTGCGTCTCAACTCCGTCCAAGCTTCACAGTCTACACTTGCTGTCGAAGGACTTCGCGCGGCACGACTCTCCGGGTTTTTTACCGTTATCCATTCCGTCGCGCGCGAAGATTTGGACCTCAGCGAACTCCCGGCTTTGCGGGCGTTCGTTTTGGAAAAAGATCTGGAAGGCTGGTTAGTCACTTCGGGATCTGCAAGCGAGGCGGTTGCTCGCAAAACCGCCGAAGTCCGCAGTTTGATTCCAAGCAGTTTCTGGCGTCAATTTTCCGAGCACGTCGAGGAGGCTCTTCTATTGCAGGCTCACGGAGGGGAACTGCGGGATAATCCTCGGGGCGTCAAGGAACCGTCGACGACAGCAGAAGCGCACGAAGAAGGCGTAGGAATCGCATGACCACCCTCCTGACCGGTGCTTGCGGTTTCCTTGGCAGCCACGTTGCGCGTCAACTGGTTGCCCGGGGCGAGGATGTGCGTGTGGTGATGCGTCCATCGAGCACCAATCGGGCGATCGCGGATCTATCCCTTGAATACGTCACTGGTGATTTGCGTGATCCGGCGGGGGTTGCGCGCGCGATGCGGGGTGCGAAACGCGTTTTCCACGTCGCTGCGGATTATCGCTTGTGGGCTAAGCGCAACGAGGAGATATACGATTCCAATGTCGGTGGCACCAAGAATCTTCTCGACGCGGCCATGCGCGCCGGAGTCGAGCAGTTCATTTACACAAGCACCGTGGCCACCATAGCCGTCGACCGGTCGCAGCGCCCTAACGAATTCACCGACTCGCGGCTTGAAGAAATGATCGGCCACTACAAACGCTCCAAGTGGATGGCGGAACAAGAAGCCTTCAAAGCCGCCAAAGCCGGTTTGCCGGTCATCGTGGTCATGCCCACAACGCCCGTGGGACCGTGGGATTGGAAGCCTACACCGACCGGTAAAATTATTCTCGACTTTTTAAATGGCAAGATGCCCGGTTACGTGGAGACTGGCCTCAATTTTGTCGGTGTCGAGGAATGCGCCGCAGGCCATCTGTTGGCCGCAGAAAAAGGCAAAGTCGGCGAGCGCTATCTTCTCGGGGGAGAGAATCTGACTTTGAAGCAACTGCTGGATACTCTTTCACGAATTACCGGTCTGCCTCGGCCGCGGCTGAAGATTCCTCACGGTCTCGCCTTGGGTGTAGCCTACGCCAATACTGTGTTTTCCAGGCTCACCGGGCGAGAACCGAGTATCCCGGTTGAAGGCGTGAAAATCGCGCGGCACATGATGTTTGTAGACTGCTCACGCGCGCAACGTGAATTAGGTTTCAAAGCGGGCCCGGTCGCGGCTGCGCTCGAACGCGCAGTCCGCTGGTACGAAGCTAACGGCTACATCGCCGAAAGCCGTGCCAGAAAAATGGCGCGCGGCCGCGCCGCTTAAGTTTTGGTGTTTTTTGTCCTTGATCCTTGGAAAGACCGGACTTTGTAGCGCCACCGTTGGGGCGGCGTCGTACAGAACGATCAGAATCCAGTGCGCATTCTTGTCACCTTTGCCCTCGAAGCCGAATTCGCCCCGTGGCGAAAGCTGCGCAGTTTTGATAGGAAGCCGCTCGCGAACGGGCGTATCACTTTCTTTTGTGGAGCATTCGGTGAAGACAGCGTGGAAGTCTTGCTGACTGGTATCGGCGGTCTGCGGTGCGAAGAAACACTGGAAGCATATGATGCTTTGCTCGGGGGAAAGCCTGACTGCCTGATTTCCTCAGGTCTGGCTGGGGCGTTGAAAAACGTATTGAAGCCGGGCGACCTCTTTGTTCCGGAGACGGTGAGGACGTTAAAGAATGATGCCAACACCCAGTCCGATATAATTCTTAGAGAAGGCGCCGTGTTGAAGGGGGCGGTTCCAATTAACACGCTAATTACCATGACCCGGCTGGTCTCAACCGCGGAAGAAAAATGCCGCCTGGCATTTTTCGGCGAGGCCATCGATATGGAATCAGCAGTTATCATGGCGCATTTTGCCGACGCGGCGGTTCCAAAGGTAGTGATTCGTGCGATTAGCGACGCCGCCAGCGAAGATTTACCGATCGATTTTGACCGATGTGTGACGCCACAAGGAGCCATTAAACCACTCAGCCTGGTAAACGCAATTGTGAGGCGGCCAGGCAATCTGCCAAACCTCGTAAGGTTTGGGCGGCAAAGTAGCGTGGCGGCGCGTAAACTCGCTGATTTCCTGGATCAATTCGTCGTCGCCATATTCGCTGTCCGGAAAAAGGCTCCGGCTGTATGAGCACGCCCAGTACTGTTGCCAAATCGACGAACACTCTTGGTCCTGTCCCCAAAACCATGCGCGCGGGTGTTTTCCGCGAAAAAGGCATCGTCCGCCTTGAAGAGGTTCCGGTCCCGGAAATTGGCGACAGCGAAGTGCTCATCAAAATCGCCGCCTGCGGCGTTTGCGGCACCGACATCAAGAAGATCTTCCATCGCTACGTCGAGCCGCCGCAAATCCTTGGCCACGAGCTGGCCGGCTCCGTTGTCGCGACCGGCCGCGGGGTCACCCAGTGGAAGCCCGGCGACCGCGTGATGAGCTTTCATCATATTCCTTGCGGAAAATGCTTCTACTGCGAGCGCCGGCTATTCTCGCAGTGCAAGCAATATAAAACGACAGGTCTTACCGCCGGATTCACTCCCAATGGCGGCGGTTTCGCCGAGTATGTTAAAGCCATGCCCTGGGTTGCGGAGCGTGGAATCGTTGCGCTCCCCGATAACGTCAGCTTCGAGGAAGCCACTTTCATCGAGCCCATCAACACGATTCTGAAAGCCGTGCAGAAGGCTCGGGTCGCCGCAGGCGAAACCGTTTTGGTCATCGGCTGCGGCCCCATCGGTTTGCAGCTCCTCATGGTCGCGAGGCTGGCAGGTCCTCGGCTCTATACCAGCGACCCTATCGCCGTCCGCAGGGCCAAGAGCATTTCTTTAGGCGCAATGGAGTCGTTTGACCCCAGTGGTGGTAAGCTGGTGGAGGAGATAAAGGCCCGCACGGAGGGGCGAGGGGCTGATGCTGTCCTAGTGGCGGTAGCGCATCCCTCGGTGGTTGTGGAAGCGCTGGCAGCGGCGAGGCCTGGTGGGCGAGTCCTTTTGTTTGCCGCAAATGATCCTGTCACTAAGATTGAATTTCCTGCAGCGGCCGTGGGGATTGACGAAAAAGAAATTCTAGGCAGCTACAGCGCCGCCGTGGATATCCAAGAGGCGGCGGCGGAACTGGTGCTTCGCAAGAAACTTCCGGTAATGGATCTTGTGACGCACCGTTTTCCATTGGATAGAATTCAACAGGCTTTGGAGCTCGCTGCCAGCCCCACGGAGGAATCACTGAAGGTCTTAATCACTCACGCATGAGAACGACCGATAAGAAAACGGAGCCAATCGAAGAATTGAAAGCTGCTGTCACGCGCGTCGCGGTGCCATCGAAAATGACCGCTGCGGTTCTCTATGGCAGCGAGGACCTGCGCATCGAAATGATCGACGTGCCTTCGCTGGCTGCCGACGAAGTGCTTCTTCGAGTCCGCCTTGCGCTCACCGACGGAACGGACCTCAAAGTGTGGAAGCGCGGCTACCACGCTCGCATGATTCGGCCGCCGGCCGTTTTTGGGCATGAATTGGTGGGCGATATCGTTGCCGTCGGCAAGCGCGTCGACCCCCGCTGGCGCATTGGCATGCGCGTCGTGGCCGCGAACTCTGCCCCCTGTTTGCGTTGCTATCCTTGCCGCCGCGGCCAAGAAAATCTCTGTGACGATCTGCTTTTCAACAACGGCGCTTACGCCGAATACATGCGCATCCCCGGCCGCATCGCCATGGAAAACATGCTGGAAGTGCCGCACTCCGTCGATGATCAAAGCGCCGCGCTCGCGGAACCGCTGGCCTGCGTGCTGCGTGGCATCCACGAGATGGAACTGCGCACGGGTGACAGCGCAGCGGTGATCGGCTGCGGGCCCATCGGCCTGAAGTTTATCCGCATGCTTTCGCGCCGTGGTGTTCGTGTCATCGCTCTTGCGCGCCGGACAGCACCCCTCGATGTAGCCCGGCGTCTTGGTGCGGTTGCGACCATCAATGTTACGGAAGTCGAGGACGTGGTGGCTGCCGTGAAAGCTCTTACGGAAGATCAGCGCGGCCCGGATGCCGTTGTCGAAGCTGCGGGAAATCCCGCGACGTGGAGCCTGGCACTGGCCATGGCGCGCCGCGGTGGCGTTGTGAATTTCTTCAGCGGCTTGCCTTCCGGCACGCACATCGAGATCGAGCCCGCGGCCATTCACTATTCTGAAATCAAGCTCATCTCGACGTTCCATCACACGCCGCGGTTCTTCCGCGAAGCCCTGGAAGCCATTCGCCGTGGAGACATTTCCGCGCACGACTTTGTCACCGAAGAAATTCGTCTGGCGGACCTGCCGCAGGCCTTCGAGCGTATGAAGTCTCGCAGCGGCGAAATCAAGCTGGCCGTCCGGCCCTGACCACCAGGCGCTGCTTCGCGTCCGCGAATCCACAGCTTTTCGAGCGCTGGTCCGTGTCATCCCGCAGGCCTCGGACGAAGATGCCGGAAGGGCCTAATCGTATAAAATGTGGGTATCTTCCGACTTTTGTGAGGCGCCCTTTTTCAATGCTTCTTCCCGGCGAACTCGAACTCATGCAAAACGCTCCCAAGGCGGGCTGCACGCCCGCGGAAGCCCAGGAGTATACGCGTTGGCTCGCCACGCATCACTACGAAAACTTCAACGTCGTCTCGTGGCTCCTCCCTAAGCCGCTCCACCAGGACTTCTACAACGTCTATGCTTACTGCCGCTGGGCTGATGATCTCGGCGACGAAGTTCCAAATCCCTTGCGCGCGCTCCAGCTGCTCGATTGGTGGGAGCGTGAACTCGACGCCTGTTACGACGGCAAACCCTCGCATCCTGTCTTCGTCGCGTTACGCCAGACGATTCTCGCAAAAGACATTCCCAAGCAGCCTTTCGCCGATTTGCTGAGAGCCTTTCGCCAGGATCAAACTACTAAACGGTACGCCGATTGGAACGCTGTTCTCGGCTATTGCGTCTACTCGGCCAACCCTGTTGGCCGCTTGGTCTTGTATCTCTGCGGCTATCGCGACGAGCAGCGGCAGCGCCTTTCCGACTCGACTTGCACCGCGTTGCAGCTGGCAAATTTTTGGCAGGACGTTTCGCGTGACCTCGACAAGGGCCGCATCTATATTCCGTGCGATGCCGCTGCTGCCCAGGGGCTCACCGAAAACGACATTGTCGAGCGTCGTTTTGACGACCGCTACGTGCGACTGATGCAGGACCTCCTCACTCGCACGAGGACCTTGTTCGCCGAGGGTATGCCACTGGCGGAAATGGTCGACAAACACCTTAGTGTGGACATTGAAATGTTCAGCCGCGGCGGTCTTGCTGTTCTCGACGCTATCGAATCGATCGGCTACGACACGCTCCACAAGCGTCCCGCAATCAGCAAATTAAAACAGGCTCGGCTTCTCGGCCGTAGCTTGTTCAAGCATCTGGTGCACGGCGCTACCGCGTCTGCCTCCAAACAGGCCGTGGTCTTAGTGGCAGCCACGGAAAGGGAGTTTGGAAAAGCGCATTCTGCCAAAGATGTTGCGAACTCTTACGAGCGCTGTCATCGCATCGCCCGTTCTTCTCACAGCAATTTCTATTACGCATTTTTCCTATTGCCGAAACCGAAGCGTGACGCTCTCGCCGCCCTGTACGCCTTCATGCGGCTCATCGACGACGTTTCGGACGAAGGACAAGACCTCGCTGCCAAACAGCGCGGCCTCGCCCGCTGGCGCGCGGCCCTGGATCAAGCCATCACCGGTCAGGAGCAAGTCTTCGATGGAAATGCCGCTGTGATTTCGCCGACGGCTGCCCTGAGCGGCGCCGAGGCGATTTTGCCCGCGCTTGTTGACACCATCCAGCGGTACAACATGCCCACGCGCTATCTCCACGATCTTATCAGCGGCGCGGAAATGGATCTTACTGTTCGCTTCTATCCCACTTTCGAGCGCCTTCGTGAATATTGCTATCGCGTCGCCGGAACTGTCGGCCTCACCTGCACGCACGTCTTCGGTTTCACCGACGCCCGCGCGCTCGACCTCGCCGAGAAGCTTGGTCTGGCCTTCCAGCTCTCCAACATCATCCGCGACGTCCATGAAGACTACAAACTAGGCCGCGTGTATCTTCCGGAAGAGGACCTTGCCCGTTACGGCGTCTCGCCGGAAGATTTTGGCCGCAACGAAGCAACGCTGGGCATTCACGAGTTGCTTCGGTTCGAAGCCGATCGCGCCTGGCAACTTTACGAGGAGGGCTCGGCGTTGCTCGATTCCATTGACTCGGACAGTCGAAGCGCCCTGTGGCTTCTGGTACATACCTATAGCGCGCTTCTCGGGCGCATCGAAGCGCTCGACTTCGCAGTCTTCGGCGAAAAAATTCGTCTCTCCAAAGCAGAGAAAATGGTATTCATGGCCCAGGCCCGTTTCGGCCATCACACGGAAGAGAACATCCTTGAAAAACGTGATCGTGATCGGCGGCGGGCTGGCAGGGCTGGCAGCCGGCGTCGCGCTGGCTGATTCCGGCTGGCGCGTACGTTTATTCGAGCAGCGTCCCTTTCTCGGCGGCCGCGCAACGTCCTATGTGCTGCCCGATGGCGAGCACGTCGACAATTGCCAGCACGTCACCCTTGCGTGCTGCACCAATCTCGGGGATTTTTACCGCCGCGTCGGCTCGTCGGGGAAAATTAGATTCTTCGATCGCCTAGTTTTTCTGGATCCTCAGGGCCGCCGCGGCGAACTAAAAGCGGGATCGCTTCTTGCTCCCTTCCATTTCACTGGCTCGTTCGCCTCGTTTGCGCCGCTAACGCTCCGTGACAAACTCTCTATCGCCCGCGCCATGCTCAACATCATTAAGCACGCGGGTAATCCCCTGGAGCTTCACGAACCGGGCGGAATCTCTATGCTCGAGTGGCTTCGCCGCCGCAGCCAAACCGAAGGCGCCATCAACCGTTTCTGGCGCGTCGTTTTGGTCAGTGCTCTCAACGAGGAGCTCGATCGCAGCGACGCACATTTCGGTGTCGATGTCTTCTGGAAAGCGTTTCTCTCGAGCCGCACCGGTTACCGCATGGGTGTGCCAGCGGTTCCCCTTTCTAATCTGTATGACGGCTGCAAAGCGGAAATCGAGCGCAGGGGCGGGGAAGTGGTTCTGCGCTCGCCTGTTCGCGGCTTGAAACTCGAAAATGGCCAACTCGCGGGAGTACGTTTGAATGAAAATCATGAGGAATCCGCGGACGCCTATGTCTTTGCGATGCCGCACACCGCACTTGCCGAACTCCTCCCCGAGAGCCTGAAGCAGACCGATCCGTCCCTGGCTCACCTCGACAAAATCAAGACTTCTCCCATAACCGGCGTGCACTTGTGGTTCGATCGTCCGGTCATGGATGAGCCGTTCGTTACACTTCTCGACACGACCACGCAGTGGATTTTCAATAAGACGGCTCTCTACGCTGGTTGCAATACCAATTCGAATGATGCACTGAACGCCCCCAAAGCCACGCAATACCTTCAACTTGTCATCAGCGCTTCTTACGATCTCTTGCAGAAATCCCGCGAGGAAATCATCGCTCTAGGCCTCGCCGAAGTTCGCCACGCCTTGCCCAGGGCCCGTGATGCTCAATTGCGCAAAGCCACGGTCATCAAGGAAGCCACTGCTACTTTTTCTCCCGAACCGGGTGTGGATCGCTGGCGCCCCGCACAGGCGACAAAAATTCCAGGTTTGTTCCTTGCCGGCGACTGGACGCAAACCGGCTGGCCTGCGACGATGGAAGGCGCCGTTCGCAGCGGCTATCTTGCCGCCGAAGCTGTTCTCCGCGGCTCCGGCACGCCAAAGACTTTTCTGCAACCCGATCTAGCCCCCGACGGCTTCATGCAAATGTGGCGCCCCAGAAAGTCGGCGTAAGTCTTGTGTAATCAACACTCCGCTTTCCAGGCGGAAGCCGAATTTCTGGGTCACATCACCGCCCGGAACGGGGCGGCTCGCGCGCTAATCTCTCGTTCACGCCGTCGCTAGGCAACCTCCACGCTCTCCAAAGACGCGATCTTCTTCTCCCCTAACGTCGATTCCTGTCCCAGCGCGTCTAACCTCCTGTATTCGGCGGCATGCGTGGCCATAAAATTTCGTGCTCTTGCCGCGAGGCCCAGAGGTCCAAAGCAGTCCAAAGCGAGAGAGATTGCAGGATGCGCGCAATCGTGCCATCATTAAGTCTGCTGGCAGTTTGAATCATTCCGGAACAATTTGGCCCAGTCCCCTCCGGGGCTATAGACTTTCTGGAACCGTTTTTGACAACATGGCTTGACTTCGAACCCCCAGCGCGCTACAAAGATAGAGGTCCCATCTCCTGCTCTCGGACGTACGTCACTCTGCAAAGCTAATTCAAGTAGGCATAGCGCGGTCCGGCCGAGTGTAGCAATCCGAATGGATACAAACCAAGTCGGCACATCTTTGTGCTGAAGTTTAGTTGTAGCCGCTGCCGCCCTTCAGGGCTGGCGGGGCGGAGGCCTTTGTGGATCGCAAGTATAGTCATCGCGGTTACCGCGAATCGGAAAAGAGTGAGAAGCGCGAGCGCTCTCACGAAAAGAAACCGCCATCGGGCGGCCCGCGCGGCGCCGATCAATTCGGCCCGCGCACTCCGCGCATGGTCGGAACCGTCACGCGCGCCCGCTGTTCCAACTGCGGCGCCGTTCTTGTCCCCGGTTTCGATCCCAACGGGAAATGTCCCAAGTGCCAGTTCGAACTTCATTGCTGCAAGCAGTGCCGCTTCTTCGACACGGGTGCGCAATTCGAGTGTACACAGCCGATTCGTGAGCGCATTTCCCCCAAGGACGCCAGGAACAACTGCACTTTCTACGAATTTCGCATGACCGTCGAGAAAGACACCGCGCCCACTTCCTACGCGCAGGCCCCGGGAAACGCCTCCTCGCCGCCGCCGCCGCGCTCGAGCGACGCCCGCCAGGCCTTCGAGGACCTCTTCAAGAAGTAACACCACCTTCCGGCTGGCGTGGTCCGGGCGTTTCTCTAGGGGCGCGCTTCAGCGCGTCCCCTTGTGTCACTCTACAGCGCTATTCTGAAGCCATCCCGCTGACTCCGAGAGCCGTTCTGGTTTTCCGAGCCTACGCTCTGATCTCCGGTCTCTGTTCTCTGTTCTCGCCGTCTGATATATCCTCCTGCGGTCAGGAGTCTCGACCATGAAACCGTCGCGTCGCGCCTTTCTGGAAGCTGGTCTTGCATTGCCGGCCATCCTTCATTCCACTCCCGAGCTTGCTGCTGCTCAGTCTCCCCTAGCGGTCTCCTCGCCGGATTCCTCTTTCGATCCCTGGGTCGAAATACATCGTGACCATCTTCGCCACAACGTCGCTGAAATTTCCCGTCGCGCTTTCGGGCGCCCCATTCTCGCCGTCATCAAGAACAACGGCTACGGCACGGGTGTGGTCAACATCGCGCAACTTCTGGAACCGCAGCCACAGACCTTCGGCTTTGCTGTCGTCAAGCTTCATGAAGCTTTTTCCCTTCGCGATGCGGGCATTCGCAAGCCCATCCTTCTCCTTGGCCCCTTCGACGAACAAAACCTTGCCGACGCCGTGGCCCACGACATCCTGCCCATGGTCTACACTCCACTTGGCGCCACACTCGACAAAATCGCTGCTAAAACTCAAAAGCCCGTTTCCCTTCACATTTGCATCGACACGGGGATCGGTCGCGTCGGCGTTCCGTATCATCAAGCCGCACCGCTCGTGCGCGACCTCGCCGCTCGTAAGTCCGTCGGCATCCAAGGCACCCTGATGACGTTCACCGAAGATCCCAACTTCGACAAAGAGCAGCTCCGCCGCTTCAACGAAACCTGTGCTTCTCTAGAAAAAGAAGGCCTCGCCCTCGGCAAAAAGCACGCCGCTTCCAGCTTTTCCCTTTTTCAACACCCCGACGCCTTCTTTGATATGGTTCGTCCCGGCATGGCCATCTACGGCATCTATTCGGAAAACGAATTTCGTCACCTGGGTATCATGGACCTTCGCCCGGCCATCAGCCTCAAGGCCCGCGTCATCTATGTGAAGAAGCTGCGCAAAGGCGACAGCGCCGGCTACAACCGCGCTTACCTGGCTAAAGACGATGTCTGGGTCGCGACGATTCCCGTCGGTCATGCCGATGGCTGGCCGCGTGACGCGGCGAAAAGCGCCAAAGTTCGCATCAACGGCGACTTGTATCCCGTCATCGCCACGGTTTCCCTTTGACGCCCAGCCCGGCTCGCGTCCCGAAGATGTTTCCGAAGCCTGCGGAGCCTCGGTCTACGACCTCACCATGCACCTCAATCCGCTTCTTCCTCGTCGCATCGTTTAAATCGCCGTGCAACATTTTGTTGCCCGAGGGCAGCGAGGAATCCCTCTTTTTCTTCTCTGCGTTTTCGCGCCCCTTGCGTCCCTCTCGAAATCAGTTCAAAATTCGCCTGCTCTCTGCAACAACAAGGAAATCTCATCTGCACGAAAGGCCAGCCATGCGACGCGCTATTCCCGTGACATCGCTAATTCTTTCGACCGCAATCTCCTGCCATGCGCAAACCAAACCTCCCGTCCCTCCCTCCGATTACGGGCAGTGGGAATCGCTCGCCACCTTCCGCGAATACGGCGGCCTTTCCCCCGACGGCAAATGGCTCGCTTACGGCATCAATCGTTCGAATCGCAATAACGAATTGCGTGTCACCAACATCCCCGACGGTAACAGCAAAACCGTTGCCTTTGGCGCGCAACCCGCTTTCTCCTCTGACTCCCGCTGGGTCGCTTATTCCATTGGCATTTCCGAATCGCAGGAAGAAACACTGAAGAAGGACAAAAAGCCTGTCCCCAAGAAAATTGGTCTCCTCAATCTCACCACCGGCGAGCTGACCACCGTGGATGGCATCGAATCCTTCGCCTTCAGTCCTGACGGCGCTTGGCTCGCAATGCGACGCACTCCGCCCGAGAAAAAAGACTCCAACAAAAAAGATTCCGCGGAGTCCTCCGTCTCTGAAGACGACGCTGCCGCCGGTGCCACGCTACTCCTTCGCCAACTCTCCAACGGGCGTGAGACTTCTTTCGGAAACGTCTCAGAGTATGCCTGGCAGGACTTGCCCAAAACCGGCACGCTCCTCGCCATGATCATCAACGCCGAAGACAAGATCGGCAACGGAGTGCAGATTTTTGACGTTCACACCGCGGCTGTCCGTGTTCTCGACACTTCCGCCTCCGTCTACGCCGGCCTTTCTTGGCGCAAGAAGAGCGCCGACCTAGCGCTCCTGCGCTCGAAATCCGATGACCGTCACGACGGCCCCACACACGTCGCACTCGCATGGACCACTCTCGGCCAACCCAGCGAATCCGCTCACCTCTACGATCCCACCGCCGACTCAAAAT
This sequence comes from Acidobacteriota bacterium, assembly GCA_003223245.1. Taxonomy (GTDB): domain Bacteria; phylum Acidobacteriota; class Terriglobia; order Acidiferrales; family UBA7541; genus Acidiferrum. The sequence continues at coordinate 148,131 of QHYI01000114.1, forward strand.
TTCCCGCCGCCACGCGTACGGTTTCCTTCCACAAACCCGATTGGGCTCTCGACGGCCGAGTGGTTTTCCTGGGCATTGCCAAGTGGGAGGACAAAATCGGCGAGCCTGCCAAGGTGTCAGCTCCCGCCCCTGAGGGCGCAAAATCAGGTGACGGCTCCAAGTCCGGTGACGCTACAGCCAAAGACACTGGCACCGCCAAAAACACGGACAAGGACGATGACGAGCCGCCCACTGTTGAAGTCTGGAATTGGCATGATGTCGAAGTCATGCCCAAGCAAAGGCTCAACGCCAAGAACGACCGGCAGAAAAACATGCTCGCGGCTTGGCACCTCGACAAGAACTCGCTTGTGCCCCTCGGCAAAGACTTAGACGAGCGTGTCACTTGGCTCAAGCACCAATCTCTCGCCGTCGCCGCCAACTGGTCCGCTTACGCCATGGAGCGCAGCATCGGCCGTCCGGCCGCGGACATTTCTCTGGTCGACATTTCCAACGGCGCGCGCACCAAAATTCAGGAACATCTCAACGACGACCATTACCTCGAAGAAAGCCCCGGCGGGCGCTACCTGCTGTACTTCCACGACGATCACTACTGCACCGTCAACACGGCTACGCACGCCGTCATTAACATCACCAAAAGCATTCCGACGGCATTCGTGGACCGCGAATCCGACTGGACCATCAAGCAGAAGCCGCCCTTTGGCGTCGCTGGCTGGACCAAAGAGGACGCCGCCGTGATTCTCTACGACAAATTCGATCTCTGGCAGGTCGCTCCCGACGGCGCACGCGCCGTGCGCCTCACCGATGGCGCCGCTGACCAAGTCCGGCATCGTTACGAGAAGCTCGATCCCGAAGAAGAATGGATCGACACCAGCAAGCCCATCTACCTGAGCTTGTTTGGCATCTGGACGAAAAAATCCGGTTTCGCGCGCCTTAAGCCAAATCCCTCCAGTACCCTCACCGAAGAGCATCTGCTCTGGCTCGACAAAAGCCTCGACCACCTCGCCAAAGCTAAGGACGCCGACGTCTTCGAATACGTCGAGCAAACCTTCGTGGAATCACCCAACGCCTTCATTGCTGGTCCCGACCTAAAAAGCGCGAAAGCGGTCACCAACACCAATCCGTTCCAGAACAGTTACGCCTGGGGCCGCGAGGAACTCATCGAATACAAAAACAGCCACAACGAACGGCTGCAAGGCGCGCTCTTCTATCCCGCCGGTTACGCTCCCGCCAAAAAATACCCGATGATCGTTTACATGTACGAAAAGCTCTCCGACAACCTGCACCGCTACAACCCGCCCTCGGAGCGCGCCTATTACAACGTCAGCACCATCAACAGCCAAGGCTATTTCGTTCTCGAGCCGGACATCGTTTTCAAACCCCGCGACCCCGGCGTCTCGGTGGTTGATTGCGTCACCGCCGCCGCAAAACGCGTCATGCAGATGGGCGTCATCGATCCAAAGCACATCGGCATCATGGGCCATTCCTGGGGCGGTTTTGATACGACTTACCTCGCCACGCACACGACAAATTTCTTTGCCGCTGCCGTTGCCGGCGCACCCATCACCGATCTGGTCAGCAATTACGGCAATCACCATTGGAGTTCCGGCATCGCCGAAACCGATCACATCGAAACCGGCCAGCAGCGCATGGAAGTTCCTCTTTACGAGGACCTCCAGGCGTACATCCGCAACTCCGCGGTTTTCGGCGTATCAACCATGACCACTCCGCTGCTCATCGAAGTCGGCGACAGTGACGGCACCGTGTTCTTCCATCAGGGCGTCGAGCTCTACAACATTGCTCGCCGCGCCAAGAAAAACGTGGTCCTCATCGAATACGCCGGCGAAGACCACGGCCTGCGCAAAAAAGCCAATCAAATTGATTACCAGCGCCGCATTTTTCAATGGTTTGGCCACTACTTGAAGGACGAGCCCGCCGCTGCCTGGATCACCAACGGGGAGTCTTATCTCGACCACGAAAGGGAACTACGAAAACTCAAAACGGCCTCTGCAAAAAACTAGATTCAGCTGAATAGGGATCGTCTTGCGTGCTGCTAGGATCTGTCCTCCCGAGCCTGCCTGCGCAGGCAGGCTCGGGCTCAGGACTTTAGGCCGGGGGGCTTGGCCGGATCTCAACCTTACTGAGGGAGCGTCCTGAGTCAGAAATTCGCGGCACCAAACAGCAGGTGCGCCGCAAGTCCCTTATTTGCGGCGTGGATCGCAAAAACTTAAACTCAACGAACTCACGACTGGAGGACGCTCGATCCAAAGAGCTCAGCCCGCAACATCGTTCCCTGCAACTCACTCTTCCGAAAAATTCAATTTCGCAATTTTGTCGTCTTTCGTCAGCGCAATCGAAATCATGAGCGTCAAATTGGGATACTTTGCGCGATACCGGTAATTCCTTCGCTCGCCTTCTTCCATCCGTTCCATCAATTCCAGGGTCTTCCATTCGCCAAACTCCTTCAGAGCCGGTCCCAACTCTTTAATCTCATCCGGGAAAAGCCGTTTTTGCACCTCTTCGGTGAACTGTTCCGGCTTGGCCTTTCCATCGGCAAGCTCCCGCAGCAACGCCTTCACCATCTGTGTCACTTGGGGTTCATTGTCCGCAATGGGTTTTTCTTCCACAGGTTTCAGCGCTGGACTGTAAATCGCCGCCACTCCGGATGTGATCTTTTTGGGGTTCGAATGTCCCGAATCCAGGTTTGTCAGCGCAACCACGGTCAATCGGTCATCTACATACCGCGCGATATGAGTCGTAAATCCCTGCCACGCCCCGCCATGCTCGATCACGCGATGCCCGTTCACATTGTTGATTTCCCATCCGAATCCATAGTTGGCCTTGTTCGGCTTGCCGTTATTGAGCTTTTCCACGGTCCACATGCGCTCCAAGCTCGCTTTTTTCAACAGTCGTTCTGTGTACAGAGCCGCGTCCCACTTCCGCAAATCCTCCACCGTGAAATACAATGCGCCGTCCGCGGTGGAATTCAGCGTTGGTGACACCCATTCCTGGTTTTTCAATTCGCCCTTCACCAAGCGGTATCCGGCCGCCCGCCTGGGAATAATGTCCTCTTCGCTGATGATGCGCGTTCGGGTCATCCCCAGTAGCTTAAACACCCGCTCCTGCAGAAAATCGCCATAGAATTTTCCCGCCACCTTGTGAACCAGGATTCCCAGCAGCACGTAATTCGTATTCCGGTAAGCCCAATCCTCGCCCGGTTTGAAATCCATCGGCATTTCGGTGATTTTCTTGTACAGCTCGTCTTCCGTGAAATCCATTCGTATATAAAACGGCCCGCCAACCTTTGTGCGTGCCCCAGTTTCATATTCGCTTAATCCCGAGGTGTGGCTCAGCAAGTTGTGCACCTTGATGTCGTTCCAGGCTTCCGGCGCATCTGGAAAATATTTCTTGATCGGATCGTCCAACCCAACTTTTCCCTCTTCCACCAGCATCATCACTGCCGTCGCCGTAAACTGCTTTCCCATAGACCCCGACTGAAAAATCGTGTCCGGCGTCACCGCCGCATTCCATTCCACGTCAGCCAATCCGTAGCCCTGCGCTTTCGTCATCTTTCCGTCTCGGTACACGCCCAGTGCTACACCAGGAATGCGCTGTCTCGCGAGCTCGCTCTGGACAAACGCGTCCACCTTTGCATCCACTTCATCCGTTCCCGGGAGTGCCTTTGCGGCAGCGGCCGCGAGACCTCCCAAAACGCACACCACAACGAACGCGATCTTTTTCATGAGACCTCCGGTCTTCTGGAACTCAATTCTCTTGACAGCGCGTTGTCCGACAGCCTCCTGCGCCCCAATTGGGCGCGCTTTTGCAGGTGTTGCATCCCGGGCTTGCTACAGAGAAGCTCGTTCCGATTCATTGCCCTTCCAAATCCAGAATCCAAACCCCCTCCGCTGGTATCTTCTTTTGAAACAAAAAGCTCCCATCCTTGGACTGAAATTCAGCTGCACTGTTGTTCGAGAAGTCGCGGGCTTTTCCGACCTGCCACGTCAGGCGCAGCGAAAGCGTCACCTCGGCGGCATCCTTCGCATGGTTGAACGCAAAAACAATTTCACGCTGATCGCTTGCCAGCCGCCGCACTTCGATGTCAGAAGATCCGCTGCCGGACACCTCCGCTTCCGAGGTTACGCCTGCTGCTTGCGCCAGCGATGTCAGGAAGCGTCTTGTGGCTTCTTCGTGCCGTCTCTGGTACGCCATTGCCAGGAACGATCCCACCAAAACGGCCTTGCCTTTCCCGTAGCTTTTCTCCACGACGGCAATCTCGCCGTTCGCGAACCGCGCCAACACCTGCGCACCGGACAACGCCTCCAACTCTTCCTCAAACGCCTCCCCGCCAGCCGTCAGAGGAGCCACCAACCCGGGCAGCTCGTTCGAAACCTCGGTCTTCAGCATCGGGTTTTCGGCTGGCCGAATCATTTTCTCTCGCGCTCCAAAAACTTCCGCTAAGCCGAAACCCGGAATCACCTCGTTCGCGAAACCGCGCTCATCATTCCATGCTAAGCGGGCTTCCGCGACGGCTGTCCCTCCGCCCTGCACGTACCGTTTCACGCCTTCCGCTATTTCTCTCGACAGCATGACCGGGAAGGGCAGAAACAAAATCTTGTATTGACCCAGCTTGTTCTGAATCACTTCTTCCGGGTGCACGAAGTCCACCGGAATCTGTTGCTCCGAAAATGCGCGATGCAAGCCCATCAACGAATCGCGTTCCGCGTTTCCCAATTTCGAGAGCGTTGGCTGCGAGCCGCCCACCATGTAAGAAAGCCGGTTATAGAGAATGGCTATATGCGCCGGTGCGGGCTTCACGCTCCCGAGTTCCGCTCCGTGTTTCGCGATGATCCGCGCCACATTGCCCGCTGCTTGCGCGCGCTCCGTCAGCGACCCATCCAGGTTGATGAGTCCGTACCCATTCGATTCGAAGCCCGAACTCATGGGATACCACGCATAGATCGCGATCTCTCGCGCGCCATGGGCCACCGCTTGCCACATCCACGATTCTTCTTCGGCGGGCGTCACCGGAGCCGCAATGCGCATTCCTGTAGCGCCCTGGCCAGCCTGTAGTTCCCCAATCCAAAAGCCCTTGCCAGCGCTGCGCCCCGCCGACCGCGTGAAATCCAGCCCTGCCGAAAGCATGCCGTAAGACCAAGGCCGGGTCGACTCCGAGTGCTTTGGATAGAGCGACGTCCCGAAAAAATCGGCAGTCGCTGACATTTTCCAATCGTCCGGCTCGCCGTAACCATCGGTCGGCGAAGTAAAGAGCCCTGGCACGGCGGCGTGGCTGGTCACTGGATGAACTGCATCTGCCGTTCGCATCGCGTCAACTCTGGTCTTCAAGTCGCCCGCTAGCTTGTCGTCAATAAACGCCCGCCAATCGAGGTAATCCGTGTAAGAAAGGATCGTGGGAAAACGTGGCGGCGTCACCTGCTCCCAATTCTCAAAATTCCGGTACCACGCGGCGTTCAACGCTGGGAGCGTTTTGTATTTTTCCTTCAGCCATTCCCTAAATCGCGCTTGACTTGAGTCGCAGTAGCAAAATTCCGGATTCGCGAGAAAGGGGAATTCCGCCCAGTTGATTACGTGCGGCTCACTCCAGACGTCCCACCCGTAAAGTGCAGGCGAACGATTGGCCTCCCGCGAAAGCCGCTCGAGAAACTTGGTTATTTCCCCCCGCACGCCCGCGTGATCGATACAAAAGCCCGGAGCCGATTGCGACTGGATGACCGCACCACTGCGATCCACAAATCGCCCGTCCGGATATTTCACTCCAACCCAGTCCGGGGCGGAATCAAGGTAAATCTGGATAATGACCCGCAGCCCGCGCTCTTGCGCTAGCCGCAGCAGTAAATCAAGGTTCGCGAACGAATATTCTCCCTGTCGTGGCTCCGCCGTTGCCCAGTCCACCCAAGTCTTGACCGTGTTGAAGCCAGTGGCTTTGATTGTGTCAAGGTCCTTGCCCCACCGCATCGCGCTCGTGGCGTCCAGTCCCTCCAGCATGGGTGCCCGCGCTTTCCCGCCGCCGTACCACACCGCCATAGGAAAGAAGTCCTCCGTCGAATCCGTTGCGGGCTTTTTCTTCGACAGCAAGAGCCCCGCCCGCAGGGCCAGAACCGCGCAAAGCAAAATGCCCGCGGCTCGCGAAAACTTCATTGGCGCCACCCTTCGCAACGCGAACCGTTTGGAAACATGGCAGGCTGTCTCATCATGGGCTGAGATTTGCAGGCTGCGCTTCGCGCTGGCGGTCACCCCACGCTGCCCAGGGAATCGTCAGCCACAGCGCCAAGGCGCTCAGTGCCACGACGCGAACGCTGGGAGGCGGCGGCCCGAAAAGGGAAGCGGCGTAGACCACGGCCAGAAACAGAACGAAAGACCAGAGCCCATAACTCCTGCGTCCCTTCGAACATGCTGCTCTTAGATAGAGAAGCAAACCGATGCAGAACAGCCCGAATTCAATGATCACAGTTAAAGGAAGGGAGTTCCACATCCCAAGCCCAACTTTTGGGCCTCCGGGATAGAGCGGCATGTCCGGCCGGTGCGCGAAATAGTCCAGCAGCCAATGTGTAGGAAGGAGTGCACCAACAACCAATGCGGTGCGAAAATCATGCCGCCAGAAAAAATAAGCTCCGCCCAGCAACAACCCCCACACCAACTGCAGCAGCAAGCTATGCGAAATGGGATAGGAAATGAAGTCGAGCGGAGTGACTCGCGTTATTCCCGGCGCGATCCGCACCTGCTCCACGCCCAGCAGGAGCAGCACGGGCCACAAGCAATCGGCGAACTGCGCGGACAGCACCAACGTGCCTAACGACGCCTTCGGCACAACCTTTTTCGTCGCCATGGCTAGTGCGAAGTGCCCCAGGAACATAGCCCCGCACTATGACCATCGCTCCTCACGCTGTCAATACCGCAACTTAGGCGGATCTTTTCAGTTGATGCGCAGGGAAAAAGCGGGCCGTTCGACCTGTTCGGTGGGTTTTCCTTTCAGCGTGTCATGGACCTGACGCAGCAGCGCGTCGCGCGAGAACGGCTTTTGCAGGAAAGACGCCCCTTCGAGAACACTCGCCCTCTCGCTGAACTCTTCTGTATACCCCGACATGTAAACCACTTTCAGGTCCGGCAGCAGCCGCTTCAACCGTTTCGCCAGTTCCGGACCGCGCATCCGCGGCATAACCACGTCCGTCACCAGCATATCGATCGCGTCCGCGAATTTGTTTGCGATGTCCAGGCCTTCTTCGCCATCGGTTGCGGTCAGCACCTCGTAGCCTGCTGCTTTCAGGAACTCGCACGTCAGCGTTCGCACATCCGCTTCGTCCTCGACCAACAGCACTGTCTCGCGCCCGCCGCGCACCTTCGTCACCCGCTTTTCTGCTGGCGCCTCGGCTTTCTCCGGCACCTGGGGCAGGTAAATCTCAAATCGCGCTCCTGTGCCCGGCGCGGAGTCCACAAAGATGTAACCGGAGCTCTGTTTCACCACGCCGTATACGGTCGCCAAGCCCAGCCCCGTTCCTTTGCCCGGTTCCTTGGTTGTGAAGAACGGCTCGAAAATCCGCGCTTTGGTACCCGCGTCCATGCCGAGCCCGGTATCGCTCACTGCCAGCATGACGTAATCGCCCGGAGCAAGTGGCGCACGCGATTGCGCATAAAGTTGATCTACATGAACATTCTCAGTCTCTACAGTCAGCGTTCCGCCCTTCGGCATGGCATCGGAAGCATTCACGATCAGGTTCAACAGCACCTGTTCCATCTGTCCGGGGTCGGCTTGCACGCGCCCGAGGGGTTCGCCAAGTTGCACCTTATAGTCAATATCTTCGCGCAGCAGCCGTTGCAGCAATCGCCCCATCTCCACGATCAATTCGTTCAAGTCCAGGATTTTGGGCTGCAGCATTTGCCTGCGGCTGAACGCCAGCAATTGCCGCGTCAACATCGCTGCGCGGTCGGCCACCTTTCGAATCTGCTCGCAATTTCCGCGCACGGTGTCGTTCGGCTTGATGCGTTCCAGCGCCAGGTCGGTGTTCCCCTTAATCACTGTCAACAAATTGTTGAAGTCGTGCGCCACGCCGCCTGCCAGACGCCCCAGTGCATCCATTTTCTGCGCTTGCCGAAGCTGTTCTTCCAATTGTTCCCGCTGCTCCTGGTTCCGTTCCAGTGTGTCGCGCATGCTTTCAAACGCGCGCGTCACACGCGCCACTTCGTCTCCGCCCGCGGCCGTCAGGGGATAGCTGAAATCTCCTTCTTCCAGCGCGCGCACGCCTTCCACAAGCGATCCCAGCGGCTTCGTAAACGTATGCGAAATCACATAAACCAGCATCACTCCGGCCAGCACCACGATCACTCCCAGGCCGACGAGCAGATGATTCAGGCGTGCGACCGACACGAGCGCATCTTCATCCGATTTCAACACCATAAGACTCAAACTTGGACGCGTGCCCGGCAGCAGTTCCAGCGCTCCGGTGTAGAAATGTCTCTTGCCCAGTTGCGCTTCCTGCGGCTTGCTTTCGCTCTTGAGTTGCTGCGCGAGCTGTTGCTCGTCCACGGCTGCGAGCGAACTGGCCACAAGGTTATCGCCGTGCCGGAAGACCACCTCGCTCGCCAAAATCCGTCCCAAATCCTTCGCTCTCGCGGGATCAATCTCGCGGCCCACAATCACTTCACCCATCGGAAGGCTGTTCATCGGCGGGTCTTTAAAGAATCGCTTCACCACCACTTGATAAGCCCGTCTTCCATTCACCCACCAACCCTGGTTGCCGTCGCTGCGCACCAGCGTCTTGAGGCTGTCGTTCGAGACATCGGCGGGAAAATCCGAAATCCTGCTCTGCAGCGCGGTAATTTTCCCTTTGCTGTCCACCAGCGCAAACAGATCGCACTCTTCCGATTGCCACGGGTCCTGGCTCACATCGCGGATCACCGACGGGTTGCCGTTCCGCATGTACGCCAGCGTGGCCAACAGGTCCGCCTTGCGGCTTAACACCAGCCGTCTCTGCTGCTCCATCACCTGAAATGTGAGGATGGAATTGCGCGCGTCTTCTTCCACTTGCCGCTGCGCCTGACTCCGCATGGACTGGCGCACCGCCAGCAGTGTTCCGCCGGTCATCGTGGCGATGACTAGCACGAGCGATAGCAAGAACTTACTGCGCAGTTTCATGGGGCCTACGAACTCCTCTGCTCGTTCGAAGGTTTTCCGAAACAGTCTGGCGCTTGCTTGCTTTCTGGCGCGCTCGCGGCGCTCGGAGACATGCGCTCCGGGCCTAGGGAGATCTTTGTCCTCAGGTCGTCGCATGAGAGGCGTGGGAGCCGCTAGCTTCGCTTTTAGCGCCCGCAAGGGGAATAGCACGTCCGTACCATTGGGCTTAGTACCTGGACGCAGCCTGTTCTTCTCCGCTCCCGCCTCGTTTTTTTTCCTGCTTTCTCTCTTCAAACTCCAAACGATTCTCTTCTCTGCTGCGAAAAGTCTTCTTTGAGACTGAAAACAAAGGTTTTACTACAGCTGCAGAGGCACTTTGTCGCTCTGGAGTCTTCGTCCTTTCTAACTCCTTTACATTCTTTCCCACGGCCTCAGCCTTGGCACCCACCGCCGCACGTTCCGGCAATATGCCAAGTATTCCGCGCCGAACATTTTGCGCAGCGTTGGCTCCTCGTACCCAATCACAAACAGATGCACTCCCAGCACCACCAGACACGCCACCAGGATCGCCGCCAGATTCGCCCACCCAAACACCACCCACAATCCCGCCCAACCCGTCAGGAACCCCACGTACATAGGATTGCGCACGTAGCGGTAGAAACCTACCACGACCAGCCGCTTCGGCGGAGCGACTGGTGCGGGCGTCCCGTGTCCGGTTCGCCCGAAATCCCACACGCACCGCAGCGCCACTGCAAATCCCAACACCGACGGCACCCCCGCGATCCACCGCCATCGCCCCGCGCCCGTCGTGTCCACATGAAACCCCAGCCAACCCGGCAACAACCAGAACCACAACGCAAAAAACAGACCGCCCACCAGCAGCGATGCCACCGCCATTGCCCAATTCCCGTTACTCTCCGCATGTCCAGTTATGGCAGTTCGAGCGCTCGTCATAAATCACCCCTTTCTGCCTTTTCTTCCGAATTTCGAGTTGCCATTTTCGAATTTCGAACCGCTTGGCCCTCTTACCTAACCAAACGACTCCTCGCCCTTCTTGGTTACAACTTTCCGTCGCTGGTACGGTTTGTTGTTGGCCCGCCAAATTGTCCACCCTTTCGCTCGCGTGGGAATCTTTTCAAAGTGGCGTTCTGCTTTTTCCCGTTGCACAATGGAACCAGGATGCGCTGCAAATTCCAAATCAAAAAGGGCCCGCTCATGACAAGCTCAGAAAACCTCTTTGTCCTCGCCACCACCTCGCTCGCACTTGCCTTCGCTGCCACCTGCACCGCGCAGAAGCCAGCCGAGCCGCGCTTACCCTACGCCGCCGTCCACGACCCGCAATTTATCTCCGCTTCGGAAGCCAACTTTTTGCACGATCCCGACCGCATCATTGGCCTCATGACAGGCAACGTTGCGAAAGCTTATCCCGCCGCCATTCTCTCGCAGCATGGCCTTGTCGAAGACCAATCTCCCTCTGGCCCCATCGCCGTCACTTGGTGAAGCTACTGCAACACGGCCCTCGTGTTCAGGGCCGCCAGCAAAGGCCGAGAACTCCATATGGACAACGCCGGCGTCATCGGCGGCAACGAAATCTTCCAGGACCGCGAAACCGGCAGCCGCTGGCAGCAATCCAGCTTGCAAGCCATTTCCGGGCCGCTCGAAGGCGAGCATCTCGAGTTGTACCCGTTTCTTCTTACCGATTGGAAGGAATGGCATCGCCTGCATCCCGACACGTTGGTTTTGAAACCTCTGCCCGGTTACGCCGAGCGCATCCCGGAAAAAAATGAAATGATACGCCGCGGTCTCTCCGGCGCAGGTTCCGCGCCTCCCGGCGTGCTCCGCGTGGACGACCGCCTCAAGCCTCGCACGATGATTCTCGGGCTCGACGTCGGCGCTTCCAGCGAAGCGTTTCCGCTCTCCGTTCTCCGAGAAGCACGCGTGATCCATGACGAGCTCGGCGGCCAGCCGGTTCTCGTCGTTCATCAGCCGGCGTCGGACACGACTACCGCCTTCTTTGCGCGCGCAAAAGGGAAGACCCTGCAATTCCACGCCGCCAACGGGGATGCTAGCGAACTCACCGACAAGGAAACCGGCTCGCGTTGGGACGCTTACGGAAGGTGCCTTTCCGGTCCGTTGAAGGGCTCACAACTCGAAGCGCTTATTCTCGAACCGGAATATTGGTTCGCTTGGTCGGAATTTCACCCCGACACCAAAATCTATTCTGGCAGCGCGCAAAAGCGTTAACTCGACAATCCCTTACGCCGGGCCCGGCATGGTCAACTGCGCGCCCTTCTTCGCAAAGATCAGCGCCAGCAGCTTTCCAGGCGCCGTGGTGCTCGCGTTGTTCGACACTTCATGCGTGCTGCCCGGCGGCTCGTAGAACATTTCCCCTGGCTTGTAAGTTCGCTCGTCCTGCCCGGAAACCTTGGAGACGATATTTCCTTCCAGCACATACGCCAGCACGAAGCCCGCATGATGATGCACTTTGCCCACTCTTCCCGGCGGGAAGTCCACCGTGCTGACCGTCACCTCCCAATCGTCTATGGTGAGGTTCGGCAAATCGTGCTTGAACACGAGGTCTACTCCGGAGCGCTCGGCGCCCGCTACACCCGAAGCTCCCGACTGTGCCCCGCTTCGCGACTCCGGCCCTGCCGCAGAGCGGGATTCTGGTTGGGCTTCCCCGCGAGGTGAAGACGATGGCCCCTTCGCTCCGGCGCGGGCCTGAACTTCCGCCGCGCCCAATTCGCACAGCAATGCAATTGCCCCTGCAAGGGTTTCTCTTCGTGTGAGTGTGATGTTCATAGTGGCCCGATTATACTCTCCGGCCGCCTTGTGGCAGCCGACCCTTAGTTCGGGCGCAGGGAAAAGTCCTGACATTTTGGCCGCCCCCTTTGCGCGTCGTCACACCGCTCCGTGAGCCCGGTCACCGTAAGGCCCCCAGCAAACCGTTTATAAGTGTGCTGAGTGCACGAGCTTAGATGACCAGCAAACTTACCGAACCCGAAACGGAAGCTCAGGCCACCCCTCTGACGCAAACCGTCCTGCCCGCCCGCAAGCCCCGGCTCCTGCCTCCTCGCCCTTCACCGCACGAGGCAGGGCCCCGCAGCGACTCCGCCGAGTTCATCCTCTTGTACCTTCCCACGATGGTCTCTGTTTATACCGCGCGTCACCAACAAATCCCGCCATCTCCCCAATCCTTGCGCGAGCACGTTTTCGGCAACGCTCATCACCGCGCCTGCGAAGCTTGCCGCGAGGAAACCGAGTTTCTTGTAATGCATCAGAAGAAGTTCTTCTAGCGACCATGCACTCTTGCTATTCTCCCGCCGACGTCATGTGCAACTTCGCATCGCTCCCTTCGGCCATGGAAGCGACGCAGGAAATTGGCCTGATCATTGTCGGTGCCGCCGGTTACCGAGGCCATTCAGCCCTGGAGATTCTCCCTAAGCTGCGCGCCGAGGAACGCGCCAAGGGAATCCATTTGCGCTTAGTCAGCTTGGCCGAAGCGAACGAAAATTCGCGCGCCGCTCTCCCTTCCCAGGCTGCCGCGCTCGCGGGATCTCCCTGTCCCGTGGTCGGGATGTTGTCGGAAGCGATTCCCGTCGCGCTGCAATGGCTCGCCGATGGACAGACCCGCCGCAAGTTGCTTGTCTACGATGCCACCCCTGCCGCTCATCACTATCTCCATCTCATGACCGTTTTGCCGTACACCGCGCGCGGGCACATCTTTTATCTGGGCGAAAAGCCCTTGTTCACCGACCAGGGGCAAATCGACTTCATCGAGCGCAACTTCGCTCGGCAGACGTTCTTCTGCGAACTCATTGAGACCGAGAATCCAGCCTTTCGCGCGGCCAGCGAATTCCTTCTCTCTGAGCCTTTCCAGATCGAGCGCATGACTTTTTGGCGCGCCAGTTGTATGGGTGTCTTGCTTGCCGCCGGCGACGGCAGGGCCGGTGCCGAAGGCGGTGCCCTGTTGGACAAAGCTCCTCACGATCTTTCCGTATCTTTGGGACTTGTCGGGCCGCGCTTCGTGGAGCGCTGGTCTGTCACCCAGGCGCGCACTCATCTGCTTGCTTTGCATGAAGATGCGTTTCGTCTCGGCAAGCGAAATTTTCTTTCCGTCGCGGGCACCTCTCTCTCAGACACCCACTGTCCCGCGCGCATCCCCCAGCATCAGCCCGCCGACGCGCTAGCTTCCTTCGAAGTCCATCTCACGCTGGGCGGGAACCTCGTGGTTCCCGTTTCTTACATTGCCAGCTGGGTCGGCATGCAAAACACACCACCTGAACTGACCCTGTCCAGCAAGCTTGCTAGTCTTGGCCTTGCCCCAGCCGAGTGGCAGAATCACGAAGCGCCGCAGCTCTCGAGCAATCGCCAGTACCGCTACCAGAACCAGGAAGTCCGCATTGCCTTAATCGAAGGCCTGCTAGGAAATCGCCAGGTCCAGGTCGTCCTGAACCTGCTCGCCAAATTTGCCGGACACCGCTTTGTGCACCTGATCGGCGAAGATCGCCGGCGCGAAATCCTCTTCGAAGAAAAAGACGCGTGCGACTACCACGACAGCAAGGAAGCCGACTTGTTTGCCGTCTTCCAGCGCGTGGTCGAACATTGCGCGGGGCTCCGCACCGCGGAGAACGTCGCCACCGGCGCGTCCTTGCTGGTGCACAAGATCATGCTCGGCGCGCTATTGAAAGCCCATGAACAGCTTCCCGCCACGGATCAAGACGCCGCCTATCGCGCCTCCGCCGTCGCCTACGCCAAATAGCTCACTCCCGCCACAACCTCCTGCTGTGTTCTGTAGCGGCGGCTCGGGGCCGGGCTCATTTCGTAGCGCAGGCTTCCAGCCGGCTGTTTTGCGCACAGCTCGGGATAAACAAAAGTGGCTGTGCTACCTGGATGCGCCGGATGAGTGCTCCGCAGGTGGTGACCATTGGGGAGGCCCTGTAGCGGCTTCGTGGGCGCGGGGAGCTTCTTCGGCGCGGTCGGCAAAATCGTAGAGGAATGAGTGCGGTTCCATCCCCCGAGGACGGAGTTCGCGCTCGATGGCCGGGACGGTCTGCCGGAGCGAATTGCAGAGGTGTAAGCCATGACGGCGGCGTGACTGATTGTCGGGAAGCCCAGCAAGGAGCAGTGGACGCGCAAGGCGGTAGGTGGCAGTTCGTGACGTGATTTGTGACTCGTGGTTCGCGAGTTCCTGCCTTAGACGCCTTCGTCCGCGAACAGCCCGAACTTCTCGGCCGAGTCGCCGACGGTCAAAACGAAAGCCGAATGTAACGCCCGCCCTTCAGGGCGGCAGGGAAAACAGATACCGGGCTGAAGCCCGGCGCTACATAAACATCCTCACTTCTCTATTTCGTTACCTCGTTGCGTCGATCCAGCGGGAACAGCGTGGGCTCGGCGGGGGGCTGGTCGGCGATTTCGTTGAGTTCGGGATAATGCTGGCGAAGCGGCTCCGGCACTTTCACTTTTTGGCGCTTCAGGATGCTGATGAGCTGGAGCGCATTGACCACCGCTTTGCCTTGAAAGTGGTTGTTGGTGATGACGAAGGCGCGCTGCGTGTGCTCGCTGACTTTGCGGACGCGCGCGATCCACGGCTCGAGTTCTTCGGCGGAATAGAGATAGTTGTATCGCTCATGCGCGGGAACGTTTTCGTCGTCGGTGAACCAGGTGTCGTAGCGGCGGCCGTGCAAGCGGACGTAGCCGACGGGCGAAGTCGCTTGCGCGGAAGGCGCGAGCGAACGTCCAATGATGGGCTGATCGATGTTGCAAATGCCCGCGCTGTGCTCGTGCAACAACGCGAGCGTTTCCGGGGCGTTCCAGGTATCGTGGCGCACTTCGACGACGAGCGGATAGTCGCGAAAGCGCAGCAGCACCGCGGAAAGATGCGCCATGTTTTCCTTGGTGCGATGGAAGTGCAGCAGGACGGCGCCGAGTTTTCCCGCGGCGCGCAGCACATCGAAGCCGGCACGGACGGCGCGCTCGTCCTCCGCGGCGGATCCGCCCGTGGTGAAAGCAACATCGTGCGTGACGAAGTTGCGATTGCCGGAGACGAGGTCGACCCACTGCTTGGCGGTTTCCTGCTTGAGCGGCTGGTAAAACGAAGTGTTGATTTCGATGGTGTCGAAAAATTTGGAGAGAAACGCGGCTTCGTGGAAGCCGCGAGGGCGGCGCGATGGATAAACGTAGCCGGTCCAGTCCGGATATGACCATCCGGCAGGGCCGATGCGCAGCACGTGCGGCGAGGCGTTGGTCAGCGCCGCATGCGGTTCACCGGCGGCACCATGCTTGAGCGCATCGGCGCTGGCGTTTGGTGCGGCATTGAAGTTTTGCGTTTGCGCGGCGGCATAGGTTTCTTGCTTAAGAAACGGCGGCGTAAAGCTTGCCTATGGCAAGCAGGACGCCCCTACATCCTTAATATCCTAAGTGTTTGCGCCGCGAGCAGAGTAGTGGGAAGGGCAGAGAAGTGTCAATGCACCGATACTGCGGATACTGCGGATGGAACCGCGGCCAAGGGGAGACGCCGAGAGATTAAAGAAGGAGAAACGTCAGGATAGGAATGCTGCCAAGATGGGTCGCCGCATTCCTTCGCTGCGCTCAGGATAAAGCTGCGCCCCTACAAGGAGAAGGAACGATCATCGGTTACCGGGGGCGAGAAGTGATAAAAAAAGAAATGGCGAAGGCGTTGCCTCGGCCAAGACAGGCTGCTATGCTGTCCGTGATGCCGTCCTGCTTGCGTAACCTCGTTCGTCTGCCCCTTGGTGAAAAATTCTACAGGTGCAATCATGAAACTTTCCATCAATTACAGGCATGTCGAATCGCACAAGCCGGTGGAAGATGAAGTTGCACGTCGCGTTGCCAAGCTGGAGAAACTGTTAAGAAGCTACTCGCCGGACTTGGTCCAGCTGCATGGCGGGTTTTCCGTGAACCCGCGCACGCAATACGTTTCCTGCGCGCTTACGCTTTCGCTGCCGTCGGGGGTGCTGCGCGCGACCGGCGAGGCTGCCGCCGTGCGCACGAGCTGCAAGAAAGCCTTTAGCGACCTGGAAGCTCAGGTGAAAAAGCACCAGGAGAAGCTGCGCAAGGATTATGAGTGGAAGCGCAAACGCCGTCCGAGCGCTCGGGAAGTGGTTCTGACCTGAGTCTGGCGCTCGCGCCGGGCATGCTACAGCCTTGGACGCAGCCGAAGAGCGGGCTACACCCTACCGCTTGAGGCGGAAGTGCCGGAATCCACATAGCTGAAGAGCGGGCGGCCCCGTAACGGCTTCCGGGGCACAAAAGGCCTCTCTCCCCGACGGTTCCGAGCAAAGGCCGGGTCCTGCCGACAAGGCGTGGCCCAGTGGCGATGTGTGGGTGGCGTTGGGCAAGTTTCCTGCCACAAGTCGTCAATCCCACAGGGGGCCTGTGGAAAAAGGGGGCTGTCATTCTAGCAACGCGGCGCAGTGCAAGCGAATTCTAGAATTGGCGTTTTTGCGCGCGGCTAAGTGCAACGGGGCGTTGCATTCCGCAATTAGAAAACTCTGCAAGTCTGCGGAAAGTCACTAAATTCCAATCGTCATTGGTTTCCTCAGTTTTGCGACATTCCGGAATATACCTGATGTGCGTTCAGGTGTTTACCTGATTTACTTTTTGGGGGCATCCGACAAACTCCCGGAGCGGGCTGGTGGCTTGCTCGGGTGGAGCGTGCGTGTGGCTGCCCATTGACCCTCCGAGGCGAGTGATTTTTCATCTTCCGTTTACCGAGAGTCAATCTCCGAGTCTGAGCGATTCCGTACAAGGCAAAGGGCCAGTTGAGGACTTGGCGGAAGCCCGTTTGAGGAGGGGTGATGATTCGAAGCAGACGTGTTTCCTCGGTTGGGGTGTTGGCGGGGGCGTTGGCGGTTTGTGCGGCTTTGTGCGTGCCGGGAAGTTGGGGGCAATCGGACCTGGGGAAAATTTCTGGATTCGTGAAGGACCCTTCCGGGGCGACGGTTCCGCATGCCAAAGTCACGGTGCGAAGCAACAACGGAGGCGTGGAGCGAGAAGCAACGACGAACGAATCGGGCTACTACGTCATCACGAATGTGCCGCCGGGACTGTACACGCTGACGGTGGAGGCGCAAGGTTTTCAGAAGTACGAAAGCAAGGACAACAAGCTCGACCCAACAGGAGATTTGGTGGTGGATGCGTCGCTAACGGTTGGAGCGGCAAGCCAGAGTGTGGAGGTTTCAGCGTCGGCGGTGACGTTGCAGACGGAATCGGCGACGGTGGAAAAGCTGGTCACGCACGAGCAAGTCGACGCGCTGGAGCTGAACGGCCGCAACCCGATCTACATGGCAGACCTCGTACCTGGTACGCGGGGCGGCACTTTAGCGTCGCTGAATTTCAATTTTGGGCAGGGGCCCGGAAACATAAACGGTGCGCGAACGCCGGAAAGCTTAATCACGTATGATGGCGCTCCGGCGGTTCGGACGCGTTCGAATGGAACCAGCTTGGGAGCTATGGACGTGGATTCCACGCAGGAAATTCAGATTCTCACAGCGGATTATTCTCCTGAGTTCGGGCGATCTTCCGGAGGTCAGATTCGAATCACTTCGAAGACCGGCACGCAGGATTTCCACGGCGCGGCCTACGAATACGTCCGAAACACGATTTTTAATGCGAACCCCTGGCAGCGCAATGCCGTGCCCGCGACCACCGGCATCACCGCTCCGATCCACTACAACCAATTCGGATACAACATTGGAGGGCCGGTCTACATTCCCAATCACTTCAATACGAATAAAACAAAGATGTTCTTTTATTGGGGCGAGGAGTGGACGAGGTACATCTTTACGGATACGAACTCAACAAAAACGGTTCCAACGCTAAAAATGCGCACTGGCGACTTCAGCGAACTGCTTGACCCTACCAATTTCTTCTACGGCAAGTCCATACAGCTGATGGATCCGAAGACGGGGTTGCCCTTTCCCGGCAACATCATCCCATTGTGCCCGCAAGCTACTGGGTCTTGCGCAACGCCCAACGGCCTGGGCATCCTGAATGCCTATCCGGTACCGAACCTTACTACGCCCATCAACGGGAGCCAAAACCTGTTTCTTTCCGCGAAGCATCCCCAGTACCAGCGGATAGACACTTTGGCCCTTGACGCGAATCTCACGGAAAAGCAGCGGCTCCGGTTTCGCCATGTGTATTTTAGTTTCTGGGAGTACCAGCCGCTGGATGGCGGGACCAACGAGACGCCTAAGTACTTCGATCGCCCCAATCAGACGTATTCGATTGACCATGTCTGGACCATCAGCGCGACGAAGGTAAATGAGATCCTGCTGAGTTACGCTCAAGACGTTGTGCACATCCCGGTGAACGCGGCGGGGTTTCTCGATCGTACGAAGGGCGCGGCGCAAGGGCCGGGGCTTTTCGGTCTCAACTATCCTTATATATTCCCGACCGGAAAGCTGCTCCCGAACCGAATCCCGACCGTAAATATGTCCAATTTCTCGGGGCTGAGCGGTGGGCCGTATCCGTCACATTCTGCCGGACCCATTTCCGACCTGTCAGACAGCTTCAGTTGGGTTAAGGGAAATCACACGTTTAAGTTCGGAGCCTCGGTGGAACACTCTGGAGAAAACGACAACGATGAAATCAATGTGCAGGCCTGCCAGACCTGCACGAACAACCAGAATGGTCAGTTCCTTTTTAGCAATAACGGCGGAAATTTCATCCGGCCGGGCTACGTGTCGGCTTCTACTGGCGCCGCAGTTGCGAACGCGGCTCTGGGCCTCTTTGATACTTACTCCGAAATCGGCCATCGGGCTTATACCATCTTTCGCTCGAACATGTTCGAGGGATTCGGGCAGGATACTTGGAAAACCCGGCAGAATCTCACCGTAACTTACGGTCTGCGTTACATGGTCAACGTTCCTTACCATGCCACGTGGGGAAACATGATTGTCTTCGATCCCCAATTCTACAATCCGGCCAACGCCGTCAGCATCGATCCAAAATCCGGTCTCATCACGGGCACTCCAACGATCGATCAGCTGTACAACGGAATGGTCATTCCCGGCACGGGTTTTCCCACGTCCGCGATTGGGCGAGTGCCGGAAGCCACCACCACATTGTATAGCAACCTGTTTCATCCAGGCGTTCCCAATCATTACTCGGATATTCAATGGGGGGACGTGCAGCCGCGTCTGGGCTTTGCGTATCAGTTCGGCAAGAACACCGTGCTGCGAGCGGGAGCCGGAAGGTTCTTTACGCGGCTCGGCGTCAGCGACTCCATTTTTCTCGGCGGCAACCCGCCTTTCCAGCCGAATGCCAGCGTTACTTTTGGTTCGGTGGATAATCCCGGAGGAAACGGAACGAATCCCGTGCCTCTCGTCGTAACTACGCAAAGTAAAGCATTCAAAAACCCAGAGGCATGGGATTGGAATGTAACGGTGGAGCGGCAGTTGTTCTGGAAGTCGCAGCTGAGCGTGGGCTACGTGGGCCGTCGTGGGTTGCACTTGCAGCGCGAGGCGGACATCAACCAGCCAACCACAGCCGCAGTCGCGGCGAATCCAGGTGTCAACATTAACGCATTGCGGCCATACCTGGGTTTCGGTTCGATTCGCGAAACGGATAACGTGGCCAACTCCATTTACCATTCTCTCCAGATTTCCTGGAGCCGGCGCTTCTCCGGTGGCCTTCAGTTTGGGGCTGCCTATACGCTCTCCAAGAGCATGGATAATGGGTCGAACCAGCGCGACGTGGTTCCAGATACGTACGATCCGGGCATGTTGTGGGGGCCATCGGAATTCGACGCCCGCCATATCCTGGTCATCAACTATCTCTATGATTTGCCGTTCTTTCGTCACCGCTCGGATTGGATTGGCAAAGCCGCGGGTGGCTGGCAGATTAGCGGCATTACGCAGTTCCAGACGGGCTTGCCCTGCAGCGTTGTGGCGCCCAACCAGGACTATGCAGGCGTGGGCTCGGACGCGAACTTCGGGTGCGGCAACAACGGGCAATTCTGGGTCGTCCACGGACATCCGCAGATCCGGACGGTACAGCGGCTTTCAATGGCGTCGATGACCGGGTCTTCACGCCTCCGCCGCAAGGAACGTTTAACACGCAGCTGGTTCGCGACATTATTCATCAGCCAGGATTTCAAAACTGGAACCTGGGTTTATTCAAAGAATTTCCAACCGGGGAGAAGAAGGGGTTCCAGTTCCGCGCCGAGGCCTATAATGTTTGGAACCATCCGAACTGGTGCGGCGCCAGCGGCTGCAGCGGAACGACGAACATAGGACTCGACCCAACGAACACGAAAACCTTCGGCAAGGTGCTGACCAAGGGCGGCGCTTCCAGCGGCAGCGGCGAGAGGAACTTGCAGCTGTCGCTGCGATTCTACTTCTGAGTTCGAGAAGCGATTAGGGAGTTATCGAGACTCATCCGCGACTTGATCGGATGATGAGGATGGGGCGCAGCAATAGCTGTGCCCTAGCTTCAAGAAATTGTCAGGCCCTCTTTCATTTTCTTGGAAGAGACCAAAGTCGCCGGAGCAGTCACCAAGGTAGCCGGAGCGGCTGCGCCCAAATTCGTGCCGGACGTTGCTTTCGCCACGGGCAAGGGAATCAGGTAGCTTTCCTTGACGCGATACGCCTTTCCGCGCCAGGAAACTGTGCTGGAGAAGAATCCGGCCGCCCAAACCAGAAAACCGGCAGCATCGCGCAGCGGAATCAGCCAAGGCTTCCTGCGAACTACCGGATCCCTGAGTCCCCAAACAGCGATGGTCCAGGCCATGGTCAATCGAAGAATGAGATACGCCGAAAGGTAAGCTGTCGAGGCAACCGCCGAGTGCGCGGCAATAGCGGCGAGTACCGCCCACGGTAGTCCAAAGGTCAGCGCCAGTGCGAGATAGCCAAACGGGCGAATGTTTCGCAACATGACGGACCAGCGCAACTCGTGCCTCAAAAACTGGGCGAGGCCTTCCTTTGGAAAAACCATCCAGATCGGTTTGGGCATCAGCTCGATGCGGTAGCCCTGTTTCGCAATCTTATTCCCCAGAGTGAAGTCGTCCGAGTGATGGTCGGCCATGGCTTCGAACCCGCCGATGGCCTTGAGCCGCTCCTTCGTGGTGGCCATGGTCCAGCCCAGAGCAAAGTCGATAGCGCCAAATTTTCGCGCGATAAGCGCGCTGGCGGAGGAGTCGCTGGGAACACCGATAGCATCGAGGTCCGTCGCGAAGTTGCCTGCGGTGATACTCCGAAAAAGAGCGGTGACCACACCGACTTTGGGGTCGCGGAATGGCGCCGTCGCGTTGCGCAAATAGTCCGGGTCGACGCGCACGTCGCTATCATTGATAACCAGCAATTCGTATTTGGCCTCGCGTACGAGGCCACTCAGATTGTTCATCTTCGGACTGGTGCCCAGCGAGGGCGCTCCGACGAGCACGCGGATGGCACAATCGGGAAAGTCGTGCTGCAAACGTCTAATGACCGGGATGACAGGGTCGTCCTCATCAACTACGCCAAACAGGACTTCGTACACGGGATAGTCCAAGCAGCAGAAACTAGCGAAATTTTCATAGGCTTCGCGGTCCAAGCCTCGCACGGGCTTGAGGATGCTCACTGGCGGGGTGAACTCGGGCGTGGCTAGCGGAGTCTTTCGCACCGCGCGGAAGTACGACCAGCCACAGTAGGTCGCAATCAGATAATAGGCAAATGGCGCTATGGCGATGGCTAGCACGGACCATCGCAAGAGATTGAGTATCATGCCTAGCTCCCGCAAAGAGTTGCGTCCGCTTCGAAAATCTCAAGCCTTCCCTCAGAACCGACTGAGGCTCTACTACCGGCAGGTCCTCGATGCGGACGGAAAGGGAAGCAGCCCCACAACGACTCATTCCAGTGCAAAGGGTAAAGTCCGTCCTGCGAGGCCTCGAGGAGGGTCCGACTTAAGTACTCGAGCGACCCGCAGCAAAACTCTCTGGAGAAATTATACGTCTTTAGCCAAGGTTGCAAGTCATTTAGGGAGCTGTAAGGCATGTTGCGAGGAAGGCGCGCAAGTGTCGTGATTGATTAGCGGCCTTGTGCTGAAGCATGGGAGCGCGAATTTACTGGGGGCAATTCTGCATGCGACTAGAGGAGAGTGTTTGTTTCATGGCTCTTCGTGTGGGTGTGTGGGCGAGTAACCGAGGAGGAAGGGAAGGAGATTGTTCCTGGTTTTTTGGTCATGATTTACCGTGTTTTATAACGTTTTTAATAAAGTCCCAATCCGGTTAACGGTGTGGTCTGCGAGTTATGACACAGCTGTTGTCGCACGTTGCGGCATAGAGGATAGAGATAAATGTCCTTTGGCGCCAAGCCGTGAGCTCGGT
>QHYI01000087.1 GCA_003223245.1 Acidobacteriota bacterium
GCCGTACTTTGTCGAGGAGCCGACGCATCCTGACGACGTCCTAGCGCACAGAATGCTAGCCGAGGCAATCGCACCCACTCGAATCGCGCTTGGCGAACATGTCCCCAACCGCATTCTTTTTAAAAATATGATGCGGGCTGGGGCGCTGCATTTTGTCCAGGCCGATTGCACCCGGCTTGCAGGCATCTCCGAGTTCCTGGCAGTAAGCTTGCTCGCGCGAAAATTTGGATTGCCGATCGTCCCCCACGTGGGAGACATGGGCCAGATTCATCAGCATCTGGTGCTCTTTAATCATGTCGCGTTGGGAGACGAGGTACTGTTCCTCGAATCGATTCCGCATCTTCGAAAGCACTTCATCACTCCGGCCCGGGTCGAGAACGGCGTTTATATCACACCAGAGCTAGCTGGCAGTTCGTCTGACCTCCATGGCGTTAGGCCAGCCGTAGCACCCGTATCGCGATAGCTCTCGAGCCCGCCTCACATTAACAAACCCACCAGCCCCCGAACGTCGGCCTAGTCTCGGCTTCCCTCAAGCAGATCGCCGAACGGCTGAGCCGCGGCGGGTTTATAGGGTGTAGGACAAAAGCTACTTGACAGGGGGCCGGGAAGGTGAGAGTGTCTCACCTACTGAAAGGATGTTGTAATCAGTAAAACACCGAACGTTTCCAGCTCATGGTAAAGCTTGCACGAACCACCTCCGGGAAGTATGTGGTGGAAGCCGTGGCGAAGGCCCTCGACATCCTTGACGCCTTCGCCAACGAAGAGCTGACGCTCAGTGAACTCAGCCTACGCGTCCGGTTAAACAAAAGCCGCACGTTCCGGCTGTTGCACACGCTCGTGGGACGTGGCTATCTAGCGCGTAACGCCGAGGGGACGCGGTACCGGCTGGGCCTGAGACTGCTGGAACGGGCCGCCAACGTGCACCGCAACATCAAGGATGTGGCGCGCTTCGCGATGCGGGAGCTCGAGGAACGGTTTAACGAGACGGTGAACCTGAGCGTGCTGGATGACCGGGGCAACGTGCTCTACCTGGATATTGCGGAGAGCTCGCGGCCTTTCCGCATGACGGCCACGATTGGCTCCCGCATGCCCGCGCAATTCACCTCCATGGGGAAGGCCATGCTTGCGCATATGCAGATCGACGATCCCACTTCGCCAAACCACGCGATGATTTCCAAGCTGTTGCCACGGCCTACGCGCGCTTTTTACCGGGAACTGGAAGCTATCCGCCAGCGCGGCTATGCCATCGATCGCGAGGAGAACGAGCCCGGGGTCGGGTGCATCGGCGGGGCCATCTTTGATGCCAACGGCCGTCCCGTGGCGGGCATGAGCGTTTCCGGAGCGCTGCAGCGCATTCTGTCCAAAGACAAAGAGAAGACAATTGCGGAAGCGCTTCTGGAGGCCTGCCGGGCCGTCTCAAAGACGTTGGGATTCGAAGAGAGACGAGTTGGGGCTTCCGCGCGGTGGCCGGCCAGGTCTACCCGTGCAGTAAAGCCGGGTTTTCAGGGCAGCAAGGGGATGTCGTGCGCGACAACGGCGGAGTCACGTTAGAAAAGGCGGCATGGAGGCTGCCGGTAGCTCGGCGCACGGATGGCTATTATCGCTCGGTCATCTGTGGATTGCTGCTTGTTTCCAAGACCGCGCACCGGTGGACGGGCGTATGGCTGGCCGGCTTGGCCGCCGCTACCCACCAGGGCTGGCCGGCAAACATTTTCACCACCGCGTCGGACAGGTTTCCGCGGCACGTGGTCGCGTCGGTCGTCGGCTTCGGCGACATGGCGGGCGCTGTGGTCGGAATGCTCATGGCAAAGATCGTTGGCTACATTCTCGAGTGGACAGGCTCGTACCTACCCCGGTTAATCCGCGCCTATCTCGTTGTACTTGCTCACGTTCATGTTCTTGCTCCCAAACTTCAGCCTGTTCAGGCGGCGATCGAGTAGGACCGCGTTCATCAGCAGTCGGTTTGGCTCGTAGGACATTGTCCTCGAGTCGCTCCGGCATGTGCAGCGGGAGCCTGTCGGATCCCAGCATGAGTGGCGCGCTGAGCGAAGGCGGATTTGTTAGCTCCGTTGTGAATAAGGAGCGGGAGTGCAACAACAAGAAGCAAGGAATGGACAATCCGTCGCCTGCTGACATGAGGATCAGCGAGGCAAGAAAGGGGCGAAGTTTTATGAGGAAAGTTCTTTTTTCTGCGGTAATCCTTGGAATGGCAGTTTGCCTGTCCGCGCTGGGCTTGATGGCTCAAGCACCGGTCGGTCAGATATTCGGCACAATTCTCGATCCAACTGGGGCACCCATCGCCGGAGCTTCGGTGGTTGTAACAAACCTTGCCACCGGGCAGACCTTCGGTCTCAAAACAGATGCTTCGGGCGATTACGTGGTGCGCGAATTGCGACCGGGCGAGTATTCTGTGACCGCCTCGTCGACCGGTTTCAAGCAGGTGGTGCGCACTCCGATCACCCTGGTGGCTTTTCAAGATTCACGCGTGGATGTGCCCCTAGAACTTGGAACCACCAGCGAGAAAATTACGGTTTCGGGGGACGCGCCGCAAGTGGACACACGTTCAATGGTGTTAGGCAGTGAAGTAGATAACAAGCTACTGGCGGAAATGCCCATCGGCGACCGGAACATCATCGAGACGATCAACTACACCCCAGGAGTGGAACACGTGACCCCTGGAAACAACGTCAACCGCAACCAACAGCGCGTGAATATTGAGGGCAACCGCTCGTACTCGACCAACGAGCAACTCGATGGCGCCAGCATGTATTTTGCTCATCGCGGCCAAGGGCTCGAGCTGCCGGCTCCGGACGCCATTGAGGAGGTGCGGGTCGTCACTTCGGGCATTTCCGCCGAGTACGGGCGGGGCACCGCCGTGTTCGCGGCGGTAACCAAGTCCGGGGGTAACCAACTGCATGGCACCGCCTGGGAATTTATCCGCAACGACGCGTTCGACTCGGTGCCGTATTTCAGCTTGAGGAAGCCGCTGCTGAGGTCACATGACTTCGGCGCCACGGCCGGGGGGCCAATCATCAAGAATCGGCTGTTCTTTTTCACCGAATATCAGGGACTGCGTATTCATCAGACCACCCTGACCTCCACGCCGTTTCCGCCGACGCAGGCAGAACGTAACGGAGACTTCAGCGCTTCCACTCCGGCGCCGATTGATCCGATGACCGGCCAGCCGTTTCCTGGGGGTCAAATTCCCACCAATCGCTTTGACCCGGTTGCGGTCAAGATCCTGAACATGATTCCGCAGCCGAATTTGCCGTCGGGCGCCCTTTCCTTCTCAGGTCCGAATCCGATAACCGGCAATGGTTTCGTTGGCAAATTTGATTTCATCGCAACGCCAAAAGATCAGCTGAGTTTCCGCTGGTTCTGGGATTACCGGCACGGAATCAGCCCGTTCCCGGCCAGCCCGAAACAAAGCATTCCCGATTATTCACCGGCGCCGAACAGTCAAGATCCCAAGACGGCCACGGTGAACTATGTGCGGACGTGGAATCCCACGCTCATTTCGACAAGCCGCGTCTCGTTCACCAAGTGGGTGTATAACGAAGGCGATTCAGTGCACACTAGCTTGGCGGACCTCGGCGCAACCAACTTCCAGGACCAATATCCGACCCACCGTCTCCCGACCATCACGGTAAATGGACGCTTCAGTGCCACAGCGCCAACCATTGATGAACGCATCGGCGTGGATTACGGCGTGGCGCAGGACTGGGATTGGATGCATGGCTCTCATGAAATTAAGTGGGGAGGGCTGGGAGAACGCATCAGTTTCAGCCATCCCAATAGCACCACCTCCAACGGGACGTTCACCTTTGACGGCAGCATTACGAAAAACCCCGTGGCGGATTTCCTGCTCGGAACGCCGGTAAACTTCGTCCAGAGTTCCCCCAATATGACCTCGGGTCATTATTACATCCCGGCGTTCTATGGCCAAGACACCTGGAAGGCCACGAGCCGCCTGACCTTGACGTTGGGCCTGCGTTGGGAAATCTACACGGCCTGGCGGGAGAACCGGGGGCAAGACGCCATGTACATTCCCGGCGTTCAGTCGACGACATTTCCCACCGCTCCCCTCGGCATGGTTTTCCAGTCCGATCCCCCGTACACCTACCATACCGCTTGGATTAACCCGGGTCCGCGTGTGGGCTTTGCTTGGGACATCTTCGGCAATGGCCACACCTCTTTGCGGGGAGGCTACGGGATCTCTTATGACCCATTGGTTGCCGAACCCCTGATGTCAGGACAGCAGCCGTTTACCCTGTCGCTCACGGTAAACAACCCCGGCCCACTTTCCAATCCTTATCAGAACACCAGCAATCCATTCCCCTACGTGGTCAATCCCGGCGCGGCGACATTCAAGACGCCTCTGCAATTGAACGATGATCTGGTTGGCAACTTCCGCCCGATGTACGACCAGAACTTCAGTCTGACCATCGAGCGGCAGCTCACCGGGACTTTCGCTGCCCAGGTCAGCTACGTGGGCAATATTTCGCGGCATGGCTATAACGGATACGAGACAAACCCGGCGGTCTATGGGCCCGGGGCCACCACAAAGAACACGGACGCGCGCCGTATTTACGCCCCTCTCTATGCCTCAATGGTTGGCTACTCTTCGAACTTGAACAGTTCCTATAACGCCTTGCAGGCGCTCGTCACCAAGCGCTTCTCTCACGGTTTGCAGTTCCAGGGCCACTACACCTTCTCCAGGGCGATCGACCAATGCTCTACCGAGGTGATCGGGAGTTGTGTGCAGCAAAACCCCTACAATCCTGCGGCTGATCGCGGCCTCGGAGACTATGACCGGACCCACGTGGGCGTGATCACCTACATCTACGAACTCCCGAGAATCTCTCGGGTTCCGCGCTTCCTCCGCCAAGCGGTCGGAGGCTGGCAAGTGGCTAGCTATCACACCTTTCAGTCCGGAAATCCCTTTACCGTCTTTACCGGTAGAGATGCCTCGCTGACGGGTGTGGGAAACGACCGGCCTAACCTAGTTGGCGATCCGAATCTCCCGGACCGGCCCTTGTCCGCGCAACTTGCGGAATGGTTCAATACGGCCGCATTCGTCGCCAACAGTCCTGGCCAGTACGGCAACATCGGAAGGAATACGCTGCGTG
Organism: Acidobacteriota bacterium; assembly: GCA_003223245.1. GTDB lineage: Bacteria > Acidobacteriota > Terriglobia > Acidiferrales > UBA7541 > Acidiferrum. Next base: position 5,130 of record QHYI01000087.1, read on the forward strand.
GGCCGTTCGACTGGCGTTGGGACATGTCCGCGAAGAAAGTGTTTTATCCGCACGGCGAGCGTTTTCGTCTCGAGCTTCGCGGCGACGTCAACAACCTGTTGAACCACACCGTCTTCGACGCTCCTGGCGATAGCTTGGCATCCCCCAAATCCTTCGGGGTTATCAGCAGCACCGTGGTTTCCGGGCGCGTAGTGCGGTTGGGTTTGCATCTGGACTTTTGAAGGGAGTCCAGGGCAAGCAGTGCGAGGGAAATTGGGGAGGATCTTAGGGTCGTCCTGAAGAATGCGGGAGTGCTTGTTGCTGGCCAATCACGTTGGTTCTGGAAGCGCGGCTGTGTCCAGGAATGCGTGTAGTTGGCGTCAGCCAAAGTGCGTCTTCGTGCCACCTGTCGTTCGCCAAAACTCCAGCCGAGACCCAAGACGGGGCGGTTCTTGGTGGAGTAGGCAGGCGGTTATCGGTTCGATAGAGCAAGAAGACTCTGGAGGGGGCCAACCCGCGTGCGCGTGGAGCGCACATATATATAAAGGACCGGTCGAGAATCGATCCGGACTAGGCCGCTCGATTATGATGGTGCAGCCATCCGAGTCGCTCCTGTGAAAAGACTCGACCCGAAGCTTGGGAACGAATTCTGCCCTCAGGTGTCCCCTTCTCAAGTCCAAGATGCGTACGGTCTTCATGATGGTAACGAACGTACTCGGAGGGCAAGCGCTTCAGATGGCGTTCATTCAGCGCAACAATGTGGTCCGGATCTCTCGGTGCTCGCTTCATCCAACGGGAGATAGTTCTCTCGGAAAGGTCAAAACCGAGCATGCGGAGTTCCCCATGGATCCGCGGCGCTCCGCAGGTTGGGTTCTCAACGACCATACGAAAGATTAATTTCCGAACCTCCTTCGGTGTTGGTCTTCTTCCGACCGGCCTCCGGACTCTGGAGATCAGCCGCCAGTAGATTCGAAAACCAGCCCGGTGCCAACGGACGACGGTTTCCGGCGTGACCAGGATGAGAGAATGTTTCCAA
>QHYI01000088.1 GCA_003223245.1 Acidobacteriota bacterium
GCTCGCGTGCCGCAGCTCATCGAATTCTGCAAGGAACACCACCTGAAAATGCTCACGGTGGCGGACTTGATCCGCTACCGCATGCAGCATGAGCGCTACGTGCGCCGGGTCGCGGAAGCAATCCTGCCCACGCGCTTCGGCGAATTCAAAATGATTGCTTACTCGAGCGATGTAGACCACGACCAGCACATCGCGCTCGTTCGCGGCAACCTCGAAGGCAATCCACCGGCGCTCGTGCGTGTGCATTCACACTGCCTTACGGGCGACGTTTTCGGTTCCACCACTTGCGATTGCAGCGAACTCGTTCCCCGCTCGCTCGAAGCCATCGCCAAGGAAAACCGCGGCGTCTTCCTTTATCTTCATCACACCGGCCGCGGCTTTTCCGTCGATTCCGCCGAGCAACCCGGCACTCTGCCGCAAATTCACTTTCATAAGCGTGGCCAACTCGACCGCGAACCGGCTCGCCAGCGCATGGTGCAACACGAAAGCGGCATCGGCGCGCAAATCCTGATCGACCTCGGCTTGAATCACATTCGCATCCTCACCAACCACCCCAAAAAAGTGGTGGCCCTGGAAGGCTACGGCGTGACCATCGCGGACCAGGTCCCCCTCCGCGTCGATCAGCAAAAGGCGACGCATCAGGTACTCTGAGGGACAAAGAAGCGCGAAAGGCTGCTGAAGCTCTTCGGCATCCGCCGTGTTGATGTTCACTGGCTTCGCCGGTGGCTTCTTCGTGTTCGCAATGACGGCCGGACCAATTATTCAGCGTGGACGTACTAAAATTAACGATATACGGAAGCCGTTGTCAGTTATAAACGATTGCCTTGGGCGTCGAAGGTTTCGAGTTCGCCGAAAAGTGCGGCTTGCGATTCGATTTGCGCGCGGTCGCCGGCCAGAACGATTTGCATGTTGGCGGAGTCGAGATACTTTCGGGCCATTGCCAGCAACTCTTCCGGCGTCACAGCGCGAACTCTAGCGCGATAAGTTTCAAGGTAATCGTCCGGCAATTCGTACTGCGCCACGGTGGAGAACTGCGAGAGCAAGCCGTCTTGTGTCGCGAGGCCCAAAGAAAATACGCCGGACAAATAATTCTGCGCGTCCGCCAATTCCGCAGCAGGCACCGGAAGCGACCGCAGCTTGTCCAGTTCGTAAAAAATTTCCGTAAGCGATGCGGCCACAACATCGTTGCGCACCGCGGCCGAGACGGAGAAAAAACCGTGCTGACGGAGAGGCGTCACACTGCTGCGCGGGCTGTAGGTGTAGCCCTTACCCTCGCGGATGTTCATCACCAGGCGCGAATTGAACGCCCCGCCGTAAAGACAGTTCGTAACTCCGAGCTTGATCCAATCGGGATGCTTGCGCGTGATGGCCTGGCATCCCGCAAGAATTTGCGTCTGCACCGCGCCCGGAACATGCACGAGATAGACGCGGCGGCCGCGCGGATTCGCCGGTGACGGAAAAGTCTTGGTTTCCGGTTTTCTCCCGCCCCAAGCGCCAAAGACTTTCGCGATGGTTTTCAGCATCTCGTGCGGTTCGAAGTCGCCGACAAGAAGAAGCAATCCATTTTGCGGCGTGTAAAATTCGCGGTAGACGGTCTTCAAATCGTCAAGCTTATACGCCGCGACCTGCGTCTCGGTCGGCGTCGCTTGAGCGTACGGATGCGCGCCAAACAAGACTTTGCGCAGCCGCTCGCTTGAGAGGAAACTGGCTTGAGTGCGCTGGAGCTTCACTTCCTCCAGCTTCTGGCGCCGCTCGCGTTCAAATTCGGCTTCCGGAAACGAAGCCTCGCGCGCCAGTTCCTGCACGAGATCGAGCAGCGGTTCGGCAAATTCCGACAGGCCGCTAAAAGAAATATCGCTCGTGTCCGAACCCGCGTGCGAAGAAAGATCGGCGCCGATGCGGCGCAAATCTTCTTCAATTCGGCGGCTGGAGCGTTTCTGCGTGCCTGAACGAAGCACAGTAGCGGTCATCTCTGCGAGTCCGGGAGCGCGATCCGCAACCATGGCGTTGCCAGAGCGAAAGAAAAGCTCTCCGTGAAACTTCGGAACGGTATGAGACTCAGCCAGAATCACTTCCAAACCGTTCGCAAGTTTTGCTTTGGTTCGCTTGGGCCAAGTGACTTCGCGTTCCGGCGCGAGCGCGGGCACGCCAACAGCTACTTCTACCGGCCGCGAAGCCATCACGCGGCCTCCTTGACATTGGTCTTCGCCGGAGTGCGAAACACAATCGCGCGTTTTTCGTTGCGCAGATATTTTTTCGCCACAGAGTGAACCTGCTGGGGAGTAACGGCTAGAAATCCGTCGAGGATGGTATTCACCAGCTGGGGTTCGTTGTCGAAAAGCGTGAAACACGCAAGCAAATGCATCAAGCCGTATTTGGGCATGTAGTTCCCGCGTCCAGCTTCGAGAGTCGCGTAATAATCGGAGCGCCACTTTACCTTCAGCTGCTCGAGTTCGTCGGCGCTAATGCCCTTCTCCTGCACTTGGTGAATCACGGCGTCGAAAGCGGCGAGTGCGGCTTCACTGGAATGCTCCGGCTTGTGCATAATTCTGCTGGTCATCTGCGTTGGTCCGTTATAACCGAAAAGATCGTCGATGCCGCCGTCGGCTTCCACGGCGATTTGTTCTTCCAAAACCAATTCGCGGTAAAGTCTCCCTGCTCTTCCGCCGTGCAGCGCCTGATCGAGCAAAGCCATGGCGCACCAATCCGCTGTGCGCCGTTTCGGCAACAGGTAGCCGATGGCCATGGCTGGGAGCGTGCCAAACTGTTCTTCGACATGGCCGCGCCGTTCTTCGGTTTGTTCGGGCTCGCTCGGATCGGCAAACACGGGCGGCGCCCCAGCAAGAATGCTGGCGAAATATTTTTCGGCGAGAGCCAGGCCTTCCGCCGGCTTGACATCGCCAAGAATGAGAAGCACTGCGTTGTTCGGAACATAATACGTTTTGAAAAAGGCTTGAACGTCTCCGAGATGCGCGGCGTCGAGGTCCGCGAAGTCGCCATAGAAATTGTGGGCGTTGGCCCAGTTGCGAAAGGCCACGGGGGGCATGTCGAGCCAGGGAAATCCGCCGTAGGGCTCATTCATGACGTTGACGCGAACTTCTTCTTTTACGACATCGCGCTGATTGTTCAGGTTTTCGTCGTCCACTTTCAACGCGCGCATGCGGTCCGCTTCGAGCCATAGCACGCGTTCCAGGGCGTTCGAGGGAACCGCTTCGTAATAATTTGTAACGTCGTAGCTGGTTGAGCCGTTCAGCACGCCGCCGCTGGAGTTGATCAGCTTGATGTGCTGCATTTTGGGAGCATTTGCGGAACCCTGGAACATCATGTGTTCGAACAGGTGCGCGAAGCCGCTGCGCCCCCGCGGCTCGAGGCGGAAACCAATTTTATAGTACACGCCAACGGTGACCACCGGCGCCGTGGAATCCGGCGCCACGACCACGTGCAAGCCGTTGGCTAATTTTTTGTGCTCTATGGCAACGTGCAATCGGTTCACCCGTATCCCCCTCGAACTTTGACTTTTGGTTTAAGTGCAGCAGAAATTTTTTCCAATTTTTCTGCGGCGCCAGCAGGATCCTGGGCAAGCGCGCGGGTGGCCAGACGGTTGAGAGCTTCGTAAGCCTCCGCAATCTCTCCCGGCGCATCCCACAGGGCACGGAGATGCGCTTCTACAACCTTATAATCGCCTCTCGCCAGCGGTCCTGTCCATGCCGCGCGCGGCCCCATTCGTTCGAAGTTGTCCAGCACCTGGCGTGTAAGCGGCAAAAGGGCGCGAGCCGCTTCGTTGCGCTGCATGCCGAGCGAGATGAGCAACTGCGTCGCCGCCTCGACCAAAGCCAGAACGTGGCCGGAGGCCAGCGCGGCGCCAGCGTGGTACAAGACTTTCTTGTCTCCCGCGATGTGCACCGGCGATCCGCCCAGCGCTCTGGCGATTTGTCTCGCAGCGCGCACAGCGATGACATCTCCTTCCACGGCAAACACTTTTCCTTTCAAGTCCGGCACACCAACTCCACTAAATGTCTGCAAAGGATGCATGCTGCCGACGGCGGCCCCACATTTCTTCACTGGGGCGAGCGCGCGGGAATCAAGAGCACCACTGGTGTGTAAAACCACTTTCTCTTGTAATTCCTCTCCAACCATGCGCGCGAGCTCGCGGGCCACCGCGGCAATCGCGTCATCGGGCGTGGCAACCAGGATGACATGCGACGCAAGAACATGACGTGTCAGAGCGCCGTGCGGTTTCCCGGCTCCGATAAAGCGGACGGCTCGTTCTGCGGCGGGTTCACTCCGGCTAACCACCACGCCAATCTTCCAGTCCAATTCGCGCAAGCGGCGTCCCAGCGCGCGCCCTACGCGCCCGGCCCCCAGGATGGCCAGGGTTTTCTCCATACCGTGTTAGGATAACCTGAGAGGGTCATGCGGATGCTACTTTATTGGCGAAGCTACTGGTGGCTGGGGCCTGGTGATTCGTGACTCGTGACTGGCAGTGGCTGGTGACTCGGGAAAATCTATTGCGGCGATGATTTGGTAGCGGCTTCTTTCCTGCTGCGCTTCTGAGGTGAAATAAAACTGCATATTCTGTGGCTCGCACTTTTTGGGCTTATTGCATTTTTCTGGGTGACCTATGGTCTTCGCGTGGCCGCGGGGGCGGTTCGGCTACCGTGGCTAGAGCATTTCTCTCCTGCGACGGACAGCGAGTGCTCGAGAATCTCCATTCTATTCAGCGCTAGAGACGAGGAAGAAAAGTTGCCAGCAGCGCTCGCGACGCTCATGGAAATGGATTATCCGGACATCGAGGTGGTCGCCGTCGATGACCGTTCGCAAGACGCCACGGGTCGAATCCTGGACGAGTTTGCGGCGGCGCATCCACGGCTGCGCGTTGTGCACGTGGACCATTTGCCTAAGGGCTGGTTGGGCAAGCCGCATGGACTGCAAAAGGCGTATGAAGCTTCTTCAGGCGAGTGGCTGCTATTTACCGACGCGGATGTGCGCTTCAAACCCGATGTCTTGCGCCGCGCGATTTCGCTCGTGAGAGCTTGCAACCTGGACCATCTCACGCTGCTGGGCCACGTGGAAATGGTGGGGTTCTGGGAGACTGTGCTCATCACTTTTTTTGGGCTGGGCTTTCATCTGGCGGCGAACCCAGGGCAAGTCAGCAATCGCCGGTCTTCGCGGTACGTGGGGGTCGGGGCTTTTCAACTGGTGCGGCGTTCCGCCTATGAAGCCAGCGGGACGCACAGGCGACTGGCGATGGAAGTGGTCGACGACATGAAATTGGGAAAAATCGTGAAGCAAGCGGGCTTTCGTTCCGGTTGCGCGGTGGCGCAGGATTTCGTCACGGTGCGCTGGCAGGCGGGAGTGGGCAATCTCGTGCGAGGAGTGACCAAGAACTTTTTTGCAGGAGCAGGCTACGACCTAAGAATCGTGGCCGCACAAGTCGCGGGAATGTTGCTGATGGACGTCCTGCCGTTTGGCGGAGTGATTTTGGGGCATGGGTGGATTTTCGGATGCAGTGGGGTCGCCGTTGCGATTGCCCTGAGTTTCCACGCAGGGGTCACGTGGGTGATGCGTGTGTCGCCGCTGTATGC
>QHYI01000232.1:0-450 GCA_003223245.1 Acidobacteriota bacterium
TCTCCACTCGCTGCGCACATTTCCTAAGCCGCGGAAGCTGAACCGGCGAAATCCTCGCCCCTCTTTGATGTATCCAAAAACAGGTTCGACGATTTGTTTCCGCATCTTGTAGACGGCCTTACCGCCCTCCGTCTTCAGTTTGTCTCGCATCTGCTGTAAGACCAAACTTCCTTCCGGCAGCCCATTCACGGGAACGTCCTTGCTCTCGCCGTGCTGCTGTCGTTCCGTGGCCACATGCAGGTCGATGCCTTGCAAGCTTTCCGCGGTGACGTTGGCCGCGCTCCAGTAACCCGTGTCGGCACTGGCCACTTGTGGTTTGCCATTCACGTTCTCGATCACCTGTTGGAGCATCGGCACCAACTGGCAAAGGTCGGTCTCTGCAGGGGCACTTGCCCTAGGCGGGCGGCGACAAATCTCGGTCGAGATTTGTCGCCATACGGGGAGGAGCGT
>QHYI01000232.1:547-3608 GCA_003223245.1 Acidobacteriota bacterium
TCACGCATAGGTCAAGCGGTGCCCCAACGGCGTCCAGCGTCGCGTGAACGGCGCAAGCCAGGCCATGCGATTCGTGGCGCTTGCTTACGATGCTTCACGCAGCGCCAACATGCGCCTGCGTTGTCGGCTGTGAGTTTTTTTGGAGCACTCGCCATTGTCCTGGCGAGGTCCCCTCCCAGTGGTGGAAGGCCCGGAAAAAGGAGTTGGCGTCTTCGTAGCCCAAGTGATAGGCAGTTTCATTGAGCTCCAGAGACGCGTGAAGCAGATAGTGACGCGCTAGCTCCCGACGCGTTTCTTCCAGCAAACGCTGAAACGTAATCCCCTGCCCGGTGAGCCGCCGCTGCAACGTCCGAGTGCTCAGATGCAACTCCCTTGCGAGATCCTGTATCCCTGGGCGCTGGCCCGCGAGTAGCCGCTTGAGAATGGCTTTTGCTTGTTCGCTGAACGTTTTCTGCGCGAGCTGCTGCGTCAGTTCGGCCTCAAGTTGCGGGGCCACAATCGCTAGCAACTCAGCGTTGTAAGTGGCAAAGGGCAGGTCCATATCCGCTTTGCTGAATACCAACGCATTCCGGCTGGCCTTGAACTTCACAGAACTGTGGAAATGCGCCTCATACATTTCTCCGTGCGCCGAGGTCCGTTCAAACTCCACGCGCTTTGGATTCAGGGGCCGCCCGGTGCCTCGGCGCCCGATGCTGACAATCCATGCGAAACATACATCCACCAGCAACGGAGGCTCTTTCTCATGCGCCAGAAGCCAGACGAATTGAACCGCGCATTCATTTCCCCGCTCGACTAGACAGATCTCCTCAGGACATGTCAGTTGTTTGTAGCGCGCCAGCCGTTCGGCCGCATCCCGCAGCGACCGCGCAGAGAGCGCGGCGATTTTAATCGGGTCGTAGCGCTCAACGCGCTCCTCGGTCCCGAGCTTCAGGCCAAAAGCTGGATCGTTGCTCGCATCCGCAATTCCTCGGTATAGCGCGAAGAACTCCTCGGTGCTCACCTGGATCTTGTCCTGGTTGAACAACCCGATCGGGAGACCAGCTTGCCGCAGCACTGCTTCCTGCCGAAGGCCCAGTTCTTCAAGCCTTCGTGGGAGCGTGCTCGAAACTCGAAATCGGTTGGTCATGGCTCACCTTAAGAGCATAACTCTACTTTCGTCATCCCCGACCTCGATGCCCCCACTTCGATGCCGCGCACGCATCTCCTCTATTGTCTGTGGAACACGACGACGTTATTCACCTTGCGTCCTTCCTCATCCGTACCCTTGAGCGTGCACGTGCGTGTCCTTCCATTCGTAGAAACCGCGCAGGTTATGATCATCGTGACCTGGCCGTCCGTGTCTGCCCAGGGGACTCCGATCATCGGGTAGTCTTTCCCGTCGAATTTTGCGTCGAACTCGATATGCATCGGCTTGCCATCCGCGCCAGTTCCGTTGGCATCAACCTTGTAGCGGTTCATGCTTAATAAAATCGTCTCGGTCAGCTCTTTCGGCCCCGGTCCTGGGCTGTACTTCGACTTGGCCGGGTTTAGCTTCCATACTCCTGAGTGTTGGCCGTCTGCACTCGCTGTGGCGGCGAAGATGGCGAGCACCGCGACCAAAAATGTAATCAAGCCAAATAGAAATTTTTCTATTTGTAGGCATCGACGCTCCCCAGGCTTTGCATGAAAGCGTTTCACAACTTGGAGAAGACTTCTTTTGCCACCGTCACCGCATTCACGGCCGTGGGCCAACCGGAGTAAAACGCCAGGTGTGTGATTTCCTCGATGAGTTCTGGCTTCTTGACTCCGTTTTCGAGAGCTCTCTGCAGGTGAAACCGCAACTGGTCGGTGCGATTCAAAGCAACCAGCGCCGCCACGGTGATGAGACTGCGGTCACGTTTGGAAAGTTCTTTGCGCTCCCAGATGTCTCCGAAGAGCACATTGTCGGTTAATTCGGCGAACTTGGGCGCGAGGTCGCCCATCGCCTGTTGAGCTGCGGAAGGTTCTCTATTCATGTTTGTTGCTCCTATCAACGGTATATGTTTACCCATCCTATCGACCGTCTGTAGCCCCCGCGATTCGTGACGAGTTCAACAGGTCATTCACATCGTATCCCGGCTTCTTGTTGAGCCTGTCCCACTTGTTTTGAATGTCGGGTTTGTACACTTTCTCCGCCCAATCCTGAGATTGGACTTCTTCCATTGCTATCGACACCGACTCTTCTCCGTAATGCAGAATGGCCATAACGTCTTTCGTGATTGCTTCAGCGCGCGGAGTTTTCTGCTGTTCGGATTTGCCGGGCCACAACTTCACGGTCACATGAGGCATCGTTCTCTCCTTCCTCTCCGATTGTTTGGTCAGCCCTCGAAGAAAACTGCCACTCAGCGACCGCTCATCTGCTCGATGTGTTCGGGATAGCGAGCTCCTTGGACCGCAATCTGTGAGGCGGCATTCTCGATGCCCCGGAGATCGTCCGGCGTTAGTTCGATTGCCGCTGCTCCGATGTTCTCTTCCAGCCGCGTCAGCTTCGTGGTGCCCGGAATGGGAACGATCCATGGCTTTTGGGCAAGCAGCCAAGCGAGTGCGACCTGAGCGGGTGTCGCCTTCTTCCGCTGCGCGATCTTGCCCAGCAGGTCAACCAAGGCCTGATTCGCCTTCCGAGCCTCCGGCGTAAACCGCGGGAGTTGATTGCGGAAATCGGAACTATCGAACGAGGTTTTTTCGTTGATTTTTCCCGTGAGGAAGCCCTTGCCGAGAGGGCTATAAGGAACGAAACCGATCCCAAGTTCTTCCAGCGTCGGCAAGAGTTCCTTCTCAGGATTGCGATACCAAAGTGAGTATTCGCTCTGCACCGCTGCGACGGGCTGGACGGCATTTGCGCGACGAATCGTCTTTGCTCCTGCTTCCGAAAGGCCAAAATGCTTTACCTTACCTTCCTGAATCAGGTCCTTCACTGCTCCCGCTACATCTTCGATGGGCACGTTGGTATCCACGCGGTGTTGATAGAACAGGTCGATGCTATCGACCTTGAGTCGCTTGAGCGAGGCTTCGGCGACTTCCTTGATGTGCTCTGGCCGACTAT
>QHYI01000180.1 GCA_003223245.1 Acidobacteriota bacterium
CAACGGCGCACCTTGTCGAGGATGACATCAGCCGTGGCCTTCCAAACGAAAGGCTGGGGCTGGTTGTTCCAGTTGGCCAGCCACGCATAGATGGCGCGTTCGAGTTCTTCCACGCTACGGAAGGTGCCGCGGCGGATCATACGTTCCGTGATCAGGGCGAAGAAGCGTTCCACCTGATTGAGCCAAGAACTGCTGGTGGGGGTGAAGTGGAAATAGAAGTGGCGGTGCTTTCGGGATTTGAGCCACCGCTTTACGGTGGCACTCTTGTGCGTGCTGTAGTTGTCCAAAATGATGTGCACGTCCAGGTCGGGAGGGACTTGCTTCTCCACTTGGTTGAGAAACTTTGCGAACTCTTTGCCGCGATGACGCGGCAAGCAACTGCCGATGACTTTGCCGTTCAAGATATTGAAGGCGGCAAATAGGGTGGTCGTTCCGTAGCGTTTGTAATCGTGGGTCTGACGCTCCGGCAATCCCGGGCGCAACGGCAGGATCGGAGCGGTGCGGTCCAGAGCCTGAATCTGGCTTTTTTCGTCGACACACAGCACCAGCGCGCGTTCCGGAGGGTCCAGGTACAGACCGGCGATATCCCGCACCTTTTCCTCAAACTGCGGATCGTTGGACAATTTGAATTTCTCGACCCGGTGAGGCTGAATATCGAAACGTTGCCAAACCCGATGCACCATCATGCGCGACACGCGCAGGTGTTTGGCGAGCGTTCGCACCGTCCACTGCGTCGCGTCCGGCGGCCTGGTTTTGAGCGTGGTATCCAGAATCTTCTTCTCCACCTCTGGTGTCAGAGTCCGGCGCGGCCGGTTCCGCGTCGGCTTCGCGGTCAGCACCTGTACCCCGCCGGTGCCAAACGCGGTGCGGGCGGCGATCACCGTCGGGCGCGACAGGCCGAGTTGTTTGGCGATCGAGTGATTCGACATCCCTTCCTGGGCCAGCAGAATCACCCGGCATTTCTGGGCCACTCGTTGTGGCGTTGTTCCGGAGCGGGCCAACGATTCCAGTTGCTTTTTGGCGGCGTCATCAACGGAAAGAGCGGTGGCGGTAGGAAACATGACCCGATTAAATCATGACCAGTTCATATTGTCAATAGTTATGTGGGACGGGACACTAGTTCCCCTCCGAAAAGATGACCACGTAGTGTTTCCTCATGTGATTTCATTCTCGAATCGCCGGGCTTACGCGTATCTCGGTCCTGATCGTCTCGCTTGTAGCTACCGCTGTCGAGCGAAAATACTCGCCTCCGCACCCACGTGGTCACCGCGGAAGCTCAGATCGGCTGATCGGCTAAGATCAAATAGAGAAGATCAGAGATCAAATAGAGATTGACTCGCCCCCTCCAAATGACTACAGTCATTTCACTGTTTTCCCGCCCAGCTCTTGGGGTTACGTCTCAATTTGACTCGGCGAAGGGGTTTTGCCCGGCCACCTCCTCCCATTCTCTCAACGTATACATTAGGAGGTGTGGAATGTTCGACTCTCAGCTCTATCGCAAACTATCGCTTGCGGCCACGGTTCTCGGCTTGTTTACCGTGACGGGGTGCTCGAACCAGCCACGCATGATAGCCAGCAGCTCGTCTGCGAATGCTGCGGGCCTCTCCGGCAATGTAACGCAACCACTTCAACTCATCACCTTACCGAAAGGCACAACGATCACGGCAACCGTCGGGCAAACCCTCGCTAGCGACAAGAATCACTGGGGCGATTCTTTCGTGGCCAGCATTACCCGGCCCGTCAAGATAGACGGAAAAACCGTGCTTCCTCGTGGCACCGAGGTCACCGGCCGCGTTCTTGAGGTGAAGAACCATGAATTGAAGGTGGCTCTCTCTTCTGTCGTCGTCCATGGGATATACTGCGACTTGGCTACCAACTCGCGGCGCCCTTCCGACAAAGACCAACCCAATCACAAGGGCAAGAAAAACAGCACCCGAAAACAGAAGAAAGACAATTCCACTCTCTCAGCCAGGACGCGGTTGACGTTTAAGCTCTCCAAACCTGCCACCATCCCGGCCAAAGCTTAACGCGAATAGGGGAAGTTTCTCTGGAGGAATTTCCTCTGGAGAAACTTCTCCGGGTCCGCTCAATAAGATAGTAGAGCGTGACTGACAGTCGAAAGGCGTGCAAGTTAGCACCCGCCTTCTTTCACAATTTCTCGGAGATTCTTGTCATCTCTCAGGCCAACAAACTTTCTTATGCTGCACTTGGTCGTTAGGACGTATGCGTGGTCTCTGGCTAACTCTTGTCCTTTCGGCCAGTTGATGCTTCTCCTCCGGGACGCTACACTGCTCCCTCCCCAGCAAAATCAAAAAGATCTGGAGGCTCCAGTCATGTCCCGGATGGTTGTGTATACCTTCGTCGGTGCAATCGGCGTTTTTTGTGTTTTGCCAAGGGTGGTCTGGTTTATCGCGGATCGAATTCATCGATACATCCATACTGACCCGCAAGACCACATGCACGGCCAGCGACGGAGATATCTAACGAGAGACATCAGGCCTTCTGGAAAGCATAGCCTTCCGCTGTGACCGTTATTATCGCGGCGTCCTGAAGCAATTAGGTCGGGGTCCGGGCTGGCTAGCAATAGCCGGTTCTGTTGTTGCGTTGACCGACGGTCGCCGACCACGAAGAACTTTGCCCCTGTGGAATCGGGCCATTGCCCTTCCCAATGAGAAAGTTGACGATTCGCGGTAAATACGTTCATTCCGGTCATTTCGGCGACCGTCTCCTGTGTGACATCGAGTTCGAAGTGGTCTGCCACTTTACGACCGATTTGGCCAGACAAACAAAGCCGCCCGGAAGCAAGACGCCATGGGACTTCTCCCGTGCTGATGTCGCAAATGCGGAATGACAGCTCGGTGATTTACCGATTGACGATTCTTTGGGCGTTGGCACAGAAGTGCCCCAAAATCGTTTCGAAGCGCTTTAGAGGCCACGCCAGGGTTCTGCAAAATGGCAGCCGCTGCGCACTCGCAGAATACAAACCGCGCGGCAGGAGACCTTGCAGCCCGATGATTTGCCCCGGCACGTGCAGCCCCGCTGCAGGTAATCTGCCCGTTGCATCAAGTTTGTTCAACCCTGATGAGAGCTGCGCATTTAGTTCGGCGAATCAGAGAGCGTGTCAATGCCGCAAATACAAAGGGCTACATATTGAGAGACGGCTCGAAACAAGCACGCTATTCGCAAGCGCACTGATTAGAGTTGAACCACAGACAACGTGGGTATTAGCCGAAAACGGGGAGCATTCCGTGTTGCTACCGAATAACCGAGATGCAAAGCCGTCGCACCAATTAGCAAATCCGGGAACGCAATGACCACGCCTTTTGTGCCTGTTCCCCCTCAATCCTGCCAGCAAGCTGGGTGAGTTCAAGCGTTACGCTTAATTCTTTACAGCGGCGCACCTTGTCGAGAATAACGTCCGCCGTAGCCGTCCAGATGAAAGGCTTGGGTTGGTTGTTCCACATAGCCAGCCACTGGTAGATGGCTTTTTCTAGTTCATACAGATGCCTGCATTTCCGCGGAGATTTTCCGGCAAAAGCCTGATTGTGTGTTGCGGTACATTCAGTAAATTCTTATGCGGGGGGGGCAACGTCCTAACAAACCCCGTCCCGTGCAGTCGCCGGACTTACCGATGCTACGGTACCGGGAGGTTCAGCGGTCCGCGATTCGCGCGAGCGATCGGCTAGCTGATGGTGGTGCAGTAGAATAAAGGAAGCGGAGGCGAGGAATGGAACAGCCTGACTGACGAAGCTGCGCACATTGCGGAATCGAAAAATTGAGTATGACACAACCATATAAGGAGGCCTATCTTTATCGGCTTCAGGTGGCTCCACCCGAGGCCCTCGGCCTCTTTAATGGTGCGGCATTATGAGTATTTTCGGTCATGCTGAATCCGTTATCCATTTTTGTTCCGGCCCACCGCAGGAAACTGTTAGTTGCCGCTGCAGTTCTCGGAACGGCGATTGCCCTCGTTGACTGGTGGATAGGACCTTATATTTCGCTAGGCTTTCTATACCTTTTTCCGATTATGATCGCGGCGGGATTCCTGTCGCGCAAAACGATTGTCATCATCGCTCTGCTGTGCGCTGTTCTGGATTTCAGCAATCTCCCCAAAAATGAGACGAACGTACACCTTGTATTTAGTTCCGTCGCGTTCATTGGCGCAGGGCTGTTCATTTCCGAGCTCGTTCACAACCGGTATCTCACACTGCAGCAGTACGCCAGGGCATTGGGAGACCAAGTGAAGCGGCGGGAGGAAGCAGAAGAGGAGTTGCACGTTGTGGTCGAGAGCAGTCCGGCTGCCATCGTAATCATCGGCTCCGACGGAAAGATTCTTCTGTGCAACGACGCGGCTCAACGCCTGCTGGCGCCGAAAGCAGAACCGTTGTCGGGGCAATCAATCGGTACCTACCTGCCTACCTTGCAACGAACCCTTCAGGCGCCATCTTCCGCTGTATTGCGGACAACAATGCAATGCACCGGGCAGCGAGACAATGGAGAGGCATTCTTGGCCGGCGTCTGGTTTTCCACTTACACGACCGTCTCCGGCCCGCGCCTGGCCGCTATCATCGTGGACCTCTCGGAGGACTTGCGTACGCGAGAAGATTTGAGCCTGGATTTTCTATTGAAAAACAGCCGCATTCTCATGAGTGCAGTTGCCCACGAAATCCGGAATTTGTGCGGTGCGGTACTCGTAGTGCACAAGAATCTTTCGCGGGTCCAGGAACTCCAGGACAATGAGGACTTTCACGCCCTGAGCACTCTGGTGGAAAGTCTGCAGAGGGTAGCGGCTCTAGAGTTGCGCACCACCCCGGGTCATACTGCGGCAGCGGTTGACCTGAAAACCCTGCTCGACGAATTTCGCGTCTTAATCGAGAACACCTACCATGAATCAGAAATCCAAATTGTATGGCGAGTCGCTCAGCCCCTGCCTTTGGTTTGGGCCGACCGCTACGGGCTCATTCAAGTCTTCTTGAATTTGGCAAAGAACAGCCAACGCGCGATGCAATCCACAGAGACGAAGAGACTGTGCGTGACCGCGACGGAGGAAGCAAGCCGTGTGGTTATCCGCTTCGAGGATACTGGCGTCGGCGTCACTGCTCCTGAAAATCTGTTCCGGCCTTTTCAGCGCGGGGAGTCTGGTGGGCTGGGCCTTTTTGTGTCGCGCGCCATCATGAAGAGTTTCGACGGCGATTTGGCCTGCGAAGCCAGACGCGCCGGCGCCTGCTTTGTTATATCCGTGCCTGTGTGCCCTATCGAAGAAACCGTCCATGCCTGAAGCCGCAAAAAAAGCAATTACCGTCCTGATTGTGGACGACCATGCTCTCTTCCGTGAAAGCTTGGTACGGCTCCTGCGCGCCGAACGGGGATTCGAAGTAGTAGCGCATTGCGGTTTAATCGAAACAGCACTTAGGGTTTTGCAGGCAAGGCAAATTGATGTCGTGTTGCTGGATTTTGATCTGGGAGAACGTAACGGAGCGCAATTCCTGTGTTCCGCGAGGCAACAGGGCTTTGGTGGCAAGGTCCTGGTCGTGACTGCAGTTCTGCACCAGGGCCAAGCCGCCGAGTTGGTCCACGCCGGGATCTCAGGCATTTTCATGAAACATCACCCTGCGGCCTTGCTCACGCAAGCGATCCGCGACGTCGTGAATGGAAAAGTGTTCTTCGACCAAGAACTTCTGCAGGCGGCCGTAGCAGCCCAGACGCCTCATACCGTTCATTCTCGTCCGGAACACTTTACGCAACGGGAGCAGCAAGTCCTTTCTTTTGTCTTTGAAGGTCTGGCTAACAAGGAAATTGCGGAACGCATTGGCGTTTCAGAGAGTTCGGTCAAGGCTACTCTCCAGCAACTCTTTGCCAAAACGGGCGTGCATACTCGCGCTCAACTCGTTCGCGTCGCTTTGGAGCATAAGAGCGAGCTCTTGTTCAAGCAGTGACGCGAATTTGAGTAGGTTCAAGAAGAGAGCAGTCAAGCAGTAGGCTAGTGACTCTCTTAGCCCATCCTTACCGACGCTCCGAGGTTCGAGTAATGAAAACAGAAGTGCTACAGAAGCTCCAAAAGTGGCTGCGGCAAACCTAGGATACGATGGAGGTCATTTATCACAGCCTGGGAGCGTTCAACCAGCCCGGCAACGCGGGAGGCCCAATCGTGCTCGAAGAGTTGAACGCGACGAACAGCGCACTTGATCAATCCCATGGCTTCGTATAGACGAGCGCGCATTAGCCGCTCTTTCGGCACACCGGGGGCGTAACCCGCGAGGAAATTCTCTGGCATCTTCTCTAATCCAGCCTGATGAGACCCGACATTCCAAAACTGCCAATCCGCCAGAAAACACCCCACATCGAGCGCTGGATCGGCTAAACGAACAGTGTCGAAATCCATCATTGTGAGCCAGTCCGGCGCGACCCAGATGTGTTCGGACTTGAGGTCACCGTGGATAAAGGTCGGGGGCTCCTGGGGGAGTTGTTCGTGCAGTTCTCGCGCACGGTCGAGCAACGCCTCAATCGTCGAGCCTACCTGCGGGAGTAGCACGGGAATGTGAACACCCTTCTTCGCAATCGACCGAGTCTCAGCAGCAAAATCGTGTGGGGGGCCGAGGGGTCCCATAGCCTCCACAGGCATCTGATGCAGCGTGCGGAGAGCCGCTCCGGCGCGCTGTAAACACGTTGCGAGGTTATCCACCTGGCGCCGCGCGAAGTCACACAAGGGTGTGCCCGCCGCTCGTGGGTAAAGAACCACTGCGTCCTCCGCCACGCAGGCGAGCGGCCGCAAGCCGTGCGCCGAGCCCCCATGTTTTTCGAGCCACTCTGCCGCTGTGCTTGCTACCCGAAAACAGCGCGCCGCGTCTTCCCGGCGAAAGACGCGGGCTCGGTCTTCGGCGATGTAAAGCTTGGCGAATACGGTTTCGGCACCGGCGTCGAGTGGGTCATAACGCAGTACGTGCCCCTTGCCGGGGCGGTATTTAATAGGCGTAACCCGATATTCTCGGCTCCGGCATTGGTCGGATTCCGCGAGTCCCGTCTTCGCGAGCAGGACATGCAGGTGCTGCGGATCTGACAAGCGCACGAGTTGATTGAATCGCGCGTCTAGCGGCGACACCCAGACCCGCATGCTCCAGTCGCGAAAATCCTTCCAGAGTTGTTGAAAGGGGGCAGCTACACCCCGGCGTACCGCCTCGGCTTCTATCTTGGCAAGAACGGTGGTCTCTGGGGGCTCGTCTTCGCTTGCATTTGGTGCCCAAGTCACAGCGATAGGACGAATGTAATTTCCTTTGGGGCTTTCGGTATCAACAAACGTATCGTAATAGGCTATGATCTTGCGACCGGGCTTGAAACGCACTTCCGTTAGGCGGAACGGCCCAACGGCAACCCCTGGGGGAAGCATTGCCCTCAGCTGATCCGCCAACACTTCTTGGGTTGGCGCGGAGAGTAACAGCCGTTGGATACCCTCCGACGTGGCGCGCCCCGATAGCACGTCAGCAATGTTCATTTCTCTACTTCCCTTCTGCCACGATGAGACAGAGAAAAACCAATTCTCGGCGCGCGAACTGCCGAACCCCAGTGCGCGCCGTGACCAGGAGGCATTCCCTTGTCACTTATTCCGATGACGTTCGAACGCTGGCATCCATAGTTTGGCTCTTCGGGCATTCTGGAGTTTCTGAGCACCCTAGCGCTGCGTCCCGATACCACCTCACAAACCTTGTAAGTCCTTCTTTGAGGGGGGTCGCGGGTCGATAACCAAGTATGCGGGCTGCTTTGGATGTGTCGGCCCAGGTCACGGGAGAATCTCCCGGCTGCGGCGGGCGCCAGTCGCAGGTGGCCTTGCGTCCAGTGGCGTTCTCAAGCAGTTCGACAAGCTCGGTGAGTTTCACAGGAGTAGAATTACCGAGGTTGAAGACCTCAAAGGGAGCACCATTTGCGGGGAGCCGCAACTCCGGGTCGAGACTCGCCAAGATTCCGCGCACAATGTCATCCACATAGGTATAGTCGCGGGCGCTTGAACCATCTCCGAAAATGGGCAAGGGTTTACCGGCCTCAAGCAACGCGGTGAACTTACGGATGGCGAGGTCGGGGCGTTGCCGCGGGCCGTAGACAGTGAAGAAACGCAGACAGATTACCTCGAGTCCGAACAGATGGGCATAGGTATAGGCTAGCATCTCGCCGGCCAGCTTAGTGGCCGCATACGGAGAGAGTGGCCGAAGTTCCACTTGATCTTCAGAAAAGGGCACACGGCTCGAGGCACCATAGACCGAACTGGACGAACCAAAGATGAACCTCTTCACCTGAAACTGGCGGCAGAGTTCCAGCAGGTTCAAAGTGCCCGCTACGTTTACTCGCTCATACAATTTCGGCTGCGCGATGGACGGGCGCACACCCGCACATGCAGCCAGGTGAATGACGACCTCGGGGCGATAGGATGCCATGATCTGAGGCAGCTCGACTGTGTCACAGATATCGAGAGCGTGAAACTCACAGTCGCCGACGTGGCGGATGTCTTGCAAATTGGCTTTCTTCAAAGTGCGGTCATAAAAAGGGTTGAGATCATCCACGATGGCTAGCCGAGCACCGCGGCGAAGCAGGGCTTCGGCAAGATGCGAGCCAATGAATCCGGCTCCTCCGGTCAGCAGCAGCTTTTGTCTTTGGTCACTCATCTTGGTTTTGCCTCTACGTTTGTGGGGATCTCAGAAGTGGTAACGCACAGAAACCTGGAGCTGGCGAGCCGGGTAAGCGGTGTGGGGTTGGCCGAAGGTCGGCGAGATGATTACACCATTGTAATTCTGAAAATTCGCGTGGTTGAAAACATTGAAAGCGTCCCAGGCAAGCTCCACGAAGTGGGCATGCTCTCTATGCCTCATCAGCCGCCAACGTTTCGACAGCCGCAGGTCCAGGTCTGTATAGGCCGCGCCACGCCCGGCATTGCGCCAGAGGCCCGGGGGACGGTCGTTAAAAACGGTATCGTTATTATCATCCTTTCCCGTGGTGATGTTGTAGGGAAGGCCCGACCAAGCGTTAAAGATTGCCGACAGCTGAGAGCCGAACCGCCAGGGATAGACGAGAACCGCGTTGAATCGGTGCCGGCGGTCGAGGTCTGAGCGGCCCCAGTCGGCGTGCGGGTCATAATTATTGGACGGCGTATACAGGAAGCCATTCTGGGTGTCATAGACATCATCAAGAGTGCGGGAGAGCACATATTGCGCCATGATGTTCAGCTTCTGCAGCCGGCCTTTATAGGTAACCGTTAAGCTGTTGCTCTGTGAGGAGCCGGAAGCCTCGAACTGATCGATGTTGACAAAATTGGGGTTGGGAGGGGTGAGGGTGCCGGGCAAGGGGGCATTCAGGTTGCGCGAACGATACAGGTCTACGCCGCGCAAGGTGGAGAGTTCCACGGTAAGAAAATTCTGGCCGCGGCCCAGTTTGCGCTCAACGGCGAAGCTGCCTTGCATGAGGTACGGGAAGCGGATGCTCGGATCAGTCGTCATGATGCTAGGTGGGGCCACGCTTGCCGGTGGGGTCCCGGGCAGAAACGGCTGTGGATAGGACGGGCAGGATAGTGGGCAAGAGAGAACGATCTGCTGGATGGCCGATCCGCCGTAAAGAAGACTGTCCTGCTGCATGAGGTACGGCTGCCGGTCGTAGAAAACTCCAAAGCCTGCTCGGAACACGGTGTTCTCCAGCACCGCGTTCGTGCTTCGAGGCGCATAGGCCACAGCAAGACGTGGAGCAAGATTCTGATGGCTGGAGACGCTCGGTTGAAACTCATAACGCAAGCCCAGCATGAGGGAAAGATCAGGCCGCAAGCGCATATCGTCTTGGAGGAAGGAATAAACTTCGTGGTCCGGAAAGTCGACCGAGGGATTACCCAAGTTCATTGTAAACTGTGAGGGGTGCGGGGACGGGCTCTCGAAATCTGCCAAGCCGGAAAAGATAAAGGTACCGCCAAAATTTGACCGATCGGTAGAGGAGAAGTTCCGCAATTTGACTCCCGCACCGAACCGTAAATTATGACGGCCATAAAAAAGCGAAGCCACGTCTTGCATATCGCCCAATTTTTCAATTAGGCTGAAGTTCCTTGGGGCGCCGCCGAAATAGGCGTAGCCCGGAATGTCGACGGCATAGCCGCCAAACGCGCTGGAGGTAGTTTGGCGCTCCTGCTTGTAGGTGAGACGTGCCTGGTTCTGAAAGTTCGCGGAAGGTGTGAACGTTTCGAGGATCTTACCCTCATTCTCGTGGTTGAAATTGTTGGTTGCGCGGTCGGGAAGGTAGAGCCCCCCAACGCCCTGACTATCTGTCTTGTCATCCTTGAACTTATATAGAACGGATAATTTGTGAGACGGGCGGAAGCGGTTGTCGATCCTGCCGAACAAGGAGGTGGTGCGCTGGGGAACCCCGACATTCTCTATAAAGAGGCCCTGTGGCGTCGTAACGTTGTTTATGGTGAGTCCCCCCGGCGTGGTTGCGTAAACCACCGCACTATTGTTGAAGAGATGGTAGCGTCCCGCCAGGAAAAAAGTCGTCTGTTGAGCAGTAGTTAGCGGACCATCCAATTCCACCTCGCCGATGGCGCGCTGCTGCACCGGACGCACCGTGGCCAGAGGATTACTGGCATCCACTGCGGAATTACGGAACATGGCGAGCACATTGCCGCGGTAACGGCGGTGGACGCCACCCCTCGTGGTAACTTCCAGCCGCCCTTTGCCGGGCCGTCCGAACTCTGCGGAATACGGATTCTGGTCGACGGCCACACTTTTTACGCTCGAAGAAGGCAGATCGAGGGAACTGGTCTCCACTCCATCCACAATCAGGGTCGGTCCGCTGGCGCCAGTAGTGGCCGGGTTGAGAAACAAAGAAGGAACAACCAAAGGGTTGCCATCGCGCACCGGCAAGTTCATTACCAGATGCTCATCGAAGCGAGCTTGGCCGCGATTGTCCTCCGCAACGAGATCCGATTGCGCACTGACGGTTACCTTCTCGGATACCTGCGCAATCTTGAGCTTTACCCGAATGCGGGCTACCGGTTCAGAGCCGACAGTGATGGACTTTTCCACCGGCTCGAAACCGGGAACGTTCAAGCTCAGCACGTATTCGCCAGCAGGGACATCGGAAAATTCAAATGCTCCTTCATCGTCGGTTGTCGCGGTAAGGGGCTTCCCTCCGGCCGAGGGGGCCAGATCAACATTGACATCCGACACCGCGGTGCCGTCAGGATCTTGAAGGCCTCCGCGCACCACTGCTTTGTCTAGAGGACTCTTGGCTGGGGCGGGTTTGGGGGCGGGCGGGGGAGTTTGGCCCTCAGCCACAGTCTTCGGCAATGGCGATTGTTCAACGGCGCTTGCCGTGGTAACTCCCGACGGAGTCGGTTGGGAAGGCGAAGCAGTGGGTCTGGAGGACGGCGGGGGAGTTTGGCCCTCAGCCACAGTCTTCGGCAATGGCGATTGTTCAACGGCGCTTGCCGTGGTAACTCCCGACGGAGTCGGTTGGGAAGGTGAAGCTGTGGGTTTGGAGGACGGTGGGGGAGTTTGGCCCTCAGCCACAGTCTTCGGCAATGGCGATTGTTCAACGGCGGTTGCCGTGGTAACTCCCGACGGAGTCGGCACTGGCGATGCGGAAGTCGAAGCCTTCGTGGACAGAGGCAGCGGACCGGCGGCAGGACTCGGCACGGCTTCTAGTGGCGCTGTTCTTGGTGCTAAGGCTTCCCCTTGAGCGCTTGACGCTCGACTCGCTGCCAAAGCTGTGGTCTTCGTGTTCGTTTCCGGCGTGGACTGTCGGGCTACGGCCGTGTTATCAGACGCCCCGCGCACGTCGACCACCAGGCGATCAGGGTTAGTGAGTTCGGAGACCGAATAATCTTTCATCTGGGCCACGTCCAGCACTACACGCACTACGTCCGAGCGGTTCTGAGCCACGCGCACCGCCTTCAAGCAGCGGCCGGAAGGAGTGCTGATGGGCTGGCGCAGGAGTTCATTGCTCAACCGGGCGTTCTCGATATCGAAATAGATGCGATCCGGATCCGAGAGGCGAGCGGCTTGATATTGCACTCGCCCCCCGAGTTCGATGACCATTTGGGCGCAGTCGTCCGTGTTCGAGACGCGCACACGGCTCACTTCCACAGTCTTCGCACTCGGTTCGGTCGCGGAATTTGCAGCGCCGGCCGTGCTATCGGCCTGCCCGTACAGATCGACCACCAGGCGATCAGGATTGGTGAGTTCGGAGACGGAGTAATCTTTCACCTGGGCCACATCCAGCACTACACGCACTACGTCCGAGCGGTTCTGAGCCACGCGCACCGCCTTCAAGCAGCGGCCGGAAGGAGTGCTGATGGGCTGGCGCAGGAGTTCATTGCTCAACCGGGCGTTCTCGATATCGAAATAGATGCGATCCGGATCCGAGAGGCGAGCGGTCTGGTATTGCACCCGGCCTCCGAGGTCGATGATCATTTTGGCGCTGTTGTCCGTGTTTGAGAAGCTCACGCGTCTCACTTCCACTTCTTGCGCCGACGGCGTTTGGCTCGCAACTGCGCGGCGGGAAGCCCAATGCGACCCACCGAACGCGCGCAGATTTTGCGCGTGTTGGGATGGAGCGCCTTGCTGTGCGCGGGCTGGCGCGACCATCCAAAATGCGGCGGTTAGGAGGATGAGCAGGCAAAGGTGTTTTCGGATCATCGTAGTTCGTCCCTTTCTTCAGCGACGGTAGCCGCTTCTGGAAGAATTTTGTTTGGCTGACTCGCCAACACTTCCCGGGCTGTCGGGGAGAGCAACAGCCATCGTGCTCCCTCCGAGATGGCGCGTCCCGCTAGCATGCGAGCGAAGTGCATTCTCAACTTCCTTCCTGCCGCGATAGAGCACCCAGAAAAGTTAATTCCCGGCGTGCGAACTGCCTAACCCTAGTGCGTGCCGTCGCCCGGAGCCATTCCCTTGAATCAGTTGCTCGACACGACCGATGACCTTGGCCGCATTATGTGTCCACGTGCGCTCTGAGCAGGCTTCACTGGCCTTTTGTCCAAGTTCTTCACGCAGCGCGTGGTCGTTTCGGAGCCGCGCGACGCAGCGAACCAGGTCCGCGGGATCACCCGGCTCAAAGAGAAGACCCGTGACCCCATCAACAACGACTTCCGCGACTTGTCCTACGCGACTTGCGACCACTGGCCGGCCCGCCGCCATGTATTCGAAGAGCTTCAACGGAGAAAAGTAAAAATTGTCCAGAGCTGGGTAAGGAGCAACAGCAACATCCATCGCGGCCAAATACTGGGGCACATCTTCATGAGTGAGGGCCCCGACAAACGTTACGGCTTCGATTAACCCCGCGTCCTGCATTTCCTTCTCAAATTGCGGCCGCAATGGCCCGTCTCCCACAAGAAGCAGGTGGATCGAAGGATCGCCCCGGTGCAACTCCCGAAACGCAGAAAGCAGCACGTCCACGCCATGCCAGCGTTTAAACGTACCGACAAAGCCGATGACAAAGCGCCCATCAAGGTTATGGCGCTGCCTTACCAGCGAGCCGTCCAAGCCGGGATGGAACAAGTGCGGATTAACCGCGTTGGGCAGCACGTGAATACGCTCAGCTTTTACGCTTGCTTTTCGTAATTGGCTGTCGAGTGATTCGGAAACCGGGATCACCAGATGCGCCTTTCTCCAGATCATCCTTTCGACCCAGCGTGCCAGCGGCGGGCAGGTCACCCCCGCCCGATAGTGCTGCTGCTCGTAGGCGAAAGGCGCGTTCACTTCGAGGACCAGCGGAATGGAGCACTTTTTAGCCAACCTGAGGCCCGCCACGGCCCAGAGACTGTAGCGCTCATAAATGAAATCCGGATGCAACTGCTTCGCAGCGCGCCGCGCCGCTTTGAAGAACGTCAGATTATGAAAGAGACGCACCGCATCTGGGTTGCGACGGGGAGTTCGGCCGATCATCCGCTTGGCGGCCCTCAGGACCTGGGCTAGCGCGCGGTTCCAGGGAGAAAGCGGTGCTGGCCAAACTAAGGCGTGGAGTTCCTCTTCGAGAGTCTGCTTACAGTCGGGCAAGCGACAAGCGACGATGACAACTTCATGACCGAGCTCGGTGAGCGCGCGTGCGAAAGACCGGATATGGATGGCTGCACCGCTTTTTCCAGCCAGATCGATACCGGGATCGTTACACAGATAAAGTATCTTCATTCGCCCCCACTTGCTGGATAACAGACAGTAGTTGTCGAGAGTTCTTTTCAATGGAAAAGCAAGTTTCAATCTTGGCCCTGGCAGCAAGGGCCAGTTGTTCTCGCAGCTGCGGCGACTCGAGTAGTCTGTTCAGTGCGTCGGCAAGCCTTGCGGGGCTGTTCGGCGGCACAAGCAGGCCCTCGACTTCGGAGCAAATCACCTCAGGAATGCCCGAAACAGGCGTGGATACGACAGGTACCCCACTCGCCATGGCCTCTAGCAACACGTTGGGAATGCCGTCGCGGTCGCCGTTGGCGGCAACGACACAAGGCAGCGCAAAAAGGCAGACTCTCTGGTAAAGACGGCAGAGCCTTTCGTGCGGCAACGAGCCGAGGAAATTTACTTGGTCGTTCAGACCCAACTGTCCCACCTGGGCTTCCAGGCTCTGTCGCAGAGGGCCATCCCCAACAATCTCGACTCGGAAGCAACGACCACGCTTACGAAGAAGGTACGCAGCTAAGATGAGGTCGCCGAGACCCTTCTTCTCGACCAGCCGGGCAACCGAAAGAATCACGGGTGGTTGTGCGTCACGAGCGCTTGGAGAGCAGAACTTAAACTGGGAGAGATCCAGGCCATGATAAATACAATGGAGTTTGCCGTTGCTTGCTGACTCGATCTGAGTTGCTATATACCGTCGGTTGTATTCCGTGCAGGTGACGACGGCCCCGGCAGTCTGGGCCTCCGCCCGAAGAAGCTCCGGGGACGTTTTGACGTAAAGGTCTTTGGCGTGGGCTGTAAAGCTATAGGGTACTCCCGTCAGGTGATGAGCAAACATAGTGACCAGGGTTGGGTCGTGCGCGAAGTGCGCGTGCAGATGAGTCAAGGATTCGCGAACAACCAGGTCTGCCAAGTAAGTCGCCTGGAAGAAGCATCGAAACACGCCCTTCTGCCGGTATCGCAACGCCCGGAGTGCGGTCTGGCAGAAGCGGATAGGCTGGCCCAAAAACAAGCGGACACTGGATCGTCCAATCGCCTGAAAGTTGTGTTTTGTTGACAGACAGGTCACCGGCGCATGTACCTCGGACGCTTTGGAGTTGGCGACCTTATCTTCGGTCTGCTTCATGGTAAAAATGCGCAAGCGAACTCCTAATCGCTCGACGCTGATCACTTCGTTCAGGATGAAGGTTTCCGACAGCCGCGGCCACGCGCTCACGACATAGCCCACCTTGGGCTTTCCGTTTGACTGCTGCTGCACGCGATAGCGCTCACGATCTATCCAATCAAATCGTCTGCGCTTAGGAGCGCACCTCGACGCCATAAGCCCCAGCCCCTTGTGAGCCGTTAGCCCACCTTTTTGAGATCCGCGTGCGCTCGCTTGTTTGGCGGTGTAACCCAAAGGCCCTGGCCCTCGGCCTAGCGTCAAATTCGCCTACTTCTCGTGATAGCTCACCGTGTCGTGTAAGTTTCGCGAGGACCAGGCACAGCGTCTCGGGCGCGCAAGCTCCCTCCGAGCACTTTACCGAAGCGGATTCTGTCGACAATCGAGGAAAGACTCCAAATGCGATGAGGAAGATTCTTTCATCCCAGGGAATTATTGCAGAAGCGCTTTTCGCCAATCACCAGACAAATGTTGCCATGATATTCACTACTGTGAGTAAAAGAGCTTAAGGTGGTTTACATGCATTTCCCTAAGGAATCTCCGGCGAAGGCCCGCTTGCTTGCTACCTTGTATCTAGCAAACTGGTGTATGAGCCAGGATTTGCAGAAATGGCAAACGACGTTGGCCGACCAGCCTTACACGAATTGCAGGCCGCCGGTTGGCTTGCTAGTGTGCGCCAAAGGGTCTGATCCTGGGTCTCGCGAAGAATCCCCCAACTTATCTTCTTAACTAAAGGAAGAAGCGTGTTCGACAGCTGGCGGAAAAACTTGCAATGGCAGGCGGGAGCGGCTCTCCCTCGAACGAACGGGAGGTTTAAGCAAACGCAACGCTTTGCGGAGTCGAAAAATTGAGTATGACACAACCATATAAGGAGGCCTTCCTCAAAGCCCTAGACAAAGCTTACCCAGGCTGGGCTGGCGAGCCTCGTTCGACAGTGGTCTCCTCGTCGGAAAGGACCGAGAACAATGGGACTAAGCCTTCGGCGGTCGACTCGATGCCAGGCGAGCCGCATCGGTCGACGGAAACTGCGGGCACCGGAGGCGAATCTCGGCCAAGGGTCCCGACCCGGGCTGAGCCGCCGCAGGTGTCGAAAGCGGCAAAAAGCCGGGAGATGCTGAGTCAACCCAGGTCTTTGGGTCTCGATCAAAGGCTTCTTTACTTTTTCCATCTTTTTCGCCCGTACTGCGGAAAGATCTCGCTGGCCTTCGCGGGGATCGTTATGGAGGCGGTGCTCGGCGTCATGCGCCCTTGGCCTCTCAAAGTGGTTGTCGATCGCGTGCTTACCCATAGACCAAGCCGCGTGCCTTTCATCCACCACTGGTTAGACACCGCGCCGCTCACGGGCATGCAAATCGTGTATGGCTGTTGCGCCGCAGTACTGCTTATCGCGGTCATCACCGGTCTGACGGCTTACTGGTATACCCGGCTTATAGGCAACATTGGACAGCACTTTGTCTTTGACTTGCGGCGGGACCTATTCGGCCACATGCAACGTCTGTCCCTGAGTTTCCACGACCGGCAGAGGACCGGTGACCTGACCACCCGGTTGACCTCCGACATTCAGTCGATTCAAGACTTCATTACCAACGGTGTCATCGTTTTCTGCACCAACACGATGTTACTGACCGGGATGGCGATCCTGATGTTCTGGGTCAACTGGAGGTTCGCTTTCGCTACGCTCTCGGTCTCCCCATTGATGTTCTGGATCGTTTATCGCCACAAGCTCCTCATCAAGCGCGCCACGCGCAAAGCCCGCGCCAGCACGGGACTGCTGGCCGCCCTCGCCCAGGAAACCCTAGCATCGATCCGCATCGTACAAGGGCTGGCGCAGGAGGATCAGATCGACGACCGCTTCCAGGCGCAAAGCGAAAACACGCTTCAGGCGTTTCTCGAGAGCATCCGCTATCAGGCGCGCATCGCCCCGGTAGTGGATTTCTTGTCGGCCATCGGGCTGGCCATGGTGATGTGGTACGGGGCCAAGTGCGTCCTTAGCGGCCAGCTCACCACCGGTGACGTGATCGTTTTCTTTGCTTATGTGAACAGCTTCTACACCCCCATGAAAGCCATTTCGCGCTCGGCGAATACCTTCACGAAAGCCAGTGTAGGCGCCGAACGAATCTTCGAGGTTCTGCAGCATCGGAGCGAGGTCAGAGACCGCCGACGCGCGCGGCCAGCCCCACAATTCAAGGGAGCCATCCAGTTTCGCGATGTGTCGTTTGAATACGAAGCGGGCGCCCCGGTTCTCTCTAAAATCAATCTTTCTATCGCACCGGGAGAGAAGCTGGCGATTGTCGGGGCCACCGGGGCGGGGAAGAGCACGCTGGTCAGCCTAGTTCCTCGCTTTTACGACCCCACCGAGGGCGCCGTCTTGATTGACGGAGGAGACATTAGAAATTATTCGCTTCACTCTCTCCGCGAACAGATCAGTCTGGTCCTTCAGGACTCCTTACTACTGAGCGGCACCATCCGCGACAACATCGCATTCGGCCGGACGAATGCGACGGACGAGGAAATCTGTGCTGCGGCCAGGACGGCAAACGCGGAGGAGTTCATTCGCCGGCTTCCGAACGGCTACGGTACCCGCGTGGGAGAGAGGGGAACCACTTTGTCCGGCGGGCAGAAACAGCGAATTGCGATCGCGCGCGCGGTGTTGCGCAACGCGCCTATCTTGATTCTCGATGAGCCCACCAGTGGTCTGGATGCCGCCGCCGAGCGCACGGTCATGGACGCGCTTGAGCGAGCGGCGGCCGGACGCACCACCCTCATCATCGCTCACCGCCTCAGCACCGTGCGCCTGGCGGACCGCATCATCATCCTCGATGGCGCGAACATCGTCGAGGAAGGCACCCACGCAGAGCTCCTGGCCCGCAACGGCCGGTACGCTTATCTTTATCGGCTTCAGGTGACTCCGCGCGAAGCGGCAGTTCTTCACGCCACAAAATCCGAAAACTAACCCGGCTGACAAGAGCTACCCGTTTGGAACAACTGCCGAAGGATTTGCAGCCATGAGGAGCTCGAAGATTGCTTCGGCTCTGAAAAGTAAGAACCACAACAACCTTACGATTCTTCCCCGCGCTCACTAACCATCCCGGACGAGTGTGTGCCCGTTGAAACCTGCCTGGTGATGCCAAGGTGCTCCCGCCCCTTGATCAAGGCGGGTACCCGAGTAGGGCGCACACCAGCAGGGAGGCGCTTTCGAGAAAAGGTGTGATTTCCTCGTCTTCCTGCAGTATTATATACTGCAGGAGGACCGAGCATGGATAATCTCGCACCTGTAGTGCCTTCCCGCATTGCACAATTAGCAGCAGCCTTCTCGCATCCGCAACCGATGCGACGAGGTTCGCTCTGTGAACGCCGGATGAAGTGCGGACAAGCAGCCTGCGCCTGTCAACACGATCCTAAGGCGGCCCATGGTCCTTACTTCCTCCTCACGCAGAAGGTCGAGGGCAAGACCCGTTCCCGCTATGTCTCACCCGAACAGGCACCGGTGGTCCGGCGGCA
>QHYI01000229.1:0-3661 GCA_003223245.1 Acidobacteriota bacterium
GAACACAGCGCTGGTGCTCAAGAAAAAATTCACGCTAAGGACGTCGTACGATCTTGTCGGGGAGACGCGCATTACCGGCTCTGGCCTGAGGAATCCGCCCGCAATCGGGAACGATATTTCCGGGAAAGCTCCCGGCGGCACTTTTTATGTTTCACCTGTCGGATTTGATGCCAGCCACACTCATGCCATCGCGTACGAGAACTACCTCTGCGGGAATCGTTGCGGGTGGGGCGGCTTTCATCTTTTGGTGAGAAACGCGGGAAGGTGGGAAGAGGCGAAGGACGTTAACACCTGCGCGTGGCACTATTGATTACAGAAAGTTTTCTGAACGTTTGTGCTTAAGGTCATTCTTGAACACGAGGATCGAGAAACGGTTTGAGGCTCTGCGGGAAGCCGGCGAACTCGGCAACGTGGGGTACATTACTGCGGGCGACCCTTCGCCCGACGCAACGCCTGAGTTTGTCGCCGCTCTGGATCAAGCAGGTGCGGACGTTATCGAGCTTGGCGTGCCGTTTAGCGACCCGCTTGCCGACGGCCCGACGATTCAACGAGCCTCTGAGCGTGCATTAAAATCCGGCACAACGCTTGCAAGAGTTCTTGATCTTGTCCGGCTGATTCGTCAGGCTTCTCAAGTTCCTCTGGTTCTTTTCAGCTACTACAATCCCATCCTTCAGATGGGGCTTGAGAAATTTGCTTCGACAGCGGCGGAGGCGGGGGCGGACGGCGTTCTCGTGACCGATCTCACTCCCGAAGAATCCGACGACTATCGCCGCATTCTTGGCGCTCATCATCTCGACACGATCTTTCTCGGCGCGCCCACATCTACCGACGAGCGGCTGGCAAAAATCGCCGCGTGCTCATCAGGCTTCCTGTATCTCATTTCCCGAACCGGTGTCACCGGCGCGAAGGACGCGCTTCCCGATGATCTTCCAGCGCTTCTGCGCCGCGCTCGCGCGGTTACGCGGCTCCCTATGGCCGTGGGTTTTGGAATTTCGCTGCCTGGACATGTTTCCGTTCTAGGCGGCTTGGCTGATGCCGCGGTGGTTGGCTCCGCACTCGTGTCCGAAATTGAAAAGGCCACGAAGTCGGGAGCGTCCGCGAGTGCCATCGACGCAGCAACCTCCGCTCTGAGCGAAAAAGTGCGTGCCTTGAAACAGGCTGCACGGCATGGCCTTTCCGGCAGGGAAGTAGCCCAATGAACCTCCGCCGCCGATGGCGAGGAACCCGCCGTTCTCTGTTCTGCGAGGCAAAGCCATGAACCTCGCCGATTGGCGCCGCCGCATCGACGAGATCGACAAGAAATTGGTCGAGCTGCTCAACGAGCGTTCGCGCTGCGCGCTGGAAATCGGCAGGCTCAAGCAAGCGGCCAACATTCCGCTGTATCAGCCCGAGCGCGAAAACGAAGTGTTGGCCAACGCCGAGAACAACAATTGCGGGCCCTTGACCGACGCAGCGATCCGCCGCTTGTTCGAGCGCATCATCGACGAAGCGCGCGCCGCCGAACGCGACGCCATGCACCCTGATGGCGACCGCAGCGAGGATGGGAATGACTGAGCGGTTTTCGCAGTCTGAATTAGCAAGCCGTATAGAGGCCGGGGCTGCCTGCGCCGGCAGGCTTCCGCCCGGTAGCCTTTGCAGTTCCGTTTTTGCCTTGATTTTGCCTTGAACTGATTACGAGAGGAACCAGGACACACTTATGGTCATTGTGATGCAAGAAGGGGCCACGGAGGCGCAAATCCAGCACGTTATTGACCGCCTCATTGCGCACGGGTTCAACGTACACCGCTCGACGGGCGAATCGCACACGGTTCTTGGCGCCGTGGGCGTTCACCGCGATTTCGACCATCGCGACTTCGAATTGCTTGAAGGCGTGCGCGAAGTCATGCGCATCACCCAGCCTTTCAAGCTCGCCAGCCGCCAGTTCCGGCCCGAAGGGACCATTGTGGATCTCGGGCGTGGGGTCAAAATCGGAGGCCCGGAAGTAGTGGTCGCCGGAGAGCGTGGCGAAAGCCGGGGCAAAAATTCTGCGTGCGGGCGCCTTCAAGCCGCGCACGTCGCCGTACGCGTTTCAGGGCATGGGCCAGCCCGGCCTCCAACTCATGCGCGAAGCAGCGGACAGGTTCCACCTTTGCACCATCAGTGAAGTCATGGACCCTTCGCAAATTCCCATGATGATGCAGTACGTGGACATGTTCCAAGTGGGCGCGCGCAACATGCAAAATTATTACCTGCTGCGCGCGCTCGGCGAAATCCGCAAGCCCGTCCTCTTGAAGCGCGGCCTTTCCGCCACAATGGAGGAATTGCTGCTTAGCGCTGAATACCTTCTTTCCGGCGGGAATTACAACGTCGTGCTTTGCGAGCGCGGCATCCGTACTTTCGAAACCTACACGCGCAACACATTCGATCTCGCCGCCATCCCGGTTATCAAAAAGCTTTCGCACCTGCCCATCATCGGCGACCCATCGCATGCCACCGGCCGGCGCGACAAAGTTCCGCCAATGGCGCGCGCCGCGGTGGCTGCCGGCGCCGACGGACTGCTCATCGAAGTTCATAACGATCCCGACCGCGCGCTCTCCGACGGCGCGCAGTCGCTCGAACCTTCTACCTTTACGCAATTGATGGCGGAACTGCGCATCATCGCTCCGGCCATCGGCCGCCGCGTGGCGT
Organism: Acidobacteriota bacterium; assembly: GCA_003223245.1. GTDB lineage: Bacteria > Acidobacteriota > Terriglobia > Acidiferrales > UBA7541 > Acidiferrum. Next base: position 2,668 of record QHYI01000229.1, read on the forward strand.
AATACATGTCGGCAGAACACCTGATCAATCGCGTCACGATCCTTGGCACCGGCCTTATCGGCGGCTCCTTCGGCTTGGCGCTGCGAAAATACACGACGAACGTCTGTGTTTCCGGCTGGGATCGCACCGAAATCGTCGGTGAGGCGCAAGCTCGGGACGCGGTCGACCAATCTTTTTCCGGCGACCTCGCCCCTGCGCTTCACAACGCAGACTTGATTTACATTGCGCTGCCCATCGCCCCGACGATCGATCTCCTTCCCGAAATCGCCCGCCACGCACCTGCTTATGCGCTTGTCACCGACGCCTGCAGCACCAAAGTCCGCATCGCCCAAGCCGCTGCGGAGCATTTTTCCAGCGAAAAGGGCCCGCTCTACCTCGGCGGCCATCCCATGGCCGGACGCGAGCTTTCCGGGATCGCCCACGCCGATGCCGAGCTGTTTCGTGGCAACACTTACGCGCTCATCCGAGCAGCGTCCGAGCAGGAAAATCCGCGGGTCGCGGCCTTCGTGAAAATTCTCGAAAAAATCGGCGCCCGCCCGCTTTGGCTCGGTGCGCCGCAGCATGACTATGCCGTTGGCCTTGCCTCACATCTTCCGCAGCTGGCGGCAGTCGCGCTGGCCGGGTTTCTCTACGACCGCCTGGACGAAAACGGCCTGCCCATCACGCTTGCAGGTCCGGGGTTACGCGATTCGTTGCGCCTTGCCGGCAGCTCCTACGCCACTTGGCGGGACATCGTTCTCACCAACCAGGAAGTCCTTTCTGCCGCGCTCGACCTTTTCGCGCGACGTCTCGATGACCTTCGCGAACGCCTTGCCTCCCGCGAGCTCGAAGGCGACTTCGACTCGGCCAACGAACTCTACAAGCTGCTGCGCAGCCTTTAGACGTCGTAGCACTATGAGGGTATCGATGGCAGGAGTGACATACGATTTTGTCTATCGATAGAATTCTTGCAGGTGGGACCCTGGAAACCGTGAAAGTGTCTCCCAAATTTTCA
>QHYI01000229.1:3669-6873 GCA_003223245.1 Acidobacteriota bacterium
GCACCATTCGATTGCGTCGGCCCCCCGTTCCATAAGGCATCTCGTCAGGAAATCAAGCACTGACGACATGGGCGTTTGCCGGTACCTGTCCGGTGGGACTTCCTACAACGGGACTTGGACTTGTGACCCGTCTCGGCTGACTTACACGTTCATGGTTCGTTGTGGTTCGAAGAACCATGATTTATAGGTAGCGAAGAGCGATCATGGGATCGATCTTGGTGGCACGGTGTGCGGGGATATAGCAGGCAACCATCGCGACCAGTGTGAGCAAGAGGGCAACGCTCGCAAATGTTAGCGGATCGGCGGCGCTGATGCTGAAGAGAAGACTGCGTAGAAAGCGCGTCAGGACAAGCCCGCCGGCAACGCCGATCAATACACCGCTAAGCGTGAGTTTTAATCCGTGAGCGATCACCAATCGGAGTATCTGCGCAAGATCAGCACCAAGCGCGATGCGCATGCCGAATTCACGCGTGCGCTGGCTAACGGAGTAGGACATGACGCCGTAAATTCCAATACCACCGAGCAACAAGGCCGCCAATCCGAACAGTCCCAGCAGCAGGGTGCGAAATCTAAGCGCAGCCACCGAGGCTCCCATTACGTCGTCCATGGTGCGAATCTTTGATACCGGCTGGTCCTTGTCCAGTGCCAGAATCATCTCGCGTACGGGCCGAGAGAGCGCGAGCGGAGCGGACGCGGTGCGAATAGTGAGAGCCATAGTGCCCCAAAAGGGCGCCTGGAGGTACGGCATATAGACTTCCTCAACAGGTGCGTAATCCAGAGTCAGGTGGCTTGTGTGCCTGACAACACCAACGATCTCCCCGGTAAATCCGTTAAATCCCAATTGCAGGCGCTTGCCGATGGGGCTCTCGCGGGGGAACACGTTGTGCGCTACAACGTCGTTGATGATGAGGACGTGCGGAGAGTCCGAACTATCGCGCATGCCAAAGTAGCGTCCTTCCAGGAGCGGGAGCTTGATCGCTTCGAAGTAGCCTGGCATAACTACGTGGCAAGAGGGATTGGCGTACTCATTGGGCAGCTTGGCGCGCCCTTCCACCTCCATATCGTAGCTTTCGATGTCTCCTCCCAAGGGAAGGTGCCCGATGGCTCCGGCAGATTGGACCTCGGGAAGCGCCCGAAGGTGCTCGAGAAGGAGGCTAAAGAAAGCGGCCTTCTGAGAGTTCGGATAACGGACGTCGGGGAGAGAGATCTCCATCGTCAGGAGATGGTCCGGTCTGAAGCCCGGGTCCACCTGCAGTAAGCGGACGAAACTGTGAAGCATGAGGCCAGTGCCAATCAGGAGGATCACCGCCAAAGCAACCTGCGAGATGACCAGGACGCTGCGCAGGCGATTGCGGCCGAAGCCTTCAGTCCCGCGACCGCCCTCGTTTAGAGATTTGGTGACATCGGTTCTTGACGCCCGGAATGCCGGCGCCAGTCCGAAGATCAAGCCTGTGGCCACCGAAGCCAGGGTAGTGAAGAGCAATGCCGATCCGTCCATATGAATGTCTGCGGCCCTGGGGAAATTATCCGGGAGAATCAGCTTGAGGGCGCTGATTCCCCAGGCCGCTATCAGAACCCCGAGGACTCCTCCTGCGATCGCCAGAGCCAGGCTCTCAGTGACTAGCTGGCGGACGAGGCGAGAACGACTGGCTCCCAGCGCAGTACGGATGGCGCAACCAATGAGGAGCACAAACGCGACTGCTCCGAAAAGGACGAGCAGCACAGAGCGAACGCTACCCACCACCTGGGCGTGCAGCGGAACAAGATTGACGTCCGAACCGATGTAGTCGCGCGGATATTCTTTGACAAGTTGATCTTCGATGGAATTCATTTCTGTCTGCGCCTGACTTGGCGCTACTCCGGGTTTCAGGCGACCGATGACCTCGAGGTAGTGCGAGGAGCGCTCGCTCCAGGCCTTGGGGGTCAGCGCCAACGGCACCCACAATTGGGCAGCAGGGGCCGTGAAAATGTTCAGGACCGTCCCCGTGTCCCCCGGAAAATGGAAGCCCAGAGGCATCACACCGATCACTGTGGAATTACTGCCGTCGAGAGTGATGGGCTTGCCCACGATCGACGGATTGGCATTGAAGCGACGCTGCCAGAGTTCGTAACTCAGGAGCACGATGCGGTTCTGGCCCAACTGATCGTCCTGGGACGAAAAAGCTCGGCCGATGAGGGGTGAGACACCGAGAAGTGCAAAGAGCTCGGGGGAGACGGCGGCACCGTCCACTCGCTCAGGGCTGCTGTTGCCTGCCAAATTGAAGGTTTGGGTGGAGTCAAACGCCGCCATTTGTTCAAACACGCGGTTATGGTCTCGCCAATCGCGAAAGTTGCCTGCGGCAGGAGGGTTTTGTTCGTAACCCATTTTTGCGTTGCGCTCCCAGAGCGTGTAGAGACGCCCTGCATCCTAGAACGGCAGGGGTCGCAAAACCACGCCATCGACCATGCTGAACATGGCTGTGTTGGCGCCGATGCCGAGGGCTAAGGTCATGACGGCGACGACAGTGAAGCTGGGATTCTTGCGGAGTTGTCGAATACCGTAACGACAATCGGAGATTACGGAGTGGAGCCAATTGCCGATCCGTTCTTCGCGAACCTGTTCTTTCACCTGTTCGATACCGCCGAGTTCAATCCGCGCGGCACGTTGCGCTTCCTTCGGCGGCATGCCCGCACGCACGTTTTCCTCGGTCAGTAGTTCGAGGTGGGCATGAACTTCCTGGTCGAGGTCTACCTCCACGCGACGAGTGGAAAACAGATTACGCAGGAAACTTCGGGCCTTCACAAAGAGTGGCATACCAAATACCTCTCTACGATGCTTCCAAAGCTTGAGCGATAGCCCAAGAAATGCGTCCCCATCGTGTGGTTTCGACTTCGAGTTGCTTCCGTCCCGCCTTGGTCAGGCGGTAGTATTTCGCGCGGCGGTTGTTTTCGGAGTCCCCCCAAAAGGAGGAAATCCAACCCTCTTCCTCCATGCGGTGTAGAGCGGGAAACAGCGAGCCGGGCTTAACAACAAAGGTGCCGCCCGTGATCTGCTGGATCCGGCGCGAGACTCCCAATCCGTGCATCTCGCCAGTGACAAGCGATCTCAAGATCAGCAGGTCCAGAGTTCCTTGCAAAAGAGTTGTCGGTTCAGAGTTCAAGAGATATCTCCTATCGGCTCTCGACAGGAATAATACTGATCCACGTATAGAGTGTCAATAGGAG
>QHYI01000229.1:6885-7260 GCA_003223245.1 Acidobacteriota bacterium
GCAAGCAAACGCTCGTGGGCTAAAGCAATACTTCGGCTGCCCGACTTGGAACAGTCGAAGAACGCAGTTCTGAACTCGCTCGCAGCTGCAAGTTCGCAAGAATCGTATGGGCATGCCATCGATGAATTCATCGGTTGGTATTGTTCCGAGCCCCGCCTTGCGTTTAACCGAAGTGTGGTCCTTCGTTATCGATTCTTTCTCGAACAAAAGAATCTAGCACCTTCCACAATCAATGTGCGCTTAGCGGCTGTCAGACGGCTCGCACATGAGGCAGCTGATACTGGACTCCTGAGTCCCGAGTTGGCAGCCGGCATCGGCCGAGTTAAGGGCGCAAAACGCCTGGGCGTTCGGATCGGAAACTGGCTGACCGTCGAA
>QHYI01000115.1 GCA_003223245.1 Acidobacteriota bacterium
AGCACGCTAGCGCGCCTGCGGGGCTTTGCATGAGGCCTGCCGATTTGGCGCGACTCGCTATCGAAGTGCAAAACGAATGCGCAGGCAAGTCCAACAATGGCGTAATGCCTTGGTTTTGCTGGCGCCGTCGTTCCTTAGTGCATAAACACAGAGCATTTTTGCAAGGCGCACGGCTGATGGTAAGATGCAGGGCTAATCCGGGTCGAGCCAGCCTGACTAGACAGGGGCACATGACAATTAAAGAGATTTTCGAAGCGGCACGGGGGCTTGCCGCGAGCGCCGAGTCGCGACCTGCAATCGAAGAGATGGCCTGTGGCGCAAAAGGTGGAGTCGTCCGTTTGTGCCTAACTACGACGGCCACATGTCAGCTTTTCCTCGAATTTATCGTGAGAGATACAGCTGCGCCGACAGTACTGCATGGGTGCACGAGAATGCGGTTTTCCTTGACGAGGGGAGTCCCTGATGATGAACTTGTGCGCCTAGAGAACTCCTTGAATCACCGGCGTGAACAGGTAGTTTCATCGACGGTGGTGGCCTGGCCTTGAGACATCACTTTTTTATTACGGGAACCGATTCAAGCGTCGGCAAAACTGTGCTTTCCTCGCTGCTGTGCGCGGCGCTGGACGCCGTGTATTGGAAGCCGATTCAAACCGGCACGCTCGAAGGCTCGGACCGCGTGACGGTGATGCGGCTCGCGGGAATCGGGACGGATCGCACGCTCGACGAAGTTTACAAATTTGTTCCGCCGGTTTCGCCGGACTTGGCCGCGCGCTGGGCGGGCGTGGAGATCGATCTCGGCAAGATCAATATGCCCACCAGTTTGATGAACGACTGGCTGGTGGTAGAAGGCGCGGGTGGCGTGCTGGTGCCGGTCAATCAAAAGCAGTTCATGCTGGACCTGATGGTGAAATTCAAATTGCCGGTGATTGTGGCGGCGCGCAGCAGCCTGGGAACGGTGAATCACACGCTGCTGACGCTGGCCGCGCTGCATGCGGCGGAGCTTCCGGTGCACGGCGTGGTGCTGATTGGCGACCAGAACCGCGAGAACCGCGAAACCATTGAGCGCTTCGGGCACGTGCGCGTGATCGGAGAGATTCCCAAGCTGCCAAACCTGCACCGTACCGCGCTGATGCAAGTGTTTATGAATCATTTTGACCGCGCGGCGTTTGCGCAATGAGGAAGTGCTAAGTCCTAAGTTGTGAATTTTCGGTAAAAACACGGAGTTTTGGAATCGCCACGCGAATGGCAGCGGTGTTCCGCCCCATCATTCGGTGACTGACTTGCTATTGGAAATCGCCCCGGTTTCCATCCATTGTCGTGGCACTTCTGAGGCTGAGCAGGGAAGAAAAGCGGCAGCAGGACTGCCGCACTCCAAAGGGCTGGTCGCAACACTTTGTAGTTCTCTAAGGCCGACATACTTCCTACATTTACATTTGGTCTTCGATTGCGAAGACAAGTGCGCCCTTGAAGCGGTGGGCTACAGAATTAGCTCGCTACCTCATTTGAGGCGTGGTTCTGCGAATGGCAAGGGTTTTGCTAGAGTTTGAGGCTGCCTCAACTGGGGCGCAGCAGGCTGCGCCCCTGCAAGAGCAAGCGTGAAACGCGCGGAACCAAGGAGAAGCGTTTGGCGATTGGGTTGAACCAATGGAAGCAGAAGATTTTGGCGTTTGCCGGCGGGCTGGGAGCGCCTGGGCTGTTCCTGATCTCCTTTCTGGATTCGTCCGTGCTGACGTTTCCGGTGATCAACGACCTGCTGGTGATCGAGCTTTCCATCAATAGACCGGAGCGGATGCCGTTGTACGCCTTGCTGGCCATGCTGGGATCGGTGCTCGGTTGCGTCGTCCTGTTCTACTTGGCGGAAAAGGGCGGAGAGGCCCTTTTCCACAAACATGCGGGCGACCGCGCCCCGGCGATCCGCAATTGGGTGGTCAAGAACGGATTTGGCGGCATGCTGTTCGCGGCGCTGCTGCCGCCGCCGACGCCGTTCAAGGTCTTCGTGGTGGCGGCGGGCGTGTTCGAAGTGCCGCTCGGCAGCTTTGTGGCGGCGGTTGCGCTGGCGCGAGCGATGCGATACTTCGGAATTGGGTATCTGGCGGTTCGCTACGGCAAGCAAACGATGCCCTATTTGCAGCACCATCGATTCAAGGTCGTGCTCGTCCTGGTTGCGCTTGGCCTAGTGAGCTATGTCCTTTCCCAAGTGGTACTTAGGCACCGGCCGACCGCTCGCTGCTGAAAAGCGTTTCAGGCAACCCGCGGGGCCTTAGCCCCGCGCTACTAGACGCAGGCAGAAACACATGAGGGGCGGAATGACAATCTGAGCCGAGGCTTGATTTAAGACAGGGACGCCGGGGAGCTAGCGCCACCAGAAGTCGCGTGAAGCGGGGACCCAGGCAAGCTCCTCGGAGAGAATTTTGCCGGAGCGGTCAGTGTCGATAAGCGCTTGGACGCGCAGGCCCGAGCCGGACTCGCGGGTGTAGGGGAAGGCGCGGAGAATCACATGAAAGCCGGCTGGGGTTTGCTCGACGGTGGCTTTGGGGAAGCACGCCACGGCCAGAAATCGCCGCGCGACGGCGGAATTGCCGACGGCGTCGAGGCCGGGCGAGGGTTCTGGCTTGTAAGTCGTGGCGGCGAAGCTGGGATCGAAATCGGCGCCGGGGCCGACGGGGACTTCGACGTCGAGCAGAGCGCGCTCGGTTTCGACAATGCCGTGCCAACGGAAAGGCGAACTGGATTCGGCGAAGGCGGCAACTTTGTGCGGCAATTCGCCGCGGTAGGTGCGGGATTCGAGCGCGGCGATGGCGTCGCCGTGGAGAACAAGGCGCACGGTGAGGTAGAGGACTAAGGCGACCAGAGCGCAGATGGCGCCGACTCGGCCGCGAGGGCCTTTGCGGCGAGCGCCGATTTCTTCGGTGACCAGGCCGCTAAGCAGTGGAAGAAGGATTCCGGCGAGAAGAATTCCGAGGATCCAGAGGTCGAGCGGTGCGAGCCAGTCCAATGCAAAGCGGCGCGGAGAGAAGGGCCAGAGAAGTTCGACGCCGGAAGTTTGGCAAACGTCGAGTGCAAGATGAAAAAGGGCGGCGGCGAGCGCAGCGAAGAAAATGGCTGCGCGAGAGATTTGGCGTTCAGGGGATTTGGTTTTGCAGAAGAAAAAGGGAAGTGTGGCGAATAGGCCGAAGGCCAGAGCGGCAAGAAGCGAATGAAGGTAGGTGCGATTGAAAGTGAGATAGGCCGAAGGGCCGAAGTAAGAGCTGAAGAGATCGGCGTCGGCGAGGATGCCGGCGAGGACAACCGCGAGTATGGCGGTGCGGGAGAGGCGCGGGAAAGCGGCGCGCTGCAGGGAATACGAGGCCAGGGCGTGGGTGAGGGGATCCATACGGCAGAAGTTATCTCATAAAAGCAGTCCTCCGTGGTCAGTTGTCAGTTTTCAGCTGGGAATGCCGAGCTCACCGGTTTGGGGAGGCGCTAAAGCCCGCCCCTACACAAAAAAGAAGGCGCCGGTCTAAAGACCATACCGGCCGCAGGCAGGCGGCTAGCGACCAAAAGCGCCGCTTCAGAAGGCGGCCACTACACTTACGGGACGAGGAGCTTGAGGGCGCGGGGAACGATGCGGAATTCGACGGGGAGGCGCGCGAGTGGCTCACCGTCGATTTGCGCGTAGACAGGATTTTCGTCGAGCGGTTCGCAGAACACGAAGTCGGATTTGAAAAATTCCACCCCGTTGGTGCCGCGAAGTTTGTTGAGCCAGAGCGAAGGCAAATAGCTGAGGTACCGGAAACCGCTTTGCGTGGAAAGCGTAAGGATTTCGAAGCGGTCTTCGAAGAGGTCGGCTTCGGTGGTGATTTTGAACGGGCCTCCGTAATTTTGCGTGCGGCCGACGATGACGAGAGAGGCGTTGATTTTGCGGCTGCCGCTAACGACGCGGAAATGCTGGAATTTGTAGCGAAAGACTTCCCGGACGCCTGCCCACCAATACGCGAGGATGCCAACGCGGGACTTGAGGCCAAGATTGACGGAGTAGACGATGGCGCCGTCCGGGCCGGCGCCAGCAACGCTGAGAAAATATTTCTTCTTCTCGGGCTGCGCGAGAGGAGTAGCCAGGCCGAGAGCGATTTCCTTGACCGTTCCGTGAACGAGTTTTTCGGCGGCCTTCGGAATGTCCCAAGGCAGATCGAGTTCCTTGGCGAGAATGTTGGCGGTACCGCCAGGAAGAAGCGCGAGAGGAACGCGGTGGCCATTTTGATGAGCCGCGAGGCCGTTGACGATTTCGTTGAGCGTGCCATCTCCGCCGCAGGCGATGAGGAGGCCGCGATTTTCGGCGGCGGCGCGCGCGGCGATTTCCGTGGCGTGGCCGGGGCCGGTGGTTTCGGCAAGGTCGGCGTCAATGCCGCGCGCGGCAAAGATGTGGCGTGCTTGATCAAGCAAGCGGCGGCGGGCGTGTCCGCCGTTGCCGGCGTTTGGATTGTGGATCATCAGCGCGTTTTGAAGTTCGGCGGTCATCTGTTCTGGTTTGATGCGCTCCGCTTAGTCTGACTCCATTCATTCTATATAATGTGGAGTGAATTCGCGCGACGATTCGAGTGCGTTGTGAAAAAAAACTGAACGCCGAGACACAGAGTTCGCACAGAAGAGGACCCTCAGGCCTGAAGGCCTGAGCTACAGCAACAAGCGAAAAGACACGAAGTCTTCGAGGGGATGCATGGCGAAGGCGGCACCTGGGAATGTGAAAAAAGAGATTGAAGAGTTGCGCGAGCAGCTGCGCTACCACGAATACCGGTATTACGTGCTGGATGATCCGGAGATTTCGGACACGGCGTACGACCGGATGATGGAGCGGCTGAAGGAGCTGGAAGCTGAGCATCCGGAGCTGGTGACGCCGGATTCGCCGACAGTGCGCGTAGGCGGCGCGCCGCGCGAAGGTTTCCAAACCGTGCGGCACGCGCGGCCCATGCTGAGCCTGGACAACGCGTTTTCTTACGACGCGCTGCGGGACTGGGACCGACGCGTGCGAGAGGGAAGCGGCAAAGAAAAAATCGAATACATTGCAGAGCGCAAGTTCGACGGGCTGAGCATTTCGTTGCAGTACGAAGACGGCGTGCTGGTGCGCGGGGTGACGCGCGGGGACGGGACGACGGGCGAAGACGTGACGCCGAACGTGAAGACAATCCGGTCGGTGCCGCTGCGCGTGGACGGCGCGGCACTGAAAAAAGCGAAGCTGCTGGCGGATTTCGAGGTGCGCGGAGAAGTGATGATGACGCGCAAGGCGTTCCAAGCGCTGAACCAGGAGCAGGAGCGGATTGGCGGAAAGATTTTTGTGAATCCGCGAAATTCGGCGGCGGGAGCCGTGCGCGTGCTGGACCCCACGATTACGGCGTCGCGAAAGCTGGAGTTCTTTGCGTACTACCTGCTGGTAGATGGAAAGGTGCCGTTCGCCAAACATTCGGAGTCCCTGGAAGCCTTGAAGCAATTGCGGTTCCGCTCTTCCGACGATTGGAAGCTGTGCAACGGGATTCAGGAAGTGATTGATTATTGCGAGGCTTGGGACACGAAGCGCGAGAAGTTGCCCTACGAAATTGACGGTGTGGTGGTCAAGGTGAATTCCACGGCAATACAAAACGAACTGGGTTATACGGCGAAGGCGCCACGGTGGGCGATTGCCTTCAAATATCCGGCGCGGCAGGAAACGACGGTGGTGAAAGACATCCAAGTGAACGTCGGGCGCACGGGGGCGCTGACGCCGGTGGCGTTCCTCGAGCCGGTGCAAGTGGGAGGCGTCACTGTCAGCCGATCCACGCTGCACAACATGGATGAAATCGAGAGGCTCGGCGTGCAGATCGGCGACACCGTGCTGATCGAGCGCGCGGGGGAAGTGATTCCGCACGTGCTGAAAGTCGTGAAGCAAGGGAAGGGGCGGAAGCCGTTTCGCATGCCGAAGAATTGCCCGGAGTGCGGAAGCGCGATACATCACCTGGAAGGAGAAGTGGCGTACCGGTGCCTGAACGTCGCGTGCCCGGCGAAGCGGAAGGAATCGATTCTACATTTTGCGGGTCGGCGCGCGCTGGATATTGACGGGCTGGGAGAAAAGATCGTGGACCAGCTGGTGGACAAAGGAATGGTGAAGGACGTCGCCGATTTGTATGCGCTGAAAGAAAAAGAAGAGGAAGTGGCTGCGCTGGGGCGCATGGCGGAGAAGTCCGCGCAGAATTTGTTGGAGCAGATCGAAGCAAGCAAGAAAAATTCGCTGGCGCGGCTGATTTATGCGCTGGGAATTCAGTTTGTAGGCGAACGCACGGGACAGTTGCTGGCGGAGCATTTTTCGTCGTTGGAGGAACTAGCGGAGGCGAAGGAAAAGGACCTCGAGCAAGTGTCGGAAGTGGGGCCGAAAGTCGCGGCGAGCATCGTGGAGTTTTTCTCGGAGCCGGCGAACCGGCAGTTGATCAAGAAATTGGCGAAGGCGGGAGTGCGGCCGACAGCGGAGAAGCGCGAGGTCAAGAGCGACAAGTTTGCGGGGAAGACGTTTGTGTTTACCGGCACGCTAGCGAATCGCACGCGAGAAGAGGCAGAAGCGATTGTGCGACAAAACGGCGGAAAAGTGAGTAGCTCGGTGAGTAACAAGACAGCTTACGTAGTGGTGGGGACGGATCCGGGATCGAAGTACGACAAGGCCAAGGAGTTGAGAGTCGCGATCCTGACCGAAGGCGAGTTTGAAAGACTGATTGATGGGAAGTAATTTACGAGGTCGCCGGACTCCTTCCGACTCTGCATCGTGAAGCACGGCTGCAAAAACGATAATCCCCACCACCAGAATGAGAAGCCCTGCGCCCAGCAACTTGCAGAAACTCCAGCCCAAAAGGCCCTGGCGTGGAGTAAAACCAATTGGGTCAACGTCATAAAAAGTGGTTCCAGGCGGGGTATAATAAAAGATGGCGGGTGAGCCGGGTGATCGCCGACAGAGGCCGTGAAACGGCGGCGTAAGGCGCCGCCATAAGGCCGAAGTGGGAGGAAAGTCCGGACACCATCCTGAGTTGTAAAACAGGAGACATCCCTTCGGCTCCTTACGGAGCCTCAGGGTAAAGGGCAACGCGCCTGATAACGTCAGGGGGCCGGCCACGCAGGCTCTGCCGCAAGGCAGAGTTTCGCGCTTTGGCGCGTGGCGCCGGGTTGAACCCGGTGCGGTGCGGCCAAGCTACGGAAAGTGCCACAGAGAATAGACCGCCAGCGGAACGCAGCACAGTGGCAGAGCGCAGGGAAACCTGGGCGACGCCAGAATGCATGCAACGTCAGGCAAGGGTGAAAAGGTGGAGTAAGAGCCCACCGCTCCGGTGGTAACACCGGGGGCACGGAAAACCCCGCGTGGTGCAAGGCCAAATAGGAGGGGAGAGCCGGCCCGGCTCGCCGAGCACATCTTCCAACGAAGATGTGCTCCTTTTGCCGCAGCGCGAGCTGCTGCGAATTGCGAACCCTCGGGTAGGCTGCTGGAGTCACGGTGCGAACCGTGGCCTAGAGGAATGATCGCCGCGGCGCATAATTCACCTCGTGAATTGTGCGCTCGACAGAATCCGGCTTACAGGCTCGCCCGCCATTTTTCCCAATGTTTTTGGCGATTTTTTGAAGGCTCGACCAGTCGCCTGACCTGCCTAACCAGCCTAACCAAATTCATCTGTCAGTCGCTGGCTATCCACGCCGGCAAGGCGGATTATCTCGTGACCGGGAGACAAGAGCGGGTTGCTGGTGCTTGCCAACTACAAGTCCACGCGAATCATGACGGCGCGAGAGTTTGCTGCCATGGTTTCAGCAGACCTCCATGAATAGGCCCGAGCTCTGACAAGAGATCGCCCGGCGCTTTGCTCTTCTCCTCACTCTCAGATTGTCGCGTCTCGCGCGGGCTGTGGTACAGTTAAAAACTGTGCCCGAGTGGCGGGACTAGCAGACGCCGGACCTAAAGGAAAAGGAGGGAACTCAGCACGACTGCCAAGCCCATGCCTAACCAAATTGCTGCCATCGGTGACAGGTTGGTATGTTATAGATGACAACATCGCGTTGATTCTAGGCAACTTGTTGATTTCAGGCATCTGTTTTCAAACTCCGGCTCACAGGTTCATCCGCCAATTTGTTGCCACTAGAGAGCAGAATCGCGCCACAAGGGTGCGAAGATGCGCCGCATTATCTTTGGCTTGGCGCTGTTGCTCCTGACCGCGTTGCTGGTTGCCGACAACGCGGTTTCGACAACCTCAAATCTACAGTGCTCGCTTACCGGAAAGAAGACAGCGGCCTGCTGCTGCGAGCAAAAGAATGGAAGCCTCTACTGCCCCCTTGCGAAAAAGAAGATTGAGCAGTGCTGTTGCAAGTAAGGAAAGACCGCTTACTCCTCTGGCCAATTCATCCTTACTCCGTTTGCAAGCGAGTGACTTCGACAGCCTGGGCGTACCGGGAATCTTCGCCGGAATCCAAATCGTTCTAAACCTTTGAGTCTGAAGGCCGCAAGGCTGCGCGAAGGCGAAATCTATAAAGGATAAAAAAGAGAAACGGGAATCTGCAACGACAGGGCAGTGTGAAACGTCCCATAAGAGTATGCTGGAATGCCTTTTACGTTGAGTGTATGAGATATGGAAGGCAAAAGGGCGAGCAAAGAAAAGCATGGGCTCCGCGGGCGCTGGAAAATAGCAGGCCTGTTTGCAAAGCAATGCGTGCTTGCGTGTTTGCTGGCGCTTGCGGCGGGAGGCTGCACGCAACACGTGGCGGCGCGGCCCGACGCTCCGGTCATTCCGGTGATGGCGGCAAAGGCGGAATCCAAGACGATGCCCGTCGAGTTGCATGAAATCGGCACTGGCGAGGCGTATTCGACGGTATCGGTGGAACCGCAAGTGGCGGGCATTGTGAAGGCGGTGCACTACACACAGGGACAGTTCGTGAAAAAAGGAGATTTGCTGGTGAGCCTGGACGACCGGCCCTTTGTGGCGGCGCTCGAGGCAGCGCAGGCAAACTTGGCGAAGGACCGCGCGAGCGCGGAACTGGCAAGTGTGGAAGCGGAGCGGTATGAAAAGCTGTTCGAGGAGGGGGTGGCGCCCAAAGAGCAGTTAGATCAAGAGCGAGCGACCGCGGCAGCCCAAAAGGCCGCGGTGCAGGCGGACGAAGCAGCGGTGAAGACGGCGCAACTGAAGATCTCGTATTGTTCGATTTATGCGCCCATCGATGGGCAAACGGGGAGCCAGCTGGTTTTTCCAGGAACGGTGGTGAAGGCTAACGACGTGCCCGTCTTGGTCGTCATCAATCGACTCTCTCCCATTTACGCGGACTTTTCCGTGCCTCAGCAGTACCTGGACCAAATCAAATCTTACACGGCGCACGGAAAACTGCCGGTCGAAGCGACACCTTCGGACAATTCCGCGCCGGAGCAGGGCTACTTGACCTTTGTGAACAACACCGTGGATGCGACGACCGGAACAATCCTGTTAAAAGGAACATTTACCAACCGTGACCACCGCTTGTGGCCGGGAGAATTTGTGAACGTGGTGCTGCAGTTGGCGGAAGAGAAGAACGCCACGGTGGTGCCGTCGCAGGCGGTCATGAACGGGCAAAATGGCGATTATGTTTTCGTGATCAAGCCGGATATGACGGTGGAATCCCGGACGGTGAAAATGTCGCGCACGGTAACGGGCGAGTCCGTGATTGACAGTGGAGTTAAGCCGGGAGAAATGGTAGTGACGGATGGCCAGTTGCGCTTGACCACGGGCGCGAAGGTGCGAATTAAGACGAGTCTTTAATCCGGTCCGTACGGAAGCGCCATGCAAATTGCGGAAAACTTCATCCGTCGGCCAGTGATGACCTGCCTGGTCATGGCGGCAGTGCTCATCTTCGGCATTGTGGCTTATCGCAGCTTGGCGGTCAGCGACCTGCCCAACGTGGATTTTCCGACGATTACGGTTTCAGCCAGTTTGGCGGGGGCCAGCCCGGATACGATGGCTTCGGCGGTGGCCACGCCGCTCGAAAAGCAATTCACAACCATTGCTGGCCTCGATTCCATGACGTCGGTCAGCGCGCTCGGGATAACACAAATTACCTTGCAGTTTGATCTGAGCCGCAACATCGATGGGGCAGCGCAAGACGTTCAGGCAGCCATCACCGCTGCGGCGAATCAACTCCCTCCGAACATGCCGACGCCGCCGACCCTCCGGAAAGTGAATCCCGCGGACTCGCCAATTCTCTATTTGGCAGCCACTTCGCCCACGCTGCCGCTTTCTGAAGTGGACCAATACGCGGAAACGCTGCTCGGCCAACAGATATCGATGATCAGCGGTGTAGCGCAGGTGTCGGTCTATGGATCGACACCGTACGCGGTGCGCATTCAGCTGGATCCAAAGGAACTAGCGAGCCGGCAGATTGGCATCGACGAGGCGGAGCAAGCGGTCCGAAACGCCAACGTGAACCTGCCGACGGGGACGCTTTATGGGACGCACAAAGCGTTCACCGTGCAAGCCAACGGGCAAATGATGAGCGCAGCGCCTTATCGGCAGCTCATCGTGGCGTATCGGAATGGCGCGCCCGTGCGGCTGGACGAAGTCGGGCATGTTTACGACAGCATTCGGGACACCAAGCTCGCGAACTGGATCAACGGAGTTCGCGGCGTGATTTTGGCCGTGCAGCGCCAGCCCGGGACGAACACGATTGAAATCGTAAACGCCGTCAAGAAGCTGCTGCCGAGTTTCAATGCTATTTTGCCACCCTCGATGCGCTTGGCGATCGAATACGATCGCTCGATCACCATCGAGCAGTCGGTCGACGATGTAAAGTTCAGCCTGTTTCTGGCGATTGTTCTCGTGGTGTTGGTGATTTTTCTTTTCCTGCGTAACGCTTCGGCAACGCTGATTCCGAGCTTGGCGCTGCCGATGTCGATTATCGGAACGTTCGCGGTGATGTATGCACTGGGATACACCGTGGACAATATTTCGCTGCTGGCGCTGACGTTGTCGGTCGGCTTCGTGGTGGACGACGCCATCGTAATGTTGGAAAACATCGTGCGCCACATGGAACATGGCCAAGGCGTGCTGCAAGCCTCGCTCGACGGTTCACGCGAAATCGGCTTCACCATCGTGTCCATGACCCTGTCCCTGGCTGCGGTATTTATCCCGGTGTTTTTCATGGCCGGAATTTTGGGACGCCTGTTGCACGAATTTGCGGTGGTGATTATTTCCGCGATTTTGGTTTCGGGGGTGGTGTCGCTGACGCTTACCCCGATGCTCTGCAGTCGGTTTCTGAAGCCGCACGTGGGTGAGATCGCACAGCACGGACGCATGTATAACGCGCTCGAGAGAATGTTTCAGCGGATGCTGGACAGTTACGAAGTCACGTTGCACTGGGCCATGAGACACCGCGTGACCGTCATGGTGCTTGGAGTTTTGCTGCTGCTGGCAACCGCCTGGCAGTTCTGGGTCATTCCCAAAGGCTTCCTGCCAGAGGAGGATATCGACGAGGTAGTTGGATTCGACGAGGCCGTGCAAGGGATTTCGTTCGATGCGATGAAGGCGCACCAGGAAGCCCTGAACAAGATCGTGCTGGCGGACCCCAATACCCTGGAATTCTTCTCGAGCATACAAGCCTCCGGGACCTCAGGGCTGAACATCGGGCGCTTCTTCGACCATTTGCACGGCCGTTCAGAGCGGCCGTGGACCAAGAACCCCACCTACGAGAGCTGGGAAGGGAAGTATGGAAACACGGCTGTAGCGGGCTGGATGATTCATGCGATGCGGCCGCTGTTTGAACATCACATGACCATTCCCGAAATCATGCGGGAGATGGAAGCGAAGTTAAATACCATTCCAGGCCTGCGCGTGTATCTGCAGAATCCGCCCTCGATTCGAATTGGCGGCCAACTGACCAAGAGCTTGTACCAATACACGCTCGTGAGCCCGGATACGGATCAGCTCTACAAGTACGCGCAACTCATGAACGACAAGATGAGGAATCTGCCCGGGCTCATTGACGTGACGACGGATTTGCAGATCAAAAGCCCGCAGATCAATCTGAATATTGACCGGGACAAAGCGCTGGTGCTTGGCGTCTCTCCCCAACAAATTGAAGATGCGCTGTACACCGCTTATGGGCAAAGATGGATCTCCACGATCTATGCGCCGACGAACGAATACTGGGTCATCATGGAATTGGAGCCGCAATACCAGCAAGACCCGCAAATGCTCTCGTATCTTTACATACGTTCGACCAATGGGCACCTTGTGCCGCTGAACGCGGTGTCGAGCATAAAGACCGGCCTCGGTCCTTTGACCGTAAATCACTTGGGGCAGCTGCCGTCGGTGACCATTTCGTTCAACTTGGCGCCGGGCGTGGCGCTAGGGCAGGCGGTAAGCGAAATTCAGAAAACAGCGGCGGATACGCTGCCTATCACGATTAGCGGGAGCTTTCAGGGCACGGCGCAAGCATTTCAGCAATCGCTCTCCGGGCTCGGATTGCTGCTGGCTATGGCCATTTTGGTCATTTACATCGTGTTGGGGATTCTATACGAAAGTTTCATGCACCCGCTCACGATTCTTTCGGGATTGCCCGCGGCGGCCTTCGGTGCGCTAGCCACATTGATGCTTTTCCACATGCAACTCGATCTTTTTGGTTTTGTAGGAATCATCATGCTGATTGGCATCGTCAAGAAAAACGCCATCATGGTCGTAGATTTCGCCATTGACATGGAGCGCGCGGGCAACACGACTCCTGCGGAAGCCGCGGTAAAGGGAAGCTTGATTCGCTTTCGGCCCATCATGATGACGACCATGGCGGCGATTATGGGCACGCTGCCAATCGCTTTGGGGACGGGCGCGGGAGCAAATTCGCGGCGGCCGCTGGGACTGAGCGTGGTGGGCGGGTTGATCTTCGCACAAATCGTGACGCTGTATCTTACGCCTGTCTTTTACACTTATATGGATTCGTTCCAAAGCTGGTTGAGCCGGGGAGGGCACAAAGAATCGGCGAAAGAGAGACTCGCTTTGCGTCCCGAACGGTTGCTCGCCCCGCACACGAAGCACATTGGCCAAAATTGATGGGCACTTGGTAGTGCGGGGCAAACGCTGGAGGTGTTCGTTTCTGCACGACAAAACTGCTTTGCCAGGAGCGCCCCCTAGGTGTACTCTGGTGCCCCCAAAAGTAAGTCCGCGGGAGAGATTCCGATGAACGCAGAGATGCAGAAACGGGCTCTGGCAGCGCGCGATGCTCATCTAGCCCTGCTGGAGCTAAAGAAGCTCGTCGAGGACGCTGCCCAGGCAACTCATGACGCGGAGTTCGAGGCCATTCATTTGGCGATTGATGCTCGCCGGAGTGGTGATGTTCGAACGATATTGCGCGTGATTATGGACCGCCTGAGTTCGGCAAAGTTCGAAACTGCCTTGTCGCAAGCGCGGGAGAAATTAGAGACCGCAGCGTCTTAGAGGCAGAGGCAATTTATTAGCCGCGCTTGGCGGACGGTTTTTGCCGGAGTGTTCCGATCCGTTCGTGAAGCAGAGAGCTATTTTTGTTTACCGCAAAGATTACGCCGATAGGCGCGTTCCCCGAAAAATGGCAATTCCGAGGTGAGTTCTCCTAAGAAGTTTATTGTCGATGGGGAGAACGAGAATTCTACAACAGGGCGTTGCCTCGGCAGCGCCGTGTCTGTACGAGGTTCAGAAAACAATGAAAACAATCAACGGGCCGGCGATTTTTCTAGCACAGTTTGCGGACGACAAACCTCCCTTCAACGGGCTAAGCGAGATTTCCAAATGGGCGGCCGCGCTCGGCTACAAGGGGGTACAAATCCCAACGTGGGACGCGCGTCTGTTCGACTTGAAACGCGCGGCAGAAAACCGCAAGACCTGCAGGGGCAGTTGGTTGCAGTTCACCCGGCTTACGACGTGGCGTTTGATGGTTTCGCGCCGGAATCGGTTCGCGGGAAGCCTTCGGCACGGCAGGCCTGGGCGGTGGAACAACTTTTGTTTGCGGCGAAAGCTTCGGCGAATTTGGGAGTCAAGACGCACGCGACGTTTTCTGGAGCGCTGGCCTGGCCCTACATTTATCCGTGGCCACAACGTCCGCCGGGATTGATTGAACAGGCGTTCGAGGAATTGGCGAAGCGGTGGCGGCCGATCCTGGATGCGTTCGATGCGGCAGGCGTGGATCTTTGTTTCGAACTGCATCCGGGCGAAGATTTGCATGACGGCGTAACGTTCGACATGTTTCTTGAACGCGTGGGCGGACACAAGCGGTGCAACATCTTGTTCGATCCCAGCCATTTCGTTTTGCAGCAGCTCGATTACCTCGCTTTTCTCGACATCTATCATTCGCGCGTGAAAATGTTTCACGTGAAGGACGCAGAGTTTCGTCCCACGGGGCGACAGGGCGTCTATGGCGGATACCAGCCGTGGGTCGGGCGGCCGGGGCGCTTCCGGTCGCTGGGCGACGGGCAGGTGGATTTTCGAGGCATCTTTTCCAAGCTGGCGCAATATGATTTTGATGGTTGGGCGGTTCTCGAATGGGAATGCTGCCTGAAGAGCAGCGAGCAAGGAGCGCGGGAAGGCGCGCCGTTCATTGCGCAGCACATTATCCAGACGGCGGAGCGAGCATTCGACGACTTTGCAAAATCCGGGGCGGACGAAGAAGCGAATCGGCGAATGCTAGGGCTCGCGGCGCGAAAGGAGAGCAAACATGCCGGGTGATTCCAGAAAGCAGGGAAAACCTCGGCGGCTGCGCTTGGGCATGGTAGGAGGCGGGCCGGGCGCGTTTATTGGCGCCGTGCACCGGATTGCCGCGCGCATGGATGACCGCTACGAACTGGTTGCCGCGGCGCTGAGTTCTGATCCGGGGAAAAGTATGGTTGCCGCGGAGGAGCTTCTTATTCCGCGCGCGTACGGACGATTCGAGGAAATGGCTGCGGCGGAAGCGGGCCGCCCGGACGGAATTGAAGTGGTGGCCATTGTCACGCCGAATCATTTGCACTACGCCAATGCGAAAAAGTTTCTGGATGCCAAAATCCACGTGATTTGCGACAAGCCGGTGACGACGACACTCGAGGATGCTCTGGACTTGGAGAAGACGGTAAAGCGAACCGGCTTGATCTTTGGTTTGACGCACAATTACACCGGCTACCCGATGGTGCGGCAGGCGCGCGAGATGGTGCAAGCGGGCGAACTCGGGGCGCTTCGCGTTGTTCAAGTAGAGTACGCGCAAGACTGGCTGTCGACCCCTCTGGAAAGGACCGGGCAAAAGCAGGCGGATTGGCGAACCGATCCTAAACGGAGCGGTCCTGGCGGAAGCCTGGGCGATATCGGAACGCACGCCCACAACCTGGCCTGCTTTGTGACCGGGCTGCCTGTGCATGAGGTTGCTGCGGAAGTTTCTACGTTCGTACCAGGGCGGCGTCTCGATGACAATGTACAAATGCTGCTGCGCTTCTCGAGGGGAGTGAAAGGGGCGCTCTGGGCGAGTCAAGTTGCGACAGGGAATGAAAACAATCTGCGCTTGCGCGTGTATGGCGAAAAGGCGGGCTTGGAGTGGCAGCAGGAAAATCCGAACGAATTAATCTTCGCACCTTTGGGGCAGCCGCGCAGAATCCTGCGGCGCGGCGGTCCCGGAACCGGGGCTTCTGTGGCGCGGGCGATTCGCATTCCACCGGGGCATCCGGAAGGATTCCTCGAAGCGTTCGCACAACTTTACAAGGATCTGGGCGAGCAGATCACAGCAAAGCAGGAAGGCCGTTCTCCGGATCCGCAGTCGCTTCTCGTACCAGGAATCGCGGAGGGCGTAGAGGGCATGCGATTCATATCGGCGGTGCTGGAGTCATCCCGCAACCGTTCGGCGTGGACGGCACTTTCTGGTTCGCAGTGAAAGAGGTTGTCCGGCAGCTCTAGGGTGAGTTGCTGCAAGCGAAGACCTCAAGCCTCGGAAAAAGATCGAAAGTTCTTATTGCGCTGCTCTCGGCAGGCGCTCACACTAAACGGGGAGTCTTGCCATGGAAGAAGCGCTTCGTACCACCCCGCCTAAAGATGCCGCCCCGCTCAAAGAACTGGATGACTGGGACGATTTTGTGGCCACCCGCTATCGGCCGGGAAAATCAGAAGAGCAGTTCCGGGACTACCGGGCCGATGCCAATCCCACAGTCACGGAGTTCTATCGGCAAAATCATGCACAGCAAACGTTGGATTTCGTGCGGAAGAAAAAGGCCGAATACTGCAGCCTGCGCCGGGGCAAGAAAAGCATCTGGGAAATGGCGGAGTATTTGAATACGCTGGTGGACGAGAGCGATCCCGATACGGACGTGAGCCAGATCGAGCACTTGCTGCAAACCTCAGAAGCGATTCGCAGGGATGGCCACCCGCGCTGGTTCATTCTGACAGGCTTTCTGCACGATCTGGGGAAAGTGCTTTGTTTGTATGGCGAGCCGCAGTGGGCTGTCGTGGGCGATACCTTCCCGGTCGGCTGCGCGTATTCCGACCAGGTGGTTTTTCCGGAATTTTTTGCTGCAAATCCGGACTTGCAAGTTCCGGAATATCAGACCCAGTACGGCATCTATGAACCGCACTGCGGGCTGGACAAGGTGCACCTCTCGTTCGGCCACGACGAATATATTTATCAAGTTGCGCGAAACTATCTCCCGGAAGAGGGGCTGTACATGCTTCGCTATCATTCGTTTTATGCCGCGCATCGTCACGGCGCTTACCGCCATCTGATGAATGAACACGATGAGGAGATGTTTACGTGGGTGCGGAAGTTCAATCCTTACGATCTTTACTCGAAAGGGCGCGAACGCCCGGCCACGAAGGCCCTTCTGCCTTTCTATGAGGACCTTGTGTCGGAGTTTTTCCCCGATCAGATTGCTTGGTAACCGAGAAGGTCGTCCGCCAAACTTCCTAGGAGCTTTAGGAACTCAAGAACACGCTTGTTAGCGCAGGCCCATGAGAGGGCAGCGGTCGAAGACTTTGCCGTCCGCCTTGAAAGCCACGCCGTTTTGAAGAGCCCACTTGTCAAACAGCCCGGGGTTGTTCGAGAGGTGCAGCAGCGCAGTGGCAATTTCCTCCACTTTGGGCATTCCGTTGTGAACGAGATAAAAGCAGGTTTCTTCGTAAGGAGATTTCGGGTCACCAGGGTTCTGCAGGCGGCGGATAAACCGATCGCGAATTTGAAACTGCACGTCACCCACGTTCAGGACATAGGCGCCCTCGGCCTTCTTTGCCCCGGTGAGTGCAAGTATGCGTTGCAAGAAAGCTTCTGCACGTTGCTCTCGGGTGACCCGCACGGTTGCGGCGGAGTTATTGGCTAACGCGCGGCCTCCGAATAAAGATAAGCCTGCCGGGCCGAGCACCTGAAAGCCGTAGGTGAAGGTCCTGTCAGCCGGCCCTTGAGGCGCAACCGCTTGAGCCAGGGGCCTGCGGCGCTCATCGCTGAAGGTAAACCTCCACTTCAGCAGAAGAATGACTCCAACTAATAGAGCCAATACGAGCACGGATAGGATAGCGGATGCCATACCATTGCATCGGTCAGATGCGGACCAGCACTGCCGCGGCTTTCACTGGGTCAAAGCTGAGACGCGCCGCCGATTACCACATCTCGACCGCTTGTCGAGTCTAGCCCCCCGCGATGGGATGAACCATCAGGACTTCGTTCTGCTCGCGGGTGATTTTCTCGATGCGCTCCCCGGTTGCGACGTCGAACGGCTGCGCCCCGGTCTTCGCTTCGTATTCCGCAACAACCCGGTTCACTTCGTCCATGTCGGCTGTTGCGGGATCGTACTCGAGAATCGTGGTGTCGCCCTGGCATGAAAACGTCAGAATCTTGGCAGTCATACTTGGTCTCCTGAGGGACATACGTTTGGCTCCCATGGAGTAGGAGCCGGTGGGTTGGGACGTCCCTAAACGTCATATTGCACCGATTTCCCAGGATGTCAAGACTGCATTTCCTCGCCTTCCTCGCCATAAGTTAGGTAACGTTTCGACTCACAGCGGGACTGAGTTTTCGCCGCAGAAGTTAATCTCGATTTCGCGTTTAGGCCTAGTACCGAAAAGTGGCGCGGGAACGTCCGCCAGAGCCATTTTGCCGACTCAACGCGCGATGGGCATCCAAACCACATTCGCAAGTTCCTCTGCGGGAACCGCGACACCCTCGCGGAAAGCAACCACTTTACCGGAATTAGCGGGGACGCGTTCCCCAGGAACGATAACGCCAACGAGATTGAGAGGGTCGGCCGCGGATACGGTAATGATTTCGCCGGACACTTGCTGA
The DNA here is from genome assembly GCA_003223245.1 of Acidobacteriota bacterium. GTDB lineage: Bacteria > Acidobacteriota > Terriglobia > Acidiferrales > UBA7541 > Acidiferrum. The sequence goes on from QHYI01000115.1 coordinate 18,244, forward strand.
TGGCGCATGGTGCGCAAGGATTCTACTGCCACGGGCAAAGCGAATTGCTCTCCCAGGAAATCGCTGACGAATCGGCCACCGCGCACTTCACCGCGATCTTCGAGACGCCGCAAAGTGATCAGCAGCTCGCGCCACTTGGGAAGAATGGTCTCGCGTGCGAGAAGCTCGCGAAACACCACGCCATAGCGGCGCAGAAGCATCCAGCAAATGGCTTCGAGCGCGCGGTTGCGATCGTTGTTGTCGCCGGAGTAGAGCAGCGACCAGCGGCCCGCGCTGTGCCGTGGCCGCGAACTGCGTCCGCTGCCCTGCCCAGAGCGGCGCTTGGGATCGATGAGCGCGCGCAGATTGTCGAACCCGTCGGCGGTCAGCAGCCCTGCGGCGACAAGTTCCCAGAGCGCGGTCTCCACTTCCGATTTGAGTTTTGCTGTACCGCGCACGATGTCGGCAAAGAATGAGGCACCACGCTGGCGTAAATATTGCAGAACGGCAGCGGCACCCGGGCTGAGGCCGGCCACCTCCGCTTCGCCGCTTTCACGCCGGGGAATCATCCAGTCCGCGTCTTCGCGCACGAAGAAGGTAATTGGCGCAACACTTGTGGGTGTGACGCGGCGCTTTCCCTCTGCCACCGCTTCGAGCGTAGCCGGATGAGGCGAAAGGCGGCCCCAGCCCACTGCGCCCGTCAAGCAAAGCTGGTCGAGCACCTTGGGTTCGTAATCCGCAATGCGGCACTTGAGAATTTGCCATTCCCAGGAATTTGCGGGAGCCTCGAAGCCTTGCACCTGACGGATGGCTTCTAGGGTGCCGCGCTCGCCGAGTAACTGCGTGCCGGGAGCGACGTGTTGCCAGCGAAGCTGCCAGTTCATGAATTGTGCAGGCGTAACGGACTGGATTTCCTTACGCAATTGCCCGAGCGTGAGGCGATGGATGCGGGCGAGCAGTCGACGTTCGCACCACTCGGTTTGTTCGGAGCGAGGATCGGTGAACTTGCCTCGCAGGATGACGCCGCTGGATTCCAGGCGTAGCAGGGATTTCTCTATGTCTGCGACCGGTAGGCCTAGGACGTTGCCCAATTGATTTGCGCTGACGGGTCCGGTGTGAGAGATCCAGCCTGTTAGTGCCGCAAGCAGGGCGTCTTCTCGCGAAGCCGTTGGCGATTCTATCTTAGGCGGGGAAACGTCGAACCGGGCCGAAGGAAAAACCTGCAGGAAGGTGGAGACACGTTCTGCGGCAATCCAATACTGTGTTCCACCCACGCTGGCGCGGCTGATTCTGCGATCCGCGACGAGTTGCTCGAAAAACGAGTTCCAGGCGGCAAGCGATTGCTGCAGCTGGACCGACAGGTGATCGTTCTGAAGCGCTCCCGCATTGGCACGGGCTGGCAAAGCAACGAGAGTGAGCAGCGCGTCGTGCAATTCTTCGGCGTCCCGCACGTCCGGCCACGCTTCGTCACAGACTTCCGCAATGGCTTGCGGACTGAGCCGGCCGATTTCTCCGAGCACCGCTTCGGGCAGCATGCGGCGCATCTCGACCGCGCGGGCGCGGCGTTCTTCGAGCGGAGCATCGTCGAGATAGGCGTAGGGGTTGGCATTCAGAATCTCGTGGGAAAACTGCGACGGGACCGGCGTATCGACCGCCAGGCAAGTGATGCGGCCTTCGACGACATCGTGAATCACACGCTCGAGGCCATCGAGGTCGAGGGCTTCGGTCAGAACATCCTTCATCACCTCGCGGATCAGTGGATGACGGGAGATGGCAATATCGCCGTCGGGAAGATTTTCCTGGCAAGCAAGCGCTTCGGGAAAAACCGCGGAAAGCAAATCGTCGGCGCGCATGCGCTGAATCGGCGGGGGAACTTTCTTTCCGTTGCGAAAACGAAGCAGAGCCAGCGCGCGTCCGGCATCCCAACGCCAGCGCGCAGTGAAAAGCGGCGAAGCGAGAACGGCTTGCTCCAAAACGGTGCGGAGGGAATTGGGATGAAGGAAATGAAAGACATCGGCGAGCGGAAAGCTGTGTTGCTCGCTGAGCGAAATGTTCAAGCCGTTGTCAGTCGCCGCGGCTTGCAACTCGAAGTTGAACGAACGGCAAAAGCGCTTGCGCAGCGCCAGGCCCCAGGCCTTGTTAATGCGCGCTCCAAACGGCGCGTGGATAATGAGCTGCATGCCGCCGCTTTCGTCGAAGAAGCGCTCGGCGATTACCGTGGTTTGCGTGGGAACCGCCCCAAGCAGTGCGCGGCCCGCTACAACATATTCGACAGCTTGCTCCGCGCCCGCATCGTCGAGGCCGCATTCGGCTTTGAGCCAATCCACCGCAGCGGCGACGCAAGCGGTATTTCCATCAGCATCTGGAGACTTGCCCGGAACAAACGCGCCGATTTTCTCGCGTAGCTCGGAAACATGTGCAGAAAGTTCGTCCGTGCGCGACGGCGCTTCGCCGCGCCAGAAGGGCACGTTCGGAGCTGCTCCTTGCGCGTCTTCCACGAGAACTCTTCCGGCCTGCACGCGCCGGATGCGCCAGGAAGTATTTCCCAGCAGCATGATGTCGCCGGCAAGGCTTTCCACGGCGAAGTCTTCGTCCACGGTGCCGACGATCGTGCCTTCCGGATGCGCTACAACGGTGTACAGAGAATTTTCCGGAATCGCGCCGCCGCTGGTAATGGCCGCAAGGCGGCTGCCGCGCCGCGCCCGAACCATGCCGTTCACGCGGTCGCGATGCAGATATGCAGCGTAGCGTCCGCGGGCGCTGGCGATGCCTTCGGAAAGCATTTCGATGATTTCGTCGAAATCTGCGCGCGCAAGGTGGCGATACGGATAGGCGTGCCGGACGGCCTGAAAGAGATCCTCCTCCTTCCAATCTTCCGCGGCGCACATGGCTACGATTTGTTGCGCCAGAATGTCCATCGGCGCGCCGGGGATGGAAAGGCGGTCGAGATCGCCTTGACCAATGGCCCGCACCAGCGCCGCGCATTCGAGTAAGTCGTCTCGCGTGGTGGCGAAGAGGCGGCCTTTCGGCACAGCTCCGCGCCAGTGGCCGGCGCGCCCGATGCGCTGCAAGGCCGCGGCAATGGAGCGTGGCGAGCCAATCTGGCAAACAAGATCCACGGTGCCGATATCAATGCCCAGTTCGAGAGAAGCAGTCGCGACGAGGGCGCGAATTTCCCCGGCCTTTAATTTTTTCTCAGCGGCCAGACGTAACTTGCGGGACAAACTTCCGTGATGCGCGGCGACGGCGTCTTTTCCGAGGCGCTCGCCGAGATGGTGCGCCATACGCTCTGACAGACGGCGCGTATTGACAAAAATGAGCGTGGAGCGATTCTGCGAAGCCAGCCGAGTGAGGCGATCATAGATTTCGTCCCACATTTCGTTGGAGGCGACGGGACCCAGCTCGCTGCCAGGGACTTCGACGGCCAGATCGAGTTCGCGGCGATGACCGATTTGCACAATGTGAGGAGCGGGTTGCTCTGCGCCGGTCAGAAAATCGGCTACCAATTCGATAGGCTTCTGGGTGGCGGAGAGGCCAATGCGCGGGAGGCGCTTGCCGGTCAAATGATCAAGCCTTTCCAGGGAGAGCGCCAGATGCGCGCCGCGCTTGTCGTCAGCAACGGCGTGGATTTCGTCCACGATAACGGATTCGACGGTCCTGAGCATTTCGCGGCTTCTCGCAGCCGTCAGCAGGATGTAGAGCGATTCGGGAGTGGTGACCAGAATATGTGGCGGGTGCGCCAGCATGGCGCGGCGTTCGTGCGCGAGGGTATCGCCGGTGCGCACTGCCGTGCGAATTTCTGGCATCAGCATTCCGCGGTGCCCGGCAAGTTGCAGGATTTCGCCCAGAGGCAGTTCCAGGTTTTTCTGAATGTCGTTGCTGAGCGCCTTGAGCGGCGAGACGTAGAGAACTTCCGTGCGTTCGAGCAGTTCCCCCGTAAGCGCTTTACGCACCAAGCGATCAATGCAAGTTAGAAAGGCAGCGAGCGTTTTTCCCGAACCTGTCGGGGCGGAGATCAGCGCGGTTTTGCCGGCCAAAATGTGAGGCCAGCCCTGGAGTTGCGGCTCCGTGGGCGTGCAGAAACGGCCCACAAACCAGTCGCGGACGAGCGGGTGGGCCCATGCGAGACCAGCAGAATTCTCTTGAGCGGCTTCGGAGTCCATCGCTTAAGGCCGATTATAGCGTTAACCGTTGGATGCCGCAGCGGCGGGAAAGATGCAAACTACCGGTCAGCCCACTGGCGGAAGGGGCGACACCAAGGTCAGAGGTCAAGATATGAACTCGGCCCCCATAGCCACTCCCTGGATTTCGGCGGGCAAGTGCGCCGCTTGGTGATGGAGGTCACACGGCTAGGTGACCGCTTTACTTGCGGATGCTGTCCGCCGTCACTAGGATGCCGCTCCATTAGACGGGTGGGCGCTGGTTTACGCGGCCAGCAGACGGGGGAGTCATGAGCAACGACGCAGCTAACACCAAGCCCCTGCGGCGCTCTTCGGGGTGGTTTGTTTTTCTTGTTCTCAGTGGAATTCTGCCCTTCCTGGCTCGGTACGGCGTGTTCTCGCAGTGGATTCTGCTGTTGCATATTCTCGCAGGCTTACTCGCCGTTGTTCCGGTCACGATAGTCCGGTGGAAGCATGTCCATGCGGCCAATCAGGAGACGCCGGCCCGCTGGTGGAGCTCGGGCCTGTGGACTGTTTGGGGTTGGCTGGCCCTGGCTGGGAGTGGTCTCTGGCTGGTGGGAAGGGGATTGTGGGGAGTCTTTGTACCCTACCGGATGCACTACTTTCATCTTGCGGTGGGCGTGGCCTTCGGCGCTCTGGGAATCTTGCACATCGTAATCGGGTTGCTGAAAAGCCCTTACCCGCTGGAGCTCTACGCGCAACCGGCGCGGCCTCTGGTTCTGTGGACCGTCGTTTTTGCTATTGGCGCCGTCGTCCTCGGCATAGCGCGTCGGCCAGGAATTCGGGCGACTGGGGATTTTGCTCCTTCGAATGCGTTTTCATGACGTGACCAGCCAAGCCGGTTTGCATTTCACCCACTCCAGCGGGCCTCGCAACCGACTGCTTCCAGAAGATATGGGCTCCGGCCTAGCGTGGGGCGATTATGACCACGACGGTTTCCCCGATCTGTATGTGGTGAACCAGTCTTCCAAATTTGGTTCGGGACGAAGAGATGGTGTGGGGAACCGGCTCTTCCACAACAATGGAAACGGCACATTCACCGATGTCACCGAAAGCGCAAGGCTCGAGCTGCATCATTTGGGCATGGGCGCTTACTGGGGCGACTACGACAATGATGGCTTGCTGGACCTGTTCGTAACTGGCGCAGACGGCTGCTATCTCTATCACAATGAGGGTAACGGGCGCTTTCGAAACGTCACGCAGCAGAGCGGCGTTCACGACCCTCTATGGAGCACCGGCGCAGTGTGGGTGGATTTTGACAACGACGGCTGGCTCGACTTGTATGTGTTGCATTACGTGGATTATCCCACTGACATTTCGCACCTGCGCTTCGCCGCGGAGAGCCAATACGGTGTAGTTGTCCCCGCCGCACTCAATCCGCGGTCGTTTCGGCCTCAGCCCAACCGGTTACTGCACAACAATCGCGATGGTACGTTCACCGACGTTACGCACCACGCCACAGTCGCGGACCCCGATGGCCGCAGCCTCACGGTGACGGCCGCCGATTTCAATCTGGATGGCTGGCCCGAGCTTTACGTCGGCAACGATATGAGCATGAACCGCCTCTTCGTCAACCAGAAGAACGGGCGCTTCTCCGATCAAAGCGCGCAAACGCTCACAGCGGAAAACAAAGGATGCATGGGACTGACCGTGGGCGACTTTGACTGTGACGGCGACCTTGACTTCTTCGTTTCCCACTGGCTTTCGCAGGGCGATTCGCTGTATCAGAGTCTGTTTTCCGAAACGCACCAACTGAGTTTCGCTGACGCCGCTGAGTTTTCCGATCTCGCGTATGTCACACTCCCCACCGTGGGTTGGGGCTGCGCGTTCCTCGATTATGACAATGATGGCCTCCTGGATCTATTTGTGGTGAATGGAAACACGCTGGAGGACGCGGCGAATCATGAGCTGCTGGTTCCGCAAAAGCCCTTTCTTTTTCACTACGACGGCGCGCGATACCAGGATGTTCTGGCAAGTGTCGCGCCGGAGCTCGACCGCCCGCTGAACGCCCGCGGACTGGCCGCCGCCGACTTCGATAGCGATGGCGACATCGATCTTGCTATCTCCTGCAATCGTGGCCCGCTGATTTTATTGCGTGCCGACGGCGCAGAAGCGCGCAACTGGATCAAAATCTCGTTGGAAGGCAAGAAAAGCAACCGGCAGGGGATCGGCGCACTCGTGCGCGTTTGGTCGGGCGGCCGGTGTTATTTGCAATCCGTCGGCAGTCAGGGTTCCTACCTTTCGCAGCACGCCACCCCGCTTCATTTTGGCTTGGGCAGCGTGTCTTCGGTCGATCGCGTCGAGGTGCATTGGCCAAGCGGCCGCAGGCAAACGGTCGAGCATCCACGGATTCGCCAGCGGCTTCATCTGAAAGAGGATTAAAGGGAGGACAAGCTCGAACGAGGCGCCGTCGGTGGGGATGCCCCCTTCAGCAACTGGCTGCTTATCCCTTTTCCCAGCTTCTGCCGTATGATGCTCTCATGCGGCTACTTCTCGTCGAAGATGATCCGCGAATCGCGCGATTCGTGGCTAAAGGCCTGCGTGAACAGGCGTATGCCGTGGATGTCGCGAACACGGGCGAAAATGCGCTATATCAGGCTGCGGTGAACACGTACGACCTGGTGATCCTCGACGTGATGATCCCCGCGCCGGACGGCTTCGCAGTGTGCCGTGAGCTGCGCAAATCCGGGCAGCGCATGCCGATCTTGATGTTGACCGCGCGAGATGCTGTGGAGGACCGCATCGCGGGGCTGGATCACGGCGCCGACGATTATTTGACGAAGCCATTCGAATTTCGCGAGTTGCTGGCGCGCTTGCGAGCTTTGCTGCGCCGCTCCGGGGAATTGCGGCCGGAGAAAATCACGATCGCCGACCTCGTGCTCGACACTGGCGCGCAGACCGCCAAGCGCGCAGGACGCAGCGTGACGCTAACGGCGAAAGAGTATGCGCTGCTGGAATATCTTGCGCGTCACGCTGGCCGCGTGGTCCGCCGCGCGGAAATTGCCGAGCATGTGTGGGACGAAACGTTTGATCCGTTTTCCAATTTGATCGAGGTGTACATCAACCGCCTGCGGCGAAAGATCGATGAGGATTCGACGAAGCCGCTGCTGCACACGCGCCGCGGTGTGGGCTATGTTCTCGGCACGGAAGGGGACTTGCCGGACGCCGAAACCAGCGAAGAGAGCGGCTCGTCCCGCTCGCGCATGAAACCGCCATCTTCGGTCCGGAAGAGCCATGCTTGACTCCATCCGCACGCGCCTGACGCTCTGGTATACGGGCGTGCTGGCGCTGGTTCTCGTGGTCCTCTTTGTCATCACCTATCTCGTGTTTCTGCGAAGCGTCCAGCGCCGCATGGACACCGACCTAAGCGAGCTTTCGAAGGCCTTCTTAGTTACGGTTCACGCGGAGCTGGAAGATCAAACGGCACCCGAGCCCTTCCTCGCTGCGGTAGAAGAGGCTATCGCCGAGCATCATTTCCGCGATCATGTTTATGCAATTCTAGACGCCAACGGAAAGGTGGTCGCTCAATCCGTCGAAGAGGATCCGGCAAATTCAAGAAAAAGCTCTGAACCCGCAAATCTGCTGGAGTCGGTGTCTTTTCAGCAATTTGTCACTAGCGCCCCGCAAGGGGAGCGATTTTTCGGCATCGTCAAAGGCGGCCGAAGCGGCTATCGGGCATGCGCCCGGCGATTCACCGCGCAAGGAAATAGCTACACGCTCGTGATTCTGCGCTCCCTCGGTCCGCAGGCAGAGATGCTCGAAGAAGTGACGGAGACATTTGCCTGGGTGATTCCCATTGCCATTTTGCTGGCGAGCGGCGGCGGCTATTTCCTGGCGCGCAAGAGCCTTGCGCCTGTGGTGGCTATGAGCAGCCAGGCGGGCCGAATCGGGGCCGCAAATTTGCACGAGCGGCTGCCCGTCCAAAACGAAAAAGATGAACTGGGACACCTGGCGGGCTCCTTTAATGGCTTGCTGGACAGGCTCGCGGAATCATTTGATCGCCAGCGGCGATTTATGGCCGATGCTTCGCACGAACTGCGCACGCCGGTGGCGATTCTGCGCGGCGAATCGGAAGTGACGTTGTCGCAGCAGGCGCGGTCCGCAGAAGAATATCGCGAGTCGCTGTGCGTGCTACATCACGAGGCGGAGCGGCTAACGCGCATTGTGGAGGATCTGTTCACTTTAACGCGCGCGGACGCCGGGCAATATCCGCTCCAACCGCGCGATTTTTATTTGGATGAATTAATTGCCGATTGCGTGCATTCGGCGCGAACGCTCGCTCAAGCCAAGAAGATTTCGCTCACCTTCGAGGGGGCCCCGGAATCCCCGATTCACGCGGACGAGTCACTGCTGCGCCGCATGCTTCTGAATTTACTAGATAACGCCATCAAATACACGCCGGAGTGCGGTCGAGTCATTGTGTCTTGCCAGCGCAATGGCCAGGAATATGCTGTAAGTATCGCGGACACCGGAAGGGGCATCCCTGCGGAGCTGCGGCCGCGCATCTTCGAGCGATTCTTCCGCGCGGACCAGGCGCGCTCGCGTTCCGAGAACGATGGCGGCGGCGCGGGGCTAGGCTTGTCCATTTCGCGTTGGATTGCCCAAGCGCACCAAGGGCGCCTGGAACTGGCGCGATCCGATTCCACCGGAAGCACCTTCACCGCGTATCTCCCGATCGATTCTGGACACCCCGCATCTCCTAGTTAATCTTGCGTTTATCCTAAGATTGCTAGCCTAAATTCTGCCGCCCGGCGTCAGCGTGGATCCGGCATAGGAGCCCAGATTCATGAGATCACGAGGAACCTTCGCGGTGTCGTGGCTTGCAGCCGCGCTGTGCCTGTGCGGGGCAGGAATATCTGCGGCGCAAGATACCGCGAGTCCGCCCGCTGCTGCGGCTACAAAGAATCCGGCTCAAACCGCTTCGCCATCAGCGCCTGTGCTGAAGTTGACGCTCGAGGATGCGCTTGAGCGCGCGCGAAAATACAGCGTCCAATTTCAAGCCGCGCTCACGGATTCAGCAATCACCCGTCAAGATCGCTTTCAAGCAGCCACGGCCTTGCTTCCCAGCGTGGTTTACAACAATCAGGCTTTGTATACACAGGCTGCCACGCCCGAAGCAGCCACGAAAACGCAAGTTCCTGTCGTCTTTATAGCGAATAACGCGGTGCACGAATACGTCAGCCAGGCCAACATTCATGAGTCCATTGATCTCGCGAGTGTTGCGAACTTTAGAAGGTCTGCGGCTTTGGCCGCAGCCTCCAAGGCTCGAGCGGAAATTGCTTGGCGCGGCCTGGTAGTCACGGTGGTCCAGAACTATTTCGCCGTCGCTGCGGCCCAGCAGAAACTGCTCTCGGCGCAAAAAACGGCGGACGAAGGGGATCGCTTCTTCAAGTTGACGCAGGACCTCGAGCATGGCGGCGAGGTGGCGCATTCCGATGTAATCAAGGCGGAATTGCAGGCGCAAGACCGCCGCCGCGCGCTGCAAGAAACGCAATTGGCGCTGCTCAATGCGCGTCTCGATCTGGCCGTGCTGATCTTTCCGGATTTCAACGAAAACTTTGAAGTGACCGATGATCTGCACGCGCCAGCGCCGTTGCCGACGCTCGGCGAGGTACAGCAGCAAGCGGAGCAGAATAATCCCGACGTTCGCGCGGCGCTTGAAGCGGTACGCGCGGCGGGATTTGACGTAACCAGCGCGCGCGGCGGCTATTTTCCTTCGCTCACTTTGGACTATTGGTATGGCATCGATGCGCCGCAGTTTGCTGTGAATGGGCCGACCGGAGCCTCCAATTTGGGCACTTCGATAGTGGGAACTGTGAACATCCCTATCTGGAACTGGGGCACGACACAGAGCCGCATCAAGCAAGCGGAATTGCGGCGCGCACAGGCACAGCGGGAGCTTTCACTCGCTCAGCGCAAGCTGCTCGCCGAAATCAAGTCCCTGTACTCCGAAGGGGAAACGGCAATGAATGAGTTGGCCGGCCTCCAGCGCTCGGCGCAATTGGCGGAAGAAAGCCTGCGGCTGACCACGCTGCGCTACAAGGGTGGAGAAGCCACCGTGCTCGAAGTGGTGGATGCGCAGACGACTTATGCGCAATCCAATGCGGCCTATCAGGACGGCGCCGTGCGCTATCGCGTGGCCCTCGCGAATTTGCAAACCTTGACGGGAGTGCTGACAACTCCATGAAACACACAATACATCTTGGGATCTTAAGACGCAGAAGGTGCATCCTTCTTTCGCTCGCAAGTGCTTCGATGCTATTCGCTCTGGTTGGCTGCAGCAAGGACGAGAAAGAAAAAGATCCAGTCGTTACCGTGCAGGTCACGCCTGCAACGCGCGCGACGATTTCGCAAAGCGTTTCCGCTGAAGCGGTCGTCTATCCTCTCGAACAAGCCACGATTGCTCCGAAAATCACCGCGCCTATCACGGAATTCAAAGTGCGGCGCGGCGACCGCGTGAGGAAAGGCCAGCTTCTGGCCAGATTGGAGAACAAAGATCTGCTAGCCCAAGCGAAAGCCAGCCAGGGAAGCTTTGAACAAGCAGATGCGACTTACAAAACTTCCGTAGACGCCAGCATCCCGCAGCAAATCCAGAAGGCACAGCTCGACGCCGATGCCGCTAGAGCCGCCTTTGAAGCGCAGCAAAGGGTGTACAACAGCCGGAAAGAACTCTTCGACCAGGGCGCGCTTCCGCAGCGCGACTTGGATTCTGCTGCAGTCGCTTTGGCTCAGGCGCGCGGCGTCAACGAAGTGGCGCAGAAGCAGCTTGAGGATTTGCAGCGCATCGGCAAAGAGCAGGCTATCAGGTCTGCGCAAGGCTCGCGATTGTCGGCCGAAGGTCAAATGCTCAATGCGGAAGCTCAGCTTAGCTACTCGGAAATCCGCAGCCCGATTGACGGTGTTGTGACCGATCGTCCGCTCTACGCTGGCGATCTTGCGACGGCAAATCAGCCCGTCCTCACGGTCATGAATCTGAGCCGCCTCATCGCTAAATCCCACATCGCGCAATCCGAGGCGGCGCTCCTAAAGGTTGGGAATCCTGCGGAATTAAAGCTTCCCGGTCTCGATGAACCTATCAAAGGGCGCGTGACTCTCGTGAGCCCCGCCTTGGATCCCGGCAGCACCACCATTGAAGTTTGGGTGGAAGCCGCCAAGCCAAACCCCGCCCTGAAGCCTGGAATGACCGTGGAAGTCAGCATGACCCAGAAAACGGTGAAGGGTGCACTGGTTGTGCCCACCCCGGCGGTCTTCAAGAACGAAGAAGGCGCAAGCTACGTAGTGATCGCTGGCTCGGATGGGCACGCGCACATTAAGACCGTCCAGATCGGCGCGCACAACGCGCAATTTTCTCAGGTCGCAAGGGGCGTGAACCCCGGCGAACCCGTCATCATCTCGGGGGGCTACGCGTTGCCGGACAACACGCAGATCAAGATCGAAGCTCCAGGTAAGGAAGAAAAAGAAGCCGCTGGTAACGCGGACAAGCAAGGCAAAGACGATAGCGCGGCGGAAGCCAAGCCGGCCAAGAAGGACAAGGATTAAATGCCCATCCGGCCTGAAGTGCTGCACGCCCAGAGCGAAGCTGGAAAACCAGCTCTGCCTTGGTTTCGCCGGCTGTCGCGGCCCATTCTTTTCTTGATCGTGACTCTCGCGCTGGTCGGCGGATATCTTGCCTTCAGCATTCCTGTGGCCGTTTTTCCCAGCACGGATTTTCCGCGCATCGTCATCGGGGTAGACAACGGCGTCACGCCCATCGACCAAATGCTGGTGACCATCACGCGGCCGCTCGAGGAAGCAGTTAACAGCGTCCCTGGTCTTCAGAAAGTGACTTCGATCACGAGCCGCGGCTCGGCGGAGGTCGACCTTTTCTTCGATTGGAACTCCGACATGATTTTGACGCTGCAGCGCGTCGACGCGGTGGTCGCGCGCATGCAAGCCGAACTGCCTCCCACGGCCAGAGTGGAAACGCACCGGATGACCTTTGCCATGTTTCCTATCATTGGCTACAGCTTGACGTCAGATACCATTCCGCCCGACAAACTCTGGGAAATCGCCACTTACGACCTCAAGCCGCGCCTAAACCGGCTGGACGGCGTCGCTACCGTGATCGTGCAGGGCGGCCGCGTCCCGGAATTTCAGGTGACTCCCGATCCTGCGCGTCTGCTGGCCGCGGGAGTTACGGTCAGTGATATTTTGGATTCGATACGCAAGACCAATCTCATCGATTCGCCCGGACTGATCGAGAGCGAGCACAAATTGGTGCTCGGCTTGGTCAGCGGGATGGTCCGCACGCCCGAAGAGCTCGGGCAGATCGTGGTGAAGACGTCTCCATCGCAGGTCCCCATCCGCCTGGGCGATATCGCCAAGATCGCACCATCGGTCGCGCCCGTTTATACCGTGGTCACCGCCGATGGCAAGCCCGCGGTCCTGCTCAATGTCAACCGCCAGCCTGAAAGCAACACCCTGGCCGTCGCAAACGAGGTGCACGACTTGATCCAGCAGCTCACGCCAACGCTTCCTCCCGGCGTGCATCTCGAGCCGTTCTACGACCAATCCACGATCGTCCACGACTCCATCTCGAGCGTTCGCGATGCGGTGGTCCTCGGAATCGTGCTTTCCTCAATCATTCTTGTGCTGTTCTTGCGCGATTGGGGAACCTCGCTCGTGGCTGGCTTGGTGATTCCCGTAACTTTGCTCATTACCTTCATCGTTCTGAAGGTCAGCGGCCAGAGTTTCAACCTTATGACCCTCGGAGGGCTCGCCGCCGCAGTGGGCTTGGTCATCGACGACGCCATCGTTGTCCTCGAGAACATTGTTTTGCACCGGGATGCCGGCCAAACCCGCCTTCAGGCTATTCGGAGCGCCTTGAAGGAGTTGACCATACCTTTGATCGGCTCTACGGTCACTCCCGTCGTCGTGTTTCTCCCGTTGATTTCGACGACCGGTGTGACCGGCTCTTTCTTTCGCGCGCTCGCCGTCACCATGACCGTCTCCCTTTTCACCTCGCTGTTTCTTGCGTTGACGTGGACTCCCACGCTCAGCCAGTATTTCGTGCGCCGCAAGGATGCGACCGTCACCGCAGCCAGCTCTTCCGAAGGGCCGAACATGGCGGCGCTCCTCGCGGTGGAAGAAGCCCACCTTTCTGGTTTCTTCGGACGCATCGTCAATTTCTATACACGCGCTATGCAAGCCATTGTCAAGCGCCCTTGGTTGCTGGCTGGGAGTTCCGTCGTAATCATCGTTTTGTCCTATGTTTGCTATACCTTTGTCGGCACAGATTTTCTTCCCGAAATGGATGAAGGCGGGTTCATCCTCGATTACTACACTCCACCGGGAAGCTCCCTCGCGGAATCCAATCGCATCCTCCTGCGCATCGAGAATATTCTCCACGCCACTCCGGAAGTGGAGAACACCTCACGCCGTACGGGCCTGCAGTTAGGCCTTGCCGCTGTCACGGAAGCCAACAATGGCGATTTCACCGTGAAACTGAAGAAAGATCGGGACCGCGACATTGACGAGGTGATCTCGGACGTCAGGTCGAAGATCAAGCAGTCCGAGCCCGCCGCGGACATCGAATTTGTCCAGCTGTTACAGGACATGATTGGAGATCTGACAAGCCAGCCGGAGCCGGTGGTCATCAAGCTTTATTCTCAGGATGGCAAGCTCCTGAACGAGACCGCCCCACGGGTTGCGGAAGCCATCCAAAAGATTCAGATTAGAGGGTCACATCCTGTCGTGGATGTTCTCGACGGTGTCGAGAATACCATCAGCGGTCCCGCTGTGACATTCCAGGTGAATCCCACCGTTGCGGCGCGTGCCGGTTTCACTCCAGAGGAAGTGGCTCTGGACGCCTCCGCTGTCCTGGAAGGCGAGCCCGCCGCGACACCCGTTATTCTGAACGACCGCCCATACACCATTCGCGTGCGTTTCCCTGATCAGAACCGCTCATCGCTGGATCGCATGACCAATACGCTGCTTACCAGTGCGACTGGCCGTACGGCAACGCTCGGTTCTTTGGCGACAGTTACTACAGATCCCGGCGAAACGGAAATTCGTCGCGAGAATCTGCAACGCTTGGTGCAAGTTACTGCGCGCCTGGAAGGCGTCGACATGGGGACAGGAGTGGCTGCAGTACAGAGAGCCATACGCGATATGAATCTTCCATCTTCCATCCGCGTCGAGTACGGCGGGTTGTACGAAGAGAATCGAAAATCATCCCACGACTTGATGTTGGTTCTGCTCTTGGCCCTGCTCCTTCTGTTTGCCGTGCTCCTTTTTGAGTTCCGGACTTTCTCCGCCCCGACGGCAATCCTCACGTCCGCAATCCTTTCCACGTTTGGTGGCTTTCTGGCGCTGCTGATCACAAATACGACGTTCAACGTCGCCTCGCGCATGGGCATGATTATGGTCATCGGCATCGTGGCCAAAAACGGCATTTTGTTGCTCGACGCCGAGCACCGCTTCCGTGATCTGGGATTCACCCCGCAAGAAGCCATGATTCAAGCGGGCCGCCGCCGCTTGCGCCCCATTGCGATGACGGCTCTCGCCACCGTTGCTGGCATGTCGCCATTGGCGTTCGGGATAGGCGCAGGTTCCGAGATGCTGAAACCGTTAGCGATTGTTGTGATTGGTGGCTTGCTAAGCTCCATGGTCCTGTCGCTCGTCTTCACTCCTGCGATCCACTTCTACCTGCGCCCGCGCAAAACGGCGGAAGCGTAACTTTTCTGAAAAAGCGAAATTGAGCCTCTTCGGGCGCCTGTTCCGCGACGAATCACAGAGCTATACCCATCCTAGCTAAAACGCTTTACTTTCGCTTCTCTCGTTCCTCTCTGCCTTTTGTGGCACAGTAGGAAGGATGGCAGCTTCGGAGAACTCCAGCGCCGCTGGGCGAATCGCTTTTACCTACCCAAGTTTCGTCTTCTTTCAATTGGCGCGCGTCTTCATCGTCCTTTCCGGCGAAATGCAATCCGTCGCAGTGGGATGGGAGATCTATGAAATCACCCAGCGGGCTCTGGCTCTGGGTTTTGTCGGACTCGCCCAGTTCCTTCCCGGCATTTTGTTTTTTCTCGTGTCGGGTCATGCTGCGGACCGTTACGACCGCCGCAAGCTGATCGTTCTCTGTTACCTTGGCTCCGCAGCTTGTTCGGGAGCGCTTTTATTTCTTACACTTCGCGGGTACCGCTCACCTTACCCGATCTATGCGGTGCTTTTCTTCGTAGGTGTTGCCCGTTCCTTCAGCGGACCGGCCACGCGCGCGCTCCTTCCTCAATTGGTTCCTGCGAAGGACTTCCAGAACGCCGTGGCCTGGGCTTCGGTGTTCTTTCAAAGTACCGTGATCTTGAGCCCTTCCCTTGGAGGCATTGTCTACGCCATTAATCGAGGGCCCGCAGCGGTTTACGCGCTTTCGTTCTTTGCGGCAATCGTGGCTGCGGTCTGCGCCGCAAAAATAAAAGTTGAATCCGTCGAACGGGTGCCCGAGCCCATAACCTGGAAATCCACGCTGGCCGGCCTCCACTACATTTGGCGCGAGAAAATGATTCTTGGCTCCATCTCGCTGGACTTGTTCGCGGTTCTTTTAGGAGGGGCGGTCGCGCTGCTGCCCGTCTACGCCAAAGAAATTCTCATGACCGGCCCTTGGGGCCTCGGCCTTCTTCGCAGCGCTCCCGCTGTTGGCGCAGGCGTCACGGCCATGGTGCTCGCTCACAAACCCTTGGGACGCCGCGCCGGTTCCCGAATGTTGTGGTGCGTCGCGGGATTCGGGCTGGCCACTATCTTTTTCGGAATCTCTCGAAACCTCTACCTGTCTCTGTTTGCTCTTTTTCTCGTGGGAGCCAGCGACATGGTCAGCGTGATGGTTCGTCAGCTATTCATCCAGTTGGGCACCCCCGACGAAATGCGCGGCCGCGTCAATGCCGTCGACTCGGTTTTTGTTGGCGCTTCCAACGAACTCGGCCAATTCGAATCCGGTCTTACCGCGCACTGGTTCGGCAGCGTCCCGGCAGTTGTCCTCGGTGGTGTAGGCGCAATTCTCGTAACCGGCCTGTGGGCCTGGTGGTTCCCCGAATTGCGCAGAGCGCAAGAAGTAGCCAGATTCGCGGACTGATTCGAACTTGAAGCTATTTCTTCGTTGGCTTGGTTTGCTTCGCAGGCTTGGTTCCTTTTGCGGGCGCGCTACCCATATCGTCCATAGCCATCGCCATGGGCGTCGAATTGCCGGCCAGCAACTCTTTTTTCACTGCCTCGGTAATCTTGTCCGCGTTCTTGACCAGCATGGTCACCTGCCAGATCTCTTTCTCCGAGAGTTGGCCTTTGAATCCCGGCATTCCCGTCATGCGAATGCCGTTCTCCACTTTCCAGTACGTTTCCCAGGGCTCATCATCGGTCACCCCAATTCCGTGAAACAATTCTGGCGGCGCTGGAAACATCCCTTTTGACACTACGGATTTCGGCTCGCCTGGCAGCCCGTGGCAGGTGGCGCACTGCTCCTTGTAAACTTTCGCGCCGGCAATCAGATTGGGTTCATCTGCAGGCACCAGCGGCTGCGGGTGCGGTAACTTGTCCAAATAGGCCTGCAGCCCGGTTTTCGCTAATTTCCGTTCGAACGGCATGGGTTTGGCCGAGGTCGCCACGGGCGCCATCCCCCAGGAAAAGTACAAATAGACGCATCCCACAAGCAGTAAAATCCCAACCACGATTCCCAGGACAAAGCCTTTACCCATAGCCATTCTCCTGTCCCTTTCGGGATCGATGCAAAATGTTTTCTATTCCGTCTTTTAGGTCCTAGTCTACGGGTTTCTTTGCGATTCTGCACGCCGCAAATTTCCGGAATTTTGCCCCTCTACGCCGGCGAGCGGCTGAGTAACTCATATATTGGGGGCGACACAGGCCTCCTAGCCTCACGTAACCTTTGTTCTCTCCGGGCCGTCCTATATAGGCGTAGACTGAGGCACACCGGAGTCTACGTCCCTTCGTTGGAGCGGCCCTCGGAGTTTGCCCGGGATAGCCCTGCCTTTTGGTGGCTTGCTCGCACGAAAGTAGTGCATTCTGAAACCTGTTAGGAGCAAAGGAATGGGGCAGCTCAAGTCGATGGAACTACCTGAATCCGGTAGCCACACGACCGCCAATACACCGGCCGCCAGGCCGTCGCGGAGCCTCTGGTGGCTCTGGGTCGTTCTTATTGCTGGCGTTGTTCTTGGTGTTTGGTATTTCCGAGGATCGCGCACTCCCAGCGAAGCAGCCAACCCTTCTGCGCCGGCAACGCCGGGCAGGGGGCGGGGTGGCTCAGGAGGCATGGGCAATTTTGTCGTGCCCGTCGTCGTCGCGCCTGCGCAGCCCGATGATCTTCCCGTTTACTTCAACGGCCTCGGGACCGTAACTGCCTTTAATACGGTCACGGTTCGCAGCCGTGTGGACGGAGAAATTATCAAGGTGGCCTTCAAAGAAGGTCAGTACGTGCATGAAGGGGATCTTCTCGTGCAGATTGACCCGCGGCCCTTCCAGGTCCAACTCGAGCAGGCTGACGGCCAGCTTGCGAAAGATCAGGCTCAGCGCAAAGACGCGCAAGTCAATCTCGAGCGCTATAAGCTTCTCTTCGATGAAGGTGTCATCCCGCAGCAGCAACTCGACACCCAGGCAGCGTTAGTCGGCCAGTTTGATGGCGCCATCAAGTCTGATCAAAGCCAGATCGACAACGCCAAGCTGCAACTCACCTATTGCCACATCACTGCGCCCATCAGCGGCCATGTCGGACTCCGCCTTATAGACCCGGGAAACATCGTGCATGCCACTGACGCCAGCGGCTTGGTGGTTATCACCCAGCTTCAGCCGATCGCCGTGCTCTTCAGCTTGCCGCAGGACGATCTTCCGCAAGTCAGCACCAAACTCCGCGCCGGCGCTCAGCTTACCGTCGATGCCTTCGACCGCGACGACACGCAGAAAATCGCTACTGGCAAACTCCTCACCATCGACAACCAGATCGATCCCAGCACGGGCACGTACAAGCTCAAGTCCGTCTTTAACAATGCCGACACTGCTCTTTTTCCCAATCAATTCGTGAACGTGCACTTGCTGGTCGACACCAAGCACAATCTCACCATCGTGCCCGCGGCTGCCATCCAGCGCGGCCCTCAAGGCACCTATGTGTATGCTGTCGCTAGCGACAACACGGTGAAAATCCACGCCGTCACCATCGCGCAAACCACGGGCAACCGCGTGGGCCTGAGCGATGGCGTGAATGCCGGCGACCTCGTGGTCATCGACGGCCAGGACAAGCTCCAGGATGGCAGCAAGGTCACGCCCACGGTTTCCAGCGGAAACAATAGCGGCGCTCAAGCCTCGAGCAACACCGCGCCGGCAAGTCCAGGCGCGCCTGCACCGCCGGCGCCCAATTCTCCCCGCCGCCAATCCGGAGGTTCCCGGCGATGAGTCCGTCGCGGCCGTTTATTCTGCGGCCGGTTGCCACCACGCTGCTTATGGTTGCTGTCTTGCTAGCGGGCTTTGTGGCCTACCGTCAGCTCCCGGTGTCCGCGCTTCCGCAAGTCGACTATCCAACCATTCAAATTCAGACGTTTTACCCAGGAGCGAGCCCCGACGTGGTGGCCTCTTCGGTTACCGCCCCGCTCGAGCGACAGTTCGGTCAGATCCCCGGCTTAAACCAGATGACTTCCACCAGTTCGTTCGGAAGCTCTCTCATCACTCTCCAATTTACCTTGGATCTCAACATCGATATCGCTGAACAAGAGGTCCAGGCCTCCATCAATAGCGCGTCGAACCTTTTGCCGCAGGGCCTACCCAATCCGCCCATCTACAGCAAGATCAATCCCGCCGACGCGCCCATTCTCACTCTTGCCCTTACCTCGGAGTCCCTCCCGCTCTCCAAAGTCGAGGACCTGGCGGACACCACGCTGGCCCAGAAGATTTCTCAGCTCTCCGGCGTAGGCCTTGTCAGCATCAGCGGCGGCCAGCGACCCGCGGTGCGCATCCAGGCCAATCCGACCGAGCTCGCATCCTACGGAATGAGTTTGGAGGATCTGCGAACAGCGCTGAGCGCAGCCAACGTCGATCAAGCGAAAGGCACTTTCGACGGCGCCCATCAGGCTTACACCATCGGCGCCAACGACCAGCTCATTTCTGCGGACAGCTATAAGCCCATTATCGTGGCTTATCGCAATGGCGCTCCGGTCCGTCTCACCGACGTCGCCAAGGTTTTCGACGGAACCGAAAACGCTAAGCAGGCTGCTTGGGCCAATACCCAGCCCGCCGTTATCCTGAACATTCAGCGGCAGCCCGGGGCCAATACCATCGCGGTGGTCGACCGCGTGAAAAAGCTTCTCCCGCAGCTTCAGGCCGCGCTACCCGCTGCTGTAAAAGTAGACACCCTCACCGACCGTACCACCACCATTCGCGCCTCCGTTGACGATGTGCAATTCACCTTGATCCTCACGATTGCGCTCGTGGTGCTGGTCATTTTCCTTTTCCTCCGCAGTTTGCGGGCTACGGTTATTCCTACGCTTGCCGTGCCTCTTTCGATCGTCGGTACCTTTGGCGTCATGTACCTGTGCGGCTTCAGCCTCAACAACCTATCCCTCATGGCCCTGACCATATCTACCGGCTTTGTCGTCGACGACGCCATCGTCATGATCGAAAATATCAGCCGCTTTATCGAGCAGGGCGATCCGCCTGTCGAAGCCGCTCTCAAGGGCTCCGAGCAGATTGGCTTCACCATCATTTCGCTTACCGTCTCCCTCATCGCCGTGCTCATCCCGCTTCTCTTCATGGGGGACATCGTCGGCCGCCTCTTCCGCGAGTTTGCCATCACTCTTTCCATCACCATCCTCATTTCCGCTTTCGTTTCCCTTACGTTGACTCCCATGATGTGCGCGCAATTGCTGCAGCACCAAAAAGAGGAAGAGCAAGGCAGGTTCTTTCGCGCCTCCGAGCGCGTATTCGACTCCGTCATCGCTTTTTACGGGCGCACCCTGAAGGTCGTCCTGCAGTACCGAACAACCACTCTCCTCGTCACTATCGGCACGCTTGTGGCCACCATCCTTCTTTACATTTACGTTCCCAAGGGCTTCTTCCCCGTGCAGGACACGGGAATTATTCTCGGTGTCTCCCAAGCGGCTCAGAACACTTCCTTTGCCGCCATGGCTCAGCATCAGCAAGAGCTAGGCAAAGTGATCTTGAAGGACCCCGCCGTCCAGAGCCTCTCCTCTTTCATCGGCATCGATGGCACCAACACCACTTTGAATACCGGCCGCATTCAAATCAATCTCAATCCGCTTGACGAGCGGAAGATTCACGTTTCCGATATCATCCGCCGTCTCCAGCCCGAACTCGCCAAAGTTGATGGCATCTCTCTCTTCATGCAGCCGGTGCAGGACCTCACCGTGGAAGACCGCGTCAGCCGCACGGAATTTCAGTACAGCCTCGAAGACGTGGACGCCAAGGAGCTCTCCTACTGGGTGCCGCGCTTTATGGAAAAACTCAGCGCCATTCCCGTGGTCCGCGACGTTGCCAGTGACCAGCTCAACCAAGGCCTTCTCGCTTCACTGGTTATCGACCGCGACACTGCCTCGCGCCTGGGCGTTTTGCCTTCCGCCATTGATAACACTCTCTACGACGCCTTTGGCCAGCGCCAAGTGTCCACCATCTACACCCAGCTCAATCAATACCGCGTGGTGTTGGAAGTCGATCCCCGGTTCCAGCAAAATCCCGAATCCCTGAAAGACATTTACGTAGCTTCCAACAGCGCGCTGCAGGCCTATAGTGGCTCCACGGCGAACATCACTAACAACGCCCAGACCAGTGTAAGCACGACTCCCAACGCGCAGGTTCCACTCAGCGCCTTCACCCGTTTCGAACCCGGCGCTACCGCCCTCGCGCTCAACCACCAGGGACAGTTTCCTGCGGTTACCGTTTCCTTCAACTTGGCACCGGGCGCCGCCCTGGGTGATGCGGTCAAAGCCATCAATGAGGCCAAATCCGAGCTCAACATGCCGGCCAGCATCCAAGCTACTTTTGAAGGCACCGCGGCTGCTTTCCTGAACTCCCTTGCGAACGAACCGGTGCTGATTCTCGCCGCGCTCATTACCGTGTATATCGTGCTGGGCGTGCTCTATGAGAGTTATATTCACCCGATTACCATTCTCTCGACGCTTCCCTCCGCCGGAGTGGGAGCCATCCTGGCGCTTCTGCTTTTCAAAATGGAATTCAGCGTTATCGCTCTCATTGGCTTGATCCTTTTGATCGGCATCGTCAAGAAAAACGCCATCATGATGATTGACTTTGCGCTCGAAGCCGAGCGTAAGGAAGGGAAGTCGCCCCTGGATGCCATCTACGAAGCTTGCCTCCTGCGCTTCCGGCCCATCATGATGACGACCATGGCTGCGTTGCTAGGTGCCTTGCCCCTGGCCATGGGCAGCGGCGTCGGCTCGGAATTGCGCCGCCCCCTGGGCATTACCATCGTCGGCGGGCTTCTCCTAAGCCAGTTGCTCACGCTCTACACCACGCCCGTTGTTTATCTGGCGTTTGATTGGTTGGCTCGGCGCTTCGCGGTGCATATCGGCAATCCCGTCGAAGAGCCCGCTCACGGTGACTAAAGGCAGAGTGACTCCGCCATGATGTCCGCCAATTTTTCCGCTCCCTTTATCCGCCGGCCTGTGGCCACGTCTCTGATCACCATTGCGATCGCACTCGCTGGCGCAGTGGCTTTTCGGCATTTGCCAGTGTCGCCTCTGCCGCAGGTGGACTTTCCCACGATTAGTGTCATGTCGAGTCTGCCAGGAGCGAGCCCCGAGACCATGGCTTCCGCCGTCGCCACGCCTCTTGAACGGCAATTCGGCCGCATCGCTGGCGTCACCCAGATGACTTCCTCGAGCAGCCTTGGCCAGACCAACATCACTCTGCAATTCGACCTCACGCGCGATATCAACGCCGCCGCTCGCGACGTGCAAGCCTGCATCAACGCCGCGCGCAGCCAGCTTCCCGCGGACCTCCCCGGCCAGCCTAACTATCGCAAAGTGAACCCGGCGGAGTCGCCGATCCTCATCCTGGCATTAACGTCAACCAATATCCCACCGGCCGAGATTTACGATGCCGCCGATTCCATCCTTGCGCAGAAGCTCGCCCAGGTGCAGGGAGTGGGGCAAGTGGGAGTCTGGGGAAGCTCCAGCCCTGCCGTCCGGGTAGAGGCGAATCCCTACAAACTCAATAGCTACGGAATCAGCCTTGAAACCGTGCGCGCATCGCTGCAATCGGCCAACGCGGACCTCGCTAAGGGTTCTCTCTCCGACTCCCAAAAGACCTGGGACGTCGCCGACACCGATCAGCTCTTTAAGGCTTACGAATACCAGCCCCTCATCGTTGGAGGTACGGGCCATACCGGCGCGCCAGTCCGCCTGCGCGACATCGCCGAAGTCGTCGATTCCACCGCCGATATTCGCAATCTCGGTCTTTCCGGAGGCCATCGCTCCGTCCTGATGGCCATTTTCCGCCAGCCCGCCGCGAATATGATCGACACCGCCGACCGCGTGATGGCCCTCCTTCCATATCTTCGCGCCTCGATTTCTCCGTCGCTGCACCTCGCCGTTGCCGTGGACCGCACCACCACGATCCGCGCGTCTGTGCACGACGTGGAAATCACCCTGATGATTTCCGTTACCCTGGTCATTCTCGTCGTGTTTGCCTTTCTTCGCAGCACTTGGGCCACCATCATTCCGAGCGTTGCTGTTCCCCTTTCCCTCATCGGCACCTTCGGGGTGATGTACCTTTGCCGCTACAGCCTCGACAACCTGTCGCTCATGGCTCTCACCATCTGCACGGGTTTCGTGGTGGATGATGCCATCGTCGTCATCGAGAACATCACGCGCCACATCGAAAACGGAATGAAGCCTTTCGCTGCCGCCATGAAGGGCGCCAGCGAAATCGGCTTTACCGTCCTCTCCATGAGCACCTCGCTGGTTGCCGTGTTTATCCCCATCCTCATGATGCCGGGCATTGTGGGGCGCCTCTTCCGCGAATTCGCCGTGGTTTTGAGTGTGGCCATCGGCGTTTCCCTTTTTGTTTCTCTCACCACCACGCCTATGATGTGTGCGCGCTTCCTAAAACACGAATCCGGACGCCACAGCTGGATCTACCGGTTCTTTGAACGTGCCTTTAACGGCTTGCTTCATGTTTACGATATTTCCCTGCGGTGGGTTCTTCGCCGCCAGTTGCTTATTCTCGGAGCGACCTTTGGAACCGCGGTTCTCTGCGCCTACTTGTTCTTTCACGTCAACTCGGGCTTCTTCCCTCAGCAGGATACCGGCCGCTTCAGTGGCACCATTCAAGGGGATCAGGATCTCTCCTTCGCCGCGATGCAGCAGAAGATGCGCGCCTTCTCGGACATCGTCTTGAAAGATCCCGCGGTTGACACTTTAACGGCGTTCGCCGGTGGCGGGTTCGGGGGCAGCAGCGCGCATATGTTCGGACAGCTCAAGCCTCTCAGCGAGCGCAAAATAAGCATCGACCAGGTCATCGCGAGAATCCGCAAAGCCACCTCGAAAGTGCCGGGCGCGGCACTTTACCTCCAGGCCGTCCAAGATCTTTCTGTCGGTGGCCGCGGGAGCGCTGCACAGTATCAATACACCTTGCAGGCCGACAATTTGGAAGATCTCAAGCATTGGGCGCCCATCCTCCAAAAACGCCTCGCAACCATTCCTGAACTCCGTGACGTGAACTCCGACCAGCAAATGCACGGCTTGCAAAGCTCTCTGGTGGTCGACCGCGACACCGCTTCGAGCCTCGGCGTTTCCATGCAAGCCATTGATAACACCTTGAACGACGCCTTTGGCCAGCGGCAAGTCTCCAACATCTACAAAGGCCTGAATCAGTACCACGTGGTGCTGGAAGTGATGCCGAGCGCCCAGCAGAGTCCCGAGGCGCTCAAATCTATTTACGTGCCGAGCTTCCATGGCAAATTGGTTCCCCTCAGCGCGTTTGCGCATTACGAACCGACCAACACCGCGCTCTCCGTGAATCACCAGGGAATCTTCCCGGCCATCACGCTTTCCTTCAATCTCGCGCCGGGCGCATCGCTCGGTCCCGCCGTTCAGCACATTCTCGACGCCACGCGGCAAAGCGGCATGCCGCCTACCGTCCACGCCACGTTCCAAGGAACGGCCCAGGCCTACCAGGAATCTCGTGCCTCGCAGACCTTTCTCATCATCACCGCGCTCGTGGCCGTGTATATCGTTCTCGGCATTCTGTACGAGAGTTTCATCCACCCAATCACCATTCTTTCCACCATACCTTCCGCGGGCATTGGAGCTATTTTGGCAATTCAGGTCGCGCACACCGACTTGAACATGATTGCGTTGATAGGCATTATCCTGCTGATTGGAATCGTGAAGAAAAACGCGATTCTCATGATTGATTTTGCTGTGCAATTGGAGCGCGAAGAGAGCCTTTCGCCCCTGGAGGCCATCTACAAGGCCTGTCTGCTGCGTTTCCGGCCGATTTTAATGACCACGATGGCCGCATTGTTTGGCGCCTTGCCGCTCGCTCTTGGCACCGGCGTCGGTTCCGAACTGCGCCGGCCGCTGGGCGTCACCATCATTGGCGGCCTTATCGTCAGCCAGCTGCTGACGCTTTTCACCACCCCGATTGTTTATATCTACATGGACCGCTTCCAGTCCTGGCTTCGCGGCCTTTTCGGAAGCGCTCCCGCGCCGGTGCACGCTCCCGCCCATTCCGACTGACGCGGGTAGCTCACAGGGCCCCCTTTGTCATCCCCAGCGGAGCAGGCCGGCTTGTTTCTGCGCTCGCGAATCGAGCGTCGGCCTGCAAGGCGGGATCCTGGCTGGATCGCCTCGTGCCTCATTTTCGAGTTTCGAATTTCCATTTTCAATCTTCCATTTTCGAAATCACGAGCTGCCGATCAGCCATCCCGTCAGAAATACCAGCACGCCGCCCACGACCACCTGAAACGTCGCTTGCAGGAATGGGGTATCCATGTATTTGTGCCGTACGTAGCTGATCACGCAAAGCTCCACCGCCACGACCGCCGCGGCCACCAGCGTGGCTACGCGAAAACTGGAGATTAGGAACGGAAGCGTGTGGCCGATGCCGCCCATCGTGGTCATGAAGCCGGTCACCCCGCCGCGCAGCCACGGCGAGCCGCGTCCCGTGAGCGAACCGTCGTCGGAGAGGCCCTCGGAGAACGCCATTGAAATGCCTGCTCCAATCGACGCCGCCAGCCCCACGAGAAACGCATCCCAGCTGTGTTTCGTGGCAAACGCTGCCGCAAACAACGGCGCCAGCGTCGATACGGAGCCGTCCATCAGCCCCGCAAGACCCGGCTGCACCACTTGCAGTAAAAACAGCTTGCGGTGCGATTCTTCTTCCTGTGCTTTCGCGCTCGACGTCAGATGCTTTTCTTCCAGTTCGCCTGCCACCTGCGTGTGCTTGCGCTCCTCGTCGGCAAGCTGGTTCAGCAATTCGCGCGTGGAGGCGTCGCTGGTCCGGCTCGCCGCTTTGTGATAGAAGCGCTGCGCCTCCAACTCCATCACTTCGGCTTGCCTTCGCGCGGCCTTCACGCCCAGCGGCCGCACCAGCCATACCGGCCGCCGCTGGAGAAATCCTTTTACGTTCTCCCGCCGGATCAGCGGAATGTGCTCGCCAAAGCGCTGCCGGAACATGGCAATCAGCCGGTCGCGATGCACCGCCTCTTCTTTGCGCATGTCCTCGAACATTTCCGCCGTCGAGGGATACTCTTCGCGCAGCGCATCGGCAAAATCGCCATAAATGCGCCCATCTTCTTCTTCCGCGCCGATGGCGATGGCCAAAATCTCTTTTTCCGTCAGGTCTTTGAATTTCTTGAGCATCGTCCTCTTCCTCAGTGCCTGTAGAGGCAAGGTTCAGCCCGGCATCTTCTCCCGTGTGGTGGCGGGTCTTTTACACCCGTTCTTTTGCGGTTCGCTTCCTGGAGCGCCGGGCGGAATTTATCCCCACGCAGTCGGGAGCCCGGCATCTTCGCTTGTTCCTCAATCCCCTGTAGAGGCCGGGCTTTCCGCTCGGCTCTTTTCCCCGATTTGAGGAGAAAGAATCGCACAAAGGGCCGGGAGAAGTCACCTGTGAGCCCCGGTCATTCTGAGCGCAGCGAAGAGTCTCTCTTCGCCGCTTCGGGCGCCGTAGGCGTGCCACACGCTAGCCGGGCCCGTCAGGGCCCGAGTAACTTTGTACGAACATACGGTTCATCTTTTTCCTGCGGGAAGGAAATCCCTGGCTAATATTTCCCTATAGGCCCCTATAGGACTCTTGCGTCTTTTGAACTTTTCACGGGCGAACTTGTGCGGCTTGGGAGGTCGTGTGACGTTTTCAGATTACAAACTGGAGCGGGTCGGATTCGGCTTGATTCTGTGTATTGCTCTGCTGATGTTCTTTCAACCGCTCGTTAGACTGCACGGGCACAATGGCAGCCAAAGCATCAACGCTATAAACGTTCGCTATGAGCTGTCGCAACTCCAGTCGAATCTGCGCGTTTTGGCGACTATTAACTATCCGTCGGATAGCGGTGCATCCCTCGTTTCTGAGGCAGGAGCGCCCGTGGCGGCCAAGCCTGTGCCGATACCTTTTAGCTTAAGGGCGGCGTCGCTGGTTCAGTGGTTTGTTTTCGGCGCTCTGGGTTTCTGTTTATTGGCGCTGTTCGGTCATTTTTTCTTTAAAAAGGCGGTTGCCATACTTAGCTTAGTAGGAGGTTGTGCGGGCGCTATTGCCGTTCTGCACGTGATGCTGATGGGCTCCGACCTCCGCTCCTGGACCGAAATATTAGTGAACACCGCGCTGCTTTCCCCAGAGGATCCCAGCGGGGCGATCAGGATGGCGAGTGCGTTTCTCGTAAGTCCGGCGTTTGGATTATACGCGCTGACCGCCTGTTTGTTTTTGGTGCCCATTCTTTCGTTTTCCCGCGCCATCCCGCGCGTAAGGTCCGTTGCCCGGGGTGAACAAAGGATCAGTCGCTCACAGCCCATCTCTCTTCGTCCCGTTAATTCACGGTACCCTGAGGAGAATTGCCGGTCTTTAAACGTGTCAGAAGGCGGTCTGCTCCTTGAAACCTCGTTGAACCACTATTATGTAGGGATGGAAATCTACTTGACGCGCAATGCCCATGCGGCGGGCCCGGCAAACGCCGAAGAGCATGGTTCGGTGGTGCGCGTGCAAAAGACGCAGAAGGGCGGGTGCCGCATTGCCATACGCATTATTCCCGACGTTTAGCCCGATGCGTCCACACACATATCAAAACCGAGCTTAAGCATGTACCCAAGGGGATTTCATGCTCTCTTTTCATAAGCCCTGCTGTCCGGAAATCGGAAAGGTTCACCTCCAGAGCCAACTTCTCTTCACGTCAGCCCGGCCCCACGGCTAGGCTAACTGTAGAGGCCGTGCTTTTAGCCCGTCTCTTCCAGAGCGCCGTATGCGCGACACAGCTCTCTCACTTTCTCTTCGATTTTCCAATTTCGATTTTCGCCGCCGAGCCGAGCGAAAAAGGCCGAGAGAAGCACCTACGATTGACCTAATTCCGCCCGTGCGATTTGCGAGTTCCCGAGACGGCAAAGCGTGGAAATTGTTGTCCTTGACTTTTGGTCGTGCCAGCCGGAACATGTGGTGACCGCGTATCGATCCTCTCTAGAGGTTCTAGTCGCCCACACAACTTGGGAAAAGGAGTTCGCCATGGCGCTTTCCAACTCCAAAGCCCTCCGCTGGCTTTTGCGCGGACTCATTTTTTTGCTACCTGTCCCCGTCTCGGCGATCCGCAACCGCTCCAGCGCCAAATTCAGTTCCGTCTCCGCTTTACGTTTTGAAGGGCTCGCTTTGCTGGGGGCGAGCCGGCATCTGCGAGAAGGAGAAAACCGATGACCACAGAAGCGTCCGCAAAAACTTCGAACCCTGCTCCGCTCGGGTTAGCAGGATTCGGGCTCACAACCGTAGTATTGAGCTGCATCAATGCGGGTCTGTTTCCTTCTGAGGCCGCGCCCGTTGTCGTGCCACTTGCGTTTGCCTACGGGGGGCTAGCCCAGATAATCGCCGGGATTATGGAGTACAGGCAAGGAAACACCTTCGGCACGGTGGCTTTCATATCGTACGGGACTTTCTGGTGGTGGTACGCGTTTCTACTATGGAGTATTGGTGCGGGATGGATCAAGCCGCCACACTCGTCGGGCATCGGTTTGACGCTGCTCATGTGGGGGGTCTTCACATTTTATATGTGGATTTCGACATTTCGAATAAACATGGCACTCTGGCTTATCTTTCTTACTCTTTGGATCGCCTTCTTCCTGCTGGCAGGCGGCGATCTGGGCATGGGAGCGGGCTGGCGTCATGCGGGCGGCTGGGACGGGATCCTGTGTGGAATCCTAGCGCTGTATTTGTCTTTCGCCGAGGTCACGAATGCGGTGGCAGGCCGGGCGGCTATCCCGACCGGAGGCCCGATCATGAAGGGCTGAAGAAAAGCAAGGCTTGAGCACTAACAAATGCAAAAATCCCGAGCGGCCATAGGCGCGCCTCGACTTGTCGCCGTGCCGGCGACTTTGCGCGAGCCCCTGACTTGGAAGGACGCCGCGTAACCTATTACACAAAAAGGCGTTAACTGTTTCTAAAACGATCTCAGACTCGAAGGGTGCTTCCCCCTTGTTCCACTCCCATTCACGTACTCCAATTTGGGACTTTCTCCTTTTTTTCGTCAATTTTCCCCATTTGGTCCTCAATTTTTCCTCATAGCCCGCTTTCCTTTTCTGGTACCCCCGTACTACCATTTGGTTGCGGGGCCCTACTCCTTTCTGAGTACGTTCTCGCTATCGTTTTTGCGTCGCCAACGAAATAGACTTGACTTGGATAAGCAGGCAAAGTCCGTCTGGAAAGTCGGCCGCGCAATAGCGTCCCACTTTGAGCTAGTGCGTGAAATGATGAACAAGAAACCCGAAACACAGACAGCCCCTAAATCGCCGACTACCCAAACGGAGCGCCGCGGCAATCGTCGCTGCCACATCACCCAACTGATGAGGATCCGGCCCTCGGACCCCAAGAAACCGCAGTTTGAGGACTTGCGCGGCTCGATGAGCGTGTCTCGCTCGGGCGTCTATTTTCAAACCAGTGAACCCGGCTATGAGGTAGGATTGCGGCTTTTCGTGACCATGCCCTACTCGAACGATCCTGCCTCGTTGAATCGCGAGTATTTGGCCGAGGTCGTGCGCCGGGACGTTTTGCCCACCGGTATGTTTGGCATCGGGATCAAGATCCTAATGGAGATGGGGGTTCAACATTCTTACAATTTCGGCGCCAGCACGCCTTTTTAGATGGACCAACGAGAGCGCGGGGAGCGCCGTGTCGCGCACAGCACACGGGGAACCAACAGCAGACCGTTGACAGATCTCAGTCTACGCGCGAATTAAGGTCGAACGCAGAAGATCAAAAGAGATTCAAAGAGTTGGTTCCGATTCCTATCTTGGAAACAAGAGCGGGCGTCCCTGGTACTTGGGACGCCCGTCCTTGTGTTTGGGGGTGGAGAGAACTCGTTACGATGTCTGTCCGAACAACCGCATCGTGCGATGCCGCAGCATCCCGAGTTGCCGGTTCAAGGGGTGCCTGCGAGAGAGAAAGCTCAAAACCGGGGCGCGCCGTTGCGTGAGCTTGTTGATGGCGATGGTCAGGCGCACGTCGCGTCGCGCAAATTTCAAACCTGATTCCAGAGCTTCCCTGGCATCTTCGCGTCTTCCCGCTGCCGCATAAACTTCCGCCAGATTCAAATAGAGTTGCGCTTGATTCCGCTTCATGCGCACAGCGGAGTCGCAGAGCCGCTCGGCTTCACCCCATTTCCCTTCCGAGCGCGCCAGAACCACGCCCAGATAGGACATGTAGTAGGGGTTGTTCTTCTCGAGTTCTACGGCGCGGCGCATGTGGGCAAGGGCCTTGTCCGCATGCTTGTCGCGCAGGAAGGTTAGTCCGGTCTTGAACTCGCGAAAAGCTTCCGTATCCATCATGGTCTCACCTCATCGCCCCGGGCGATTCGGGGTTGTAGAAAATTGGATTTCCAGGAATGGGAATGATCCCCGCGCAGCGCAGAGGGCAAGCACGCCAACCACAATTCAGAAGCTTCAAAAGAAATGTTCCGCGAAGCCAGGGCACCTGCGGAACGGCCAAACACGACGGTTGCGAGAAAGGTTCCCATTTCCCAGTCATTTTGCAACGTACACGATGTCTTACGGAGAATCTACTGAACGGGAGGACAGTCTTGGTCCAGCGGCACCGCCGTTGTAAGGGAAGCGCGGGGGACAGGTAGTACTTTGTGGGACTTCGGTTCCAGGTGAAGCTTACTTTCTGGGGAGTCCTCAAATACTGTTTCTGCTCTGCAGGGTAATCCGGTTGGGCTAGTTTTGATTCTTTTTCGGTTTTGGCGCGTTTTTCGAGCTGCTCCGCCAATCTTCCCAATCGGTGAGTGTGGCTTTGTACATGGCTTTGGCGGCTTTGTGCAGCCAGCGGCCGCGGCGGGAAGCCAAGTCGCGCTTCACGTGAGCGATAGCTTGCGGGCTGGCGAAGTGCATGTTCGCGGTTTCCCAACCCATGTCATAGAGCAGGCGCGCTTCGTCCCGCTCTTTGGGGAGGGAAGAAAGTTCGATGCGCGAACAATCGGGCGCTAGTCGCCGCACCAGCCAGTGACCGTGGAAGTGCACGCAGGGGTCTTTAACGCGAATGGCATTTTCGACCAACTTCGCGCCATAGACCGCATCGGATGGAAGCCGCTTGTACCAGGCGTACGCGGAAGTGCGGATGCCCTTGGCCTCGCGGGCGATGAACGCTCCTTGCCAGGATGAAAGCGCAAGAATGCGGGGGTGGCCGAGACTACCGAGTCCGGCAATGCGGCGCTTTAGTTGATATGCGCGGCAGGGCTCGGGGAGTGATTCTTCAATCAGCTTGCGAGCTTCGCCGGGCGGCTTCGCGGTGTACGGCGGGCACTGCTGCACCTTCTCCCAGAAGCGCACGGGATCGCGCAGTTTGCTTAGGGCTAGCAGACGGAGCCACTGATGATGCTCGGCGAGAACAAAAGCCTTACCGCCTGCTGCTAGTGCATCGCGGTAGCCTTCCTCGACCGCTTCAGCGGCTTCGCGGCGTGTGAGGGACAAATGTTCCTCGGAGATAGCCAGATAAGCGCTGGTTGTTAGCCGCGCCAAGTCCAGGGTGTAAGCACAGGGCCAGGCTTCGTCGAGGTCATTCACACCCCAGATGAGACGGCCTTCTTCGTCGCGCCAGGTGCCAAAATTTTCGACGTGCAGGTCGCCGACAGCGAGAACGGAAGGCGCGTTCGCGAGTTCGGGGCAGGTGTTCGGCCAGAGCTGGAGCCAGCGGTAAAAGGTTGCGCGAAAGAAGGAGAACGCCGCTTCGGCCATTTGCTGGTGCTTCAAGGCCATGTCTTGGCGCACGATGGGAAGGCGCTTCGGCAGCCAGCGCTCGAAATCGGCGGTGGCTTGGAAGATGTTCATGCAGGCAGAGGTGCGCTCGCCAGGGCTAGGCGCGGGCATGCTCCGTATGCGCTTTGGCGGCGTGCATGCGGGCTTCGTAAACTGGGAACTTTGTGGCTAGGTCAGCGACTTGTTTGCGGACGCGCTGCTCGACTTCGGTGTTCCCGATGTTCGTAAGGACATCGGCAATCCAGCCGCCAATCTGCTCCATTTCGGGCTCGTGCATGCCGCGCGTGGTGATGGACGGGCTACCCAGGCGGATACCACCGGCCTTCATTGGCGGTAGCGGATCGAAGGGAATAGCATTTTTGTTTACGGTGATGCCGGCGCGGTCGAGAGCTTTCTCCGCGTCGGAGCCGGTGATTCCGCGTGGGTGCACTTCGATCAGAAACAGGTGATTGTCTGTGCCGCCGCTGACGATGCGGAATCCGCGCTTAGCTACGGTCGCCGCCATCGCTTTCGTGTTGGCCACCACTTGCTTTTGGTATTCCTGGAACGACGGCTCCATCGCTTCTTTCAGACACACGGCTTTGGCTGCGATGGTGTGGACGAGCGGCCCACCCTGCGTTCCGGGGAAGGTCAGCTTGTCCAATTCCTTGGCGAAAGGGGCTTTGCAGAGAACCATGCCGCCGCGCGGTCCGCGGAGCGTCTTGTGGGTGGTGGTGGAAACGATGTCCGCGTGGGGAATCGGGCTGGGATGCACGCCTGCGGCGACCAACCCCGCGATGTGCGCCATGTCCACAAAGAAAATCGCGCCGACCGCTTTCGCGGCTTTGGCGATGCGCTCGAAATCGATGATGCGCGGGTACGCGCTTGCTCCTGCCACAATCATTTTCGGTTTGTGCTCGCGTGCCAGGCGCTCGATTTCGACGTAATCGATGCGCTCGTCTTCTTTGCGCACGCCGTAGGCCACGAACTTGTACATGCGGCCGGAAAAATTCAGGGGATGCCCGTGGGTCAGGTGGCCGCCGTGGGAGAGATTCATGCCCAAAACCGTATCGCCTGGTTGCAGCAGGGACATGTAGACGGCGACGTTTGCGGAAGTTCCCGAGTGCGCCTGCACGTTGGCGTGCTCGGCTCGGAAAAGTTCTTTCGCGCGGTCAATGGCTAATTGTTCGACTTTGTCCGCGAATTCGCAGCCCCCGTAATAGCGCCGGCCCGGGTAGCCTTCCGCGTATTTGTTGGTGAAAATCGAACCCATGGCTTCGAGCACTGCTTCGGAGACAAGATTTTCTGAGGGAATCAGCTCGAGCCCGGTGGCCTGACGGCGCGCCTCTTCCCGCAGCAGATCGGCGATTTGCGGATCAACGGAATCGAGCGGGCGATTCATGCGCTCTTCAGCGGAGGTGGTTGGCGGCATGGCAATTCCTCGTTTCTCAGTGAGCGTGTGGTGTGAACTGAAGAGCAATTTTATCGGATGGAGTTGCGGAAAGCCAATGCATACAAGGGCTGCGCGATCGTGGACTCCTCGAAGCAGCTATCTATCGCCCGCAAAACGGATACTATGAGGATTTGATTCACGAAGCTGCGGCGCTGATGGAATCCCTCGCCAACAATCATGCCTTCCTGGAGGGCTATAAGCGCATCAGCTTCGTTCTGACCGATGCGTTTCTGCCCGCCAACGGGAGCTTTCTGGCCGTGGAGGCACTGAGCGCGCACCGGTTCATCACGGAGGCAATCAGCAAGAGAGAGTTTCGATTTCGCCAGATCCGGGAATGGCTTGCCGAACGCGCACGACCTCTCTCCGACCAGGGCAGTTTGTGAATTTTCGCTGCTGATAGAGCCGATTAACCGGCACCTTGTGCTTTGGTTCGTTCTCCTTGTTCTATGGCGGCGATTTTGTCGAGGCGGCGCTGGTGGCGGCCACCGAGGTAGGCGGTGGCCAAGAAAACTTGAACCATTTCAATGGCGGCTTCGCCGGTGACAATTCGGCCGCCCAAGGCGAGCACATTGGCGTCGTTGTGCTCGCGCGCGAGGCGCGCAGTGTTCACGTCATGCGCAACGGCGGCACGGATGCCCGGAATTTTGTTCGCGGCAATAGAAATTCCAATTCCGGTGCCACAAACGGCGATTCCCAAGTCCGCTTGTTTTGAAACTACGTGTTCGCCTACGGCTTTGCCGTAGTCGGGATAGTCCACAGATCCTTCGGAAGAAGTTCCGAGGTCGCTCACGGCGTAGGCTGCGCCCTCTAGGTACTTGCGAATAGCTTCTTTGACGGAAAATCCGGCGTGGTCGGAACCGATGGCGATGCGCGGCTTAGAAGGTGCCTCGGTCATGCGCTCCCCTGAAGTAAAGCTGGCGCGATTGTATATGATGAGGCCCTGGTTGCACAGTCCTGGTCGCTTGATTCGTTGGAAATGCCTGAGGAGCAGCCATGCGCCAGAGCCTGTGGCTGGCGAGGGGGCCTGGCAGTCCGCAACTTCATTTCCGTTCCTTGCCGCAGCGCAAGAGAAACCGATTGCCATTCGCGATGTTCTTTCCTTATTGCTGCAGAATGCGGGTGGTATAGTTGCCGCTGCCCGCCCTGTTACGGCGAAGGAGTTGAGAATTCATGCGCCCATCGAATCCGTTTGAGCCGATTCTGCGAAATAGCGGAATGACCGCCTGCCGCCTGCTTTGCCTGGGCTGTCTTGCGCTGTCGAGTTCTTTCGTGGCGAACCGCGCGGTCTTTGCGCAGGAAAAGAATCCTTACGCCGGCGACGCGAAAATCGCCAAGCTCGGCGAATACCAATTTCGCTTGAACTGCGCGTTTTGCCACGGGCTGGGGGCGCGCGGAGGCGGGCGCGGGCCGGATTTAACGCGAGCGCAAAAGCGCCACGGCAACTCCGACGCGGAGATGTTTCACAACATTCATGACGGCATTCCAGGCACCGCGATGCCCGCGGCCACCAATGGCGGTATCGGCGTGGGCATGAGCGACGAAGAAATCTGGCAAGTGATTACTTATCTTCGCAGCGTGCAGGTAAAAGCTCCCGCGCAGCCGGTAGGAAACGCCGAGCACGGCAAGGAACTTTTCAGCGGCGCGGCAGGCTGCTCCAGCTGCCACATGTTGCAAGGGAAAGGGGGCCGCCTTGGGCCGGATCTCAGTGCCGTGGGCGCTTCGCGCTCGATGGAATATCTCCTCGAATCCGTGCGCAATCCCAGCCAGCGGCTGGCGCAAGGCATCTTCGAATCAATGAAGGAGTTTCCACAGGAATACGAATCGGTTTCGGTGGTGACCGCCGACGGAACGAAGCTCAGCGGCGTGGTTCTCAACGAAGATCAGTTTACTTTGCAAATGCTGGACACCCGCGAGCAGTTGCACTTGTTTGAGAAGGACAAGTTGCGCTCGTTCGAGACGCGGCGCGAATCGCTGATGCCTGCTTACGACCAAAAAACGCTGAGCGACAAGGATCTGCAGGACCTGATCGCTTACCTGCAAAGCGTAGGCGCCCAATGAAATATGAATGGACGGAGATGGCAGGCTCGCTGCGGCGGCCGGCCACGCGCGGCCTCGGAATGACAATCGCTCTAAGTGCGATACCCCTTTTGTTGACTGGGGCGGTTAACGGGGGGCTCGCTTCGGTTGCCTGTGCGCAAGTGACGCCGCAACGGCTGCTGGAAT
Source organism: Acidobacteriota bacterium (assembly GCA_003223245.1). Taxonomy (GTDB): domain Bacteria; phylum Acidobacteriota; class Terriglobia; order Acidiferrales; family UBA7541; genus Acidiferrum. The sequence goes on from QHYI01000115.1 coordinate 53,496, forward strand.
CCGCGAAAGAGCCGCAAAACTGGCTGATGTATTCCGGAGATTATGCGGGGCGGCGCTACAGCGCGCTCGATCAGATCAGCACGGCGAATGCGGCTTCGCTCGTGCCGAAGTGGGCGTACCAAACGATGGCGGGAGGAAAATTTGAAACCACACCGCTGGTCGTTGACGGCGTGCTTTATGGGACCGGCGCCGACGATCGCGCTTTCGCACTCGACGCGCGCTCTGGACGCCCCATTTGGCAATACCAGCGCGCCCTGCCGCCGGATATTCGTCCTTGCTGCGGCCGCGTGAATCGCGGACTCGCCATTCTTGGGGACAAAGTGTTTCTTGGCACGCTCGACGCACACCTCATCGCACTCGACACAAAAACCGGAAACATCGTTTGGGATGTCAACGCGGCCGGCGGATCCGACTATAACAAGGGCTACAGCATCACGCTCGCGCCGCTGGTGATCAAAAATCTCGTGCTCATCGGCGTTTCCGGCGGCGAATATGGCATTCGCGGTTTCATCGACGCTTACGACGCCGCGACCGGCGCGCGCCAGTGGCGCTTCTACACGGTTCCCGGTCCAGGCGAACCCGGCCATGAAACCTGGGAAGGCGACTCCTGGAAAATTGGCGGCGCGCCTGCTTGGATTACCGGCACGTACGATCCAGCGACGAATACGACGTTCTGGACCACAGGCAATCCTTCACCTTCGAATCGCGGCGAAGGCCGCGCTGGAGACAATCTCTACAGCAATTCTTTGCTGGCGCTCGATCCGGCCACCGGAAAATTGAAATGGTATTTTCAATTTACGAAGCATGACGAACACGACTACGATGCGACGCAAGTTCCCGTTCTGGTTGAGGACGGCGACCGCCATCTCATCTTGCAAGCCAATCGCAACGGTTTCTTTTACGTCCTTGACCGCAGCAACGGAAAGCTTCTTTCCGCCACTCCCTACGGCAAAGTCACTTGGAGCAACGCGAAAGACGCGAGCGGCGTGCCTATTGAACGCAAAGAGGCTTCGCCCACTCTGACTGGAGTGCCGGTTTGCCCCGGTGCGCTCGGCGCCACGAACTGGTTCTCGCCGACCTACGACGCGCAAACGAAACTTTTCTACGTCACGGCGCGCGAACAGTGCGACATTTTCAGCACTGCACCCCAGCCTTACGATCCGGGCCACGCGTTTTACGGCAGCGCGTATTTCCCGAACGACAATGCGCAGCCGTTTTGGGGAGCCGTTCGCGCTGTCGATCCCGCGACCGGCCAGATCAAATGGGAGCTCAAGCATCTCTCGCCGTCGTGGTCGGGTGTGCTTTCTACCGCAGGGGGGCTTGTCTTCACCGGCGATGCCGAAGGGAATTTCATGGCGCTCGATGCGGCTTTTGGAAAAATTCTCTGGCACTTTCAGTGTGGCGCAGCAATCTACGCCGGGCCCATGACGTACGCCATCGACGGCAAGCAATACGTCGCCATCGCCGCGGGTAGCACGCTTTTCGCGTTTGGTCTCCCCTGATTGTTCTACACCGACTTGGCGGAATCAACTTGCGTTTTATCTGCCGCTTGCGGCACTGGCGTTTGCAAGAAAAGGCTTCCAACTGCAATCGCCAGGAGCAGCAACACGACCGGATCGATGGGATGCCGGTACCGCAGGTTGGAATGCGTGATGTAATAGAGCCAGGGAAACACCACAGGATAGGCCGCGATCGGAAAAGCATACAGGTTGCCCTTCCAGACAAGCGTTGCGATTCCCAGCAGCCCGCCGAGCGCCGACGCGGTACTACATACGAGCACCACGCGGACCAACGGGGAATCGGCTGACAAGAATCCTCGCCATGGGTTCACCAGCCCGGTCCAAAAAGCAACAAATCGTTCCGCGATTAGGCTCACTTCAATCCTCGGATACATGCGCATGAAAGCCAGCGCCTTGCGCTTCTCCTCTTCCATGAACGACACTTCGCCCATGTGGAAATAGCGGACCAGTTCGCGCTCTTTTGAGATTTTCGGCGGCCATGAAGCATGCGGCGCATAGTTCTCGTTGTTGCCGATGTAAAGTTCGAGCGGAAGATTCGAGCGCAGTGGAACGAATCGGTGAAACACGGCGTAGTTGCGTACCGTCCACGGCACGCAGCACAGAATCGCAATGCCCGCCGAAGCCAGCGCAGGTTTCATTGGGCGAAATTTTATTTCGCGCTCCTCTTGATCGGCTCGGTACGCTCGGTACGCTGCCCATCCCAGCAAAAACGGCAGCAGCGAACCCAGCGACGGGTTGGTCATCAGCGTGAAGCCCCACAGCAGTCCGTACCGAGACCAGTCGCGCCAGCGCTTCGATTCCGCAAGTTCCAGGGTCGCCCACAAGAGCGTTGCGCTGAGCAGCGCTGCGAGCGATGTGTCCCATACCCATTCGAAAGGAAACATAACTGCATTGGGAAACAGAGCCCACAGCCACGCGGCCCCGCTTGCGACACGGGTCCCCGCAACGCGCTTGCCCGCATAAAAAACCGCAACGCAAACGCCGGAGGAAAACAACGCATTGAGAAAAACTACTGCGAAAAACGATGCGCGCGTGAAAACTCCGAACACGCGGAAGATGCCTGCCACCAACAGCGGATACACCGGCGTCAGCCATGCTGAGGGTCCGGTGTCTTTCCCAAACGGCGAACTGAAACCCTTTCCCGTTGCCAACGACTTCGCGATGCTTCCGGTCTCCTGGCTGAACATCGCCGGCGCGAGCAGATCGTGCGGAAATTTGCGCTCCTCGTGCCACACGAAAGCCAGACGCGCTGCCAGCGCTACCACAAAAATCAGCCAGACCGACCTCGCCGCTGTCAGAAGAATCTTCTTCATTTCGCATTTGTGCAAACAGAAAGAAGGGAATCAGTATGCCATACCGTCGGCGCTGAAAAGCGGACCCGGAGATTTGCCCCTAGCGGCGGCTTTCCAGGCTCGCGGATTCGCGCCAAACTCATCGCGGAAGGCGCGATTGAAGTTCGACACATCACCGAAGCCGCAATCCAGCGCGACATCCAAAACTTTTTCTTTCTTCGACGCCAATCGTACCGCGGCTTCGCGCAGGCGCATCCGGCGCACGTATTGGTGCGGGGTCACTCCCGTGAGTTGCTCGAACGTGCGCAGAAAGTGGTATGGACTGAGGCCAGCTTCTCGCGCCAGGCGCCCTAGGGGCAACTCACCATCCGCATGACGCTCGATCATTCGAACGGTTCGCGTTACACGCGCGACGCTGCTTTGCGCCACGCTGTTCGCGCTAGGGGGTAAACCGTGCACTAGCTTCACCGCCTCCGCGGCGAGTTGCACGCTCAGTTCTTCCCAGGGCATTTCCGAAGAGCGAACAAGCCCGGCGCAAGCTCTCGCCACCACCGGCGACAAGTGTTGCAAAGGCGACAGGCGCCGCGTCCCGAAATTTCCCTGTCCGCGCGAAATTCCAGCGTCCGATGATAGGCGCTCAAAGTAATCCGGCGAGTAGCGAAACGACAGGCAGCGGTCCCCCCATCCATGCTCATGCCCACACTCGAAACATTGCCCGGCGTTGCCAAGCAGCAAAGAGCCGGGCGTCATCAGTTCCTCTGCGATCCCCGAATGATTCATTGATCCGCGATACTGAAACGTCCCCGCCAGAACCAGGGCGATGGTGAAGAAGGGGTGATGTTCTTCAAATCTCCGGTCGCGTGGGCCACAGGTGCACACCACGTCGGCGACGTGCCATCCCTCACCCTGGCCGAGTACGCGCGCCGCCATGCCACCCGGCTGGCCATTGGCGGCTCGCCGCGCTACAGCCCGCTCCAATTCCACCGCAATTTTTGCCAAGAATTCCGCTCCCCAGCCGCCGTACAAGGATTCTAGCAAATCGCTGAATTACGCCGATTCGATGCGGGAAATAGCGCGAAGGGAACGAGGCTATTGACGAAAATGCGAGGTCAGGCTCATGCAGGCAACGCAAACTCGGCAGGCAGATGGTTTTACGGGGTTCTTGGCAGCCCCTGGCCGTTCGCCGGAAATCCCAGAGGGGGCGGATGTGTACGGCTGGTTGGCCGTTGGGAACTCGAAGTCCTTCATTACAAAGCTGTCGATGTGTCGGAGGGCGCATCCAGGGCGAGGCCCACTTTAGTTGGGTGCTGGAAGGACGAGCCGTCCAGGACGCTTGGATTATGCCGAGCTGCTCGGTTCGCCACGCGGACATGGACAAAAGCAACAATAGGTACGGCAGGACCTTGCGTGTGTGGGATGCGACGATTCAGGCGTGGTGGATTCATTCCGATCAACCCGGTGACAGGCCATCGCGAACAGCAGATTGGGCGCCGAATTAGCAAGGACATTGTGCAAGTGGGCGCACGCGCCGACGGCACGCCCACCCACTGGCGATGCAGCGAAATCACCGCAGATTCATTTCATTGGATTGGCGAAGCGCTTCAACCTGACGGACAGACATGGAACCTTGAAGGCGGGTTCCGCGCCAGGCGAATTTGTTGAGTGGATTGGCATTACGTACAACTTTCTCTAAGGAGGCTCTCATGAGCAGCAAAGCAGCAATCACTCTAACGGCGGAGGCGCGGTTGCTAGCACGCGTTCTGGACGAAGGATACGGTCCCGGGGCGTGGCACGGGCCCGACTTGAAAGCTGCGCTGGCTGATGTCTCGCCGGAACTGGCGTTCTGGCGGCCGTCGCCGCAGCGGCATAACATAGCGGAAATCGTGCTCCATCACGCTTATTGCGCACGCTCCGTGCGCGGGCAACTTTCCGGCACGGCGCCCGAACCCTTCGTGCTGGAAGGCGAGGACTGGTTCGCGTTATCCGATCCGGCGCGACTAACTTGGCAGCAGATTCAGGCTGCTGTGGAGAAAGAGCAGAGTGAGCTCGCTGGAATCGTCGCGGACATCGCAGCGGGCCGCGTGCAGTGCAAGCTTTCCGAGGCAGAGCGCTTCAACCTCGTTCTGGGCATTACGTGCCACGCCGTTTATCACGCCGGGCAAATCCAGCTTCTCAAGTGCCTCGACGGCGCGTAAGGCTAAGGCGAGCAGGGCAAAGCATTGGAAGGCGAATTCTCTCTCTCGAAGTTTGCTCAGCTATTTCGCGAGCTGATATTCGCCTTCGACTTCGCACGACAATCCGTCGCCAGAAGGCGTGCAATTGTACGTGCCTTTGCCTTTAATGCCTTTGAGCTTGCCGCTGCCGCCGGTCAAACCCCAGCTGCCCTTGGCCTCGAGCGGGGCGCCTTCTTTGCTCTTGGCGGTGCCTTGGTACCAAAAGAAGGCTTTGTCGCCACTTTCCATGGTTACAATGTGAAAGCCGCGAGCCTTCGAACTATCGCCATTGACATCAGCGGTCGCCGTGCTGAGGCCGTCTTTGGATTTGTCGCCTTCGATTTCCAGCGGCTTTGTGTACGTGCATTTGGATTGCTCGACGACCAGGCTGTGGTCTGGCCGGTCGCCTACAGGAATCGCTTGCACAGGATCGGCCTTGGCGCACTGCAGGGTCCCGCTCACTTTGGTTTGTGCGCTTGCGGCTGCGGCACAGAAACACACCGCGGCGGCTATCAAGAGAAATCGCTGCATGAAATACCTCCTTGCTGTCTGAAATAACGGAAGGGCCCTTCCGGGGAGTGGAGGGAAGAGTATTCTCCGGCTTTGGAAGTGCCAAGCTCAACGCTAGGAGCTTCAACGCTAGGAGCAAACAGCGGCAAGGCATGGTCAAAGTTAAGTTTCCCTCTTTAAGAGGGAAGGTTGCCGCAAAGGCGTCGCAGCGCGCATGAAGCTACGATCTGGGCGTTCAAAGAACGGGCCTGGCAGCAGATCGGACACTGCGATCGCAGGAGCTGGCGCGTTCCTCTATTTGCTCAGCAGAGACTTCCAGCGGGCCCAGGCGTCGGTGCGCGCTTTTCTGTTCGCATCGGAGGCGTCGGGAGCTTCTCCGGCGCGCATGAAGCCGTGACCTGCGCCTTCGTAGGTCACTGGCTCATACGTTTTGCCGGCAGCTTTCATCGCAGTGACGGTGTCAGGAATGGTAGCGTCGATGCGCGCGTCGTTGCCTGCGTAGAAGCCATAGACCGGTGCCTTGATGCGTGCCATGGCGTTCTTGTCTGGCGGGCCACCGTAAAATACGAACGCGGCGGCGAGATCGGCGCGATTGGTGGCGAAGCGAAATGATTGGCCGCCGCCCCAACAGAAACCAGCGACAAACAGCTTCCCGCTCGCGGCGGGGAGCTTCAACGCATAGTCGGCGACAGCATTCAAGTCCGCGGTGATCTGATCCGGGTTGAGTTTGCTTACGGCTTCACGGACCGCGGACTCCTCGAAGGAATTGCTACGCCCTCCATTCGGGCCCATCCCGGAGAGCAGGTCAGGAGCGACGGCGATGTAGCCGGCCATGGCAACCTGGTCGGCGAGATCCTGAACCCAATCGGTCATGCCAAAAATTTCGTGGATGACGAGAACCACGGGCGTCTTGCTTTTCGATTCGGGATAGATCACGAAAGTTTCGACGGCACGGTCGCCGTGCTTCACGGTGACCCATTCGCCGTGGCGCGGGGATTTTGCGAGCGCGGCCTTGGCCCATTCCTGTGCGCGGCTAAACGGCGCGGTCAACAGCACGAAAAGAAGCAGGCCAAAGAGAGTGAGTCGTTTCATGTGTGGTATCTCCCTCGGAAAAAGTCGCTCGGTGGAAAATCGGTTCCAAAAATCTATTTCGGGGCGAGGAGGATAGTAATGCGAGTGAAGAATTGCTGCAAGAGCGGGGTTTAGGGGATGGGGTTTGGGGGAGTTCGATTGCGGCCAGTTGTGATCCCGGCCTTGACTTGTGAGGAATGGCTTCCAGGCAGGTTAGGATTCCTCTCCTTGTAAGGATTCTTTCCAATAGCAGGACACCGCTCGCGCTCCTCGTGCCCGGCTTTGCCAAACTCAAGGAGTGGGCGTACGCCGGATTCACCTTTGCGTGGATCTCGGCATTTGTCGCGCACTATCTTGCCAAAGATGGGCCGATCGCCTTCTCGCCACTGGTCCTGTTGTTGATTCTGATCGTTTCCTATGTGACCCGGCCTACAAGCCGCCAGTGCCAGGCCAGGGTCACATCGGCGGAATCCATTCAGCGATCCTGAGTCGATTATCAGAAGTGGAAGACGACGCCGGCAGAGACGCGCGGCTGATTCTGCGAGGCGCTGTGCAGATTCGTATGGATGCTATCGATTTGAAGGACACGGACGGCAACAAAGGGAGCAACATCCCAGTCGAGGCCGCCGCCGAGCGCGCTCGCCCAAGAGGTATCCGAACCGAGGCTGAATTGGCAGGCGACCGGGGTGAGAGCAGGACACGCCCCCAATGGGTCCTGGGACTCTCTGGCGAAACCGAACAGGGCATGCGCAAAGGGAGAAATTTTGAGCGGCAGCGAGATTTGTGGGCCGATGAGGTACGTACGTTCGCGCGTGCCGCCGCCGTTGAGTTTGCCGTAAGTTCCATTGAAATCGACAACGCCGCCAAAGAAGGGCAAGAACTTGTATTGTGCGGCAAACTCCCAGCCGTTGAGATTCGCTTGAGACGTTGGGAAGGTCTGAATGGGACAGAAGTCCAGGCAGGGATTGTTTTGGCCCTCGCGGATGGAGGCGCGAAAATAAGAATAGCCGCCGAAAAGTTCGACCTTGTCTTGCGCTTTGGAAACGGCCGCGAAACACAAGACGGCCCCGAAGAGAACGAAGAACTTGAGAAGCAGCAGTGTCCGGGGAGGAAAAGAACCGGAGCATGAGCGGGAGCATGAAGGCATTTCGTTCGCCTCGGGAGTGGAACTGGTCTTGTGCCGTGCGAAGATTGCGATGCAAAAACGAGCAGTTGAGTTGCCAGCTGGAAAGAAAATCTCAAAATTCCGCCGTGCCGTTTAGCTTGCGTTGACACACTCCGGGGCCTCCGATACGCTCTAAAGTTTACGTTGCACGACAAATTGCGACTGACAGGACCGGACGAAGCTCCTCATGGCCGACGAAAAGTTGCCCACACGCGCGCAGGATTTTTCCGAGTGGTACAACCAGCTCGTGCTTCGGGCGCAACTGGCGGACTACGCGCCGGTGCGTGGCTGCATGATTGTGCGGCCCTACGGCTGGGCGCTGTGGGAAAACATGCAGCGGGCCCTCGACCGGCGCTTCAAGGCCACGGGCCATCAGAACGTGGCGTTTCCGCTGCTGATTCCCCGCAGCTTCATTGAGAAGGAAAAGCATCACGTCGAAGGATTTTCGCCGGAACTGGCGGTGGTGACGATTGGCGGCGGAGAAGAGTTGGCCGAGCCATTGGTGATTCGCCCCACGTCGGAAACCATCATCGGGCACATGTGGTCGAAGTGGATTCAGTCCTACCGCGACTTGCCGGTGCTGATGAATCAGTGGAACAGCGTGGTGCGTTGGGAATTGCGCACCAAACTGTTTCTGCGCACGCTCGAGTTTTACTGGCAAGAGGGGCACACAGCGCACGCGACGCGCGATGAGGCGGAGGCCGAGACGATTCAGATGTTGAACGCCTACGCGGATTTTGCGATTAACGATGCGGCAATTCCGGTGATTCCCGGGAAAAAATCAGATGCGGAGAAATTTGCGGGCGCAGACGTAACGTATTCGATCGAAGCCATGATGGGTGATGGAAAGGCGTTGCAGGCGGGCACGTCGCACTTTCTTGGGCAGAACTTTTCGCAGGCGTTCGAGGTGAAGTACCTCGACCAAAACGGGCAGTTGCAGTATTGCTGGACGACTTCGTGGGGGCTTTCGACGCGCGTGGTCGGCGCGATCATCATGGTGCATGGCGACGATCAGGGATTGGTGATGCCACCGAGGCTTGCGCCCTACCAGGTCGTGATTGTTCCCATTTCCAAGACGGATGAAGAAAGGAGGTCGGTTTTGGAGGCGGCGCGCCGGCTGAAGGCAGAGCTGGCCAATGCGGACATTCGCGCGACGCTGGACGAACGCGAAGGGCAGAGCCCCGGCTGGAAATTCAATGATTGGGAAATGCGCGGCGTGCCGCTGCGCGTGGAACTAGGCCCAAAAGACGTTGCAAAACAGTCGGCGGTCCTGGCGCGCCGCGATCGCCCCGGGAAAGAAGGAAAAGTCAGCGCATCGCTGGCAGACCTCCCTTCGACGATCGGGAAGTTCCTCGCGGAAATTCAACAGTCGCTGCACGACAAGGCGCTGGCATTCCGCAAAAGCCATACCCATGACGCCAAAAACTACGAGGAGCTAAAGAAAGCTGTCGAAGACGGATTCGCCTTCTCGTTCTGGTGCGGGGGCGGCGAGTGCGAGGCGAAAATCAAAGAGGAAACGCGGGCCACGATGCGCTGCATTCCTTTGCAGCAAGACGGCGGCAGCGGGAAATGCGTCTATTGCAGCCAGCCAGCAAAGAGCCGCGCCATTTTTGCGCGAGCCTACTAAGTTCCTTCGAAATAGTCGCGCAAGGTGGTAAGGAGGACAGGCAGAGTCTGTCCGACAGCGCACCCGTTCCTTTCCCGAAACACGCCCCAGCCATTTTCTCGACACGCTTGTCCCACGGTGCTAGGTTGAACTTACAGGGGAAATATCTCAGGGTGGCAGTCCGCGCCGAAGGACTTGCGGCGAAAACGGCCAAGGAGAAGTTTCGAGTGGACACGGACGGCATCCGCGCGAGCCGCAGGCGAGAGCAGCGGCTCGAAGGCGGCGAAGGCAGGTTGAAGGGCATCCTCATTCTGGTCGTGGTGGTGCTGGGAATCTATACCGCGATCAAGCTCGTACCGGCGTATGTAAACGACTATCAGCTCTCCGACAAGATGCAGGAGCAAGCGCGCTTTGCCGTAGTGAACCGCTTCAGCGAGGATCAGATTCGCGACAACATATTCAAGGTCATGCAAGATCTGGACATTCCCGCGAAGCGCGAAGACATCAAAGTGGTAGCCAACAATTCCGTGGTGAAAATTTCACTAGACTATACCGTGCCGGTGGATGTGTTGATGTACCACGCGGACTTGCACTTTTCTCCAAACAGCGAGAATAAAGCGCTCTTCTGAAGTCACGTAGTTCGAATGCCCAGTATGGTATTTCGGGTTGCTCGAATGGCAACCCCGCGGCGCGCAACTCCGTCTTTCCTAGCAGGCGGCGTTGCGAGACAATGGGAGTCCAGCCCAGGGGAGAAGCTTTTGCAAATCCGGGTCCAACGAGGGTTTTTTACTTCCACTATCGGCCTGACGATTCTTGGGATTTTCTTCGGAATTTTCGTCATCGCCGGCGGAATCTTCACGTACAACTACATGAAATACTCGCGCATGATTGATGCGCGCCTGTCTGGCAACATCCTGCAAAACACCACTCAGATTTTCTCGGCGCCCGAGCACATTTCCGCAGCAGAAGCCTGGGGACCCGATGACCTGGTCGATTATTTGACGCGCGTGGGCTACCGGCCGGAAGCCGATCCCAACGCGCTGGGGCAATTCACCGTGCAGGGGAATACGGTGGACATCCGTCCGTCGAATCTGTCGTATTTTGGCGGGAAGAACGCGCTGGCCGTGCAATTTCGCGGGAAGAGCGTTCGCAGCATTCGGCCGCTCGAGGGCGGGCCGGAAATGGACACGGCGGAAATCGAGCCGGAATTAATTACCAATCTTTTTGACAGCGCGCGCGAAAAACGCCGGCCGGTGCGTTACGAAGATCTCCCGGTCATGCTGGTGGACGCCATTCTTTCGGCGGAGGACAAGCGCTTTTTCGAGCATGGCGGATTTGATTTCATCCGCATCGTGGGCGCGGCTTGGGCGGACATCCGCCATACCAGCCAGCACTATCAGGGCGCCAGCACCATCACTATGCAAGTGGCGCGAACCTTCTTTCTTTCCACAGACCGCAACTGGCGGCGCAAGCTGGCCGAGGCCCTGATTTCGCTGGAGTTGGAGCAGCGCTTCAGCAAGCAAAAAATCTTTGAGATGTACGCGAATGAAGTGTACCTGGGCAATCGCGGCAGCTTCGGGATTCGCGGCTTCTCCGAAGCCAGTGTGGCGTACTTCGGGAAAGACATGCGCGAGTTGGCGCTTCCGGAATGCGCCTACCTGGCGGGAATCATCCGCGCGCCCAATTACTATTCTTCGGCGGACCGGCATCCGGAGCGCGGTGTGCAAGCGCGCGATCGCGTGCTCACGCAAATGCTGGAGAACAAATACATCACCGCCCAGGATGTGGAAGATGCGAAGAAGGAGCCTCTGAAAATCATCCATGCCGCGACTTCGGGAAGAGAAGCCCCGTATTTCGTGGACATGGTGAAAGACCACCTGCTGGACAAATACTCGGAAAACCAGCTCTTGAGTGAAAACTTCCGCGTGTACACCACGCTGGACCCGGCGCTGGAGCGCGACGCAGTCGCGGCGGTGGAAGCAGGGATGAAGAACGTGGACACGCTGCTAGCGAAGAGATATGAGAAGTGGAAGAAGGAGCTGGCAAAGAAGGGAAGCAACGAACCGGTTCCCGAGGCGCAAGCGGCGCTGGTAGCGCTCGATCCACGGAATGGGGAGATTAAAGCGCTTGTCGGCGGAAGAGATTACGGGCAGAGCCAGCTCAATCACGCCTTGGCGCACCGCCAGCCGGGATCCGTCTTCAAGCCGTTTGTGTATGCGGCGGCGTTTGACAATGCCGTGGATAACGTGCAGCCCATTGTCACCCCCGCGACGACCGTCGACGACGAACCCACAACATTTGAGTTCGACGGCAAACCATATACCCCCAACAATTATAGCGAAAGATTCATGGGGCACGTGACCATTCGCGACGCGCTGACGAACTCTCTGAACGTGGCTACTGTCAAGGTGGCGGAGCTCATCGGCTACGGTCGCGTCGTGCAAATCGCCCAGCAGATGGGATTGGGTTCAAACATTCGGCCGACCCCGGCAGTAGCGCTTGGCGCTTACGAGATGACCCCAGTGGACGTGGCTGCGGGCTACACCGCCTTTGCTACCGTGGGTACGCGCGCTGAGCCGCAATTCATCCGCAGCGTGGTGAAGTCCAACGGAGAAGTCCTCGAGAAATTCACGCCGCAAACCCATCCCGTCTTGGATCCGCGCGTGGCGTTTCTTGTCGATAGCGTATTGAAGGACGTTTTGAACCGCGGCACGGGCGCAGCTGTGAGGGCGCGTGGGTTTACCTTGCCGGCCGCGGGGAAAACGGGAACTTCGCGAGACGGCTGGTTCGCGGGCTTCACGTCCAATCTGCTGTGCGTCGTGTGGATTGGCTTTGACGACAATCGCGACCTGGGGATTACCGGCGGCGTCGCGGATGCGCCGATCTGGGCTGACTTCATGATGAAGGCGACATCGATGTCGCCCTATCGCGACGTGAAGGATTTCAGCATGCCGGATGGCGTGCAGTCGGTCGTGATTGACCCGGAATCCTTGCAACTGGCCACCCCGAACTGCCCCACCACCCGCGAGGAAGTTTATGTGGCCGGTTCGGCACCGACCGATTTCTGCGAGCTTCACGGCGGGCACGGCACAATCACCTCAACAGGTTCGGTGCTGTCGCAAATTTTCGGCGGGCAACCCAAGACGCAAGCCGATACTAACGGGCAGGTGGTGATGAAGTCCGATCCCAACCGCCCGCCGGATGCGACGGGCCAACCCGGGCAGCCCGCGGAGCCGTCCGCTGACAATGGCGACAAGAAAAAGAACCCTTTGCACAAAATATTTGGTATCTTTGGAAACCCAAGCCGGAGAAGGGAGATTCGCCATGAGCCGCACTGGAATGGCGTTTCCTGCAGCAGCTCTCCTCCTGAGTTTTACCGTTCCCGCAGCAGCACAATCCCCATCCCTGATAGATAAACCCGCCAGTTCGCCCGTGACGCCGTATGTACCTCAAGCGCAGGCAGCATCTCCTGCCCAGACTTCATCCGCTGGGGTTCGCCCAGATCTCACCGACGAGCAAATGGCTGACCTCTACATGGCGCGGAAGGAATACCGGGAAGCATCGCAGCTTTACAAGCGCCTTACCGAGCAAGATCCGAAGAACGCAGTCTATCTCAATAAACTGGGGATCTCTTTGCATCAGCAAGCGGCGCTAGGACCGGCGTTGAAGTATTACGAACGAGCAGTCAAGGTTGATCCTGGTTATGCCGACGCGCAAAACAATATTGGAACGATTTACTATCAGCGGAAAAAATACGGAAAAGCGATCAAGGCCTACCAAAAGGCGATTGCCATGCGCAATGACATGCCCATCTTGTACAGCAACCTGGCCTATGCCTATTTTGAAGAGAAGAAATACGAGCAGGCCATCGCTTCGTTCCGGCAGGCATTGGCACTGGACCCCCAACTCTTCGAGCACAACAGTTCGAGGAACGGTTCCATTCTGCAGGACCGCACCGTGGGGGATCGTGGCAAGTTCTATTTCCTGCTGGCCAAATCCTACGCCGAAGCGGGCAACCTGGAGCGTTGCCTGATCTATTTGCGCAAGGCTAAGGACGAAGGCTATAAGCAAATGGCTGCGATAAAACAGGATCCCTCCTTTGCAGCGGTCTTGAAGGATCCGGCGATCCAGGAGGTCTTGGCCCCCAGACCGGAAGACAACCCCCAACTCTAAGGGTTCTGTCTTTCTCAAAGTGAGTGTCCGAGATCGCGACAGCTCTATCCCTGATTCGAGCAGAATCAGGCCTCATTTCGCGGCGCAAACGTCTCTAACTCATTTTGTTTGTGTGACTTATCTCAAGCGTTAAAAAGGTTTGGAAGTTGCTCATCTCGCTGGCGGTTGGGTGTAGCTTGGAAAGGTAAGATTCCTGGGGGCTTTCCATGAAAAAGATCGACCGCATCCGAGAAAGGGTCACCATTCCCCCGACTTCTGTTTACTTGTCCAAAATGCACGACGCGGGCTGGCGCCTGGTGGCGCTTGAGTGGGAGCGCGAAATCGAATTCTCCGGCGAGCCACCCGCAGGGCCGGAGGCCGAAGCCGGCACCGAAGAAATCCCCTTTGGCTTGCGCATTGCTTCCGACTGCCGCCATCTCGAAGACGATCCCCTGGAGACGCAGACGCTCAAGTTCCTCGCGGAAATGGTGGTTCAGGACGTGTCGTTCCGCAGCATGGCCGACGCTCTCAATGCTCGCGAACACCGCACTCGTGACGGCCACCCATGGACCGCCGCCAGCGTTTTCAAGCTGATTCCGCGCCTAATTGAGATCGCGCCGCGCCTTCTTTCCGGCGCTGAGTGGGAGTCCCGCAAAAAGCAGCTCACGCGAGTTGCCTGGAACTCGTGAGGTTTTTGAGTTTTCCCGGAATCGCGGTTCTAGCCAATCTGTCATTCCGCTAGGTCCGCGCAGCGGTGCACACTGCAACCAAAGGCGCGGTTCCCTCTGTTACAATGCAAGCAAGATGGCGCGCACCCTTGGAAGGACGCGTTTTGGTGAACTCCTCGTCAAAGTACTACTCGTTTCCCTGATGGCCGCAGCGGTTTGCGCGGCGCAACAAACGGTGCCATCGGGACAAACGCCTGCCGCCACCGGGCGAGCTTCGGCAAATTCACAAAAAATCTACGTGGTCCTGCCGTTCGAGAATGCCGGGGCACCCGGGAAACTCGATTGGCTGAGCGAAGGCCTGGAAGAGCTGACGATTGAGCGCCTCACGGCCGCCGGGGAACAAGTCTTCTCGCATGCCGGGAGAGCCGCTGAGCTGGAGCGCTACGGCTTGCCGACGGGTTCGACGTTCAGCCGCGCGACCATGCTGCGCGTCGCAGAAGACCTGGACGCGGATTACGTCATCTACGGGAAATACGCCGCCAAAGGAACGGCGCTCACCCTCGAGATGCGCATCCTCAGTATGAATCCACTTGCGCTGCGCCCGCCGGTGCTCGAAAGCGGCCCGCTGGAATCGCTCATGGAAACGCATACGCGTCTGCTGTGGAGGACACTTTCTTCTGCGAATGCCCATTACCCGTTGAGCCTCGCGGATTTCACCAAGCGCCAGCGGCCGCTGCGGATGGATGCGTTCGAGCAGTACGCGCGCGGGATACAAGCCGCAGATCCTCAGGCCAAGCTCACCCAACTGCACGAAGCGGCGCGTTTGGAACCCGACTGGCTGGATCCGATTTTTGCGTTGGGTGAAGCCTATTATGCCAAGAAGGACTACAACGCTGCCCTCGCGTGGTTCTTCAAAATTCCCAAAACCTATGACCGCTATGCTGAGGCTCTGTTTTACGGCGGAGTCTGTCGCTTGCAATTAAACCAAGACGACCTCGCCGAGGACAATTTCCATACCCTGCAAGAAGCTTTGAAGAGCACCACGGCAACCGGGGCCGACCTGCCCGAGGTGCTGAATGATCTTGCGATTGCGCAGGCCCGGCAGGGTAAAGTGGCCGCCGCGCAAGCCATCTTGCGCCGCGCCGCGCAGCTGGCTCCGGGAGAGGACGACTATTCTTTTAATCTAGGCTTGCTCGCTCTGCAAGGCGGTGACGCGGGAGCCGCCGCAGACTATTTTCGCGAAGCCGCTGAGCGCGAGCCGGACAGCGCCGAAGACCGCGCGCTGCTCATTCTGTCTCTGGAAAAAGCGGATAAAAATGCAGAGGCCGACCAGGAGCGCGAAGGGGCAAAAGAAGCTTTCGGACCGAACGGCTTGCCGGTGATTCGGTTGGACGAAGCATCAGACAAAAAGAATGAGACGCTGGCGCGGCTCACTCGGATCAAGACGGAGTTGGATGTAAGCGGGCTCCGCGCGGAACCTGTGGAGGCCCCGGTTAGCGCTTCCTCCGCACCCGGCGGGAGTGAAACTTCTGCCGTGCGCCTTCGTAAGGGAAGGCAGGAACTCTCAGCCGGGAATATGGCCGGCGCCGAGAAAGAATTTCGAGCCGTGCTTGCCTCCGATGCTGGGAACGCCGCGGCGCATCGCGGCTTGGGAGAAATCGCGCGCCGCCAAGGCAAAATGGAGGATGCCGTGAAGGAATTGCAAGCATCGCTGGCGACGCGCGACTCCGCGGAAGTGCGCACGATGCTGGCGAAAATCTATTTGGATCAGAAGAAGCCTGAACTGGCGCGCGCAGAGGCGGAGAAAGCCGTGAAGCTCGCCCCCAATTATGCGGAGGCGAAGCAATTGCTGGAGCGCTTGCAGAATTTCAAGTCCGCCGAAAAAAAACCGGGCGGGGGTGCGCCGTGAGCGCGGTATGGCGATCGCGCAAAGAGGTTTTTCGTTTTGGGTCGGTTTGGCCCGCTGCTCTGGCTTTGGTTTTTTGGGCGCTTTGCGCCATTCCAAGCATGTCTCTGCCGCCGTCTCCGAGCGCCGGGGAACGATCGGGCGGTCCATTCGTGCTGGAACTGAAACTCGATGGAGAAGTGGAACCGATCCTGGCGACGTACATCGATGAGGGGCTCGCCGATGCAGCGCAGCGGCAGGCATCGCTGGTGTTGATCACCATGGATACGCCCGGCGGGCTGAGCGACTCGATGAAGGACATCATTCAGCACATTCTTGCGTCGCCGGTGCCGGTGGCCGTGTACGTTTCGCCTACAGGTGCGCGCGGGGCTTCGGCGGGATTCTACATTCTTCTTTCGGCGGACATTGCCGCGATGGCCCCCGGCACGCACGCCGGCGCGGCATCCCCGATCATTGCGATTGGGGGCTTCCCCCAGCAAATTGACGAGGTTTTTCGCAAAAAAATCAATCAAGACGCCATGGCCTTTCTGCGAAGCTTCACGGTAAGGCGCGGGCGCAATCCGGAACTGGCGGAGAAAGCCATCACCGAATCCAAAGCCTTCACAGAAAAGGAATGTTTGGAAGGCAAGATGATCGATTTGATCGTGAATTCATCCGACGAGCTGATCCGGGAATTGGATGGGCGAACGATCACCCGGTTCGACGGCACAAAAGTGAGATTAGACCTGAAAAACGCGGTGCGCCAGCCGTTCGAATTGTCGGCGCGGCAAAAGTTTTTGGCGCGCATCGTTCAGCCTGATGTTTTCTTCGTGTTGCTGATTCTCGGCGTCCTCGGCCTATACACCGAGTTCACGCATCCCGGAGTGATTGCGCCGGGAGTGATTGGCGGGATTTGCTTGATTCTGGCGCTGTACGCCATGCATTTTCTGCCGGTGAATCTGGCGGGGCTGCTTCTGATCGCGCTGTCGCTGGCGTTTTTCATTTTGGAAGCGAAAACGCCAAGCCATGGCGTGCTGGCCTTCGGCGGCGTGGTGTCAATGTTTTTAGGAGCGATCTTCCTGATTCGCTCGCCCCTGACCGCGGGCGGGGTGAGTCTCGGCGTGGCGTTTGCCGCTACCGTGCCGTTTGGGATTTTCGCCGTGGTGCTTATGAAATTGGTGCTGCGCTCACGAAAATGGAAAACGGCCACGGGGAGGGAGGAACTGATCGGAGCCAGCGGCATCGCAACGGATGGGCTAAAAGCAGGCGCCGAGGGAATGGTGCGCGTGCATGGAGAGCTTTGGCGGGCCGTGTCTTCGCAACCAGTAGCTGAAGGAAAATTTGTGCGCGTGATCAAGATCGAAGGATTGAAGCTGTACGTCGAGCCGGTAGAAGCGGCCAGCCCGGCGGTGAGATAGAAAGCGTGTGTTCTCGAGGAGGAAGAAGATGGAAATCGGTTTCGCGGGGATCGCGGTCATTGTCGGAATCGTGCTGATCTGGTTCTGGAATTCGATTTACATCATCAAAGAGTGGGAGCGCGGCGTGGTGCTGCGCCTTGGACGTTTGCTTCCCGTAGCCAAAGGAGCGGGGATCCGACTGGTGATGTGGCCCATTGAAACGCTCTACCGCATCAGTTTGCGGCTGGAAACGTTGGACGTTCCACCACAAGACATCATCACCCGCGACAACGTTTCGGTGAAAGTGAACGCAGTGTGCTATTTCCGCGTTGTGGATGCGAATTTGGCGCTCTCCCAAGTGCAGAATTATCAGTACGCCACCTCGCAGCTCGCCCAGACCACCCTCCGGAGCGTCGTCGGGCAATTCGAATTGGACGAAATTCTGTCGCAGCGTGAAAAAGTGAACGCCAAGCTGCAGCTCATTCTGGACCAGGACACCGAACCCTGGGGAATCAAGGTCAGCAAAGTGGAGGTCAAGCAGGTCGATATTCCCGAGCAGATGCAGCGTGCCATCGCCAGACAAGCGGAAGCGGAGCGTGAGCGCCGCGCCAAGGTCATTCACGCGGACGGCGAGTTCGAAGCCTCCGCGAAGCTAGCGGATGCCGCGAAGGTACTGGAGACCCAGCCATCAGCGATTCAATTGCGATACTTGCAAACGCTTACGGAAATAGGTGTCGAGAAGAACACAACGATTGTGTTTCCCTTGCCCATCGATATTATTAACAAGTGGGTGCAGGCGTTAGGGGGCACGCAAAATAAGAAATGAGTTATGGAGGACAACGGGGCGCCGGTGAGCGCGTACTCGAAGGCCGTCACGTCATTGGGTTGTTCCTGGCGGTGATTTTGCTTTCGGGGCTGTTCTTTACGCTCGGATACGTCATGGGTTTGCACCAGTCGGAAGCCGAAGCGAGCGCTGACGTTTCGCCCGCGAAGCCGGACCTGCGCAATGCTTCAAAGCCAGATGCCATCTCAAAACGCACGCAAAAAGGCGCTCCAACGGATTCCTCCACGAATACAGGAGCGCCAGACAGTTCGGAATGGGAGTTTTATCACGCCGGCGAGAAAAATAAGAAAGAAGACCTGCTCAAGCCTGCTCCCGCTGTTCCCAGGCCGTCCTCTAAAACCGAGCCGGTGCTGGTCAAGTCCCCCGCGGCGTCGCGTGCCGCGAATCCAGGTCCGGCAAAAACTCCAAAAGCTTCCAATACGCTTGCTACGCCAGTCGGCACATATTCCCTGCAGGTCGCCGCGATGAGCAAGGAAGCAGACGCGTTGGACCTCGCCAAGCTTTTGCAGAAGAAAAGGTTTCCAGCCTATGTGCTTTCGCCGCACGGCGACAAAGACAAATTTTACCGCGTGCAAGTGGGCCCCTACGCGGACTGGAAGGCCACCGACGTTGCGCGAAAGGGGCTTGATGCTGCCGGTTTCAAAGCCTTCGTGAAGCACTGATGTCTGCAAGCCGCGGGCTGTTGCTGGTTGCTTCGGAAGCCGGGGCGACAATACCGGACTGGCTGCGGTTGATCATTGCGGCTGTGTCGGGCGCTGCGCTTTCCCTTTCCTTCACCGGGTTGTACCTCAGCATTTATTCCTGGATTTGTGTGGGTGTTCTTCTGCTGGCAGTGTTTGGCGCGAGCTCCCGCATGGCGTTCGCGTGCGGATTCCTACACGCGCTGCTGTTTGTGGTGACGTCCGTGTCTTGGATTGCAACTGTGCTAAGCGTTCACGGCGGTTTGTCTCTCGCGGGCGGCTGGGGCGTTTTGCTTTTGATCGCTGCGGCCTGGGGAGTTCTTGTTGGTGGTTTCGCGCTCATCGTGCATCGCATTTCGCTCCGCAGCGTGGAGCTGGCGTGTATTGCGGCTCCCTTCGTTTGGGTTACCTTCGAGTTCGTCCGCGCGCATCTTCCGGAAATCAGCTTCCCATGGAATCTGCTGGGCTATCCGGCAGCCTCGAATCTCGGCTTGCTGCAAGTGGCCACGCTCACTGGAATCTACGGATTATCCTTTCTCGTGGCGGCATTCGACGCGCTGCTGGCGTGGGTGGTCGCATCGAAAAGAATGGACCTGCAACGGCGAACCGGAGCCGTCGCGGCTGCGGCTGCCGTTCTTCTGATGGCGATGGGGGTTGGACCGCGGTTTGTGCCGCAAGCCGAGGCTCACCATTTTGCGCGCGCCGTGCAGCTCAATTTCCCCGAAGTTCCCGAGTATCCCTCGGACTGGTTCGCACAGAACACACCGCAGCTCGAAGAAGCCCAAAAATTGAGCCTCGCGCCCAGCAAAGAGAAGCCCGACGTGTTGGTCTGGCCGGAAGCGCCCGCGCCGTTTTCATTTGAGGACCCTCAGTTCGCAAAACTGGCGTCGAGCCTGGCCATTCGCTTTGGCCATCCTTTTCTTGCAGGAGCCATTGAATGGAAGACCCCCGTGGATCCCGCAGACAAAGTTCCCCCTGGGCGATTGGTGCCATATAACAGCGCGATCCTCCTTGACGCGCAAGGACAGCGCGTTTTTGTTTACGACAAGGTTCATCTTGTTCCCTTCGGCGAATATGAGCCCTTTCCGCTGATTCATAAAGTGGTGACAAGCGTGTCGGAAGAGGTGGGCGGCTTCCACAAAGGCAACAAGTATGCTGTCGGCCCTTTGCCGGGCGGGCACACGTTCGGCGTATTCATCTGCTACGAAGCGATTTATCCCGGCGAAGTGCGGCGCTTCGCCGCTAATGGCGCACAGCTGCTGGTGAACATTTCGAACGATGGCTGGTTCGGCCACTCCGCCGCCGCCGAACAGCACTTGCATATGGTTCGTGTGCGCGCCGTAGAGAATCGCCGGTGGATCGTGCGCTCGACCAACAGCGGCTATACCGTATCGGTCGATCCTTACGGCCGCATCACCGAGCCGCTTCCGCCTTATGTGCGCGCGCAAACCGATTTGCCCTATGACTTTCGCACCGATAAGACGGTCTACACTCGTTTCGGAAACTGGTTCGCTTGGCTGTGCGTCATTGTTTCCGTTATTCTGTTAGTGGTCTCCTTGAAGCCGGAAAGCAAGGAAGTGATCGGGTAGCGGCGGCCTGCCTGCCGCAGGCAGGCTTTATCCCGCCGGTTTGAGCGAGCAAACAAAGCCAGGTAGAAAGATACACATGATCCTCGAAGATCTGCAACATCGTTATGAAGGACTAAAGCAGCGCAGCACCCTCGTGCGGAGCTATCTTTGACGCGCCCAGCAATCGCGAACGCCTGAAGGCGCTGGAAGCCCGCGTCGCCGACCCCAATTTCTGGAGCAATCAGGAATCTGCGCAAAACGTGCTGCGCGAGCGCAAGCGCGCCGAGGAACAAATCGCTGCGGACGAAAAGCTCACTTCGATGAGCGGCGATCTTGAAACCTACATCCATCTCGCGCAGGAAGAATCCGATCCCAAGCAAAAAGAGGACTTGCTGAAGGAGCTGGACCGCGAACTCGGCGCCGCCGATGTTTACGTTTCCGATCTGGAAACCAAAACGCTGCTTTCCGGCGAAAAAGATCATCTCAACGCCATCATGACCATCAAGCCCGGCGCGGGCGGCAGGGAGTCGCAGGACTGGGCTTCGATGCTCGTGCGCATGTACTTGCGTTGGGCTGAACGAAAAGCCATCAGCGCTTCGGTGCTCGACGAAATGCCCGGAGAAGAAGCCGGCATCAAGTCGGCGACCATTGAATTCGCCGGCGAAAACGCTTATGGGTTGCTCACTGGCGAAACCGGTGTTCATCGTTTGGTACGGATTTCTCCTTTCGATCAGGCGGCGCGTCGCCACACCTCCTTTGCCTCCGTCTTCGTGATTCCCGAAATCGATGACAAAATCGAAATCAACATTCGTCCCGAAGACTTGAAGATTGACACGTTCCGTTCCGGCGGCAAAGGAGGCCAAAACGTCAACAAAGTGGAGACCGCCGTGCGCATCACGCACGTCCCGAGCGGCATCGTGGTTGGCTGCCAGGCCGAACGCAGCCAGCATAAAAACCGCGAGTTGGCCATGAAGATGCTTCGCTCGCGCCTCTACGACATGGAACTGCAAAAGCGGCAGGCGGAAACCGACAAGCTCGACGAAACCAAAATGGACATTTCCTTTGGCAGCCAGATCCGCTCGTACGTGATGCAGCCCTACCAGATGATCAAAGATCACCGCACCAAATTCGAAGTCGGCGATGTCAACCGCGTGCTCGACGGCGATCTCGATCCCTTCATTCGCTCTTACCTCATGGCCAAGAAGACCAAGGGTCGGCTCGACGTCGAGCCCGACGACAACGGCGAGCCCGAATAAGCGGCTCTGGCGGTTGGCGAGTTCCCCCGTTCCTGGAGTGTGATCAGGGAGAATAGGCCCCAGCCGGCAGTTTCTGTAAATGCGCATTCTAAAAGGCTTACGGACGCAGTGCTTGGCAATGCAGATTCTGAAGGGTTTCGTCCTTTCATCGTGACAACGTCTTGGGGAAAAACGTCATTTGAAAAAAGGCACGCGAAACTGCTGGGTGATCCCAAAACTGATCTGGCGACGAACGGGAATGTAGTAAGGTGCGTTTGGGTTGGCCACGTCCCATTCCATCCCAACCCAGATATGCATTCCGGGACGTACGCCTACATAAGTCGCGGCTCCGGCGAGCAATACGTCTCCACCGCTTCCGAACTGACGAACTCCTCGAATGCGGTCATCCTGGGCGTGCTGCCAATCTAGAACTGGTGCAATGAACCACTCGCGTGCGCCATCCTCGGACTCATAAAGAGGCTAGGAAAGCGAGGAGCGCGATTCGAGGCGGCTGCCGAGGCGGGTTGCCTGCGTTCCCTGCGAGCGCAGGAGAGCATTGAAACTCTCATCGGCGACAAGGCGCTTGACGTTGAACAGGCCCGTGTAGGTCCAATTTGCTGCAGCAAGGAGGTCCGTGGAGCCTGAGCCGGGTTGCAGGCTTGCTGGCAGCGGCGCTCGGTTTGCACCCGTCAGGTTTGTGCGGCCAGTAGGGATTTTGGGCCCGATTGTGAAGGACGCTTGCGTGGTTCCTCGCAGTGAATCTCGCCGATAGAATCTGTATTTGATGAGCAGCATGGCATCGCCAAGGTCTGTTCCGGCGATGGTTGGCGCGCCCAGCTGTTGAAAATGATTGGTCATAGCCGGAACCGTGACGGTCAAATCAGAATTGCGACGGAAGCCCCACGTGAAGTTGAAGGCGCCCATGCGAAAGAGTGGGACGAGCGGTGACGGGAATTCCGCCCGGGGTGACTGGCGTCAGGCCTCGAGTTGTAAAATCGGAGTTGTAGGAAAGGAGTCCCCCGCCGGGAGAAAGGGGCGGTCTCGGGAGCGACCCCTTGCCCTCGCGCGGAGGGAACAAGGCAGGGCGCAACGAGTAGTAAGCCGGTTACAACGGATCTTCGAAAATAGTTCCAGGATCGTGCTTGCATAAGTCATCTTCCAGCAAAAAGTGAGACGCCCAAGCACACGTCGCCTAATGTTGAGGAGGATTAGATTCTTAGTGCTCCCGGATTTGGCGGAGAAGTCGGAGGGGCGTGGGAACCTGCGACAGTCAACGGGCCGATTCCGGGCACCACAAGAAGGCGACTATGCGCAGGCAAGTCTGCAACAGCCGCTCGAAGTGGGACTGGCGGCACGGCGGCTGTCTTCAGGAAAGGAGCGTGCATCGTTGGCATGGTCTTGGAACAGTCCTGGCCGTAATGCCCGTGGGATGAACAGGGCATTGAACCGCAGCAATGCGTGGCCTGTTCGGGCGTTGTCATAAGGTTGCAGTCGGAGGCGTAGGCGGCCAGCAATAACGCCACAGCTCCAAACAGAATTGCCTTTGTGGACCTCACGGACACAGAATCAAACGCCTCGACAGGTGGCGTCAAAGGAGGTGATCACCGCCAATCGACGGCCTACGGGGGCGGGAGGCAGCGTCAAGCAGGTGATCACCTCCAATCGACCTCCTACGGGAAGCTGAAAACTGGAAATTGGGTTCCTTTCGGAGAAGGGCGGCAAGGAAGATGCCGTTCGGGGGCGGAGAAGGCCGTTCGCCGCAGGCTCGAGGCATTTTGATTCCCTGCGTTGACGTGGCGCGCGGGCGGATGGTAAGTTGAGAGGGTTGCGAGCAAGACCAATTCGTCTCGAAGTGTGCGGGGCAACCCGCGCGACAAGTCAACAACTGCCGTTCCAACAAAACCGGACAAAATGAGCGCAGCGTGGCCACATGCAACCCGGCTCCTGTTGACGCCGCAGCGGACCAGCGTTAGCGCTGCATATGTGCACGCGGCCATTTTGTTGGGATAAGCTGGAGACAGCATAAGGAGATAGTTTTGAACGAACCCTTACGAAATTTTTTGTTTACGTCGGAGTCCGTGACGGAAGGCCATCCCGACAAGATCGCGGACCAGATTTCTGACGCGGTGCTCGATGAAGTGATTCGGCAGGACCCCCTCGGGCGCGTGGCGTGCGAGACGCTGGTCACCACGGGACTGGCGGTGGTGGCGGGGGAAATCACCACGACCGCGCACGTGAATTATGACGAACTGGTACGCGAAACGATTCGAGGCGTGGGCTACGACCGCGCGAAGTACGGCTTTGATTGTGACACCTGCGCCATCATGTGCACAGTAAAGCGGCAGTCGCCGGACATTGCCATGGGCGTGGACACCGGCGGCGCGGGCGATCAGGGGCTGATGTTTGGCTTCGCCTGTGATGAGACCGATGAATTGATGCCCATGCCCATTCAACTGGCCCACCGCTTGACGCAACGCCTCTCGGAAGTTCGCAAGGCCAAGATCGTGGATTTCCTTCGGCCTGACGGAAAATCCCAAGTTACCGTGGAGTACCGCAACGGGCGCCCGGCGCGCGTGGACTGCGTGGTCGTTTCGACGCAGCACAGCGAGAAAGTGGCGAACCACGAGTTGCAAGCCGCGGTGATGGAGCACGTGATCCGGCCGATCATTCCTGCGAGAATGCTGGACGCGAGAACGAAGTATCACATCAACCCGACCGGACGGTTTGTGATCGGCGGACCAATGGGCGACGCGGGTCTGACCGGGCGGAAGATTATTGTGGATACTTATGGCGGCTACAGCCGGCACGGCGGCGGCGCGTTCTCGGGGAAGGATCCGTCGAAGGTGGACCGCTCGGCGTGTTATATGGCGCGCTACATCGCGAAGAATATTGTGGCTGCGGGGTTGGCGAGCAAGGCGGAAGTGCAGTTGGCGTACGCGATTGGCGTGGCCGAACCGGTGTCGGTGATGGCCGAAACGTTTGGGACGGCGATCATTCCGGAAGAGAAAATCACCGAACTGATCCGCGAGTTTTTCAAACTGACGCCGAAGGGCATTATCGAGACGCTGGATTTGCGGCGGCCGGTCTATAAGGCAACGGCGGCGTATGGGCACTTCGGGCGCAGCGGGCCCGGATTCACCTGGGAACGCACGGACCGCGCGGATGCGCTGCGCAAAGCTGCGGGGCTGAATACGGCGGCGACAGCCGAGGTGGGAGCACGGCGGTAGGAAGAGGGTCGCCGTTGACCATCGGCCGTTTGCAGGAAAGAAAACCGCAAGGGACAAGTGCGAAGCGGCGAAAAATAGCGGGAACTCAAGAGCGGCAGTTTTCACGTTTACTGGTAGTGTCTTCCCTGGAATCGTGTACTTCGCAGGCAATTCTTCGGAAAAAGGAGCAGGAACTTGGCGATCGCGGAACTGAAAAAAGGTGATGTGAAAGACATGGGGCTGGCGGACGCCGGCAAGCGCAAGATCGAATGGGCCGCGCAGCAGATGCCGGTGCTTGAAATTATTCGCAAGCGCTTTGCCAAAGAGCGGCCGCTGGTGGGCTTGCGCGTTTCGGCGTGCCTGCACGTGACCAGCGAAACGGCGAACTTGATGATCACGCTGCGCGACGGCGGCGCGGACGCGGTCCTGTGCGCGTCGAATCCGCTTTCGACGCAAGACGAAGTGGCGGCGTCGTTGAACCGCGACTTCAATATTCCGACGTATGCCATCAAGGGCGAAGACCACGAGACGTATTATTCGCACTTGAGCGCGGCGCTGGAGCACAAGCCGCAATGCACGATGGATGACGGCGCTGATCTGGTGACGGTGCTGCTGACGAAGCGCACGGACCTGGTGCCGAACGTGATTGCGGGAACCGAAGAAACGACCACCGGGGTGATTCGTTTGCGCGCGATGGCGAAAGATGGAGCGCTGAAGTATCCGATCATCGCAGTGAATGACGCGATGACGAAACACTTCTTCGATAACCGCTACGGCACCGGGCAGTCGACGCTGGATGGCGTGATTCGCGCGACGAACTTGCTGCTGGCCGGGCAGAAAGTAGTGATCGCCGGTTACGGCTGGTGCGGGCGCGGCGTGGCCATGCGCGCGAAGGGCTTGGGCGCTGACGTGATGGTCACGGAAATCGATGCGGTGAAGGGCATCGAAGCGGTGATGGACGGCTTCCGTGTGATGCCGATGGCCGAGGCGCTGAAAGAAGGCGACGTCTTCATCACGGTGACCGGAAACAAGAATGTGATTCGCCAGGAACACTTCGAGAAGATGAAGGGCGGGGCGATTGTGTGCAACTCCGGCCACTTCAATGTGGAGATTGACATTCCGGCGCTGGAGAAATTGTCCACGGGGAAGCGCGAAGTGCGCCCGCTGGTGGACGAGTATCAGTTGAAGGATGGGCGGAAGATTTATTTGATTGCCGAAGGACGGCTAGTCAATCTCGCGAGCGCGGAAGGGCATCCTGCCGCCGTGATGGATATGAGCTTCGCGAACCAGGCGCTTTCGCTCGAGTATTTGCGCGCGAATGCGAAGACGTTGAAGGCGCAGGTGTATGGCGTTCCGGAGCACTTGGACAAGGAAATTGCGCGGCTCAAGCTGGAATCGATGGGGCACCGGTTGGATAAGCTGACGCCCGAGCAGGAGCGCTACCTGGCGTCGTGGCAAGAAGGAACGTAAGCAGAGCGGGCCGTGGCATTGTTTAAACGGTGCCGCGGTGCCGCGCGGCAAATCAGATTTCATTTGCAAACATGGTATCTTCTTAGGGGCGTTCCGACGGAGTCGGGACGCCCCAGGTTTTTGGCGAGCGTGTCCTTTTCAACAGAACTCATGTGGGATCTTTGCACCTACGCATTGGAAACGGCGAAGTTGCGCGGCGCTTCGTATGGCGACGTGCGATTGATGCATTTGCGGCAGCGCGACTTGACCACGAAGAATGGGCAGGTTGGCACGCTGGCGCAGGGCGAATCCATCGGCATCGGCGTTCGCGTGCTGGCGAATGGCACGTGGGGGTTTGCTTCTACGGACCGGCTGACGCGCGAAGGTGTTGCGGCGTGCGCGGCGCAGGCGGTGTCCATCGCGAAGGCATCAGCGCTCGCGAAACGCAGCAATGTGGTGCTCGCGCCAGAAAATGCTTACGTAGATAGCTGGCAGAGCCCTTTCCGAAAAGATCCCTTCGAGATTCCGGTGGAGACGCAACTCGCGCTGCTGCTCGCCGCCGACGGCGAGATGCGCAAAGTCAAGGGCGTCACGCTGACGGAAACGAGCATGCAGTTTCGGAAGATCGATTCGTGGTTTGCGTCGAGCATCGGTTCGCGGATTCACCAGCGCAAAGTGATTTCGGGATGCGGAATCGGAGCCACTTCGTTCCAGGGCGACGAAATTCAAAAGCGGTCGTATCCGAACAGTTTTGGCGGGCAGCACGCGCTGGAAGGCTACGAATTGGTGGAGTCGCTGGACTTGATGAAGCATGCGCCGGTGATTGCGGACGAGGCGGCTGCGCTCCATGCGGCCGAGCAATGCCCAGAGAAATTCGGCACGCTGATTCTTGCAGGAAACCAACTGGGGTTGCAGATTCACGAGTCCATTGGTCACCCGATCGAATTGGATCGCGTGCTCGGACAGGAAGCAAATTTCGCGGGCACGAGTTTTCTGACGCTCGACCAGTTGAACAAGTTGAAATATGCGTCGAGCATCGTGAACGTCGTGGCGGACGCGCGGCTGGACCATGGGCGCGGGCTCGGTACCTTTGCTTACGACGATGAAGGTGTTCCCGCGCAGTGCACGGACATCATCAAGGACGGAACATTCCGCGGATATCTGTCGAACCGCGAGACCGCTCGCCTCATTGGGCTCGAGCGCTCGTCGGGAACGATGCGCACGGAAAGCTGGAACCGTCTGCCGATTATTCGCATGACCAACGTAAGCCTGGTGCCCGGCACGTGGGACTATGACGATCTCCTTGCCGATACGGCGGACGGAATTTTGATGGACACGAACCGGTCGTGGTCCATCGACGACCGGAGATACCAGTTCCAGTTTTCGACGGAAATCGGTTGGGAGATCAACGGCGGAAAGAAAGTGCGGATGCTGAAAAATCCCAGCTACAGCGGAATCACCACAGAGTTCTGGAATTCGTGCGACGCGATTTGCAAGTTCGACTACTGGACGCTGTGGGGCACGCCGAATTGCGGCAAGGGACAGCCGATGCAGACCATGGGAACAGGGCATGGCGCGGCTCCGGCGCGGTTTCGCAAGGTGAGGATTGGAACGGCTTTTTCAAAGCAATGACTATCGCACCCGGCGCGAGAGGAAAAATCGGCAGAAAGAAGGCTGAGCACGCGGAGCTGCTGGCGCCGCGTGAGCTGCGAGGCATCATCGAAACCGTTTTGCGGCTGGCGAAGTCCACGGGCGTCGCGGAAACGGAAGTCCACGTGGATGAAGTTGCCGATGCGCTGACGCGCTTTGCGAACAACGCCATTCATCAGAACGTTTTCGAGCGTGTGGTGACAGTTTCGATTCGCACGGTGAATGGCGGGCGCACGGCGCGAGCCACGACGAACCGGCTGGATGAGGATTCGCTGCTCGCGACGATTGAGGCTTCGCTCTCGCTGGCGCACAGCGAGCCGCGCGATCCGCGGCTGCTGCCGATGCCGGGGAAGCAGCGCTATCGCCCGGTGAACCGGTTCGTCCAGGCGACGGCTGCGCTCACTCCGGAAGATCGAGCGCGGGCCGTTCGGCTGGCGTGCGATCTTGCGGCCAAGAAAGGACAAGTGGCGGCAGGAATTTTTTCGAGCGGGCAAAGCCAGACGGCGGTGGGGAATTCACGCGGCTTATTCGCGACTTACTGCGAAACGCATTCGCAATTTTCCATTACGATGCAGGAAGATCCAGCGGCGAGTTGGGCCAAAGCGGATTTCGCGGACGTCCGGGAAATTCATCCGCAGAAATTGGCGGAAAGAGCCAGCGAAAAAGCTCACCTTGCGGTTAAAACGCAAGAGCTGGCGCCAGGCCGGTACACGGTGATTTTGGAACCGGCAGCGGTCCTCGATCTGGTGGGATTCCTATTTTACGACTTTGCGGCGACCGCGGTGCAGGACAAACGCTCTTGCCTGAACAACCGCATGGGCAAGCAGCTTTTCGGAAAGAACATCAGCATCCGCGATGATGTTTTTCACCCGCTGCAAAAGGGCGCGCCGTTTGATGGCGAGGGCATGCCTCGCCAGAAAGTGCTGCTCGTGGACTGCGGGGTCCCCAAGAACCTGGTGTATTCGCGGGCGTCAGCTAAGACGGCGCGTCGAAAGCCAACCGGGCATGGGTTCGCGCTGCCGAACGAATACGGCGAAGCGCCGATGAACCTGGTCTTTAGCGGCGGGGATTCTTCGGTAGAGAAGATGCTTGCTTCGACCGACCGGGGCTTGCTGGTCACGCGGCTGTGGTACATCCGCGAAGTGGATCCCTACGAAAAGGTCATGACCGGGATGACCCGCGACGGCCTGTTTCTTGTTGAAAATGGGACAGTTACGGGCGCCGTGAAGAACTTCCGCTTCAACCAGTCGCTCATCGAAATGCTGAAAAAGGTAGAACTCATGAGTCCTGCTGTTCGTGCCACAGGAGAAGAGTCGTTTGAAATGGTGGTGCCAGCGATGATGGTTCGGGACTTCCATTTCTCCGAAGTCACGAAATTTTAACAAACCAACCCCGCACAGAGTTTGCTGTTCCCCCCTTCAAGAAATCAATTTGGCGAATCGAAATTCTGCGTTTTACAGAAATGGCCTCGCTGTTCGATAAAAGGATATGGGGCACGGTCGAGGCCAAACTGATCTTCTATGTAAACGCTCCCAGTCCGTCCAGAGGCGGCACCCCAATTGGGGGCATCCCGACCACGACGCCTGCGGCACCGGTTTTGTTACCCGCCTTGGTGGAGCACCCAGTTACGAAATCATTCAAATTTCGTTGACAGCTCTGGAACGGCTGACGCACCGCGGCGGCGTAGATGCGGATGGCGCGAGCGGCGATGGCGCGGGATTACTGACGTCGCTGCCGGTGAACTTCTTCCGCGAGCACGCAAAAGAACTGAAGATCGAGCTGCCGGAATATTTTGGAGTGGGGTTTGCGTTTCTTCCGGGGACTGCGACCACAGAATTTCGCGCAGCCATTGAAATTGCGGCGGACACCGAGCGTCTGCGAGTACTGGGCTGGCGGCGTGTTCCGGTGAATACCAACGCGCTAGGGCGCAAAGCGCTCGAAACGATGCCGGAAATCTGGCAGTTTTTCGTCGCGCTGAGTGGTGCTGGGAAAGAGGCTGACAGCTTCGAGAAGCGTTTGATGCTTTTGCGGAAGCGCGCGGAATCGCTCATGCCGCCGCACTGTTACCTCTGTTCGCTCTCTTCGCAAACCATCGTTTACAAGGGATTGCTTACGCCCTGGCAGTTTCCGCAGTTTTACGAAGATTTGCGCGATCCTTCCTTTGAGGTGACCTTTGCCGTTTTTCACCAACGTTATTCGACAAACACGCAGCCTTCCTGGAGTCTTGCGCAACCTTTCCGTTATGTCGCACACAACGGCGAAATCAACACCATCGTCTCGAACCGGCGATGGCTGCGGGCCAAGGAACGACAGATCCAAGAGCGGTTGAAGGTCGGGCCGTGGTTCTCGATTCTGGAGGACAACGTCAGCGACTCGGCGAGTTTCGACAACGGTTTCGAGTTGCGGCTGCTCGACGGACTTTCTTCGGAAGAAGCGCTGCTCGCGATGATGCTGCCGGCATACGAGAAAGATCCGCAGCTCTCGCGCGATGTCCGATGCGCCTTGAACGCTTTGTCGCAGCACACGGAGCCCTGGGATGGGCCTGCGGCGATGGTGTTTTCCGATGGCCAGTGGGTGGGAGCAAAACTGGACCGCAACGGGCTGCGGCCAATGCGCTACACGTCGACGCACGATGGCTTGCTGATTGCTGGATCGGAGACCGGCCTTGTGGATTTGGAGGAATCGCGAATTGCCGAGCGGCAACGGCTTGGACCCGGAGAAATGATCCTTGCTAATCCGGTTTCCGGGCAATTTTTGCGGTGGCGCGACGTCCTCAAGAGGATGGCAGCGCGGCAGGCACGCAATGCAGTGCCGCAGCGGCAGATTGCGGAAGTTTTTGGTTCACGGCCGGCACCGGCCAGCGAGGCTAAACGTGTTGCCGGCGCGGCGGGCTGGACCGAGGACCAATTGAAAATACTTTTTTCGCCGCTGCTCAGCGGCAAAGAAGCCAACTGGAGTATGGGCGACGATGCGCCGCCGGCTTTCCTCTCAGCGCTGCCTAGAACTTTGTGGGACTACTGCAAACAGCGGTTCGCCCAGGTAACCAATCCTCCGATCGATCCGCTGCGCGAGACGCACGTGATGTCGCTCGAAGTGCATTTGAAAAATGGAGCGACGCTGCCGAGTCCCCTGCTGACGCCCGAGCAGTTGTCGCAATTAGGTGAAATTTTTGGCTCCGTGCGTCGCATCGACTTTACGTTCCCTTCTGCTGCGGGAGTTCCGGGAGCGCGCTGCAGTTTTGCTCAGCTGTCCACTACCCCTCTGAGCAGCAGCGATCCCCCGGGACTCCTCCTCCTCTCGGATCGCGGGATTTCGGCGGAACGCGCGCCGCTTCCGGCGCTGCTAGCGACGGCGGCAGTGTGGAAGGCGTTGGTGCGAGAAGGGCTTTGGGATGTGCCGCTGATTGTGGAGTCGGCGCAAGTATTTGACACGCACCATGTCGCATTGCTTTTAGCTGCCGGAGCGAGCGCGGTGGTGCCTTACCTTGCGGATGAGTTTGCGGAATCGTTCGAGCTGGGCGGAGCCGAGAAGGCGCGCGCCGCTATGCGGGCAGGGTTGCGGAAAGTCCTGGCGCGTATGGGAGTTTCGACGCTGGCGAGTTACCGCAATAGCCATCTGTTTGAGATCGTAGGTCTTTCGCAGGACCTCTGCGAGCAACTGTTCGAGGATGCGTCTGATTATCCGGGGCAGAAATCGCTGGACGACCTGCTTGGCGATTATTTGAAGATGCACAAAGCGGCGTTCTCGGCCGAAACCCAAGAGCTGCCGGACGCGGGGCTGTACCGCTTCCGCAAGGGCGCGGAACTGCACGCAACCTCGCCGGAGGTGGTGCGCAGGCTTCATGCGTTTGTAAAAGAGCCGAGCGCGAAACAATATTCGGTGTTCGAGGAGCTGGCGGAGAAGCAAGGCACGATTTTTCTGCGCGACTTGCTGGATACGGTTGCGGAAACGCCCATTCCGCTTGAAGAAGTCGAGCCGGTGGAGGCCATCGTCAAGCGTTTCAGCACGCAAGCGATGTCTTTGGGATCGCTGAGTCCGGAAGCGCACCGCACGCTGGCGCTGGCGATGAACGAGCTAGGCGGGCGTAGCAATACTGGTGAAGGCGGGGAAGATCCCGACATATTCCGCCATGAACCCGCCGCTGCGAACAAGATCAAGCAAGTGGCCTCGGCGCGATTCGGTGTCACGACCGATTACCTGGTGCATGCGGAAGAGCTGGAAATCAAGATGGCGCAGGGATCGAAGCCGGGTGAGGGCGGGCAGCTGCCGGCGAAGAAAGTCAGCGAATACATTGCGCGCATCCGGCACGCGACGCCGGGGACGCCGCTGATTTCGCCGCCGCCACATCACGATATTTACAGCATCGAGGACCTGGCGCAGTTGATTCACGACTTGCGGGCGGTGAATCCGCGAGCGCGCATTGGCGTGAAATTGGTTTCTGGTTCTGGCGTGGGCATCATAGCTGCCGGCGTCGCAAAAGCTGGCGCGGATGTCATTACCATAAGCGGGCACAACGGCGGGACGGGATCGTCTCCGCTGACTTCCATCAAGAACACAGGGCTTCCCTGGGAAATTGGATTGCGCGAAGCCCATGACACACTGGTTCGCGCGGGCCTCCGTTCGCGCCTCTCTCTCCGCGTGGACGGAGGCCTGAAATTTGCGCGGGACATTGTGCTCGCGGCGATTTTGGGCGCGGATGAATTTGGCTTTGGCACGGCCTCGCTGCTGGCAATTGGCTGCGTGATGGCGCGGCAGTGTCACTTGAATACCTGCCCGGTGGGCGTGGCGACGCAAGATGAAACGCTGCGCGCGCGGTTCCAGGGCAAGCCGGAAATGGTGATTTCGTACTTTCGCGCGCTGGCGGAGGAAGTGCGCCACCGCTTGGCGCAGCTCGGCGTGCGCTCGCTGCGAGAGCTTACCGGTTGGTACGACCGGCTCGAAGCGCGGTCGGGGATGGATCCCTTCCTCGTGGTCCCGATCTCGCCGTCCAATCGCGTGGATCCGCAGCAAGAGCCTGGCTTGCACGTGACGGCGCTGGAAGATTCAATTCATTTCGATGCCACGCTGGCAATGCAGAGCGTGCCGCGGGCGATTCAGAACTCGGACCGCAGCGTGGGCGCAGGCTTGAGCGGGGAATTGATGCGGCGGAAGAAAAACGGCCGGGTGGGCGATGCGGCCATCCGCCAGGAATTCCGCGGCAGCGCGGGACAAAGCTTTGGCGCGTTTCTCTCTGAGGGAGTGACGGTCAAGCTCCACGGCGAGGCCAACGATTATGTCGGAAAGGGCTTGTCCGGCGGAACTATCGTTGTCACCGCCGGACAGGCGGCTTCGCGGCGCGGCGATGTTCTTGCCGGAAACACGGTGCTTTACGGCGCGACTTCAGGCCAACTGTTCATTGCGGGCCGAGCGGGGGAGCGGTTCGCCGTTCGCAACAGCGGGGCGCTCGCCCTGGTGGAGGGAGTCGGCCAACACGGATGCGAGTATATGACCGGAGGCGTGGCGATCATCCTTGGGCCGCTGGGGCTGAATTTCGGTTCGGGCATGACCGGCGGATTGGCTTATGTTTTGCGCGGGGAAGCGGATGACAAGCTGCACCGCGATTTTGTGTCTCTCGCGAATATCGAGCCGCACGAAGAGCAGTGGCTGCGGCAAGCCCTAGAAGAGCATGTTCATCATACGCGCAGCCCGCGTGCCTCGCGTCTTCTCGCGCGCCGCGGCACGCTGCCGTTGCTGCGCGTACAGCCCGTGCATTTTCAGGGTTCCGTGGAAGCAACCTGGAAACCGGTTCTCGCCCAGTTTCAGTGGCGCCAGCAGATCTTCCCGGCGCCGCTGGCCGGGGAAATTTCACAAACAGCCATACCAGCCTGAAAGGGAGGATAATACTTACGGCCGGAAAAGAAGGTTCCCTTATAATCTTATCTGGCATACATACTATGGACTTCGACCAACTCACGACCTTCGTGTACGTCGCCAAGCTGAAGAGTTTTTCGCGCGCCGGGCAAAAAGTGTTCCGTTCGCAATCCGCGGTGAGCGCACAAATCCGCCAACTGGAGCAGGCGTATAAAGCCAAGCTGCTCGACCGCTCCGCAAAGTCCGTGGAGTTGACGCCGGCCGGAGAAGTGCTTTTTGAATACGCAGAAAAGTTGCTGCGTCTGCGGGATGAATCCATTCAGCTCGTTGCGGACCGGGGTGACGTGGTGCAAGGCCCGGTGGTTTTTGGCGCAAACGAAGCCACGTGCTTGTATTTGTTGCCAGATATTTTCGCGGAGTTTCAGCAGAAGTATCCCCGCGTGCACATCAGCATTTACCGGAATTTCAGCCACAAAATTTTGGAGCGCGTAGAGGATGGGTCGGTCGACGTGGGCATCGTGACCCTGCCGGTGAAATCGCCCAACCTGAGAGTGCACAGCATTTACAAGGACCGGCTGCGGTTTATGGTCAGCACGCGGAACCCGCTGGCGCATCGCTCGCGGATTACGCTCGAGGAAGTGGCGGGCCAGCCGTTGATTTTTCCGCGCACGGGTTATACGCGTCAAGTGCTGGACAAGCTGTTCCGGCCGTACCGGTCGCGGATTCACGTGGCAATGGAATTGCCAAGCGTCGGTATGATCAAACGCTTCGTGGTGGCGGACGCCGGAGTTTCGTTCATCAGCGAGAGCTTCGCGAAAGACTACGTGAAGGCCGGGGAAGTGAAGCTGCTGAATGTCGAAGGCTTAGACCTTTGGCGCGAACTCGGCTTGATTTACCGGCGCGATCGCAGCCTGCCGCGGGCGGCGCAGGTGTTGATTGGAATGATCCGCGAAATGCGCAAACCTTCTGAACCGAGCATGGCGGCGGCAAGTTAGGTTCCCCGAATCGCCGCCGCTTCTGGGCAGGGCATAGAATTTCCCCGAGCTGAGAGACCTGAGAAAGTAGCCTCATTTGGGATAGCCAGGCATGACTATTCTTAACTAGATTCGTCAGGGCTGAGTAGTCTTGGGACTGCGCTCATTGCACGCTGAAGTCGAGGCTGGCGATGGAGCGGGCGATCACGTTTTCCTGGATTTGGATTAGGTCACTGTTCGCGTAGGTCATAGCCAGCACGGTGAGCACGTCTTTGCCGCGCGCGATCACTACAAGCCTTCCTGACCAGTCATGGTCGTCGGCCTTGCCGCGGTATTGATAGTCAATCGCGGGCATTCCTCCAACGACTGTTTTCTTTTGCGACACGCGCTGATAGTTGGCGTAGACGTCGTTCAGGCGCTTTTCGACCGCCGCGGCGGCCACATCCAACGATTGCTTGGTTTTTTCCTCGCCCACGACCATCAGCGTGGATTCGTCGCTCGTGCCCATAGCGACGATAGCATTGGGCAGAGCGTTGCGCGCTTCTTCGATGAGATTCCAGCTTGGCGGCTTATACATGCGAAAGCCGTGTGTGTAATTCGTGTAGAGATTGCCGGTGGTTTCCTCGCGATTCACGGGAACTTCGGGCGCTTTTGGAGGAGCGGGAGCAGCTGTCGCCAGAGCCGGAGGAGCCGTTGCGGCGGGCGAATGTGCCGTTGTTGGCGCCGAGGCCGAGGTGTTCGCGGGGGACTCGGACTTCACAGCGGCACTCACGGTCTTCGGCTGGGTTTTCTCGGGTTTCGCCACTGGTGCCGCGGCGGCCGTTTTTATGGTCGCGTTTGCAGGCGCTACGCTAGCAGCAGTATTCGCGGCCGTTGCGACGGCAGGTTCGGTTTTTGGTTGTGCTTTGTTGGCCGGTTTTGAGGGATGTGGCGGAGTTTCTTTTTTCGCTGCGGATTCCAGCTCGGATTTTGCCGCGGGCGCCGTCGGGACAATTGAGGCGATTTTGTCTTTCTCGACGAGCACGTATCCGTAGTCGGTTTTGACTTTGAACATGTTCTCTTCGTAAGACACGATCACGCCGTAGAGCTTTTTGCCGTCTTTCAGGCGGATTTCATCGGCGCGCGCAGAATAGGGCAGCGCTGAGAGCGCCAGAATTGCTGCAGCAGAGAAAAAGAGGCCGCGCTTCGAGGGGACACGCATAGAAAAAGTATCCCGCCGCCAAATGGGGGCGGCAATTTTTATGCGCCGGGTGGTGTCCGGCGCGTTACCTCTACCAGCAGCGCGCGAAGGCGGTTGACGAGGCGGTCGAGTTCCTGGAGGGCAGCGCTCAGGCGCGCGCGGAGCGGTTCCGGGAGTTGTGCGTGAGTTTGCTGGAGCGCCAGCGCTTCGGCAACCACGCGGATTTGCTTGCGGCTGAGCGGATTGAGGCGTTCCCAAGCCGGCGCTTGCTGCTGCGGTTGCGCCCGAGCCGTTCTTCGCCGCTTCCGGAGGGGCCGGTTTCGGGTTCCGCGGCGGGCGGCGTGGTTGGCGTTCTTGTACGAATCATGAAATACACCTTCATTTCCGTTATTTGCGCAACGCTTCGAGCTTCTCGCCGTTGATTTGGCCATCCGGCTCGACACGCCCGGTGACGCGCATCGTGCGCGTCTCGAAGACCAGGGCACCGTATCGGTCGTAAACGTCAGGGAAGAGCACGACTTCGTAGACGCCGCGCCACTTGCAGGATGGTCTTCCAGGGCTCCTCATCAATGGGAAGATCGCGGCATTCCGGCAGTTGGCGGATGGCCTGCAAAATTTCGCGCACGGGGCGGTGCGGCAGGCGTTTGGTGAAGCGGTCGACTTCACCCGGAGGCACGCCGAAAACTTTGGCCACTTCGCGCACGGCCAGACGCGCGTGCATGGTGATAAAACTTCCAATCATGGCGACGTGTTCGGCACCCCAATGCTCGTAGACGTAGTCGAGCAGTTCATCGCGGCGCGCGCCGCAGATATCGATGTCGATGTCGGGGCAATCGCCGCGCCGTTCGTTCAGGAAGCGCTCGAAATAGAGCCCCCAGCGCAGTGGGCAGACGCGGGAAATGCCGAGGCAATAAGTGACCATGGAACTGGCGGCGGAGCCGCGCGCAATCGCGGGAATGCCGCGGCGGCGGGCTTCCTGGACGATTTCCGACACGAGGAGGAAATACGGAGCGAGCTTCCAGTGTTCGATGACTTCGAGTTCGTGCGTGAGCCGCGAGAGCACTTCCGGGCGCAGCGGCTTGTAGCGTTTGCGCGCGCCGTCGAAGCTCAGCTTCCACAAATAGGAAAATGCAGATTCGCCATCGGGAACGGAGCATTCCGGGAGAATGAGTTTGCCGAGTTCGAGTTGCAGGTTGCAGCCGTCGGCGATTTCGATCGTTGCTTCGAGCCATTCCGGATGATCGGGAAAACATTTTTGCATTTCCGCGACCGGTTTGAACCACGCTTCA
The DNA here is from genome assembly GCA_003223245.1 of Acidobacteriota bacterium. GTDB lineage: Bacteria > Acidobacteriota > Terriglobia > Acidiferrales > UBA7541 > Acidiferrum. The sequence continues at coordinate 90,900 of QHYI01000115.1, forward strand.
GCGGAGGTGATTTCGGGCGGAACGATGGTGGTCAACAATCCGCCAGTGCGAATGGCGTTCACCGCGCGATGGTGGAGGTGTTCCTCGAGCCGGAGGAAGTGCACGTTGTTGGTTACGACGAGAGGAATGCCGAGTGCGCGGCCGAGGCGCTCGGCTTCGCGGATGGTGCGGCCGTCGCTGGCGGAGAGGTGCTGCACTTCGATGTAGAGACGGTCGGCGAAGATTTGCTTGAGCTGTGAGAAGTAAATCGCCACAGGTGACTGGTGAGGGGCACGACGTATCGTGCCCGTACGGTTGCCATCATCGTGTACTCGCGCTGGTAACGGACACAATGCAATTATACCGCGGCTGTGCTTGGCCAATTCCTCTAAGGCCGCCGGGCGGCCGTCCGTTTCGGCGGCAGCAGCGTTTTGCGTGAACGCGCCGGGAGTCGCATGCCGCTTGCCTGCGTTGGCAGGGACAGCCAGGGAGGCCAGCTTCGTCGTACCCAACTGCCGCAGCGTAGTAAGTTGGCAGAGATTGCTGTAGCCATCCGTGTCCATGGCCAGCAGCGTGATCGGCACACTTGGCGAATTTCGAAATTCCTCACTCGAAATGCGACATTTCACGTCCAGCGTCACGCCGACAATCGGCTTGAGGCCTGCGTGCTTCGCTTTCGTATAAAACGGCACCGCCGCATACATGCCGTTCGTATCCGTCAGCGCCACGGCGGACATGTTCTGTTCGACCGCCGCTGCAATGATCTCGTCGGGCGACGCCACGCCCCGCAGGAACGAATAATGACTGTGACAATGCAAATGGACAAACATTGGGAGCCCCGAGAACTGTGCTTCTACGGTAGGGGAGACGGGAAGAAGCGAATCTGCCGCTGTCAGGCTACAACCGGCAAGGGCTTGCCGATGCCGATGACCGGCTCGATTTCTCGAGCCTCTTTCATTTCAACCTTTCGCGCTCTCACGATGGCATCGTTGCGGCGTAGCAAACAGTGGCATCCATCGCATAACGCGCTGCATATATTTCGTATAGATATAACTTCCTGCCGAGGAACGTTTTTCTAGCGTGACAGGCACGGCGTGGACAGCACCAGGCCGTTGGGCTTGGTGGCGTAATGCTCGCGCAGGGCGAGGCCTTTGCCGTAAAACACGGCGTTCCAGCCGAAGCGGCCGCGGACGCGGTCCATTTCGCGGTTCAGGTACCAGCGGCGATTGGCGCGGGTATCGAACAATTCATTTTGCCGGCGATCGGCTTCGAGATTGGTTACGCTGACGCCTGCGAGCCGCACGGCCACGCGGCGCGTAAACAATTTGCCAAACAATTCCTTGGCGGCGGCAAGCAATTCGCGCTCGTCGTTGGTTGGCTTGGTGAGGCGCACCGCCTCGTGCGCCGAAAAATGGTCGACGTAACGGAGGCGCAGGCCGAGGGTGTGCGCCTGCTTGCCGTATTCGCGCAGGGTCGAGCCGATGCGCTCGCTGAGATACTCGATCAGGCCGCTGAGAAATTCGGTGTCGATGGTGCCGCCCTCGATGGTGGTTTCGCGGGAGACGGACTTCGGCGTGGAGGGGAGCAGCACTTCGCGGCCATCGAGGCCGCGGGCGCGCTCCCAGATTTGCTGGCCGACGGCTTCGCCGAAGGCCGCTTGCAGAGCGGCCTTCGGGACCCGGAGCAGTTGGCCGATGGTGGCGATGCCGCGCTCGGCGAGCGCAGCCGCGTGGACGTGGCCGATGCCGTGGAGCTTTTCCACCGGTAGCGGCGTCAAGAAAGCTTCTTCGTCACCGGGAGCGACCATGCGGAAGCCGCGTGGTCGCTCAACCCGCGAGGCGATCGAGGCCACCACTTTCGTGCGCGCCGCACCAATCGAAACGCTCAGCCCGGTTTCCTTGAAAACTTCCATCTGCAAGCGCACCAGCGTCCCGCGATAATCCGGATACAGGCGTTCGGTGCCAGCGAAATCGAGGTAAAAGTCATCCAGCGCGGCGGTTTCGACCGCAGGCGTGTACGTTTCGAGGATGCGGCGCACACGCTCGGCAAAGTCGGCGTAGCGCTCGTACTGGCCGGGGACGACGATGGCTTTGGGGCAGAGGCGCAGCGCTTCGCGGAAGCCCATTGCGGTTTTCACGCCAAGGGCTTTCGCCTCGTAGCTCGCGGAAGCTACGCAGCCGCGCCCCACGAGAACGGGCTTGCCGCGCAGACGGTGGTCCAGCACCTGCTCGACAGAGGCGAAAAACGCGTCTACGTCCACGTGGACGATGTTGGGGATTTTGGGCGCCGGAGCTTTGCAAAGGCCAAGCCAGGCCCAAGCGGACCAAGGATTTTTCTCAGCGACCGGCTCGGGCTGCGGCGCTTGTGGTAAGGCCGTATCAGAAGAACCCGCAGGGCTATCGCCTGCCACGCGGCTTGTCTCTTCGGCAGGCAAAGCCGCAGGGCTCGCGAACTCGCCCTGCGCTACAACCTCCTGTCCCGGATCGCTGTAGCTCGGGCCTTCCTCGTCCTGAGACCCGCCTTGCGGATCGAAGGAAGGCCCGAGGCTGGTTTCTTTTGCAGGCGCAACGCCCTCAAGCGTGGTTGCGATGGCGGGGTTAGCAAGGGCTACGCTTTGGCTTTCGACACAGACCCTCATGGCGGCTCCTGAAAGGGAGGCGGATTTTCATCGGGCGGTGGCCGTCTCGGGAGAGCCTAGGCGGCAATGGAGGCGGCGCACCACCCGTTTCCCGTTTCCTCTACCGTCCTAACCATAGGCGAATAAAAAGCGAATGTCAAGAGGTTCCGAGAGTAGCAATGGCGCTTACTTTTTTGAACTTTTGGTTGGAGGGCTTAGGGCAGTGGGCGGCCGCAGAGGCCGCGCGGACTTCCAGGCTTTTGACAAAATCATGAGACGTCGTGGCGGCAAGAAGCCCCGGACCGGTGATGAACCGCCGACCCGCGCGAAGAACAAGTAAAAATCAACAGCATTCCGGAGTTACAGCGATGGCCCAACTACCTCGAATGCCGGACCTGGATGCACGGCGGGCAGCAATGAAGAAGCTTGCTTTGTTTGTCGGCAAATGGGAGGGAGAGGCTCGCTTGCTGCGCGAGCCGGGCGAACCGCTCGTTTTGATGCAAACGGAGGAAGCTCAATTCAAGCTGGATGGGCTGATCCTGGAAATCGAAGGGATCGGGCGAAGCAAGACCGACAATAAGCCCGTTCTGCAAGCTCTCGGGATCATCTCCTTCGACGACGAGGCGGACACTTATCACATGCGAGCGTTCAATGACGGCCGCTTTCTGGAGACGAATGTCAAGCTCTCGGAGGATGGCAGGAGTCTTACCTGGGGCTTCGCGCTGGGTACGATCCGAACCACTTCCGTGCTGCGGATTAACGAGAAAGGCGAGTGGACGGAGCTTGCCGAGATCACCATCGACTCACAGCCAGCCAAGAAACTCTTGGAACTAACGGTCAGGCGACAGGGATAATGCGCGAGTGAATGTGCGCAGGCATACCTTAGACCGCAGTGGCGCTAGAACACGCGGCCGAGCTGGAAGAACCATTTGCGGTGGCCGGAGTCGCCCACGCTGCCACCGATGAAGAATGGGCCCACGGCGGTTTCCGCCAGGAAGCCCGCAGCCACGTCGTTGGGCAGGTTGCTGTCGGCGGTCACGCCATACATCTTGCCGATCTCGTAGGAAGCAACGGCGTACACGTTCTTGCCGACAAACGGCGGGAGCGTGAGCAAATCGTGTACAAAGCCCGCGCGGAACAAATAATACTGGTTGCCTTGAAATTCGTTGTTGCCGTAAGCGCTGAGGCGTAAAGGCCCTCCCAGGAAAAATTGCGGGATTCCTGTACTCTTCGTGCCAAACGTCGAGCCGCCTTCGCCTTCCGCAAAGAGGGAGGTGGGCCGCGTCATCGGCTGGAAATATCCGAGCTTGAGGTCCATGGAAGGAAAGCTGCTGGTGGCGCCGGGGCTTTGGTCGAACCACCGGAAATTCGATTCCGCGGTGAATCCGCGCCGCGGGATCACCGGATCGTCGGTATGGTCGAACAGGTAATGCAGACGGGTTTGTCCCACGCGCCCTTGGACCGCAGGAATTTCGGGCGTCCCCAGGCGCAGCTTTGTGTTCAGCGAACCAACTTCGTAGCCAACGCGCAATTCACTGAAGCGTCCGAAGGTGTATCCTAGATCGCTGCCGATGTTAATGCGGTAGATGCGGTAGTCGGCGAGCGGGTCATTCTTGGCGTAAATCTGAAAGGCGGTGTCGCTGGCGTCGGCGCGCGGCGCGAAAAACCAGCGGCTCTCCGCCCTAAAGGGACGATACAGTTCGGTATGAATGCCGTAGGTATTGCCCAGCAGGAGATCGCTGCGCCACTCGGAGCGATAACCGGCCACATCCATAAACGTGAAGCGTGTTCCGGTGGTGAAGTCCACGTTGCCGGCTTGCGAGCCATCCACTTCAAATGCGGTTTGGAACATGGGCGGCGCGTCGTTTTTTTCGACCACGCGCACCAGCAGCCCGGACTTTCCGTCTTGTTCGGTGAGCCAGTAGCCCGCCGAGTCGAATCGGCCAACGCCGGTGAGGCGCGTCAGCGTGGCATCGAGCTTCTGCGGGTCCACCGGTTTGCCGGGGAAGTTTTTCAAGTAACGGGCGACATCGATGGCCTCGCGCTCACTGGTTCCTTCCACCTTGACGAACTGCGGCACGGGCAGTCCGGTGCGTTCCCGCGCCTTTCGGGCCTGGAGATAAGCGTCCCAATCCGCATCGTTTAATGCAAACGCCTCGAGCATGGGCGCCTTTACCTTAGCCGCTTCGTAGCCGCGCTCCATGATGGGCTTACTCTTCGCATAATCCACCGTGGTGAATTCACCAAGGGGGACAGAAATGAGGGAATCTGCCAGCTCCAAGCTGCGTACCTCATTGGCCCTGACCATCGCGCTTACCGAATGATTGAGGACACTGAAGACGGACCGAATGGCATCGGCTTGAACGGGCGCCGGCTCAAGGTGCACGGCAATCACGATCTCTGCGCCCATTTTGCGGACGACGTCGGTCGGCAGGTTGTCTAACAGCCCGCCATCGACGTAAACGGCCTTTCCTTCACGTACGGGCGAAAAAGCCCCTGGGATGGACATCGTGGAGCGCAAGGCGATGGCCAGCGGGCCGTCTTGGAAGACGTGTGATCGGCCGCTGACTAGATCGACAGCCACGCAGCGAAACGGCACGGGCATGTCGTCAAACGAGGAAATTCCGGAGTAGGGAAGCGTGACGCGATCAATCAGCAAGCCGATTTGATGGCCTGCGATCAGACCCGCGGGTGCTGACAAACCGCGGCGCAAGCCAAAAATCAGCGAGTTGGGATAAGCGCGCTGATCTTCTTTGCGGCGGTAGGAGAGATCCTGGTACGGCGTGCGGTCGCCGAGGATTTTCCGCCAATCGAGACCTCCGATCAGCTTTTGCATTTCTTCCGGCGTCATTCCTGTAGCGAAGAAGCCGCCTACGAGTCCGCCCATGCTGGTGCCCGCGACGTAATCCACGGGAATGTGGTGTTCCTCGAACCATTTCAGCACGCCAATGTGCGCAAGGCCCATGGCACCGCCGCCTTCTAAAGCCACGCCGATTTTGGGGCGATGTTGCGACCTTGTTGTTGCGGGGACCTCGGAGTTTTCGCGCGTCGCCGAGACAGGAGGCGTGGCTGGCACCATCTTCTGTTGTGCTTGGAGAAGGGAAGGCAGCAGCAACAACGAGAAGATGCGCAGAGCTAGACGCATGCAAGCCTCCTCGGCCATGAGTTAAAGACCAACGCTAGTTGGAGATGCTTCTGAGAGTTTGGCCCAGCGTTACCACTTCCAGCAAGCAAAGAGGTGGAATTTGTTCTTGCGAGGAACGAATCGCAAGCCCACGGTTGAGCAGCAACTTGCTTGCAAGGAAGCCGCCAGCAAGCTTGCTGCTGGCAGCAAAGCCGTCGCGAATTGCGTGCAGCAGGGATGGCATTCTGGGTTAACTCCTGTATAATTCCTTTCGCAGTTAAGTCCGCATCATTTACGAGCTTCTTTTCGTTATCAACGAAGAGGATAATCATGTCCCCAGGTCGTCGGGTTCGAACAGCATCGCTGTTTTTCTTCCTGATGGTGTTTTTCTTGGGTGCGACTTCAGGGTTCGCGCATGCAGTCCTTGTGGAATCCAGCCCGCCGTTGAAGAGTTCCGTCACTGGCCCTGATGTTCCTCTGAAGCTGCGTTTCAATGTTCGCATCGATGCTGCGCGCTCGCGTCTGACGCTTCTCCAGCCTGATGGTTCTTCGCAAACGCTTGAGCTTGACAAACAAGATCCGCCCAACAGCATTTCGGCGGAGGCCAAAGGTTTGCACCCTGGCGTTTACCGTTTGCGCTGGCAGGTGCTTGCTTCTGACGGCCACATCTCGCGCGGCGAAATTCCTTTCACCGTCGTCAAACGCTGACGCTGCCCAGTGGCTCGACTGCTCCAAATGTTTGGCTTCCTTTCCGTTCTGCTCCGTGGCGCCACGTTGACGTTTCAGACGCTCACAGTGGGTGGCATCCTATTTCTGGTTCTTGTCCTCCGTAGCGCAGCAAGCGAAGCCGGTGACACAAAGATCTCCTGCTTGCGGTGGACACGCCGGTTCGCGCTCGCCCTGGTGGTCGCACAAAGTTTCTATCTCCTGGCCACCGCTCTCATCTTGATGCAATCCGCCGAAATCGGCCTCGCCGATGTAATCGGCGCGAACTTTGTATTTGCCGGAGCGCTCGGCATTGCTGGCTCGCTTACAATTGGCATCTTGTCAGGTTTTGGGCAAAACGGCTCGGAGCGTGCTCTGCTGCTTCCTGCTGCTGCAATCATCGCCTCGTCGGTTCTGACCAGCCATGCTATGGCGCGTCTCGAGTATCGCTTTCCTTTAGCTCTTGTGACCGCACTGCATCAACTTGCCACGGCTGCCTGGCTTGGCGGTTTGCCGTTTTTGTTGATGGCCATCCGGTGCGCATCCGCGCCCGAATTCGTCCGGCGCCTGAGTGTGAGGTTTTCTCAGCTTGCATTAGTCAGCGTAGCGGTGCTGGCTTCTGGCGGTGTGATCTTGAGTTTTGCCTATGTTGGCTCAGTCAGCGCGATCTACGGCACTTCCTATGGCGCGATGGTAGCCACGAAAGCGATTCTCTTCGCGCTGCTGTTGTCTCTGGGTGCGCTGAATTTTCAGCTCGTTCGCTGGGGCGGAACCAGTTCTATCCTCGGAAGCCTCAGACGCTTTGGCGAAGCGGAAATCGGCATCGGGATTACCGTAATTCTCTCGGCGGCTTCGCTGACCTCGCTTCCCCCCGCTGTTGATCTTGTTCAAGACCGCGTTTCTGCGCCGGAGATTTATGCGCGCATGACACCCCGATCACCGCGGCTTTCCAGTCCAGCCATGAAGGATTTGCCCGAGGATGTCTACGCCGCGCAGAGGAAGGCTTTCGAGATGAGCTCGCTTTCCTCAGAGTCCTACGTTCCCGGCCAATCTGGTACGCGCCCAAACACTCCGGCCGAAAAGGCCTGGTCGGAATACAACCATCATTGGGCGGGCCTCATTGTTCTCTTCATCGGTCTTTTTGCTCTCCTTGCGCAAGTCGGGAAAATCTCTTTGGCGCGCAATTGGCCGCTGCTGTTTCTGGGCCTGTCCGCATTTCTTTTCTTGCGAAGTGACCCGGAGGTCTGGCCGCTCGGCCCCAACGGCTTTTGGGTGACTTTTGCGGATCCCGAAGTTTTGCTGCATCGCATCTTTGCTGCGCTTGTCATCGCGCTCGCCGTATTCGAGTGGCGTGTTCAGACCGGCCGCGCAGCGTCTCCCAACATCCGGCTGGCATTTCCGGTGCTGATCGCGGTTTCTGGCGCGCTCCTGCTCACGCACTCCCACAGCCTTGGCAACATCAAGGAAGAAGTGCTCGCCGAACTGAGTCATATCCCGCTGGCGATTCTTGCGGTGATGGCCGGCTGGTCGCGCTGGCTGGAGCTCCGCCTGCCGGAAGAGAATCACAGGCGTGTTTGGTTGGCGCGCCTCTGGCCGGTATGCATTTCTCTGATTGGAATTTTTTTGCTGAACTACCGCGAGATGTAAGTCGCAAAGCCTTTGAGTCAAAGGTTTGGTGGGGCAGGGAATTGAGCGAAGAAAGTATGTGGTTCCGGGACCTGGACTCGAACCAGGATACTCAGCTCCAAAGGCTGATGTCCTACCGATTAGACGATCCCGGAACTGCTTGATAGCAGTTTAGCAGAGCCAAGCAACCTGCCCAAGCCGCTGCTGCAGTCATGCGCAGATGTGCGGTTTCTGTTAGATTGGTATAGTTGCTCCCATCACCGGAGAGGTGGCCGAGTGGTTTAAGGCGCACGCTTGGAAAGCGTGTGTAGGCTAACCCCTACCGTGGGTTCGAATCCCACCCTCTCCGCCATACGACTCTTCCCCTTTGTTTTACGTCAATATTGACACCTTGCTACCTCCGTGCTACCGGTTTTCATCATTTATTTGGGATGGTGTCCAGCATGGCCAGCGTCTACGCAAGGTTCAAAGGCCCCAGGGATGGGAGTATCAAAGGGTTGGGAAAGGCCGCCCGCCGAAGGGCGCGAAGTTCCATATTCGCTTCACAGACGCACAAGGCAAGCGGTGCTGGAGTCAACCCTTCGATACTCCGCAGCAAGCCCAGGAAAACGCTGATGGCGTGGCCCTGGCTACCCAAGCCGCTGCCCAAGGACTCACCGTCGCTGAATACCAGGATCAGACGAACGCAGGCCGCACACCGATCAAAGTCGCGGTAGAAAGATTCCTCAAGCTCCACCGCAATGACCGGCCAAAGACGGTTAAGCAATACAATCTCGCGCTAACGCACCTACTTGCTAATCTTCCGCGTGGCGTGCGGTTCATCAAGGACCTGGCGACCTCCGATGCGCTCGACACCTACGTGCAAAGGCTACAGACCGAACAGTACGCCGCCAAAACCATCGAGACCCGGATGGGCGTCATCTTCTCGATGCTGAAGGACAACAAGAAGGAAACTGGTGTTGAGTATGCGGCGCAACTCGTCAGCCTGCCGGAACCGTTGCACACGCGGCCCAAAGCCTACGCCGACGACGAGATTCCGAAACTGTTTGGCGTCATGACCGCCGAGGAACGCGTGCGTTACCTATTCTTTTTGCACACCGCCTGCCGCGAACAAGAAGTGCAGTACGCCACCTGGGACGACATTGACGGGAAACATCGCAAATACCATGTGACCGGTGACGGCAAAGAAGATGTCAACTTTGTCCCGAAGATCACGAGGAACGCTGGATTCCGCTGACCACCGAACTGGTTGAATTGCTCAAGGAGCGGAAAAAGAATCCTCCCCATCGCCGCTGGGTTTTTGTGAATAAGGATGGAGACGCGGAGGGCCACTTCCTTCGCAAGTTCAAGGCCATCGCCAAGCGTGCCGGGCTGAACTGCGGAAACTGCAAAACGACGATCAAGCAGGGGAAATATCATCTGCGGAAGACCACGGAGGTTACCTGTGCCACAAGCCCGGTCTGCGAGAAACACCACCTCCACCGGTTGCGTAAGACCTGCGCGACCCGCTGGCTGCGGAACGGTGTGAACCTAATGGACATCAAGACTTGGCTTGGCCACAAGAGCTTGGAAACCACTGAACTTTATCTGTCCGACACCAAGCACATCGGCTCGGAAATGCAGGCCAACATCGATAAGGCCGGGACTTATTGAGGTCACGCAGCATCCTTGGCGTGTTGGCGATCGTGAGAAAACGTATTTTTCTGAACGGATGTCGGGCCGGGCCTTCCCCCTAGTTGTGAGCGGAAGGTGGCCTTTTGGGTAGTGGGTCAGTTTCCGGTTTGCCCGTCATACGACTAGAATCCGGCCCAGACCTGGTTGCAAAGGCTGTGAGCGCAATCGCCTGGAGAGACTGCTCTGCGAAACAGGCCGAAGCGCCAACTTTAACTGCCCAGCAACGGCGGCCCGACTAGCTTCATGCCGTGTCTCTCGAACCGACTTGGGTCGTTTACCTTAGCGTCCGGCTTGCTGGTCTCCTCGAAGAAGCTTTCAATCCTCGCCGCCGGGGTGAAGGCAAACAGCATCCGCCCGGGCTGCTGGCCGAGGTAAGCCCACACGTGCGGGACGTTTCTTGGGGCCAAAACGGAATCGCCAGGTTTCAGCCGCAACTTCGTTTCGCCGACCTCCATCTGCACTTCGTCGCTACCTTCGACGAAGTAAAACCATTCCTCCTGCTCGTAGTGAATGTGTCGCGGTGGTCCGCCGCGGACCATATTGCGGTTCTCCATGATGAACAGAGCGCCATTGGTCTCGTGGGTGAGGACTTTGAAGTCCAAATGGCTGTTGGCACGTGCGGCCTTGTGCGGCTGCCCTGTGCGATCAGTACCTGCTTCGACGAAGTGAAGAGTGCTCTCTTTTTCGTCCGCAAGGGCAGAATAAGGACGCAACGAAAGGGCAGCGACTACTTTCAGCATCGAACGACGGTCGAGCTCATGCATAATAGAGGAGTTCCTCCCAACGAACGTCGCAATGCTAGTCGACCACAGCTGGTAAGAAAAGGGTCAATTGGTGAAAAATCCCGATAGCACTCACAATCCCCGGTCCGGCCACTTGGTGGATTAGCAACCCTTACCTAATCGTCTTACGTCAGAATCGCCCGTGATCCGCCCCGAGTAAGCTATTCGGGAACGATCTCTCAGCCTCCACGTCGCGCTCGTGCTTCGGCTTGCAAAAGGGGCCCGTTGCTAGACTAGACGACACCTTGTAGATTGGACCGATGGCGCTCAAACGGATGGACAACGTAGGAATCGTCGTCGATGACCTCGGAGGGACGATTGATTTCTTTCGCGAGCTGGGCCTCGAACTCGAAGGGCGGGCCACGATCGAAGGAGAATGGGCCGGACGTGTCACTGGACTGGCCGATCAGCGCGTCGAGATTGCCATGATGCGCACGCCGGACGGCCACGGCCGGCTCGAACTCTCCCGCTTCCTCACGCCGACTGCCGTCGCGGATCACCGCAACGCCCCAGTGAACGCTCTAGGTTACCTCCGCGTCATGTTTGCCGTGGACGACATCGACGAGATGCTTGAAAGGCTCCGCAAGCGCGGCGCCCAGCTCGTAGGCGAAGTAGTCCAGTATAAAGACGCGTATCGGCTCTGCTACATCCGCGGGCCTGAAGGGCTTCTCATCGGACTCGCCCAAGAACTCAGCTGAGCGCAATACGAAGACAATGACGAAGACCGACCAATGTCAGCGAGCGCGTCTCGCAAAGGGTAAGTTTCGCAACGGCACGGGAGCTCAATGAAATCAGCGGTTCGGATGTCGCAGATGTCAGTTGCAAATTGATCGTGACGGTTTAACCTTCGGGCGAACTCCGCAAACCATTCACAGGCCCGTTTGCGGGCTCGGACAGTGACTGAGCGAAATCGCAAATGCCTGTTGCAAAAGGACGCCGTCAAATTGTCATCGTTGACCGGCCGGCAGCACTGGCTGGCAGAACGGCCGATTGGCGAGAAACATCGTTCGTCGGACAGACCGCCGCTCTCAGCTACCGAGTGGATCGTCGGCAAACAAGAAGTGATCCAGTTCCTTCCTGTTTGCCCGTGATCCGCCCCAAATAGGACTGGTCCGCGATTGACGGCGCGAGCAGGGAGAGATATACGAAGAATGTGCTTCAAATGTGGGGTATCCCGACATCCGGCTCATCAGCTCCGGCGCGGGAGTAGCTTTCGTAAGAGGAGGTCATCGTGAAACGCGAACGCATGCTGCAAGTCG
>QHYI01000102.1 GCA_003223245.1 Acidobacteriota bacterium
CTTTCTTGTGCGGCTGTTCTTCTCGCTCTTTCTTACCTCTTGGTGGGTGCTCCGCGTTTGGCCGCACAAGAAAGTAAAGTGATGGGCGAGCTGAAGCTCAGTGGCGCCACTGGCGTCGAGAAAGATGCGGGTGTTTGGGTCGATGGCGTCTACCTGGGCTATGTCAAGGAGCTCAAGGGCAACAAGAAAGTACTGCTATTGCCCGGCAAACATCAGGTCACGGTACGGCAGTCGGGCTACGGGGATTTCATCCGCGAAGTGGTGGTGGAACCAGGGCAGGTTCAGAACGTGCGCGTGGCGATGCACTTGATCCCAGGAGCACGACCGCCCGGCGTCACCGCCGAATTGAAACTAACGGTCGAGCCGGGGCGTGCGGCCGTTTTTATCGACAACAACTATGTGGGCCACGCTAGCGAGTTTGGCGGCGCGCTGCATTCCCTACTCATCAGCCCGGGAAAGCACCGCATCAAAGTCGCCCTGCCTGGTTACCAGACGTTTGAAACTGAAGTGGGGTTGCTTGTCGGGCAGAAGTCAGAAGTGAAAACTGAACTCGTCAAGGGAAGCATCGAGCAGGCAAGTTCGGAAATAAAGGAAATCAAGAACCAGTAGTCACCTTTTCTGTTGCCGAAGACACCGCTCCCCCGAAGAGAGTCGGAGGTAGTTGGGGGGGGGTTGGTGTGCGATTTTTTCAATGCTGGCTGCGTCTGCCTTCTCCCTCTCGCTATCTCTATGGATTTACAGCACTTCTTGGAAGCAGTAGCGAGTGACGAGTGGCCCTTCGAAGTCAACGAAGTTGACCGTCTCCGGGCCATCAGACACACTAGTCGTAGACTAGTCCTTCCGGAGGGATGGTGGGGTCACGGCGAGGGAGCAATACGGTCGGCGCTGATGAGGCCAAGACGCATTTGTCCGAACTGCTACCAGTTACCCTTAGGAGCTAGCTGGGACTAATTAGGTGACCTCTCCGGTTATAATTCGCCGCAGCCGCGTGTCCGAGGTGTGTCCGAGAAGCGGCGCCAGCCCTTCGTAGGAGTGTCCTTGAGCTACGTCGAGAAGCACCTCATTCCGGGTGAGGCCGTCGAGTACGAAACCAAGCTGCACTGGATCGTCATGCTGGGCCACACGGTCATTGCCATGCTTCTTGCCTTGCTGGCGATTGCCATGCCGATCGTTTGGGCTTCGCTCGGGACAAAAAAGAAAGGCCCGTCGGTTCCGGGGGCGGTTTATTTGTTTGCCTTGCTGTGTTTCTTTGTCGGAGGGTCATTCTTTTTCGCAGGGTTGTTGAGGCGCAAGGCCACGGAGATGGCGGTCACCAGCAAACGGGTGATCGTGAAGACGGGCATCGCGGAGCGCCGCACGGTAGAAATTCTGCTTTCAAGGATTGAGAGTGTTGCCGTAGATGAGCCCGCGTTGGGGAGATTGCTCGGTTATGGCACGGTCATCGTGCGCGGCACGGGCGGAACTCCCGAAACGTTTGAGAAGATTTATCATCCCTTGGAATTCCGTGAACAGGTGCAGCGGCAGATTGCGGGATGGACCAAGCCCGCGTAGGTAGAAGGATGCGTTTGCTCGACTCTTGGCAATTTGCGTTTGCGTGCGTTGTCAAAGGCCGAACTTTGAACTGGCTCTGTTGACATCTGCGATCGAGCCTCCGAAAAAGAACCGAAAGCAGATCGTTTCCTGTAAGTTGCGATTCGCTAGAAGCCTGCGTGCTGGGGATTCAGGTCTTCTGTGGTCTTCTGTTCTTGCCGCATCCGGGAGCTTTAGGCAGAATAGGCTTTTCTGGCGAGCCCTCCATGACTCCTTCGCAAGCAACGGCATGCAGGCTGTTCACCATCGGCCATTCCAACCTGGAATTCGACGAGTTTGTTTCCAGACTCGCGGAACATGGCGTTCGGGTGCTGTGCGATGTGCGCAGCCGGCCAGTCAGCTTTCGGTTTCCGCAGTTCAACCGCGATCCTTTGGAAGTAGGTTTACGAGATGCTGGCTTTGCGTATGAATTTCTCGGCGAATCCCTGGGCGGAAGGCCGGCCGACGCGCGAGTTTATCAAGCGAACGGCCTTGTGGATTATTTTCTGCGGCGCAAAGCGCAAGACTTCGTCGCGGGATTGGTTCGAATTGTGGAGCTTTCGCGAAAACAAACGATTGCATTGATGTGCGCGGAAGAGGATCCCCTGCATTGCCACCGCTTCCTGATGATTTGTCCAGAGTTGCTGGCGCGAGAGGTCACGCCGGTCCACATACGGCGCGGCGGGATTCTTGAATCGCAGCGCGAAGCGGAGGACCGTCTTTTAGCGCTGAATGATCTCACCGCATTTACCAGCGACTCGCTCTTCGCCAGCGAGCGCAGTTCCGCGCTGGAAGACGCGCTCCGCCGACAGGCGCAGGAATACGCTTTCCGCGGCTCCCCGGAACAAATGGAAGATTTTTAAGCGAAATGCAACGGCTGCTTTGCACCATCGGCTTCGCAGGCAAAACGGCGGAGGAGTTTTTTGCCCTGCTTCGAAGCGCCGGCGTCCAACAGTTGATTGACGTGCGGCAGAACCGCGGCGGACAGCTTTCAGGCTTCGCCAAGCACCCGGACTTGCCGTTTTTTTTGCGCGCGATCGAAAAGATCGAATATGCGCACGAACCGCTTCTTGCGCCTCCGCCCGAACTCCTCAAAGGCTATCGCAAAACAAAAGACTGGCCGGCGTATGAACGGGCTTTTCTGGAAATAATGAAAGAGCGCGGCGTACCCGAAAAGGTGGATGCCAGTTCGTGGGCGCCCCACGTGGCGCTGCTATGTTCCGAAGCGGGTCCGGAAAAGTGCCACCGCCGCCTGGTGGCGGAGCTTCTGGCCGCACATTGGCGAGCCTGCGGCGACCGAGTGGAAGTTCGACACCTCGTTTTGGAGCGTAATGGGAGCGCTGGACGCCGCCGCAAAAAACCGGCGCCTGCCCGATGACGAAGCTTCTAATTACCGAGATCACCCGCATGGGTCCGGCTTTTTGCGTGATCGGTTTGCAGCGCGAAAATCAGAAGATGCAATCCGTTCGTCCGATTCCGTGTTCCGCTCACAGCTGGACATACTTCCCGCATCGTCGCGGCGACATCCTGGAGTGTGCTCTTACGCCGTTTCCCGGTACCTTTCCACACGTCGAAGATCGAGTTGTTACCAAAGGCTTCCGAAAGTGCGCCGTGGTTCGCGAAGCGGAAGTAGCCGGGTATCTTCGCAAAGCGGAATGCTCGGAATCCTTGCGCGGTTTGTTCGAATGTTCGATTTGCGAAAACAAACAGGGAAGCGGCGCCTATGCTCTCCCGGCCGAGGCCCGGCGTTCGATCAGCGGCTGCCAGACGCAAAATCTTCGACTGGAGCTTTGCGGAAATGAGCTGCGCGCCACCCTTGTACTTTCCTCCGGCGAGGTCTTGCGGGATCTTCCTGTCGTCGACCGCGATTGGCTCGATTTTGTGGACGCCGCCCTCGCTGCGAATCGAGGAGCAAACCGCGCCGCCCGGCTCGCGCGTTTCTTGAATTCTCAGTTTCATTGCAAGATCATGTCTTGTGCACATCATTTTGTCCGGATCGGTCTCACCAGGCCCTACCGGGAAGTTTGCTGGCTCATGCTGGACACGCTGTTTCCACTGCCAAAGGCCGATTGGCTCGAGGAGTTTTGATGGCCCTGCGCCAGACCTTTTCAGCGAAGGAAAAAGATTCCTTTCGCCGCATTATTGAAACTTGTTTCCGTCAAGAGGTTGGTCTTTCCGCGCCACTGCCCGATGAAATGGCGGATTTGATTCAAATGGGAATTCTGGACTCCATGGCGTGGGTCAGCTTCTTGCGTGCCGTGGAAACGGCAAGCGGCATTTCCGATCTTGCGTCCGGCCTCAATGAGCGCCCGGCAAGCTTAGCCTCAGTGTTGGCTGCCTTGCGGGAGTCAAGCAAAGGCCCTTTGGCTGCCAATGATCCTCAAAAGGGATTGAATAAATATCTCGGCACAGTCCCGGTGTTTCTAGCGGCCTCGTCATCGGCGCGAGGTTCGCGTGTGGTGCCATCGGAGGAAGTGGACCGGGCGTTTGGGATGCCTGTCGGGAAGCTTCGCAAACGCGCAGGAATTGAGTCGCTTGCTTACGCTTCTGAGGAAGAAAACGAATTAACCCTGGGCACGAAGGCGGCGGACGATGCGCTTCGCACTGCCGTGTGTGGACCACAGGAACTGGACTGGGTCATTGCCACCAGCGAAACGCATCACGACTATCCGGCGCTTGCCGCGCAACTGCACTCGCGGCTGCTGGCCCGCGAGAACTGCGGCGCGTTGGACGTCGGAGGAGGCTGCCTCGGGTTGCTCAACGCGCTGGCGGTGGCACAATCGTTAATTGCTTCGGGCGGGGCTCGAACGGTTGCGGTAGTTACCGCGGATGTGCACAGCCGAACTCTGACGCCAGAGCGGGTTGCGGGCGAATTCGGCGGTTTGTTCGGCGACGGCGCGAGCGCCTTCTTGTTACGCCGCGAAGAAAATGCCCTCGGGGGCTTTGGCTACCAGCTCGGCGAGTTTCTGTTTGGGTGCGCTGGGCAATACGCTGCGGCCATCCGCGTCGCCGGGAAAAAAGGCGGCGGCCTCGAGGTGCAGTTCGAGGGCGAGGCGCTTTCCCGCGCGGCGATTACGCGCATGGAGAAGGTCATTGCGGCCGTAGAAGCGCGCAGCGGCATTGCCCGTCAGGCGGTGGGAGGATTCGCGACACACCAACCGAATCCGCGCCTTCTGACTCTTCTGGCGAAGCAGTGCGGCGTTTCGCCGGAGACTTTTCCTCCCATTTGCAGCACGGCTGGAAATCTTGGCTCTTCGATGTGCGGAGCCGCTCTTCATGCGGCTTTGCAAAACGCGGCAAATGTGGAAGCGCGGCAGCGCAAACCGATTTTTCTGGTATCGCTTGGCCCGGGTTTGCTGTTTGGCGGGACGTGGCTTACACCTGGTTGAGCCGCGCGCCGATTTGTTCGGAAGACATTGTTTCCTCAGAGTCGGCAGTTACTTCTGGCGGAGGGAAGAACCGATCGGGAAGGTCGGACACTACGAAGAAACTGCTTACGGTCCGAGCCTCGTCCGCGTCGTGAAGGTAATGTCCACGGCAGGAACGACGCGGGCTTGTAGCGGCGGCCATCCGGCATCGGTCATCGCGTTGCGGCAAAGCGAGGTCGTCGCGCCGGTGAATTGGGCGGTGGTCGCCCAGCCGAAGATTTTTCCGCGCAAGCTGCGCTACTAGAAACCGGTAAAGGAACGGTTCTCTTGAGACAACATTCGTTCTGATTTGGCATGCACACGCCGATTGTCTGTTCCATTTCGGCATTTCGACTCAGCCTTCCCTGCAGCCTCTCGCGTTGACTTCCCTCGTTCTCCCGCGAATAATCCCTGCATGGCTCGCCCGGATGCCGTCCGCCGCGTCAAAAGCTATTCCGCTGCTGACGGCTTCGTGTATCAGTATTACTTCTTTGAGGGCAGTCGCGGCCAACGCGGAGGATCCCCTGGGGGCGAGTTCACGTATGTCGTTTCGGTTGACCGCCAAACCGCCTTTCCGTTCAAAATCTTTGTGTATCAGTCCGCGCTCGATCTCTGGGCGGAACAAAACGGCCGCTCGCTCTCCAGCTCCGAGGAATACGCCGTGGCCAAAATGCGCCTTTTCCACGCTTTTGATGAAGGCGCCGTCCAGGCCAGCCCCAAGGGGGAGCCGCCCCGCGAAGTCGTCGTCAACGAAGCCAATCTAGAAGACCTGCTGGGCCAGTTGGGGATTTGACCGTCTGAAGCCTGCCTGAAGCGGTACGATCTATCAGCGTGAACCAAAGTCGCCGCCGCGGCGTCTGGTAGTTTGTACGGAGACGTGTACCGGAGCGTGCTTGCCCGGGCGGCTGCGTGTGTGAGTGTTAAGAAGGGATCTATGCAGGAGCTGGTTCTGAGCCAACCAGTCAGCACCGTGAGGAGCGAGTTGGTGCGCGAGGCAGCTCGGGCCGATGCCCAACGGGAGTTCGAAGAGCGCCTCGCCGAATGCGGCCCGCTGGCGTACCGTGTCGCGCGCAGCGTCCTGCGCAACACCGCCGATGCCGAAGACGTGGCCCAGGAAGCTTTGCTTAGGGCATACAAAGGCTTCGAGCGTCTCCGCGACCGGACCCATTTTCGCGGTTGGCTCGTTCGAATTTCGTTTCGGCTTGCGCTTGACAAGCTGCGCTCGGGGAAGCGCCGCGAACAGCGCGACACGCTGTGGTCCCAACCGGCGCATCTTCCGCCGCCGCTGACGGCCGAAGATGTCGTGGCTTCGAACCAGTTTCAAAATCACCTGGAGCGCGCGCTCGACGGGTTGCCGGAGAAGTTCCGCCTGGTGCTTTTGCTCTCTGCCATGGAAGGCTACACGGTCGAGGAAATTGCCGCCATGATCGGCGTGCCGCTCGGCACGGTGAAGTCGCGGATTTTCTTGGCACGAAAGAAGTTGGCGGAGAAGTTGCGATGCCATGCAAACACTATAAAGAGGCGCTAATCGAGGCGGCCGCAAGCGGAGCGGCGCCGTCAGGAGAACTCCGCTTGCATTTCGGCGAATGCGCTTCCTGCCGCGAGGCCTTCGCACAAGAGCAATTCTTGTTCTCCGCCATCGATTCCGATCGGCACGCCGCGGCCAACGCCGAAGTTCCAGCTTCGCTCGTTCCTCGCGTTCGTGCGCGCCTAGAGGAAACTATTGCTCCGCGGCTCGGTTGGATGCAGCCACTCGTTCTTGCTTCTGCCTGCGTGGCTCTGGCGTTTGCAGTTTTTCTAATGGCGCGGCCTCATCACGCCGCGCCGGAAGAGGTAGCCAAACAAGGCCCGGTCATGGTCCCGGCGCCAACAGCGCCGAAAACAAACGCAAATCCGGAGAAAATTTCCCCCTCAGGTAGTCAGATCGGTGCCCTTCGGGTCAATCATTTTCAGGTGGCGTCTAGCAATCGAGAAGTCCTCGTTCCACCGGATGAGCGCGAAGGACTAGCGCACCTTGTGGCCACGCTGAACGAACGCAGAGATTTTGCTGTTGCTTTGCGTGCGCAACGTCCGGAAAAGAAAGACGGGCTCGTAACTGTAGATCCATTGCAGATTTCCGACATCGAGATCAAGCCACTCGAAGGCACTGAAACCGAAACTTCGGATGGTGCGGGCGAGACACATTAGCGAATGGTTGAGCAAAAACGAATCACCGCGGAGGAAAAATGAAACTCAGTCCGATTCATGTAGCAACACTTCTCTTGCTCGGCATGCTCTCGGCGGTTTGCCGTTCACAGGACAAACCAAAGGCGGAGGATAGGCCGAAGGCGGAAGCTCAGACCACGCCGGTGAGAGTCACGATTGTGTTCACCGAATACGACGGGGAAAAGAAAATCAAGAGCCTTCCCTACACGATTTATATCAATGCTCACGACGCGGCCGATTCGAGAAGCTCCATGACTAAGCTCCGCGTAGGTAGCCGCGTGCCAGTGTACACGGGTGGAAATTCAAACATGACCTATTTGGACGTGGGGACAAGCATTGACGCGCATGCGACACGCACGGTGGAAGGCCATTTTGTCTTAGCTCTAACCTTGGACCGGTCGTCGGCTGAGGGCTATACCGTCGTCCCTGTGCAAAGGCCGCCAGAGCAAACAGATCCACACGCGGGATCCTTTCAGGAACCAATCATGCGCAGTTTCCGGTCAGAACTCGACCTCAAGCTGCGTGATGGCCAGACGCTCGAGACCACGATGGCAACCGACCCCATAAGCAGCAAAGTGATTAAAGTGGAAGTCGGCTTGTCGGTCGTTAAATAGGCTCCTTTTTTCCTGATCTTCATCTTCTTTGCAGGACAGCGTTCAATGCAGCCGATAAATCAGCGTGAAGAAACCGGTATCCCAATTTCTCCAAGACTTGCGGCGTGACGCGCTGGCTGGATAGCAGCAGCGCGTCGGCCATTTCTCCCAGGGTTAGCCGCAGGGCAAACGCCGGAACAGGGAAGAACGCCGGCCGGCGCAGAGCCTTTGCCAGCATTTTCGTGAACTCGGCATTTTGAACAGGTTGCGGCGCGACGACATTCATCGCGCCGCGCACCGCGCCGTTCTCAATGGCAAACCTCACGACCCCCACGACGTCCTCGAGCGCAATCCAGGACATCCATTGCTTGCCCGACCCAAGCCTGCCTCCCAAACCCAGCTTAAAGGGCAACAGCATCTTGGCCAGCGCGCCGCCGTGCCGAGACAGAATAATTCCGAAGCGCGCCAATACCACGCGAATTCCGAGCGCCTCTGCTTTCAGTGCTTCCGTTTCCCACTCCCGCGCTAAACCGGCCAAAAAGTCCGTTCCCGGCTTGCTTTCTTCCGTCAGCACTTCACCTCCGCGATGGCCATAAATCCCGATGGCCGAAGCCGACACCAGCACTCTCGGCCGCGCATTCATTTTCGCCAACGCATTGATTAGCGCTCGCGTCGTATCGATCCGGCTCGTGCGCAGTAGTTCTTTCCGCGCTTTCGTCCAACGTCCCCCGGCGATGGATGCGCCCGCCAAATTCACCACGGCATCTGCACCAACGCCCGCACCGCCCAACTCTCCCGCCGCAGGATTCCAGGCCACATCGAATCTCTCTGTCTTACCATGAATTTCTGCGAACGGCGACGCGCCAGTCACTGCGCTCTGTGGCCGGATCAACCGGCAAACCGTGTGCCCGTCGCGTGCCAGCGCGCTTGCCAACGATGTTCCCACCAGCCCCGTCGAGCCGGTAATGAGAACTTTCATGTCAAACCTCCACAGTGAGCAATGAGAAGGGAATTGCTCACTTGCTCGAACGCTAGAAGACCTAAAGGCAGCGGTCAAGTTACCGAACGTTTCAAAAAGTTTTCGTCGGAAAACACCGAACCTGTCGCTGTAGCGCAGGGCGTCAGCCCTGCGGATTTTTTCAACAATTCAAGGCCTTTACAAGAAATCTGCGGGCGCGTGAGGAACTCGCGGGGCTATTCTATTGCGCCACGCCACATGATGCCAGCCTCTCTCGCTAGCCACGAAGAAGCAATCACCAGTCCCCTTTCCGACTGGTGGCTTCCCGCCGGGCTGGCCGCGAAAGAAAACCCGCAGGGCTCGGCCCTGCGCTACAATTCCTGTGTGGCCACTACTTCGCAAAGCGTACGCGTGAAAGTCCTTTTCTTCGGCCGCCTAAAGGAGGTTGTCGGCCAATCCGAAGAATCACTGGACCTCGCTAATGCTTCCACCATCGAGCAGCTCTTCGCGCTATATTCCGAGCGAGTTCCTGAGTTTCGTAAATACCGCTCGTCCGTGGTAGCTTCCCGCAATCAGGAATTCGCTTCCTGGGATACTGTGCTCCATCCTGGCGACGAAATCGCTTTCCTCCCGCCCGTCAGCGGTGGCTGAAGCAAAGCTATGACCGCGCCTCGTCACGATGACATCTTCCAACTCGTTCGCGAGCCGATTGATCCTCGGCCCTTGATCAACCATGTGCGCGCCCCCCAAGACGGCGCCATCGTGACCTTCGACGGTTTCGTCCGCAACCAATCCCACAATCGCCCTACGCTTTACCTTGACTACGAAGCCTACGAGTCCATGGCGCTTGCCAAAATGCGCGAAATTGCCGCTCAGCTCCGCGAAAAGTATCGCATCCATCGTGTAGCTATCGTCCACCGCCTTGGCCGCCTCCAAATTGGAGAGACCAGCGTGTTTATCGCCGTCAGCGCCCCTCACCGCGCCGCCGCTTTCGACGCCTGCCGCTTCGCGATTGACACCCTCAAGCGCACAGTGCCCATCTGGAAGAAAGAATACTTCGAGGACGGTGCGGTCTGGGCCGACGGTGAGCTTCCTCCCGCGCCGGTGGCGACACCGCGCGCCAAACCCGCATCTTAATCTTCAATGCGCACCCCGCTCCGCCCCCTTCGCCTTTTCTTGCTGGCGCTCGTCGTCGCGCTGCTGGGCGGAACCGCCTTTGCCCAGGACGATCCCAACCGCCCGCCCTGGGCGCAAAAGTCCAAGACCAAGGCGAATTCGCCTTCTAAATCCACCTCGAACTCCGGCGCGAAAACGCCCGCTTCCACTTCCAGTTCCGTCGGTGAACCCGGCAAAATCGTGCAACCAACTCCGCCGCCCACGAAGGAAGATCCCCAAGAGGCTGCGGTCCAGCGTGGGCGCATTCGCGTCAACGTCAATCTCGTCACGGTTCTTGTCAGTGTCTTGGACGACCACAATCGCCCGGCGCCCGATCTGCCGCGGGACGCCTTTCAGCTTTTCGACGAAGGGAAACAACAGGAAATCTCTATTTTCGAGCCGGAAACTTCACAACCAATCGACTTGGCCCTGATGATTGACGCCAGCCTCAGCGCACACAAAGAAATTTCATTTGAGCAGGAAGCGGCCGCTCATTTTATCCGGCAAGTCGTCCGGCCTGGTGATCGTCTAGCCGTTTTTTCGTTTGACGAGAACGTGAGAATGCACCAGCCGGGATTTTCCGACAATGTCGCCGCTCTTCAAGAGGCCGTTCGAAAGGTCCCGAATGGCGCCGGCACTTCCATCTACGACGCTGTTCTTTTAGCCTCTCGCTCCCTTGCCCAGCGCGAAGAGGACCGCCGCCGCGTGATCGTTCTCGTTACCGATGCTGGAGAAACGACCAGCCATTACGACTTTGACGCCGCTCGCCGGGAAGCCGTCAGCGCCAACGTGCTCCTTTACACCATCGTGATTCGTCCCGTCAAAAACGAAAACGGCCGCAACACCGCCGGTGAACATGCCCTTGAAACCATGACCGACACGACCGGCGGCGCGATGTTTTATCCGGACACGCCCCAGGAGCTTACCGCCATTTTCGATCGCATCGACCGCGAGCTTCGCACCCAGTACAGGCTTGCTTACTATCCCAATCCGCGCGGTCCTACCAACACTTACCGCTCCATCGAAGTTAAGGTCACTACCGGCAACTACCAGGTCCGTCATCGCAAGAGCTATCTCACGGCCCCACAGTAGGTTGTCTTCTCGGATTGCGCTGGGCCCTTACATGTGAAGTCGGTCTTTCCCTAGCGAGCCGTTCATTATGGCAGCCCGATCCCCGGGTCGAGTCGTGCCGCTTTAGATACTTCAGTACTCCTCGCCTATAGCTTCTTACTGTTCTGGACGACAGCCTGAAGGAACGGGGTACGTGTTTCCACGCAAGGTCAGGAACTTGTAGGGAGGCAATCATGTCGCGACTAACGAGTCTGCTGGCGGCCACGTTTCTTTGTGCTGGCCTTTCCTGGACGCCTGCCGACGCCCAGGATTCATCTCAGGCTCAGCCTTCGCTGGGCGATATTGCCCGTCAAGCGCGCAAGGACAAGGAAAAGAACGCCGCTAGGTCCAAGATGGTGATCACCGACGACACTCTTCCTTCCAGCATGGCGCTCGCTGGCTTGGGCGACCTTGGCAGTGCGCAAGCTGGTGGGAGCGGCAGCGCGATGGACAAGGCGCTGGCCAAAGTCGCCGAGGCTGAAACCGCGCTCAAGCAGCTAGAGTCGCTTGACCGCGCTACGCTGGCGAAAGCTGTTTTGTTGGATCACGATGTCGATTTCGCTAATCGCCGCGCTTGGGAAGACAAGCTCTATGCCGCGAGAGAGCACTATGTCTCGCACGAAGCCGAGTTGATCGTCGAGCTAAAGCAGATTCTGGCCCGAATACAGTCGCGGCAGCTCGGTCCAACCAAGTTGGATCCCAACGACCCCCGTGCCCAGCAAATGAAGAACAGGCTCATGGAAATCGTGCAAGACGCTCTGCGCACCGAACAGGACTATCGCGCGGTGGTCATGGAAGGCTGGGACCTGGCCAAACAGGCCCAGCATTAGACAGATGGCTATGCCAGGGAATAACCCGGTATCTTTTCATTTTGTCGTAAGCCGTTCTGCTTCGCGAGGCACGCTAGCGCAAGAAACGTTCAGGCGAGCGCAGGCCCCGGCCCTGCCACAGATGTAGCGCTGGCCCGCCACTCGTTTACCCCGCCTGTTTACCCTGAGCCTTGAAGGGCCCCGAGCCGCGATAGGAGCTTCGAGGGGTCACTCGCCACTTTTCTTGGAACGCCTAGAACGGGCTGGTGCGCTTGGGCCGCGTCTTTTCTAGCGGCTTACGCGGAACCATTTCGTCGCGGTTCGCGGTCAGGTACACGAACGAAGCCACAATCGCCGCCATCTGCTTCATGTCCGGTTCCTGGATGCGTTCATACACGTCCATGTTGGAGTGGTGCGTGCGCGTGTCGTAATCGAGCGGATCCTGGATGAATTGAAAGCCCGGCAGGCCCACGGCGTCGAAGGAAAGATGATCGGTGCCGCCGGTGTTGCGAATGGTCAGCGTGGTCATGCCCAAATTGTGGAACGGTTCCATCCACTGCGCGAAGAGCGGCGCGATGGCTTCGTTGCCTTGCAAATAAATGCCGCGAATTTTTCCTGAGCCGTTGTCCACGTTGTAATACGCGTCGAGCTTGGCGTGCTCGGACAAAATCTTGATTTTTTCCGTGGTGGCGGTGTCAGGTTCCCAATCCGCGAAATGCTGCTTCACATACGCGCGCGAGCCGAGCAAGCCCTGCTCTTCTCCGGTCCACAAGCCAATGCGCACGGTGCGGCGCAGCCTCACGCCGGTGGTCTTGAGGATGCGCATGGCTTCCAGCATCACACCGGAGCCCGCGCCGTTGTCGGTGGCGCCCGTTCCAGAGTGCCAGGAATCGAAGTGCGCGCCAATCATCACGATTTCGTCGGCCTTGGCTTTATCGGAGCCGGGCATTTCGCCAATGATGTTGAAAGAGTTCAAGTCATCTTCATAAAACTTGTTTTGAATGTCGGCTTGTAGCGTGACGGGAACTTTCTTTTCCAGCATGCGCACGAGCCGGCCATAGTTTTCATTCGCCACGGCCACGCGTGGCGGAGCGGGAGGGTCTTTGGGCTCGCGTCCCCCGCCGCCCGACACGTATACCGTTCCATCGTCTCCCGGCGAAGGTTCGAGCCAAACGGCGACGCCTTCCTCGACGAGAAATTTCTGAATCTTTTCGTTGAGCTCCCGCTGCGCCCGGAACCGGGCAAAGCGATCCTCAGCCCGCGCCGTCGGCACCGGCTCAGTGGCCTCCTCCGCGAGTTCGGCATCGGTATAACGATGGAACTGCGCTTCGGTGCGTGAAGGAATTTCCGGTTGCTGCGCCGTCAGGACAAATTTTCCTTTGAGCTTGCCGCGATACTGCTCGATGTCCTCTGCTTTCTGAATGGGGGCCCACGCGGCTTCTCCTGTGACCACGCCATTGGTCCCCGGCGTCCAAGCCTTTGCATAAGCGATCAGCGGAAACGGCTGCGGCGAAATCACTTGCAGCGAGAAACGCTCGTTCGACCAGCCTCTGCCGAAAGGTCCCCACGGCTCGAGATGCACGTTGACTAGCTGCCATTCTTTCATTTTGCTCATGGTCCAGTCGGCGGCCTGTTTGATATTGGGCGAATTCGTGAGCCGCGGGCCGTAGACGTCCGTGAGATAGCTCATGATGTCCATGACCTGCGAATGATTGAAGCCTTCGTCCTTGATTTGTTGGATCGCGTTCAGGTCCGCAGTGCTCGGCGCTTGCGCGCGCAGCGGCCGTACCCCGACGACCAACAAGAGAATCAGTAAGGCATTCCTATGCTTTCGCACGACTCGCCTCCAGGCTTTGTTTTTGTTCCGCCAAACTTGCTGGATGGGAATGAACCGACCCGGGAAATGTTAGACCAAAAGTGAGACGGCTGAATCGCGCCTTGCGTTTCAGCCATGCTTCTGTTCTGACTAAAACGGCAACTCCGATTTTCGTCAGGGTGCCGCTTTTTAGCCGTGCCGTAAGTAGCGTGGAGTCAACTCTGCTCTTGTAGCCCTGGGCTCCTAGACTCTGGGCTTTAGACCGGCATCCTCATGTTCATTCGTGTCATTATCCTAGCGCTGGCATCCTTGTCGGCTCTCTGGTTTTCCGAGTGCAGCTGCTTGGCCGCCGCTTTCTTTCTTCAAACAAAACTGCGGTCTCTTCTCTCGTTCATCGAGAAACGGATGATAATTCTAACTCCGCGGACGGGCGGAGGGCCTCAACAAGGCCGGATGCCGCATGCGCCGGTTTTGCCCCTGGGGCTTTTGACGTTCCTTGGCCTCCCGCTAAAGTCTGGAGCAAAACGAGTATCCGGCAAGAAAACGAGTCCTTGGGCGAGCGCCTGACGCGGGCCCCGTTTGAGCGGCAGCGAAGCAAAGGAACTCTCCCTGTGCTCTTTGCTTGCACATTCTTACGAAAACTGCCGGGGTAGGCGGGTATTCTTTCTTCCCATTCTCGAACCGAGCACAGCGGTACTCCTCATCAGGCGTTGCCCCATGCGGGAATTCTTCTCCGCTTCACCGGCCACGGGTCACGGGTCCGCCGCCTCGCGCGTCGGATTCTTTGGTTTCGATGGTTTCGACCAATCACCAGTCACGCGGCTGCCCGCGTGCTACAATGGCGGCACTGGAAGTGCCTGTGCCAGATACCGTTCCTCCCGGCGAAGATGCCGTTCTCGAAGTCGTCTCCCCGGACGGCGCGCGGCGCTACGTGCGCGTGACGCAATCGCCCTTCCTGATCGGCCGTGGCGCGGAAACCGGCAACCATTTACAGCTCTCCGACCGCCGCATCTCGCGCAACTGCGCCGCCCTCGTCATCGAAACGAACCGCTTTTATCTCGAGGATCGCGGCCAGCGCCGCGGGCTCTTCGTCAACGGCGAAAAGGTGGAGAGCCGCGAGCTCCAGGACGGCGACGTCATCACCTTTGGCCTCGAAGATTCCTACGAAATTCTTTTCCGCTTCGCGAGCGGTTCAGGCGAAGAATCCATTCCGCATTTGCTCACACGCATCGAGCACATTACCAGCACCGAACCCAGCGGTGGCCTGAGCAAGTTGAACCGGTTGCTCGAAGCCATGGCGCTGCTGCATTCCCAGCGTCCTCTGGACGAAGTGCTGGCATACATGCTGGATCACGCCGTTTCGATCACCGATGCGGACCGCGGCTTGCTGCTCGAAGCGGACGCTGCCGGGTCGCTCAAGGTGAAGCTGGCACGCCGCAGCGGCGGCCTCCGTCTTCCTCCTGAAAGCATGACGCCCAGCCAAACGGCCATCCAGCTCGCGCTCCGTCAGCAGTCGCCTGTTATCACCGAAGATCTCGCGCAGGCGGACATGGATTTGCAGGCGGCACAAAGTGTCGTGGCGCAGCGGCTCCGCGCCGTGGTGGTGATTCCCCTGTGGGCCATGACGCGCGCGAACACGCAAGAGTCCTTGCTCGACATCAAGCGCGGCGAACTCCTTGGGGTTCTCTATCTGGACTCGCGCCGCCCTACGGCGTTCTCCCGGCTCGACCGGCAAATTTTGGACGCGCTTGCGGCGGACGCTGCCAGCATTCTCGACAATGCGCGCTTAGTCGAGCGCGAACGCGAGCGCCAGCGCCTGGAACAGGAAATCAACATCGCGCGCGACATTCAGCAGGCGCTTCTGCCGCGCAATTTCCCCAATACGCGAAATTTCTGCGTCACCGGCGTGAATTTTCCCTGCCTGTCCGTCGGGGGCGACTACTTCGATGTTTTCCCCTTGAGCGATGGCCGCACCGCGTTCGTCATTGCCGACGTTTCCGGCAAAGGGCTGGGCGCCGCCATCCTCACCACCATGCTCCAGGGCGCTCTCTCTGGCATGACCCTCGGCACCGATCCCGCGCGCGTCTTCAATCACGTGAACCGCTTTCTTTGCGATCACTCCGAAGTGGGCCGCTACGCAACCGTGTTTTTTGGCCTGCTCGATAATGATGGCCACCTGGAATTTATCAACGCCGGGCATCCTTCGCCGTTTCTCATCCGCCGCGGCAAGGCCGAGGAAGCGTTCACCGAAGGTTCCTACCCCGTAGGACTGGTGCCCGAGGCGCAATACACCGCAACGTGCCTGAAACTCGAACCGGGCGACACCCTCGTGCTTTTCACCGATGGCGTGACGGAAGCGATGGATCCGGACGAAGAACTTTTTGGTATGCCGCGCCTGAAGCAGGTTCTCACCGGCCAGATGGAGTGCCCGTTGGAACAACTGCAGAAATGCGTGCTGGAAGCCGTTGAGAATTTCACCCGCGGCGCGCGCCAAGCCGATGATCTCACGCTGCTGATCGTGCGCTACCGAGCCACCGCCGCTTCGGCCACCACGGATACCGATGTTCCGGCATCGGCAGCTTCATCGGCATCAGCGGCTTCGGGTTCGTAGTCGATTAGGCAGTTCGCTTGCGAACGGATGGGCTGTTTGCGCGTTGACTACTCTTCCCGGAGCAATCGCGCGGGATGAACGCGCAAGGCGCGCTGCGCAGGAATCCACGTGGCCGCTAGACCTAACAGGGCCATGGTGATCACCGCTCCCGCAAGCACCAACGGGTCGCGCGGCGTGGCTTGATACACGATTTGCGCCAGCAATCGGCTGGCAATCACGCCAAGGAGCAAGCCGGCCGCGGAACCGGAAAGCAGCAGAAGGAGAGGACGGCTCAGCGCCGAGCCCATGAGCTGCACCGGTTGCGCGCCCACGGCCGCACGGATGCCAAACTCTCTCATGCGCTTGGAGACGGCGTACATGGCCATACCGAAAACTCCGGTAACCGCGAGCATGGCGGCGAGCAGTCCCATCACACCCAGAGTGGCGGTGGCAATGCGAGCAGGAAACTGAACGAACGCCAGCGCGTCCGGCCAGGAGTGAAATACAAACGGCAAGCTCGGATCGATTTGCCCGAGCGTGCGGCGAAGCTCGGGGAGGATTTCGGCGGGCGGCAACGGCGAACGGACCAGCAGGGAGGTGTCGCTATCGGGATTCTGTTCTAGGGGGAAGAACACGGCCGCCCAAGGAGCTTCTGTCAGCGAGTCGTACTTCCCGTTTTCAACCACGCCGACAATCTCATGAGAAATCTTGTCACCCATCATGAATTCCTGGCCTAACGCGGAAGCGCTTCCAAACATAGAACGGGCGAACGTCTCGTTGACAATCGCGACTTTCGGCGATTTGGCATCGTCGTGCCAGGTAAAGTCGCGCCCCTTCAGCAACTGGGTTCCCGCTGCGTGCAGATAACCGGGCGAGATGGAGAAATATTTTGCGCCGACCGCCATGTTGGACGGGCGAAAATCGATCGTGCCCATGCGATAAATGTACGTGCTGCTTCCGCCGGTGCCCAGCGGAGTCTCATCGATGATTCCGACCGAGGTAACACCGGGAATGCGGCCAACTTCTTCGAGCATGCGCTTGCGAACCGGCGTGACGGAAGCACCAGAGTGTCCGCCCATGTGCAAATCGGTATCGGCCAGGACCACGCCTTGCGGCTGAAATCCCAGCGGCGCGTGGAGCGAGCGCTGCATGCCACGCAAAGCCACAAAGGAAGCAGTCACCAACAACGTGCAGAGCGTGATTTGCACGCCCAGGAGAAGATCACGAAGTGTGAAACGGCGGAAAGCAAGCGTGCCTGCTCCGCCAATCTTCATAACTTGCACGGAGTCGGTGGCCCAGATTTGCCGAATCGGAACCAGGCCCCACACCATGCCGCTGCAAATAGACAACAGCAGGGCTACGAAGTAGACCTTTGGGTCGGGGCTGACGGTCACATGAACCGGATATTCCCGAAACGGTTGCCAACGCGTCAAAGCATTCAGCAAGGTCGTAGAAAAAAGTGTTCCCAAAGCGCCGCCGAGAACAGAGAGGAGTACCGCCTCAGAAAGCAGCTGCCGAAGGACATCCCATCGGCTAGAACCGATGGCCAGCCGGATCGCGAGTTCGCGGCTGCGATCCGCGGTGCGCGCTGCAAAGAGGGCGAGGTTCGTGCAGGCCGCAAGGAGCACAAGAAATGCGAGGAGCATGATGCCCGCCAAAAACGCTCTGGCCGGGTCACCAAACATGTCGCCCATCAATCCAGGTTTTACCAGCCGTGCGCTCAAGTAATCATCCTCCGGATACTGACGTGCGAGTTCGCGCGCAATTGCATTGAGATTATCGGTGGCTTGCTGTGGAGTGACGCCGGGCTTCAGCTTTCCCAGAATCCAGAGGTTATGCATGCCGCGAATCGAAAGAAAATTTGTGCCCTCGTCGTCGGGGCTGTCAACGATGGGCATCCAAAAATCCGGCCATAGGAACAAGTCAGTTCCGTGAAACGTGACCGGCGCCACTCCGATTACCGTAAAGGGATGCTTGTTTATGTCGACCGTCGTCCCGACGATTTTGGGGTCGGAATCGAAATGTCGGCGCCAAAAGTCATGGCTCAAGACAAGGTAGGGAGCGGAGTTCGGCCCATGCTCGTCACTCGCATGAAAGAACCGGCCTTGCGCAGGCTGCACCCCCAGCATGTCAAAGTAATTTCCTGAGACTCTGTAGTACCAGCATAAGTAAGCGGCGTCTCTCGTGGTGAACCCCGCGCTTTGGAAACGATAGGCGGCCATATCGGTGAAGGTGGAGTTTTTGCTCCGAAAATCCACGTAGTCGGGGTAGGACTGATTGTCATCTCCCGGGGATTTGTGCACGACGTTGTAAAGCCCCGTGGGTTGTGGCACATCGAGGGGCCGTAGAACCAAGGCATTCAGAACACTGAACACCACCACGTTGGCGCCGATTCCCAGAATCAGCGTCACCAGAGCGGTCGCGGTGAATGCCGGGGAGCGACGCAACTGGCGCGCGGCGTAGCGCAGGTCGCGCCCAAACGCATCGAAAGCCGTCGCCGCGTCCATCGCCGTCATTCGTTCTCGCATCACGGTTCGATTCCCGAAACGAATCAGCGCATCGCGGCGAGCTTCTTCCGGTGACATTCGCGCGGCGATGTTGTCGGCCATGCGCATTTCGACGTGCGCTTGGATTTCCGCATCGATTTCCTGGTGTAATTTCGAGCGGGAGCAGGTGTTCACGATGCGGCGAAAGATGTGCATGGCATGCCTCACGCGTACCGCAGGATGGCGCGGACGCCTTTGACGAGATGTTCGAAACTCTTCTCCGCATTCTGCAGTTCTTTTTGCCCGGCGGGAGTCAGCCGGTAATATTTGGCTTTGCGATTCGTGTCCGTCACTTTCCACTCGGAGCGGATCCATCCGCTCATTTCCATGCGGTGGAGGGCGGGATACAGCGAACCCTCTTCGACCGACAGCAGTTCGTCGGAGGCTCTTTGGATGTGCAGCACAATTCCGTAGCCGTGCAGTTCGCCCAGTTGCGAGAGGGTTTTCAAAACGAGGAGGTCGAGAGTTCCCTGAAGGTCATTTCTTGCCATGCGGCGCACCCCTAGGCAACTTAGTACGGGCGAAGCTTAAGCCTAGAAGCGGAGGTATGTCAAGAGGGGAGGTTCAACACGAGGGGAGGTTCAACAGGAGGGGAGGGGCAATATCGGCATTTGCTTTCTGGGGAGTTCCCTAAGAATTGCTTACCACAGAAGGCGCAAGTTGATCGACGCTCAATGATCCACACGGTTTCAGTGCTCGGAATTTTGTTAGCGACCCGGAAAAAGCAAAGGCGAGGAGCGTATTCCGTGCTCCTCGCCTCGGATAGAGAGTAAGAACGACAGTTAATGCGAAAAATCGATTTAGAAATCGATGCTAGGAACCGAGGCTGCTGAGGTCATCTTTGGCCTGCTGCTCGGAGTTTTTGGTGGCGCCTTTGGCATCGGCCTCAGGATTCATGGCGTGAATCGCTTTGTTCAAAGGCAGCGCTTTTTCGCTGTCAGCCACTTTGCATGAGGAAACATCGGCGTTGGTATGCACGCCGGTCATGGCGGCGCTCAAGCAGGTGAAGTTCAGTCCAAGATTGTGGCTGGCGTGAAGAGCGGCAAGGCATTCATTGAGAGCAGTAAATGCTGAGCAAGCCTCTTTCGCGTTGGAGCCGGCTGGCAGCAGTCCCTGCGCCTGCAACCTGGGCGTGAGTTTCTTCTCAATGTCAGCGCGGCTCGTGCTGGAATCTTCAGACTTCTTGTCTTTCTTGACCCACTTGATAGGATTCAGCGAATGCGGAGTGTGCACAGACTCCTTTGCCGCTTCCGATGCGCCCACTCCGGCAGGCCCCTGCGCTGCCACGCGCTGCGCGCCAAGAATAAGGAAAGCCGACAAGCTTACAGCTAAAAGACAGGTATTGGAGAAATTTGCTTTCATGTTTACCTCGTCGAGGATTTTTGAATGCGGAGAGGGCCGCCGCATCCGGCCTCGCTTCCAGTAAGCCACAGGCCGTTCCGCGGGCCTCGACTTGGGTGGGAAGTACTCCCCGAATCGGTCACATTGTCCCTCCGTACAGGGGAGTGTGGCAAGGACCGTCAATTCAGGGCCACGAGCATCCCCAAATACCTTAAGACGGTATGAATCTTTTTTTGCAGAGAGGCTGTCAGATAATTTGGGTCCGGAGAATTTCGAGCGATTGTATTTACGGACGCTTCCAGGCAAAGGGAAGGAGTAAGCGAAGGGGCAGATCAGGATTTAGCCTTCAGAATCAGGCCGTAAAGAGTCAGGCCGAGGCTGCCCAGGAACAGCAGAGGCGCCAGGTAATTCACTACAGCGGGCTGAATCGTGATGGGAATTTCCAGCGGTTTGGCATATCCTGCGGCGAAGTAATAGATGACCCCGGCGAGCAGCATGTACAGGAGCCCGCGGCGGATTTGCCCACCCCCAGCGCCGCTCGAAGTGCGAGACAACCGCAGCTGAGGCACCTGAGGCACCATCTCGCGGCAGAAGGGACACTGGTTCAGGTGTCCGGCAATCATCTTTCCGCAGAAAGCACACTGCCGCATCTGCATTGCATGATGTCCGATAGCGCTCATGAATACCCCGGGGAAGGTCCCTCTTTCAGGCTAAAAGGGCGCTCCAGCGAGGTCAAGCCGGTGTGATGTACATGGCAACAGGTTGAGACCTGACGGCCGTAGCGCCTTGAAAATGCCTAACCATTCCCTGTCGGCCTGAGGTTCGAGCCTGCGAGGAATTTGCAGGCAAAGAGGTTGGCTTGAAGGACTTGCATGAAAAGTGCGAATCCCGTTGCCTGTTTGCTAACAGAGGCTGTTTCGTTCAGGACCCGAGGCCAGTCTACCTGTGCTAAAAAATGCGAAAGAGAATCGGCCACGTCCTTTCTTCTCTGAGGAAGAGATTCGCCCACGGGCAGGAGAAAACCACAATGAGACATTCCTGGCAAAAGCCAATGCGAACCCGTCTTTTCCTGGCATTTGCGCTGCTGATCGGCACCCGTGGTAGTGCGGCTTCCGCCCAAGAGAGGAAAGTCGCGCAAGTCAAGGGCGTGGACAACAGTAAAATGGGGCCGTACCGGGCGCTGGCGCAGCATATTTACTCGGATTTCCAAAAGGGGGACGTTGCCGCAGCCGCCGAAATGGGTCGGGTGCTAGAACGTTTGTGGGACAAAGCGGAAGACTATGGAGGGGACACCGCGCTTTCGAAGACCAATCACAAACTTTTCGAGGAAATTGACAAAGCGATGGACGAGTTCCTGACACCCCTCTGGGAAGCCAAGGGAAAACCGCCGGATGCCGCGAAAGTCAAGGCGGCTTACAACCATTATCCGGAAACGCTGAAGCTGGCAGCTTAGAGGAACAGGCAGTTTTCACCTCTCGGTTGTAAGTTCTAACCATTTTATAAAGATGCAAGACGAGAGTTTTTTGAAGCCTCTGCTCTTTGCTTTCGTGAGATTGAAATTTCAGGTAGCCCAGACGAAGACAAACCAGGCCGCCGCACGGCTGGGAAACGGCGAAACCTTACAGTTCGCGAAGGGCGGTGGCCACAGGAAGCCGCGCGGCACGAACAGCTGGGAAGAAGCCGCCGAGTACTCCCATCACCAAAGCAAAAATAACTCCCTCCACGAGGAGGCTAGCAGTGATCTTGAAAGCGAAAGCGAGATTGGAAAAGGTCTGAAAATTGATGGTGCTGGTGGTCACACCGTTCAAGCGAAGAACGGCAAGGCAGCCCAGCAGGCCACCGGCGAAGGAAATCAGGAGCGCTTCGACGAGAAATGAGAAAACAACCGAAGGGCCGCCAAAACCGAGAGCGCGCATGGTGGCAATTTCCTTTCCACGATCCGCGACCGCGGAATACATAGTGTTGAGCGCGCCGAAAACGGCTCCGATGGCCATAATGAAGGCGACGAAACCGCCGAGCGTAGTAATCAGAGTCGTCATGTTGGTGGACTGCTTGGCGTAATAATCAATTTCTCGCATCACATCCACGTTCAGACGCGGGTCGGTGGTAAGCGCGTCCTTCAACTGCTTTAAGGCATCGGGCGAAGCCAAGTGGGCGGTAACGGATTGGAAGAACGTATCGGGCCGGTTGTAGGCGCCAGTCAGCAGATGCGGGTCCGCCCAAACCTCGGAGTCGAAGGAGCTGCCGCCGGCGTCAAAAACCCCGACAACTTTCCAGTTCATGGTGCCGAGGCTAATGGTGTTGCCCAGCGTCAAGCCGGAGTACGTGGTATTTGCGTTCTTGCCCACTACGACTTCAGCAAGGCCGGGCGTGAACATGCGTCCCTGGACGATCTTGACTTGCTTACGGATCTCCAGGACGTTCGGCGAGACGCCGCGGACTTCAACGTTTGCGTCCGTGCCTGTAGAGCGCAGCGGGATGGGCGCCATAAGGACGGCTTCCGCAGTCACCAACGGACCGTTGGGCCCGCGCGCAATGCCGGGAGCATCTTGAATGATCTTGACGGAATCGAGCCCGACGCCACTGGTCATTTCGGAAGTCGCGCCCGCGCGGAGGATCAGCGCATTGTCGGGTGAACCGGAGGCAACGAGCGTAGCCCTAAAACCGTGGGCTAAGGAAAGCATGGCGACAAACACTCCCACCGTGCCGGCAATCCCGACGACCGCAACGATGGCCGAAGTCCAGCGCGCTTTGACGCTGCGGAGGTTGTAGATAATCGGAATGGCCATGGTCACACCCTCCGGAGCGCATTCACCACGCGCATGCGCATGGCGCCAATTCCGGGAAGCAGGCCACTGGCAGCACCGACAAATAGCGCGAAGACGAGGCCCAAGGCCAGCACGGGCTTGGACAAAAAGAGCGGAGGCAGCAAGCCGACTATTTTAGAGCTAACCCAAGGAATCGAGGCAATGGCCAGGAGCAGACCCAGGGCACCGCCGAAGAAAGCAATGGCCAGCGACTCGGAGAGAACCAGGAAAAGAACAGAGTGATCGGTGAAACCGATAGCCTTTAAGACACCCAGTTCGCTGATGCGTTCGCGGACCGAAATCGCCATCGTGTTGCCAGTGACAAGCAGCAAAGTGAAAAAGACTACGCCCCCGATGGTCAAGATCAAAAATTCGATGTTTCCAAACTGCTTGGCAAAGCCCGCGGCAAAGGCGGACTCGGTTTCCGTCTTGGTTTCGTGGGACGAGTTGGCAAATTTCTCGTCAATGGCCTTGGCGACGCGAACGGCGTCATCGGGGCTATCGAGCTTGAGGATGTACCATCCGGCAGTGCTCTTAATCACGCTAGGAACGTTCTCGTCAAAGTATTTCCATTGCAGCCAGAATTGACCCATGTCACCGTCGGGCTTGTCGGTATGATAGATGCCATCCAAGTTGAATTCCCAGGTTGCGCCGCCGTAGAGAGTGGTCTTCAAAGGGATGCGCTCGCCGACTTTCCAGTGAAAACGCTCGGCAAGGCGAGCTCCCGCGATAGCGCCCTGGCGATCTTTCACGAAGTTGTTCCACTGCTCGTCGGGAACTTTGAATTCCGGATACACCTTGCGGTGGTTTTCTACGTCGATCACGAATTGAGGAAAGAAGTTCTTCTCGTCCTGATAAACGCCGCCGAACCAGTGATCGTGCGTGACCGCTTTCACCCCGGGAATTGCGGCGATTTTATCGGCGTATGAGATGGGCATCAGGTTCATTAAGCCAACGCGATCAACTACGATCAGGCGGTCGGCACCGGCAATATCGATGCCCCGGTTGAAGGCGCTCTTCACCACCGCCAGAAACGTAAACAGAACCAATGCAATGGCGAAGGAACCGACCGTCAGGATGAGGCGAATCTTTTTGCGAAACAGGTTGGCAAAGATGAGTCGGCGGAACCTCATGCCGCACCCCCGGCAAGAACGCTTTGGCGAGAAGAAGCTTTACCCTCGACGAGCACGCCTTTCTCGAGATGGAGCGTGGTGTGGGCGCGCGCGGCCACGACCGGGTCGTGGGTGACCATCAAAACCGTTTTGCCATACTTAGCCACGAGTTCCTCGATGAGGGCCATGATTTCGTCGGCGCTTTTGCGGTCGAGGTCGCCGGTGGGCTCATCGCAGAGCAGGAAGGTCGGGTCGGAAACAATGGCGCGGGCGATGGTTACGCGCTGCTCCTGACCGCCGGAAAGTTGCCGCGGGTAGTGATGCATGCGGTCGGCAAGACCGACGACAGCAAGCGCAGTTTCGACGTGCTTGCGGCGCTCAGAGCCGGAGAGTTTGGTTAGAAGCAGAGGAAGCTCGACGTTCTGGTAAGCGGTGAGAACGGGAATCAGGTTGTACATCTGAAAGATGAAGCCGACGTGGCGGGCGCGCCATTGCGTGAGCTTGCTGCCGGACATGTGCGTGATTTCGTCGCCCGCCACGGTGATGCTCCCGGCGGAGGGTACGTCGAGGCCGCCGAGAAGATTGAGCAGCGTGGTTTTGCCGGAACCGCTGGGCCCCATGAAAGCGACAAAGTCGCCCTTGTCGACATCCAGGTTAAGCCCCTGTAGGACCTGGATTTTTTCCCCGCCGCGGCTGTAAGTCTTGTTTAGACCCCGGACGCGGATGAGGCTCTGCGAACCACCGTTTCCATCAACTCGGACCATGCTTTTCTCCTATTGGCGGATTTCGACTTTGTCACCATCACGCAAACTCTCGGGACCTTTGACGACGACCGAATCACCGGGCGTGACGCCGGCGAGCACGGCAACCTCCCTACCGCGATCCGTTCCGAGGCTAACGGCGCGGCGCTCGATTTTTCCGTCGCGCAGCAAATACACAAACGAGCTGCTGGAATCGGAGTGAACCGCGCTTTTCGGGATGAAGGCGACAGCTTGGGGACCCTTTTCTTTCTCCTTACCTTTCGCGGCAGGTTTTTCCTCTTCCAGGAACGCCACCTTGACACCCATGTCGGGGAGAATGCGTGGGTCCAGCTTTAAGAACGAAATGCGAACCTTAACGGTTGCTTTCTGGCGGTCCGCGGTGGGGATAACGGTGCGCACCTTGCAAGGAATTTGCCAGTCAGGGTAAGCGTCCAGCGTGGCCGTGACCGGCTGCTCCGGCTTAACGCGAGCAATGTAAGACTCATTGACGTCCACTTCAATTTCGTTGGAATTCATATCCACGATAGTGGCAATGCCAGTGCGCGTGAAGCCACCGCCTGCAGAGTTGGGTGATACCATCTCACCGACTTGCGCGTCTTTGGAGACCACAATCCCTGGAAAGGGCGCGCGGATGGTGCAATTGTCTACAGCCTGCTGTGCTACGCCGATGCGGGCCACAGCGGCGACCACTTGTTGTTTGGCCAGAGCAATTTTTGCGCGCAGGCTATCGGCGGCGGTAACGGCATTGTCCAGCGCCTCTTGGGTCTGAATGCCTGAGTCTCGTAACTGCTGGGCGCGCTTTAGCTGGATTCCCGCGTTACGAAGCTGGACTTCCAGGTCCGCAATGGTGGCTTGCGAGGCATCGCGGTCTGCCTTCGCAGAATCGAGAGCCCGTTTGTAATCGGAATCGTCGAGCGTGGCCAGTAGCTGGCCCTCTTTGACCCGCGTGCCCTCGTCAAAGAAAACGCCGGTGACGCGACCGGTAATCTTGGCAGCGATGGTGGCACGGCGGCGGGGCGTGACGTAACCGCTGGCGTTCAGGGCGGTTAGCGGGCCTTGGGCATCCGGCTTGGCGGCCGTGGCCACCTCCACGACGGGCTTCTGGTTCCGCAGAGCGAAAGCCGTGGCAACAATGGCAGCGAAAATGAGCACCGGGATGGCGGCATAAAAGACGCGCTTGCCCATACCGGATTTGCTGCGCTGGCGATCATGGATGCGAAGCGAGCCCAGGTCAGGTTTTGGCGAATCCGCAGGCATTACCAAAGACTCTCCGTAGTCGCTCAAGGCGGTGCTCCGTATACTTTTACGAAAGGCGCGTGGCTAAAATTACAGATGCATTCCGCCCGTCTGGGGGCACATTGATTCTAACGCGCAAAACCCCGCTTTACTCTCGGCGGGCCTCGACGTTCAGGCGGGATAAGCCGCAGCCCAGACATCCCTTAGCCTGTGAGGGAGCACGCCAGATATTGTAGTCGATTGCGCCCGTTTTTTGATGGAGCAGGGCCCCGGGTTCGGCTGCTCGATATTCAGGGGTGGCACAACTGCCGGCAGCACGGTCTGCTGAGTTGGTTCCTAGGAGCAGGTTTCCTTTTTGCCCTTCCTTATTATTTGTCGCTCTTCGAGTGATTCGGCCCCTTATGGAGACACTGGAAATGCCTCTCTGCCGCACGGGCGCACCAACGCCTCCTCAAAATACTTGACAGGTGGGGATGCCAAGCTTTATGAAAGAGGCTCCGCAGGCGTATTTCCTGCCTCATCCTCCTGCGGATGGGGGTCCCCATGACGAGCCCTACCCGCCGTGATTTTCTCAAACTTACGACCGTTGGCGGAGCCGCGGCTGCGCTGTTTGGTTTTGACTTGAAACCGGCTTATGCGCAGTTGCGGACATTGAAGATCGCGCGTGCCAACGAGACGCGCTCTACGTGTCCATACTGCTCGGTGAGCTGCGGCATCATCATTTACACCATCGGCGACCGCGCAAAGAACGTCACCCCGCAGGTCGTGCACGTGGAAGGCGACCCGGATCATCCCATTAATCGCGGGACACTCTGCCCGAAGGGCGCTTCGCTTGAACAGGACATCCTGAACGAGCGGCGCTTGCTGAAGCCGCAAGTGCGGCGCCCCGGCGGAACGGATTGGGAGGATATTTCCTGGGACGAGGCCATCAGCGAAATCGCGCAACAAGTGAAGAAAACGCGTGACGATACCTTTATCGAGAAGGACGCGACCGGGCACACCGTGAACCGCCTGGAATCGATCGCCTTCTCCGGCGGCTGCACGGACACCAATGAGTTCAACTATCTGATCGTCAAAACCATGCGCGCCTTGGGGGTCGTGCACTTAGAAAACCAGGCCAGGGTTTGACACGGCCCCACGGTCTCAAGTTTGGGACCAACGTTCGGCCGGAGCGCAATGACCAATGGGTGGATCGACATCAAGAACACCGACATGATGTTGATTATGGGCGGGAATCCTGCTGAGAATCATCCCTGCGGCTTCAAGTGGGTGGTGGAAGCCAAGCGCAACCGCAACGCGAAACTGATCGTCGTGGATCCGCGCTTTACGCGCACAGCTTCGGTTGCCGATTTGTTCTGCCAGATTCGCGCGGGTTCGGACATTGCGTTCCTTGGCGGCTTGATTCAGTACGCCATCGAGAACCATCGCGTCGCAAAAGACTACCTGCTCAACTACACCAACGCCGCGTTTGTCGTCAAAGAAGGATTCAAGCTGCCTGAGGACGGGCTCTATTCGGGCTTCGACGCGGCAACACAGACGTACGATAAGACCACCTGGAATTACCAAGAAGGCGGCGACCTGAGCGGGAAAGCCGCAAGGGCGACAGGCGATCCGCCAGGGAAAGAGAACAAAGCAGGGGGCCAGCCAGCGGCGCCACCGCATCTCCCCGAGAACGTGGCCTACGACCTGACGCTGCAGCACCCGAATTGCGTGTTCCAACTGCTACGGAAGCAATATTCGCGGTACACGCCGGAAATGGTTGAGCGTATCACAGGGATACCCAAAGCTCAGTTTGAGAAAATCGCGGACCTGTTCACTTCCGTGCGTAAAGACGGCGACATGAAAAAGGTCGCCACGATTATTTACGCCGTGGGATGGACGCAGCACACGGCCGGCACGCAGACTATCCGAACGGCCGCGATGCTGCAGCTGTTGCTTGGCAACGTAGGCCGCTCGGGCGGCGGCGTGAACGCGCTGCGCGGCCACTCCAACATTCAGGGCGCGACCGACATGGCCGGAATTTTTGAAATTCTCCCCGGCTATCTCAAGGTTCCCGTGCCCACCGACACTGATTTCAAAACCTATTTGGAGCGCATCACGCCAAAGTCCTCGAAGCCGCACATTTGGGATTCGTGGAACTACTGGTCGAACACGCCGAAATTCGCGGTCAGCTTTATGAAAGCAATGTATGGCGATGCCGCCACTAAGCAAAGTGACTGGGCCTTCCACTACCTGCCCAAGGTCGACCGCAATTATTCCTGGGCCTACATCTGGGACGACATGTACCGCGGCAACGTTAAAGGGCTGTTCGCGTTCGGCATGAACGGCGTGGCTATCGGTCCCGATTCCAACAAAAACATCGCGGCCCTGAAGAAAGCCGATTGGCTGGTGGTCGGAGAAATCTATCCCGACGAAACCAGCGAATTCTGGAAGTCGCCGGGAATTACGCAAGACGAAATGAAAAAAATCCAGACCACGGTTTATCGCCTGCCGTGCGCGGGCTTCGCGGAAAAAGACGGCACCTTCGTCAACTCCGCGCGTTGGCTGCAATGGAAGAACGCGGCTTTGCCTCCGCCGGGAGACGCAAAACTGGATCAAGAAATCCTCGCGCGCATCTTCCTGAAGGTTCGCGAGTTGTACCAGAAGGAAGGCGGTAAGTTTCCCGACGCGATTCTGCACGCAACGTGGAGCTATACGAACCCGCAGAATCCCGCGCTTGCCGAAGTGGCCAAGGAAATCAACGGCAAGGCGCTGGCGGATTTGGAAGATCCCGTCACCAAGCAGCAGGTCAAAGCGGGACAGCAACTCCCCGGTTATGCCTGGTTGAAAGATGACGGCACCACGGCTTGCGGGAACTGGCTGTACTCAGGCTCCTTCACCGAGGCCGGAAACATGATGGCCCGCCGCGGCACGGAGGATCCTTCCGGGCTGGGCATCTATCCCAACTGGGGTTTCTCCTGGCCCGCCAACCGCCGCGTGATGTACAACCGCGCTTCGTGCGACCTCCAAGGCAAACCCTGGGATCTTTCGCGCAAGCAAGTTTGGTGGAACGAAGCGACGCAAAAATGGGTCGGCAACGACGTGCCCGATTTCAAGGCGGATTCGAAACCCAAGGACCACATGGGCCCGTTCATCATGAATCCGGAAGGAGTCGGGCGCTTGTTTGTCCCGATTGGCGCTGTGGCCGACGGTCCCTTCCCGGAGCATTACGAGCCGATCGAAAGCCCGGTCGAGAACCCGCTGCACCCGCAGCAATCCAGCAATCCCATCGTGAAAAAATTCAAGACCGATGCCGACAAGTACGGCACGGCCAAGGATTACAACATCGTTTGCACCACCTATCGACTGACAGAGCATTACCACTATTGGACGAAAAACAATCCGATGAACGTGCAGCTCGTGCCGGAGCCGTTCGTCGAAGTACCCGCGGAGCTCGCCGACAAAATGGGCATCCGTGGCGGCGAGGTGTTGAAAGTCACCAGCGCACGCGGCGTGTATCAAGCGAAAGCCATGGTCACAAAACGGATTAAACGCATGATGATCGATGGCAAAGAAACCTTTCAGATCGGCATCCCGATTCACTGGGGCTATCGCGGCATTGCCGAAGACGAGGGTAAAACGTGGAAAACTGCCGCAAACCTACTGTCGCCGACGGTCATCGATCCGAACGCGTGGACACCGGAATTTAAAGGCTTCCTCGTGAAACTCGAGAAAGCGTAGGAGCCGAGCCATGAGCCAAGCCACGCTACGCGTTCAAAAAATTTCGGGACACGCCGGCAGCGTGCCCGGTCAAGACACCCAGCGCGAATACACCGTCTGCAAGCTCATTGACACCACTACCTGCATCGGCTGCAAGGCCTGTGAAGTGGCCTGCATGGAGTGGAACGACCTGCCTTTTGGCGAAACCGTTTTCGACAACACTTACCAGACGATGCCCGAGACGCGCTGGAACTACTGGAACCTGATCCTCTTCAACGAACACGAGCGCGATGACGGCTCCCTGATGTGGCTGATGCGCAAGAACCAATGCATGCACTGCGGGGAGCCCGGCTGCCTGGCCGCGTGTCCCGCCGATGGCGCCATCATCCAGTACACCAACGGCATCGTGGATTTCCAGCAGGCCAATTGCATTGGCTGCGGCTACTGCATCACCGGCTGCCCGTTCGACATTCCGAAGATGAATCCGAAAACACATCGCGTGTTCAAGTGCACGCTCTGCACCGACCGCGTGAGTGAGGGGCTCGAACCGGCATGCATCAAGTCCTGCCCGACCGGCTGCCTGCACTTCGGCATAAAAGACGACATGAAGGAACTAGCAGAGAGTCGCGCAAAGCAGCTCCGCGATTATTCGAATTTCCCGAATGCCGGTGTGTACGATCCTCCGGGTGTCGGCGGCACCGGGGTAATTTACGTGCTGCACGACGCGACGCAGCCCGAACTTTATGGCGGCTTACCCAAGAATCCGCACGTTCCGTGGTCCGTGAAATTGTGGAAGGGTCCGCTGAAGTGGTTTGGCAACGTGGCAATGATCGGCGGATTGATCGGATTGTTCGTCCACTATTTGCGGTACGGACCCAAGGCGCGCGAAGAGGAGGATCTGGCAACCGGACCGAGAGGAGGAAGAACGTGAGCCGCCAAGAACAAATCCTTCCTCACGGGCAGGTCCTCCGGTACACGCTGCGCGAGCGAATTACTCACTGGGCCGCGGGAGTGACCTACCTCTATTTGCTCGGGACGGGACTGGCGTTCTGGTCGCCGTGGTTATTTTGGCTTGCTGTGGCGCTCGGCGGAACGCAGGTGTCGAGAACGCTCCATCCTTGGGCTGGCCTGATCTTTTTCGGGTCCGTCTGGTATATGTACGTAATGTGGGCGCCCCAGATGACGCACACCGACGACGACCGCAGGTGGTGGAAAGCTTTGAAATACTACAGCACCAATCAGGATGACAAAATGCCCCCCGCCGGGCGTTACAACGCCGGCCAGAAATTTCTGTTTTGGGGATTTTTCTGGGCCAACCTCTTGCTATTCCTGAGCGGCATCTTCCTGTGGGCTCCGCAGTATTTTGCTTGGCATTCCCTTGTCGCGATGCGCATCTCCGTGCTTGTTCATGCTGCGGCCGCACTGTTCACCATCGGGCTTTTCATGATTCATCTGTATATGGGGCTTTTTGCCGAGCGCGGCGCGTTTGGGTCCGTCATCCGCGGTGACGTTTCCATCGCGTTTGCCAAGCGCTATCACCCGGCCTGGTATAAGGAAATCGCAGGCGAGGCTGCCTCGCCGCGCAAGTGATGCCGTCACAAACCGGTGGGGAGGAATACGACGCGCGCATTCGGCGCGCCGAGAACCTGAGTTCACGACATCCTGCAGCCGCTGAATTTCTCAAGTTCTATAAGCACGTCGCTTCCTTTCAAAAACTGCTGCACGCGAGTCTTGCTGCAGCACAAGGGAAAGAGAACGCGGCGGTTCCTCCCGGGAAACTGCGCAGCGAACTCGACTTCACCTTACTTCTTCCTCATTTTCGCGGCTATCTTTCCGTCATCGAAGCCCACGCTCCTCCCGCCCTTGCTGAGTCGGCGGGACAAATGGGAGGGCTCCCGTCGGGGTCTTGGATCGCGAGCCTGGAAGGCTATTGGCAGCACGCCGGAAGATCCGACCAGCCCGTCAACGCCTTTGCGCAATTTCTTCCTCGCGCGTTTCTGCAACCCTGCGCGGAGTTTCGCGCTTCTCTGATAGCGCGCGCCCCGCAAGTGACAACACCGCGGCTCTGCCCGCTTTGCGGCTCCCCGCCGTTACTCGGAGTTCTGCGCCCCGAAGGTGACGGCGGAAAACGTTTCCTGCTGTGTTCGTTCTGCTTGCAGGAATGGGAGTTTCGCCGAATTGTGTGTCCAACCTGCGGTGAAGAAGCGGAAGACAAGCTGGCGGTGTACGTTGCCGAGGATTCCCCGCATGTGCGCGTCGAGGCCTGCGACACCTGCAAGTTTTATTTGCGGACCATTGATTTGACGAAGGATGGCAACGCTGTTCCTCTGGTCGACGACCTTGCGGCCATTACGCACACCTTGTGGACAAACGAGCAAGGTTATTCGCGGCTGCAGCCAAACCTCTTGGGCACATAGCAAGAGAGGTCCCGACTTCCGGAGAAGGAATAAATAGCTACTTTCTGGGTCTCACCTCAAAAAGGTCCTTGGGGGAGGTATGGCCATGAAAATCGCGTTTTTCTTGCTTCTTTTACTGGGATTTGTCGCGCTCCCGATGTTGGCGCAGTCTGCCCCGGAAGGGCTCTGGCAGGGCTACGACGGAGAGTGGCGCCACGTTTCGAGCCAACTGATCGCCCTCGCTGAAGCCACGCCGGAAGAAAAGTTTGCCTGGCGTCCCGCGCCGGGCGTGCGCTCCACCAGTGAAGTCTACATGCATATTGTCATGGCGAATTTCTATCTGCTGAGTGTCACCGGCCCCAAAATGCCCGCGGACTTGAAAGAAGGAATGGAGAAGTCCGTCACCTCGAAGGCCGAGGTGATCAGCTGGTTGAAGCGCTCCCTTGAAGCGGTCAAGCAAGCGCACTTGGCGGTCACGCCGAAGGACTTTCAACGTAAAGTCCACACCATGGATAGCGTCGCCACGGTTGACGGCATGTATTTGCGAATCATTATCCACGCCAACGAGCACATGGGCCAGCTCGTAGCCTACGCGCGCATGACCGGTGTCGTCCCGCCCTGGTCCAAGTAAGCGCAATGAGGAGCCAGGCTCGTCTCGCTCTTTCTTCCACGGAATCTTGAGTCCGCTTTCTTTCGTGAGCGAGCGTAGCCGTGGCAGTTCCGGCAGCGGCAGCACCTTTTGCGACAAGACTCCCTCAGTACCGGCGATCGGAAGAAGCAATTGATGACTTCCTAATCCACACCATTAAGCGCGATGGCTCCATTGCCATGGAACCTTTTCCCCGAACCCCGGTATTCACTCTTTGTAAGGGCAAGCACAGCCGTTTAGGGCCATAATTCGGCGATGACTTTTGCTCCCGATGAGGATGTGA
This sequence comes from Acidobacteriota bacterium, assembly GCA_003223245.1. GTDB lineage: Bacteria > Acidobacteriota > Terriglobia > Acidiferrales > UBA7541 > Acidiferrum. The sequence goes on from QHYI01000102.1 coordinate 33,043, forward strand.
TGCTGCAAGTGCGCGATGGCGCGGGCGAAATGCTAGGCGTGTTGTTCGATCGCTACCAAACGCCGCTCTTCAATTTTTATTCGAAGCTCACCGGCGACCGGACCCTCAGCGAAGACCTGGTCCAAGAGGTTTTTCTGCGCATCCTGAAATACCGCCAGAGTTACCGCCCCGGGACGCCCTTCCGCGCTTGGATTTACCAAATTGCCCGCAACGCCCGCATCGATCATTTTCGGAAGTTTCCTCGCGAGCGCGTCTTCGAGCCAGAAATGCTCCCTCCTGTCATTCCCGCCGACTCCGCCCAGGAACAACAGGAAGTGGAACTTTTGCAACGCGCTCTCGCGCTGTTGCCAGAAGACAAGCGGGAAATCCTTCTTCTCTGCCGCTTTCAAGAACTGAAGTACGAGGAAATTGCGGAACTTCTCGGCTGCCAACTCAACACCGTTAGAACGCGCATTCATCGCGCTTTGCAGGAGCTGCGCAAATCCTTTCATCAGCTCACCCAAGGCACCGCGCTAAAGCGAGCCAATTCTGCAGCTCCGGGAAATATTTCTCCTCGAGGAGGTTGCCGTGAAGTGTGAACAAATCGCCGAACTCTTGCCGGACTACCTAGAAGGAAGTCTGGCCCCCGATCAGCTTCGCGACGTCGAAGCGCACCTCGAACAGTGTGCGGATTGCTCGGAAGAAGTCGCACTCTGGAAGAAGCTCTCGCTTCTCCCCGTCGAGCAGCCAAGCACCGCATCCCGCGTGCGTTTTGAAGCGATGCTGCAGGCTTATCAAGCGGGCCGCTCGAATCAGCCGGCCGGCAACCCGGAATGGAAGAAACGAGCCTCCACAGCGAGCGTGTTCCACTGGCTTCGTTCCCCACTCGGTGCTGCCGCTTGGAGCGCCGCGTTGCTGGCCATTGGTATATTCACTGGACTTCGCCTGGCCGGCCCTAAGCCCCCTTCCCCGGACATGGCTGCGATTCAATCCGAACTCACCAATATGAAGCAATTGGTCGTGCTTTCCATGTTGCAGCAGCAATCGGCCAGCGCGCGCCTGGAGGGCGTGACCTGGAGCACCCGCGACCAGCATCTTGATCCCCAGGTGCTTTCGGCGCTTCTCCACACCTTGCGCTACGACCCAAGCGTCGACGTTCGTTTGGCCGCGCTCGACGCTCTCAGCCGCCACTCCGCGCAGCCGCAAGTACGCAGCAGCGTGGTGAACGCGTTGCAAGAGCAACAATCGCCCCTTGTCCAAGTGGCGCTGATCGATCAGCTGGTGGAATGGCACGACCGCGAAGCCAAGCCGCACCTCGAAAAACTTCGCCAGTCTCCGGATCTCAATCCTACCGTGCGGCAGCGCGCCGACTGGGCTATCGGCAAGCTCAACTGAAGGAGTAGATCATGCCAACTGCGCACGCTTTCCTTATGTTGATCCTCGGTGGTCTGTTTCCCGTTTCTTTGACTGCTCAGTACGCAAGCCCGGCGCCGACTCCGCAGCCGGTGCCGATGCCGGGACCGGTAATAAACGCAAGACCTCTTCCTTTGGATCTGCATCTTCTCTCGGTTTTCCCCGTGACTTTCGACGAATCCGATCGCGATCTGCCGGTGCAGGAGCAAGAGACCATTCAAAAGTCCTTTTCAATGGCGGGTGTCCAGCATCGGTCGCTCGAGATCGATAACGTCTGGGGCTCTATTGAAGTCGTGGGCGCAAATTCCGACCAGGCGCAGCTTACTCTCAGCAAATCCATCCGCGCGGAATCCAAAGACAAACTCGAGCAGGCACGCAAACAAGTCACACTCGACATTACCGACCAGCCAGACCTTCTGAAGTTCTATGTCAACGGCCCTTTCCGCTGCCATTGCGACGACGGGTGCGGCCATCGCGAATTCGAAGGCTACATCGTCAAGATGGACTTTCAGCTGCGCGTGCCCCGCGACATGGACATCAAGCTGAAGACGGTGAACCAGGGCCGCGTTTTGGTCCGCGACATCAACGGAAATTTCCTTGTGCGCAACGTCAATGGCGACGTCGAAATGGACAACATCTCCGGCTCTGGCACGGCGCGCACCGTCAACGGCCCGGTGAAAGTTTCGTTTCGGCAGAATCCTCGCGAAGCTTCCGACTTCAAGACGATTAACGGCGCCGTGGAACTGCGTTTCGTCGAAGGCTTGGCCGCGGATTTTCGGTTCAAGACCTTCAACGGCGGCATCTACAGCGATTTTCCCGTTTCCGCTTTGCCAGTGCGCGCCATGCAGGAAGAGCATCACGGCGCCAAGGTCGTTTTTCGCGCGGATCGGTACACCGGGGTGCGTATCGGTTCCGGCGGGCCGGAGATCAAAGTTGAAAATCTAAATGGAGATATTCGCATTCTCGAAAACCATGAATAACCCAAGTCAGCGTTTCCCATCCCACGTTGTGGCAGTTTCTCTTTTGTGTGTTGCACTCGGCGCTGCGCCCGTCCGCGGACAAACGCAGACTCCGGGCGAGGACCGCGCTTCGGTTCCTCTCAGCGATCCCTCGCAGCCCGCTTTGGTGAAAGCCAGCCTGATCAATGGCGGTATCACCGTCAAGGCGTACGACGGCAAAGAAATTATCGTGGAAGCACATGCGCGCAATCATGACCGCGAATCCGCGCGCTCCGATTCCAACATGAAGCGCATCGTCGTTTCCTCTACGGGGCTTTCCGTGGAAGAGGAAAACAACGAGGTGCGTATCAATTCCGACTCCTACATGCGCCCGATTGATTTGACCATTTCTGTTCCCGTTCACACTTCTCTCAAACTGAGCGCGGTGAACGACGGCAACATCGTCGTGACCGGGGTTGACGGCGAATTGGACGTCAACGATGTGAACGGTTCCGTCACCTTAAACAACGTCTCCGGCAGCGCCATCGCGCATGCGCTGAACGGCCGTCTCTTGGCCACCTTCACGCATGTCAATCAGAAGCCGATGGCCTTCAGTTCCTTGAACGGCGACATTGATGTGACCTTTCCCGCTGATCTGAAGGCCAACCTCAGTCTCAAGTCTGATCGCGGTGAGATCTTTACCGATTTCGATGTGCAGATGCAGGCTGCCCCGGTGCAGCAAACTGTCGAGGATGGCCGCGCCCACGGAGGGAAGTACCTCGTCAAGATCGACAAGGCGGTCCACGGAACCATCAACGGCGGCGGCCCCGAATTGCAGTTCACCAATTTCAATGGGAGCATCTACATCCGGAAAGCGGGCGCTCCTCGCTAACGCCAGGCGTTGTTCAGCATTTGAGTGGCGTTGCGGGAGCCGCGCGGCGTGTGAGAACTGCCGCTCACTTCTTGAGAAACAGCACACAGTAATCGTCGTCGGGCCAGTCGTTCACCACTTTTTCCATTTCTAGGCCGGCCGCAGTCAGCTCTTCGATCACAATTTTTTGCGGGATGCCGTGCCCGCCTCGGTTGGCGGGAACCCCTTCTACTGGTTCCAACCCGGAACGTGGCGGAAAATCAATAATCGCCAGACGCCCTCCCGGCTTCAGCGACCGCACGATATTCGCATCGAATTCCGCCGGCTTGGTCAAGTGATGGTAAACGCGCCGCAGGAAAATCGCGTCACAGCAAGCCGTCGGTAAATCCGTGTCTGCTTCTTTGCTTTCGACCACGACCACATTGTGCAGCTTACGCTTGGCCACCTCGGCCCGCAGCTCTTCAAGTTTCTTCGCGTCGATCTCGGTCGCGTATACTTTTCCACCGGCGCCCACCTTTTCCGCTGCTGCAAACGAATATCGGCCGTCTCCTGCACCGACATCCGCCACAACCGTCCCGGGTCTCCAATCCATCAGTGCTCGGAGCCGCTTGATCTCGTCGGCGGCATTCGCTTTCGCCTGTACCGCGAAGATCGTTGCCGCGGCGCAGGCCAAAACCATCAACCACAACCGTTTCTGCCTCGTTTTTCTGTTCCTGGTCATTGGGTCATTGGCTCCATTTGGTCCGTGTGCGGACCCAGCGGTGGGTACGGAGCTTAGCGTGAAGGTCTGCAGGAAGTGGGCCTTGGTTACTGGCGGCGAGATTGGATTCGACATGTTTGCGTTTGCGCATGCCGGGAATGGTGGTGTGTACGTCGGGATTGTTCAGGATGAAGCGCAGAGCCATTTCAGGCATCGTCATGCCGTCCGGCAGAAGCGGTTTGAGAGCGTCGGCGCGCGCGACGCTGGCCTTGAGATTTTCGGGAACAAAATAGCTGTTGCGCCAATCTCTCCAGGGCCACTTGCTGTTGAGCGTGAGCGTTCCCGTGAGAGAGCCTTCGTCAAAAGGAACGCGGGCGATGATGCCGACGTCTTTTTCGCGGCACGCGGGAAAAAGCTCGTCTTCGGGGTTTTGGTCGAAGATGTTGTAGATGACCTGGACGGCATCGATGCGGCCGGTACGGACCGCGCGGATGCCATTCGCGGGCTCCCAGCGGTTGAGGCTGAGGCCAATGGCGCGCACTTTTCCGCTGCTGCGCAGTTTTTCGATGGCGGACGGAATCCGCTCGTCATCAAGCCAAAGGTCTTCCCAAGTGTGAAGCTGAATGAGGTCGAGCGCATCGACGCCGACATTTTTTAGGCTCTTGTCGACATATTTGAAAATGTAGTCGGGCGGGTAGCTGTCGTCGAGAGAAAACTCGGGGCGGGCAGGCCAGCGGCGGTTTTTCGGTGGAACCTTAGTGGCGACGTACAGCTTCTTATCAGGCCCGCCGGCTGAGGCGTTATTCTTGTTCTTGCGAAGAATTTTCCCCAGCAGCTCCTCGCTGTGCCCGTCACCGTAGGCCCAGGCAGTGTCGAAAAAATTGCAGCCGAGATCAATGGCGCGCTGTAGCGAATCGAGCGACTCCTGGTCGTCAGAACCGGTCCAGCCAGCCATGCCCCACATGCCATAGCCGATTTCGCTGACGTTCCATCCGGTGCGGCCAAAGCGGCGGTAGCGCATGAGCGAATCTCCTCCAGATCGCACGCACATTATACTTGGACGGACGCGCGTGCGGGACGGATGGTCCAAACGAAGATGATTTTAGGCGGTTTGCTTGAGGGCGCGCTCGACGAGGGTGAGGCAGCGTTCGGCCTGCTCGCGCAGCAACTCTTCTTCTTCGGTAACTTCCGTCTTCAGGCTGTGAAGTTCGTCCGCGATGGCCAGCGCCGCGAGCACGGCAAGTTTCTGAGTGTCTACAATTCCGGTGGCTTCGGCGATGGCGTGCATTTTTTCGTCGACGAATTTGGCAAGCTTCTGTACGTATTTTTCTTCTAATTCACCACGGATGGAGTAGACCTGACCGAAGATTTGTACTTTTACGGGAGCGCTCATGTGCGAGGATTGTAGCGCGGAGCGAAGCTCCGCGGAATTTATTCTTTAGCTTGCCCGCCGTTGGGCGTTGTGACGATGTTCGAGAACGGAAATGATTTTTCCGGCGAAATGATTGATTTGCGCGTCGGTCAGCGTGACTTCGCGGCTTTGAAAGGTCACTCGAACGAGCAACGAATAGTTGCCGGCGGGGACATTTTTCCCCCGGAACAAGTCAACAGCTTTGATCGATACAACTTCCGGGATATTGAGCGAGCTGATGGACTCCTTAATTTCACCGAAAGTGATTCCCTCCGCCAGCAACAAGGAAAAATCGCGCTCCACGGCCGGAAAACGCGGAAGCCGTTGATAGCGCCATGCAGCTTTTGTGGCTTGCATCGCGGCACAAAGTGGGTCGAGCTCCAGTTCGGCAAGAAAAACGTCCTGGCGCAACTTCAAGCGATCGGCGACGCGGCGCGCGAGTTGGCCGGCCACACCAAGCTCGCCTTTGCCTAGCTGGACTTTCCCACGCCTGGCGGCGTGCAGCCATTCGGGACCGCCGTTCGACCATTCAAGTCCGCGAGCATCCCGGCCAGCAGCGAGTTCGCCCAGCGCGTCCAAGGTACCTTTCAGGTCAGCAAAGGAAAACTCGCGTGGGGAGTCGTAAAGACCTTTCTCGCGAGCTTCGCCGGTGCCTCCGATGGTAAGCACGGGTGTTTCGACCGATTTGTCCCCTTGCAGGCGATAGTGGCGGCCGATTTCGAACAGCCGCGCGTTGCGCTGGCCGTGGTTGAGGTTCCATTCCAAGGCCGCGGCCATGGTGACGATTCCGGTGGACTTGAGCACGCTGGCTTCTTCCGAGAGCGGATTCGCAAGCCGCGCGGGCGAGACATTCGCAGGGCGAAACAACGCATCCCGGTCCTCCGCGACGTGCGGAATCGTGACGATTTCGCAGTAGCCCAAACCGATAAGGCGTTCACGCAAACGCGTTTCCGCTTCGTGATGCGGCAAGCGCGCCGCTCCCTGCCGGGCGGCGGGCAAGCGCGGGGGAAATTTGTCGAGCCCATAAATGCGCGCGATTTCCTCGATCAAATCAATTTCGCGTTCGACTTCAGCGCGCCACGGAGGCTGTGCACATTCCCACGCGGCAAGGAGCGAGCCTTCCGCGCCGCGATTGTGGTCAACGCGCACAGGGGCGAACCCGAGGGCACTGAGGCTAGCTTCGATTTGCTTATCAGGAACGTCCGCGCCCATGACGCGCAGGAGTTCCTTGCGAGTGACCTGAATTTTCTTCGGCGCGCGCTTGCCGGGATAAACATCGACGACTCCGGCAAGCAACTCGCCACCAGCCAGTTGCAGAATCAGTTCCGCGCAGCGGCGTGAAGCCAACTCAGCCATTTCCGGATCGGCGCCGCGCCCAAAGCGCGTCGAGGCTTCCGTATGCAACTTCAGAAAGCGGGTGGCGCGGCGAATGGCCACCGGATCGAACCAGGCGCACTCGATCAGGACATTCTTGGTCGAGAAGGAAATTTCCGTTTCCGCGCCACCCATAATGCCGCCGATGCCGATGGCGCGCGAGGCGTCGCCATCGGAAATCATGCAGATGCCGGGATCGAACTCGCGCTCCACGCCATCCAGAGTGCGCATTTTTTCCTTGAGCTTGGCGGCGCGGACCACGATTTTGTGGTCGCGCACTTTGTCGTAATCAAACGTATGCAGCGCATGACCCAGTTCAAGCATTACGTAATTCGAAATATCCACGACGTTGCTGATGCTGGCCACGCCGGAGGCTTCGAGGCGGTCCTTCAGCCACTTGGGCGAAGGCTGAATCTTGACGTTGCGGATCACACGCGCAGTGAAGCGGCCGCAAAGCTCCGGCGCCTGGATTTCGACTTTGACGGCGTCGCTGACCTTGTTTTTGCTTTCTGCGGGCTTTGGTGAAACGGGCTTCAGCACGAGCTTGTGGATGGCGCCGACTTCCCGCGCGATGCCGTAGTGCCCGAGGCAGTCGGGGCGGTTGGAGCCGACTTCCGCGTCCATCACGACGCCGTGCGGACCGTTTTCGACGCTGCCGATATTCGTGCCAGAGAGCGCGAGGCGCGAGGCGAGTTCCTGCGGCGCCGCCGTCACGTCGACAAAGTCCTTCAGCCAGTTGTAAACGACCTTCATCGGCTAGTTTGCGCTCCCTGGAAGTTGTCCAAAATAAATGTGCGTTGTGTAATTCCAAGTCACGCGGCCGTTTTCCTGATGCTTGAGAAAGAGTTCGCGAAGCGCACCCATCATAGCAGCGAAATTGGCATCGCTCTTCTGTGGCGTGTAAGAGGCGCTCTGCAGGAGCCCGGCGAGTTCGTCCCAGCTCAACACACGTGTGCCAGGCAACGTCCGCTCAAACAGTTTGCCACCGGCAAAAAAGCCTGACAGGTCATGACCGGCGGGATAGGACCCGCGCACACGCTGGTAATCCGTTCCGTATTTCACGAGAATGTCTTCATAGGCCATGCCAAAGGGAGTCTCGCGATCCCGGAAGTTCCAGATGGCAACGACCCAGCCTTGCGACCGCAGAATCCGGCGGAACTCCGCACGCGTTTTTCCCGGTTCAAACCAATGAAACGCTTGTCCGGCCGCGACAAAATCCACACTCCGGTCGCTCAATAAAGTGTTCTCAGCAGCGCCATCGACACTGCAGAAGCCGTCGTACGCGGCAAGGTATTCTTCCCCGGCGGCACGCATGTCTTTGTTCGGCTCGACACCGTAGACGCGATTGCCGTTTTTTAGAAAGAGCTCACTCAGCAAACCCGTGCCGGAGCCAATATCCGCAATGACGTGGCCGGGACTCAGGTCGCATTCCGTGCGCAATACCGTGAGCACTTCGCTCGGATAGCTCGGTCGATAACGAACGTAATCGGCTACGCGATTCGAGAAACGCTGCTGGGCATTGGTGAAAGTCATGGAAATTGGCGCAGGAAGCGTACATCGTTTTGAAAAAACACCTGGATGTCGTCGATGCCGTAGCGCAGCATGGCTAACCGGTCGATGCCCATGCCGAAGGCGAAACCGCTGACTTTTTTCGCGTCGTAATTGACGAAGCCGTAGACGGCGGGATCGACCATTCCCGCCCCGAAAAGCTCGATCCAGCCCGCGCCCTTGCACTTCGAGCAGGTTCCGCCGCCCGCGGCGTTGCCGCTGCCGCCGCAGAAAATGCAGGAAACGTCGAATTCCACGGACGGTTCGGTGAATGGGAAATAGCTCGGCCGAAAACGCGTTTTCACACTGGGACCGAAAAACTGCTTCACAAAATATTCGATGGTGCCGGTGAAATCGCAAAAAGTGATGTCGGTGTCCACGGCGAGCCCTTCGACTTGATGGAACATGAAGGAGTGCGTGGCGTCGGGATTGTCCCGGCGGTAGACCTTGCCAGGAACGATGACGCGGACGGGCGGCTTTTGCTTCTCCATGGTGCGAATCTGCATCGGGGAAGTGTGCGTGCGCAGAAGAAGCGGCCTAGCCGCACCCTTTGGCAGATCGATGTAGAACGTGTCCATGTCGTCGCGCACGGGGTGAAACTCAGGGATATTCAGCGCTTCAAAATTGTAATAAGGCGTTTCGATTTCCGGGCCGTCCACGACAGAGAAGCCAATGGAGAAGAAAATGTCTTCAATTTCCTGAAACACCTGGCTGATCAGGTGGTGGGAGCCGATGGGATGGATGACACCGGGAAGAGAGAGGTCCACGCGCTCGCGAGTGAGAACCGCTTCTTCCGCGCCCGGTTCGATTCGTTGCCGATGTTCCTCAAACTTCGTTTCGACATACAATTTCAATTGATTAAACTGTTTCCCAACATCGCCTCTCAGCGAAGCAGGAGCCTTCTTAAGCCAGTTGTCCCCGATCATAGTTAGCACGCCAGTTCTGCGTCCTAACCACGCGTTCCGCCAATCCGCCAGTGCACTTTCATCGCTCACCTGCAATGCCGCGTCATCAAACATCTGCCGGACCGTTGTGAACAGCGAAGCGACTTGTTGCGGCGTTTCGATACCCTGATCGGCTAGCGAAAGGCCGAAGTTTGGGGGATTCTTCATTTCTCAAGTCCAAGTCGTAAAAAGAAGGCTAATCTGACCGTTCCTTGCCTAAATGCGAAAATCCTCGATAAAGAATCATGGCTATCCACAATGTTCAGGCGGGGCAAGCCCCGCCCCCCTGCACAAAGAAAATATCACGCGTCCACGGAGGGCCCTGGTAGCAAAGCGAGTGCGGCTCTCTCGGTGTAAATCCGCCCTGCGCTACACCGGCGCTACGGGGCTAAGATTTTTTCGCGGCAGCACCCGCCGCGGCTTTGGCTTTTTCCACGAGCTGCGCGAAGCCGGCGGCGTCCTTGACGGCAATGTCCGCGAGAATCTTGCGGTCGAGCGCCACACCGGCGGCTTTCAGGCCATGGATCAACTGGCCGTAGCTTAAGCCGTTGAGACGAGCGGCGGCGCCGATGCGTTGAATCCACAGGCGGCGATATTGCCGCTTCTTGTTGCGTCGGTCGCGGTAAGCATAACGATCGGCGCGATTGGCCGCTTCCTGTGCGGACTGATAGAGCTTGCTCTTGGTTAGGAAAAAGCCTTTCGTCCTCTTGAGATACTTCTTGCGCCGAGCCCGGCGCTTGGTGCCGCGTTTTACGCGTGCCATGAGTTTGCTCCTTTTTTGTAGCTCATCCCTGTAGGGGTGAGGATTTTGTTCCGCTGCGTGGCAACACCCAGGTAGAGAAATCCTCAGGCCTAAAGGCCTGAGCTACATGTTTCGGGGAAACAAAACACGCTGTCGGGACGCCCAGAAACGCGTCGCACAACGGGTTTGTTTCCGGCGTGATGCGCGCGGGCATCGCCGCGCGATCGCATCACGATCGCGTTAGCGAAGTCGTCCGCGAAGCGCGGACGAGGCCGAGGCTACCCTATAACTCAGGGCAAAGCCTGGCCCCTAGAAGTGTCCCGACCAGGCGGGACGGTTCGGCCGGCAGGCACCCGTGAAGCGCTGCCTGGCACGAAATTCGAACTGCGAAATTCGGAACAGAAGCCCGCGGCAATTTCAGCCGTAAGGCAGCATCTGCCTGATGCTAGCGGCGTCGGCATGACTCACCGTCGTCAGCTTCTTCAGCTTGCGCATGCGCCCCGACGCTTTCAAGCCGGTAAAGTGACGCTTTGCGGTATGGCCGCGCAAAATTTTGCCCGTAGCAGTCACCTTGAAGCGTTTGCGCGCGCCGCGATGCGTCTTCAACTTCATCTTCGGTTTTGATGCATTCCTTGGCATTTCGAAACCTTTCCTCCATTCCTTCAGAAAACGGCGGAAGAGAGATTCTTCACTCCGCTTCGCGCCGTTCAGAATGACAAACAGGCACGAAGCCAAATACGTGCGGGTCACTGCGATTGCTGCGCGCCGGAAGCTGCTTGCCCCGCCGGTCGGGAAGTCGTTGCGCCTTTCTTGGGCGCCAGAAGCGCAACCAGAACATTACCTTCCATGCGCGGCATAGCCTCAATCTGCCCCTGATCGCCGATTTCCGTCAGCAACCGGTCCATCTTGGCGCGGCCCACTTCCTGGTGCGCCATTTCGCGGCCACGATGAAAAATCATGGCGCGCACTTTGTGGCCGTCGCCTAAGAAACGGATGATCTGATTCTTGCGAACCTGATAATCGTGTTCCGCGGTGTTGGGCCGAAACTTCACTTCTTTCAATTGCGAACCGCGGCTGCTTTTGCGCTGTTCGTGGGCCTTCTTGTTCTGCTGGTACTGATATTTGCCGTAGTCGGTGATTTTACAAACCGGCGGGTCGGCGGTGGGCGAAATTTCCACCAAATCGAGTCCCCGTTCCCGCGCCAATTTCATGGCCTCGAAAGGCTGCATGACACCGAGCTGCGCGCCGTCTTCGTCAATTACCCGGATTTCGCGCGCCCGGATGCGCTCGTTGACGCGCGTGCGGTCACCTGGCCGGAAGTTGCGATCAGCGATAAATCCCCCTCAAGAGCGTTAGGCACCTGCTTTCCCTTAAACCGGGAGCTGGCCCCGAATCCAAAAGCGCCGGTCCACGAGGCAAAAAGCCGACGGGGACAGGTTCCAAAGTATAGCATGGCCGATATGTTGCACTGCAATAGGGCGGAAAGTGGCGGAAAGGCGCTCGGAGGTTAACTAGTCAGGGCGAAATCGCCTTTCGGGCCGACGATGGTGGCGCGGAGGGAGGGTTCGTTGGCCGTTGAGACGTATAGATCGATATGGATGCGGCAAGCGGCGACCAACAAATCCTCCCCCTGGGGAGTGGTGGCCTCGAAACGCGTCAGTGTGCAGCCCTTGGGTGCATCCACCGATGGATGAACGGAACCCTTGCTCCATTCAATGAAGAACGGAAGCAGGCCGCCGTGATCGTCCTTGAGACGAAGAGCCTTCCAACGAAGAACTTGGCCATCGGGACGCTGGCGCGAACCGGGCTGCGGGCCTTCGAATTCAATCCCCGCTTGGCGAAGCTGAGCGGCAAATTGTTCCAGGTCGTCGCGATGCGCGGCCCAACCGATGAGGCGCGGCTCCTTGAGCGTGGTAATGACGGAGTATTGTTCCACACCCGCTTGTTTGGGATCGGGCGCGATAATCTCGAGATAGCGGCGCGTCCCGAGAGAGAGCAAAGCGTTTTGCGTGCCTCGACCGGGGTGGACGCCCCCAAACGCGGCGCGAACGCCGCTGTGCTCTTCAACGAACGCGATGCCGCGTTCGAGATCGCTGCAGCCGAGAAGAAGGTGATCGAGCAATGCAGGAACCTCGGCAATCTTTGGCCAAGCTCTTAAAGCACGAGGCGCCATCGCGGTGCCCGCTGTAAACGCTAGAAAAGCCCGGCGTGAGATGCTTTCCATTTCCGTTTGCACCTTTTGAACTTGCCTCTCCATTCGAAGACTACACTTCCAGGCTGAAATTGTGGACCGCCATAGCCTCCTTCGATTTATGCCCCGCTACACCGATCCGGGCTTGCGCGCGCGAATATAAGCTCTGCGGCTCTGGTACTCAACCTCCGGCGCATAAGGCTCCCGCTCGAGAGAATCTTCAACGGCAAAGCCGGCGAGACTGAGGTAGCGCTCTACTTCTTTCCTGCTGAAGAGAACCAAATCCAGCGAGACCTGGTGGCCCCAACAATTTTCTTCGTGCAGCACTTCCAGGCCAATGTGAAACGCCAGAAAAAGCTGGCCGGCAGGCTGAAGGACCCGGCTCATCTCGCGAAAGGCTTGCAGAATGTCGGTTTTCGGAATGTGCACGATGGAGTAAAAAGCCACAATTCCAGCCCAGGCGCCGTCTTCCACATCGAGCGCCAGCATGTTGCCCTGCTGAAATTCAATGCCCGGATTCAATTTGCGCGCTTGCTCGAGCATCCCAGGAGAAAGATCGATCCCGAAGATGTCGACGCCGCGATCATGCAGGTAGCGTGCCACGTGGCCGGGACCACAGCCCAGGTCGCAAACACGGCCGGTTCCATTGACGCGCGTGGCGAAGTCATCAAGCAGCATGCGATCGAGCGGTTTATTCGCCAGTTCACCCGCGATGCGGGCGGCGTATTCCTCGGCAATTTCGTCATAGCTGGACCGATAGTCCGAGAGTCTCTGAGGATCCATGGGCACCCTGAAGAACCGTAATAAGCCATGGGGATTATGTCAGATTTTGGCTAGAGGGAAACGGTGGAAGACTTCAGTCCGCGTTTGCAGAGATAGGCGTGCCAGAACAGACGCGCAGCGACAGCGCGCCAGGGCCGCCAGGGCGCACTGAGAGCTTCGAGCTTTTCTGGCGACGGCCGCTTGCGGAGTCGCTTCACTTCCTGAACTGCCGTGGCAAGAGCAAGATCGCCCGTAGGCCAGATATCCGGGCGGCGCAGCGCGCTTAGTAGATAAATGTCGGCGGTCCAGCGACCGATGCCCTTGAAAGCGATGAGCATTTTGTGCGCGGAGTCGTCCGGAAGGTCATGCAGGTAGCCCAGATCGAAGTGGCGGCGAACAAGAGATTCCGCCAGCAAGCGAGTGTAAAGAGTTTTCTGCCTGCTGAAGCCGATGCGAAGCAGTTCGGCGTCCCTGAGTGTCAGAAAGCGTTTTGGTGTGACGGGACTAATGGCGGCCTCGAGGCGGTCAAAAGCAGCTTTCGCGGAGGCTAAGGACACCTGCTGCTCAAGTATGATGTAAACCAGCGTGGGAAACCCCGGCTCACGCACCCACAGCGGCGGCCGGCCGTAGGTCTTCACCACTTCCGCCAAATGCGCGTCGCGTGCTGTAAGTAAGCGCACTCCTTGCGCGAAGGCTTCTTCGTTCAAGATGGTTTGCGGATTTTGCATGGCTGGAAGGCAGTGAAGTCTGGTAACAATTCAGCTTATGGCCCGAGTCTCGACTTCGCGCTGCAGGGTTGCGACAACATCAGCGAGCGGCTTGGGGCCGAGGTCGCCTTTCGAGCGATGGCGGACCGAAACAGTGCCGGCTTCCGCTTCTTTCGCGCCGACCACCAGCATGTAGGGAATTTTCTGGAGCTGGGCATCGCGGATTTTGGCGGGCAACTTTTCGTTGCGCTCGTCCAGATGTACGCGAAGGCCATGGCCCTTGAGCATCTCCATAACGTGCTTCGCATAATCCGCCACTTTTTCGCTGACGGGGCAAATTTCGACCTGCACTGGCGCGAGCCAGAGCGGAAACGCTCCCGCATAGTGCTCGATGAGGATGCCGAAGAAGCGCTCGACGGAGCCCAGCAAGGCGCGGTGCACCATCAACGGCTGATGTTTGGCGCCGTCTTCCGCAACGTATTGCAGACCAAAGCGCGCGGGCAAATTGAAGTCAAACTGCACCGTGGTGAGCTGCCACGGTCGGCCGATGGCGTCAATCAGCTTGACGTCGATCTTCGGGCCGTAGAACGCGGCCTCCCCGGCAATGGTTTTGTACGGGATATTCATGCGCTTCATGGTCGCGGCGAGCGCGGCGGTGGCGCGATGCCAATCTTCCGGCTTGCCCGCATAGTTTTCCGGGTGCGCAGCGTCCCAGTCGGAAAGCTCGACTTCGAATTTGTCGAAACCAAAATTCTTCATCACCGCGAACGCGAAATCGACGCAGGCCTCGACTTCGCTTTCGATTTGCGAGGGCATGCAGAAAATGTGCGCGTCGTCCTGCGTAAAACCGCGCACGCGCAGCAAGCCGTGCAGCACGCCGCTGCGTTCATAACGATAAACTGTGCCTAGTTCAGCAAGCCGAACCGGCAGCTCGCGGTAGCTGTGCAGCTTGGACTTGTAAATCAAAATGTGGCCCGGGCAATTCATGGGCTTGAGCTGGTAATCCGCCTTTTCCACTTCCACCGGGCCGAACATGCTGTCCTTATAAAAGCCGGTGTGGCCGCTGGTTTTCCACAGATCGAGCCGCATGACGTGCGGCGTGAAGACGAGATCATAGCCCCGCCTCAAAAGTTCCTCGCGCAGCCAATCCTCGACAATTTTGCGAATCAGGCCGCCCTTGGGGTGCCAGAAAACAAGGCCCGGGCCGGCTTCCTCCTCGATACTGAAGAGGTCCAGCTCGGCTCCGAGCCTGCGATGATCGCGCCGCTTGGCTTCTTCCAGGCGATGCAAGTATTCGTCTAGCTCTTTTTGCGTAAAAAATGCTACGGCATAAATGCGCTGGAGCTGTGGATTCCCTTCTTGACCCTTCCAGTAAGCCCCCGCGACGTTCATTAGTTTGAAAGCTTGAATGCGTTTGGTCGAAGGAATGTGTGGGCCACGGCAAAAGTCTATGAATTTCCCGGTGGCGTAAAAGGAAACCATGGGCTCGGCGGCTTTCTCTTCCACCAACTCGCACTTGAAAACCTGATTGGACTTTCTGTAGAGGTCGAGAGCTTCCCGTTTGGGAATCAGCTTGCGCTCGTTCGGTAAGTCCTGTGCGGCAAGCTCGTGCATCTTTTTCTCGATTTTCGCGAGGTCTTCTTGCGTAAAAGGTTCATCGCGCAGAAATTCATAGAAAAAGCCGGTGTCGATCGGCGGACCAATACCCAGCTTGACGTTGGGATAAAGCTCCATCACCGCAGCCGCAAGCAAATGCGCTGCGGAATGGCGGAAAACGAAAAGCGCGTCGGGATCTTTTTCGGTGAGGATTTGCAACTTGACGTCCCGCTCAAGAGGGCGGCGCAGATCGATCAGTTCGCCCTCGCCGTCGTTCGGTTGAGCCACACGGGCAACCAGGGCGGCGTCGGCGAGGCGCGGCGAAATGCTGCGCGCGATGTCCGCAGGCGTAGTGCCCTTCGGGACATCTTTGACGCTTCCGTCCGGCAATGTGATGTGAATCTGCTCCATGGCGCCTTCGCGAAAGAAGAAACATTAAGCTTATCGGCGCTGTTTACTCAGGTCAAGACAAGTGAAATACGGTGCAAAATTCCGCCGCGACCGCTAGAAAACAGCGTTCGGTTACCATTCGAACGTCCACCGGCCGCCGGCCATGGTGCGCTCGACGGGGATGGTGACGAGGGTCGAAGGATCCTCTTTCAAAGGATCGCGGCCAAGAATGACAAGGTCGGCGAGCTTGCCCGCCTCAATAGAACCTTTGAGGTTTTCTTCGTACGAAGCATACGCGCCGTTCAACGTGCCCACGCGAATGGCCTCTTCCACAGTGATGCGCTGCTTTGGTCCCCAGACGTTGCCCTTCATGTCCGTTCGCGTGACTTCGGATTGCAGCGCCATCATGGGGGCAAATTCTCCTGGCGGATAATCCGAGGCTTGCGTTGCACGAATTCCGGCGTCCAGAAAACTTCGCAGCGCAAACATGTGGTTCAGCCGCTCGGCGCCGTAGTAGCGCATCTTTTCGCCGTGATAGTAAACGTAAGTCGAGAACGGCGTAGGAATGGCGCCAAGCGCCTTGATGCGCGCGATGAGATTGTCGTTCACCACGGTGCAATGCTCAAGGCGGAAGCGCGGGTCGTGTCGCGGGTTCTCTTTTTGTAGGCGTTCGTAAACACGCAGAGTATTGCCGATAGCGACGTCTCCGTTCGCATGCGTGCCAACCTGCCAACCCGCCAAATGGGCTTTGCGGCCATGCGTGTAGAGTTCTTCCTCGCTCATTACCAAAATGCCGTAATCGTTGGGGCGGCCCTGGTAGGGCGCGGAAAGGCGCGCGGTGCGTTCAGAAATCGAGCCATCGCAAACCAGCTTGACCGCTCCGACACGCACCCACTCATCGCCAAGGCCTGTGCGGTTTCCGGCGGCGATCATCGCATCGAGGTAATGAAAATTGATGAAGCAGTAAGCGCGGTAGAGCAAATCGCCCGACTCGTAAGCGTCCTGATACGCAAGAAGGTCTGTAGGCGTGCCTTGTGCCTCCGTGGCCGAAGTGATTCCCGTGCGCGCCAACATCTTGGAGATGAGCTTCACACCCTCGCGGTGGTCGTCGCGCGTGAAATTGTGGGGAATTGCCTTGTCGAAGAGATCGTTTGCGCTTTCCGCGACGCGGCCCGTGAGCTTGCCGGTTGCCGGATCCCGATCGATCTTGCCGCCTGGTGGATCGGCCGTCTTCTCATCGATGCCGGCTTTTCGAAACGCCAGCGAATTCGAATAGCTAGTATGGCCGCCGCGATGCTCGATATGCACCGGATGATCCGGGACTGCGGCGTCCAGGTCGGCAACGGTCAGCGGGCGGCCTTCTTCCGTTTTCGTATCGTCGTACTTGAACCCGAGAACCCATTCTCCCGCGGGGGTTTTCGCGGCCCGCTCGCGTAACGCAACCTGAATTGCGGAAATCGAACGCAGGTCGCAATCCACCATGCGCAGATGCATTAGCCCAGCTTCTGCGGGATGCGAATGCGCGTCGATAAAACCAGGAGTAATGGTCTTTCCGCCGAGATCGATCTTCTTGGACCCAGCACCGGCAAGATTCAGCACGTCAGAATCACTGCCGACGGCAAGAAACCGGCCGCGCGCAATAGCCACTGCCTGCGCGCGTGGTTCCTGGTCATTCACCGTCAGGATGTTTCCGTTGTGCAGAATCAGATCCGGCTTTTGCTGCTCCAGCGGAAAAAGCGAAAACGCAGCAAGTGCGCCGAGAAATTCCCGGCGGGAAGTTCCTTCGTTCATACCCATCCTTTGCAAACCCACGGGAACACGAGAATCGAGCGGATGCTACGACGTTGCAGCGCCTAGCGTCAACGTGCCAAATGCAAATGAGCGCATGACTCCGGGGTCCACGCTCTGGAGGGATATCCAGGTCTCTTGTGAGTTAGAGGCCGCGAGGAACTATTAGGTCAATAAAAAGACTGCCGGGAGCACACGTGCCAGGCAGGTTGATATCAGAAGTTTCAGAAATTAGGGTCAATATTGCGCTGCGCACAGCGGAGCCGTGCTTCCAGAGTTGTTACGAAGGGGTTCTTGCCGATTTGCACCAGTCGGGAGGCGCCGGTGCTTTCCTTGTGAATGACGGGAGAGCCACCGGGGATGATGGCCGCCTTGGGTACGCGATAAACAGCGCCCGTGCCACGCTCGACGTAGGCCCCGGGCTCATTAAGTTCTTCCCAGCTGACTTCCGTCAAAACAGACCGCTGCTGGGGTTCTACCGGGTTTTTAAAGGCTGCGTAGAAGTTTGTACAGTTCATTTGCGGCGTCGAAGTCAGCTTCGAGCTCACGGGAGCCAAGGCGCTCGCGGAGATCGTCGAGGCGGCGCGCGAGGAGGTCCAGCGCGGCAGAGAGGACTTCCTGATTCGTAAGAACGATGTCGCGCCAAGTGGCATAAGAACTTCCTGCGAGCCGCAGCGAATCGCGCAGGCCGGGACCCGCCAGCGTGATCGGCAGGCCGTTTTCGTCGAGCCGGTCGTAGAGAAATCCCGCCAGCGCGACGGCAGCAAGTTGCGGAAGATGCGAAGCAAGGCCGACCGCGTAGTCATGCTGCGGCGGGCCGAGCCAAAGCGGGCGCGCGCCAATTTTTTCGAGGATTTTCACGAAGGCAGAAGCGCGCGGATCTTTTGCGCGCGATTCCCCAATCAGCGCGTAAGTGTTCCCGCGGAAGAGCTCGGCATCAGCCTGTGTGATGCCGGAAAGCTCCTTGCCCGCCATGGGATGACCGCCGAGGAAAAGCGGGCCATTTTCGTTTGAAAAATGCTCCCCGGCCGCCTGCATGATCCGCACTTTGGTACTGCAAGCATCCGTGATAAGGGCATGCGCAGGGGCGTGGCGGGCGATTTCGGGAAGAAGATCGAGCGTTGCCGCGATGGGGAGGGCGATATAAATCAGATCCGCTTCTTGTAGCGCTGGAGCAATGTCTCCAGAAAAGAATTTGTCAATCGCAGCGCGGGATTGGGCTTCGCGAACAATCTCGGGGCGATCCCAGCCGGAAACGCAAATGTCCGTAGTGTCTTTGTGAAGAGCCAGGCCAAACGAGCCGCCGATCAGGCCGGTACCGAGAATCGTGACGCGATGGATTAGATGTCCCATCAGCTCAGGCAACGCGCCGGCCGATCGCTGGCGCGATGATGCGCAACTCCGCCATCAGTTGCACGAAGGCGGACGGTTCAAGCGACTGGGCGCCATCGGATAGCGCACGGTCGGGATCGTTGTGAACTTCAATGATCAATCCGTCGGCCCCGGCAGCTACAGCGGCGCGCGCCATCGGCGGAACCTTGTCGCGACGGCCGGTGGCATGCGAAGGGTCCCCGACAATGGGCAGGTGCGAAAGCTTCTTGATGACGGGGATGGCGGCAAGATCGAAGGTGTTCCGCGTGTAGGTTTCGAAAGTTCGAATGCCGCGCTCGCAGAGCACGACATTGTAGTTGCCGCCCGACAGAATGTACTCGGCGCTAAGCAGCAGCTCTTCCATCGTGGCGGAAAGGCCGCGCTTGAGCAGCACGGGTTTGCGAATTTCTCCTAGCGCGCGTAGGAGATAATAGTTCTGCATGTTGCGCGCGCCCACCTGGAACATATCCACGTACTGCATCATCATCGAAATTTGCGACGTGTCCATTACTTCGCTCACCGTGCAAAGGTGGAATTTGTCAGCTGCCTCGCGCATCAGCTTGAGCCCTGGTTCGCCCATGCCCTGAAAAGCGTACGGAGACGTTCGTGGCTTGAACGCGCCGCCACGAAGGATTTTTGCGCCGGCTTTCGCAACGCTCTCCGCCACGCAGAAAATTTGTTCCCGGGACTCCACCGAACACGGCCCGGCGGCGACGATCACCTCCGGTCCGCCGATTTTTACTCCACGCCCGAGATCGACGATCGTGCCCTCCGGCCGGAACTGCCGGCTGGCTAGCTTGAAAGGCTGCGTGATGCGCACGACTTCGCGCACGCCCTCCAGCAGCTCGAAGTCGCGATGATCGAAATCGCGGTGCACGCCAACGGCGCCGAGTACGGTGTGCGATTCGCCGGTCGAACGGTGCACGTTAAAGCCGTGGGCAATGAGGCGGTCGATGACGTGCTGGATGTGGGCCTCGGTGGCCCCTTCTTGCATCACAATGACCATAAGGTTTGCTGTTCCTTCCGCGATAGGGTTCGATCTACGCCAGTTTCACTCCAAGTGAAAATCCCCGGGCTGGGTCTACCGAGGCGAACCCGGCTCTCCGCAAAAACCTTCGTATCTCAGACTGCGAAACCGGCTTATTCATTCCCCTTTTTCACCTTCCGCACCATCGGGGTGCATGGCGTCGCGTTCCGCGGCGCGCGCTTCGTCGATGATGCGCTCGAACAGGCGGCGAATGGCCGCGTCGGTCAGCGGACCACAATTGTTACTCTCGGCGTTCGCTAGCACTTCATTTTCACGCTCGGGCTGATACAGGGGGATATTGGCCGCTTGCTTGAGCTTGCCGATTTCGAGCGCGCAGCGCGAGCGTTCGTTGAGCAGCTCGACCAGTTTCTTGTCGATTTCGTCGATGCGGCGGCGCCAGTCCGCAAGGTTCATGGCGTTGCCTCGCAGCAAGAACGGGCGTCTATCGAAATTGCAGCGAACCCTTCCCCGCTTGCCATCCGGAGGCGATTCGACAAGGTTCGCCGAAGGATCTCCACGGCAGACATGGCCGCCAAAGCAACTTCCCCGTTCCGAGGCGGCGCAAAGCTCATGGCGCCACCTCGCGCCGCGAGAGCCCGTGCCGAGCAGCATGCTTCAAAACCTGAACTTTTTCGGTGAGGGCCAAAACCGCAGCATCGATGGCACTCCGAGACACTCCGGCCTTCGTAGCTTTCTCGATTTCAGAAACCAGCGCGGAACCAGCGACCGCCGCATCGGCAAGACCGCCAAGAACGGAAACGTGAACGGGGAGCGAAATTCCGAAGCCCACCGCCAGAGGCAGTTGCGTGACCGCGCGGGCGCGGCGCACCAGCGCAGGGAGATCGTCGGGAAGAGAATCTTTGGCCCCGGTAACTCCGGTTCGAGAAATGAGATAGAGAAAACCCGAGGAGCACGCCGCGATTTTCGCCAAGCGCTCGTCGGTAGACGTTGGCGCGCCAAGAAAAATCGTATCCAGATGGTGCGCGCCAAGAATGCGTCGATAGTCCTCGGATTCTTCCGGCGTGAGATCCGTCGCGAGAACGCCATCTGCGCCCGCAGCCTCGGCGGTCGAAGCAAATTTCTCAAGTCCCATCTGCAGGATGGGATTGTAGTAGCTGAAAAGGACGAGCGGCACTTGGGAGGACTTGCGAATTCGGCGAACGAGATCGAGAACCCTGGCCAGCGTTGTGCCGGACTTCAGAGCCCGCTCCGAAGCGCGCTGAATGGTCGGCCCATCGGCGAGCGGGTCGCTGAAAGGCACGCCCAGCTCGATGACGTCTGCACCGGCCTCGGCAAGAGACAAAACGAACTGCAGCGTGGCGTCGAGCGAAGGATCGCCCGCCGTGATGTACGCGACGAGGCCCAACTCGCCCACGTTTCGTAAAGTCTTAAACCGTTCGTGGATTCTCGTCTCCAAGATCAGCTCTGTGTGAAAATTTTCACGCAACTTTGGGCCATCAATAGTGCCAAGTGCACGCACTAACGTCTTTCGCCTCTTCCCACCGGCCGGCATTCTTCACCAGGAGATGAAAGCCGCCCCAGCCGCAAAGATTGCCGCAGATGTAGTTTTCGTAAGCGATAGCGTGAGTATGATTGGCGTCGAACCCCACCGGCGAGAGATAAAACACTCCGCTCGACATTTTCGCCATAGTATCCGCGCCGGGCGCAGAAGAAGGCTGGGCCTTCGTCCCGACAATACGCGTCTCCCCGGCAAGGTCGTAAGGCGTCTTCATCGTGAACTTCTTCCTGAGCACCAAGGCCGTTCCTGCCCTTCGCTCGTAATCATTTGCGGCTTCGCGGAATTCTTCGGGGATTTTCATGCAGTCTTCCAGCGAGTGGGTCCCATTCACGGACTCCACGTGCGTGAGCATGTTGATTCGAATGATTCCCCCGTGTGATTCCTGAGTTGCGCCGCTCAGCAGCATGGACAGCACCGCGTATCCTTCCGCGTCCTCATAAACGCCCGCATTGGCCGGGATGTGATTCCTTACTCGCTCGTGCGCACCGCACCCGTAAAGCAAGAGGCTCAGAACGAGGGTGCTGGAAAGGGCGATCTTCATAGGACTCTGTGTCTGGAAATAGTACACCAACCTGTTCCACTTTCCCGTGTGGCGAAACCCGGTTAGAGCAGGCGGGAATACGTGTCCATGTCCTTGTCGCCCCGCCCGGAGAGGTTGAGGATGACGAGATCGCTCTTGGTCATTTTGGGCAGGCGCTCCACGAGCCCGGCAATCGCGTGCGCGGATTCCAGCGCCGGAATAATCCCTTCGGTGCGCGAAAGCAGCCGTGCCGCGTCCAGCGCAGCTTGATCGGACACCGCAGAGTATTCCGCGCGGTGCTGGTCCGCCAGCCAGGCATGTTCGGGACCAATCGCTGGATAGTCAAGCCCGGCGGAAATGGAATGCGTTGTCGCGATTTGCCCGTCTTCATTTTGTAAAACGTACGTATAGGTTCCCTGGAGAACACCCGGCCGCGCGCCAGTAAACCCTTGATGTGCCGCAAGGCGTGCCGCGTGCTCGCCGAGCTGTCCGCCGCGCCCGCCCGCCTCAATGCCGATCAGCTTCACGTCCGGGTCGCAGAGGAACTGATGGAACAAGCCGATGGAATTCGAACCCCCGCCCACGCATGCGAATAGATGGGTGGGCAAGCGCTTTTCCGCCGCGAGGATTTGCTCCCGCGCTTCACGGCCAATGACGGAGTGGAAATCGCGCACCATCGTCGGATAAGGGTGCGCGCCAAGAACGGAGCCAAGCAAATAATGGGTAGTGCGCACGTTGGTGACCCAGTCGCGCATCGCTTCGTTGATGGCGTCCTTGAGCGTGCGGCTCCCGGAATCTACCGCGACTACTTGCGAGCCAAGCATCCGCATGCGCGCGACGTTCAGCGCCTGCCGCGCCATGTCTTCCGTGCCCATGTACACCACGCATTCCAGTCCAAGGTGCGCCGCGACTGTGGCGGTAGCGACACCATGTTGGCCCGCACCGGTCTCCGCAATGATGCGCGGTTTGCCGATCTTCACGGCCAACAGGCCCTGGCCGATGGCATTATTGATTTTGTGCGCGCCCGTATGCAGCAAATCTTCGCGCTTGAGGTAGATGCGCGGCCCGCCTAGTCTCTCCGTCAAGCGCGAAGCAAACTGCAGCGGCGTAGGACGCCCGGCAAAGTTCTTCAGCAAGTTCTGGAATTGCGCTTGGAACGAAGCATCGCCTTTCGCTGCTTCGTAAGCGCGCTCGAGCTCGAACAGCGGCACCATGAGGGTCTCTGGAACGTAGCGGCCGCCATAGGGACCGAATCGCCCCGGTGCCGTCGTCGGCGATGGAAGAATGGTGCTCACGGGCTCCCCGATTCCCTCTGCACGAAAAATTTACTTGCGCTCTGCCCGCCGCACTTCCTGAATGAATGCACGCAGCAAACCATGATCTTTTTTGCCCGGACTCGATTCCACTCCGCTGGCAACGTCAATCCCGTACGGGCGCACGATGCGAACCGCCGCCGCCACGTTTTCTACCTTTAAGCCACCTGCCAAGATAATACGGTGCTTCAGCGCCGCGCGCCGGGCCACATCCCAATCTGTAATGCGCCCGGTACCGCCATATTGGTCGGTGTGTGCCGCGTCGAACAAAAATGCAAATGCCTGCGCGTAGGGATCGAGGGTCGTCAGGGGGAATTCAGGCTCGACGCGGAAGGCTTTGATGACCGGCACCACAGGAGCGATTTCCGCCACCGTCTCGGGTGGTTCGTCGCCATGGAGTTGCACCGCATCAAGATCAAGCCTACTTTGCAGCGTAATCACGTCTGCTGCCAACCGGTTGACGAAGATACCCACCGCTTTCACCTTCTTGGGCAGCTCGGAACGGATTTTAGCGGCCTCACCTTCCGCGATGTGACGCGGGCTCTTCGCATAAAAATTGAAGCCCAGCAGATTGGCTCCTGCGTCGATGGCTGCCTGCGCATCGGCGGTGCTGGTAATGCCACAAATTTTCACGCGAACCATTGCGCCTACTTCTCCTAGGCTGCAGCGCCGAGCAACTCCCTGAGAACTGTTGCGGGATCGGATGAAAGCATCAGGCGCGTGCCGATCAAAAAAGCGTCAAATCCCGCCGCGCGAAGCCTGGCCAGTTCGCCATTGGTGGCGATGCCCGATTCGCTGATGGCGATGCAATCTTGAGGGATATGCTCAATGAGCTCGAAAGAAGTCTCCGCACGAACTTCCAGCGTTTTGAGGTCGCGGTTGTTGACACCGATGATCCGCGCTTCCGCCGCGAGCGCGCGATCCAGCTCTTCCCGAGTGTGGACCTCCACGACCGGTTCCATCCCCAGCTCCCGCCCGAGTGCGAGCAGTTCCTTTAACTGAGCATCCGCTAACGTCGCAACAATCAGCAAAAAACTGTCCGCGTCATTGGCGCGCGTTTCCCACACTTGCCACGAATCGAAGATAAAGTCTTTTCGCAGGACAGGAAGTTTCACGCTTTTCCGCGCGTCGCGAAGGTTCTTGAGCGAGCCGCGAAAGAACTCCGGCTCGGTCAGGACCGAAAGGGCCGCCGCGCCGACGCTTTCGAGCGATGCCGCCAGACCGACGGGGTCAAACGGCTCGCGCAGCAGCCCGCGGCTTGGCGAAGCCGGCTTGAGCTCGGCCATCACATTAATTCCAGGGCCCGAGAGCGCGCTTATAAGGTCCCGCAACGGCGAAGCCGCTTGGACGCCATACTTGAGCGCCGTTTCCGGCAGCACTTTCTTGCGATGTTCGACCTCGGCGCGCCGCGCCTCCAGGATACGGCCGAGCACGGGTCCAGCGTTGTCTTGAGCGCACATGAGGGTAACTTTTGTATGCTAGAGAGGGAAAGCAAGAGAGTCAAATCGGAAAGAGCCGAAGATTTATATTAGTAGGTTGAACTTCGACGGACAAGAAACGATAGCCAAGTCCAGCCAGGCGGAGATCTTGAGGAAGAGGAATGGATGAGCAGGACCGCGGGATATGTCGAAACCTATGGCATACTGCTGAACGAAATCGCCGAACAGGCAGATGCCATTGCCATGCGCTACTTCCGTTCGAATGGCCTCCGCGTCGAGCGCAAACCGGACGGCACTGCCGTTACGCCCGCCGACCGCGCCATCGAGGAGATGGCGCGTGGCAGTGTGGCGAACAGCGGGCTGCCACTGGATGTGTTGGGTGAGGAATTGGGTGGAGCCAATGCCAAATCCGCACCGAATGCGGGCCGCGCGCGCATGATTATTGATCCTATTGACGGCACGGAAGAGTTTTCGCGCGGGATTCCAACCTTTGGAACGCTCCAGGCCATCGAAGAGGGCGGCGAGATTGTCGCGGCGATGGTCAGCGCACCCGGTTTGCGTTCGCGCTGGTGGGCTTATCGCGGCGAAGGCGCCTATCGCGACGGGACGAAGCTGCGCGTTTCGAACGTGGACCAGCTCAGCAACGCCATGGTGTTCACCACCGGCACCGGCCCCAGCAAGAACGCCGCGGACCTGGCAAAAATCCGCAGGCTGCTGGACGCCTCCCGAAACAGCCGCTCCTTTGGCGGATTCTGGCAGCACATGCTGGTCGCCGAAGGCTCGATTGAAGTTGCGCTGGATTGGACCTCCAAGCCCTGGGACCTTGCTCCCCTGGGCATCATCGTCGAAGAAGCGGGTGGCCGCTCCACAAATGCGCGCGGCGAGCGAACTATTTACACGGGGCAGCTCATCAGCACGAATGGAAAAATCCACGATCAAGTCCTCCAGCTTTTGCAGTGAGGAACCCCAATGGTACGCATCAAACGAGTCTATGAAGAAGCCAGCAAAGAAGACGGCTACCGTGTGCTGGTGGATCGCCTCTGGCCACGCGGCATGAAAAGAGAGCAAGCGAAAATCGACGTGTGGATGAAGGACGTGGCTCCGAGCGACGCTCTGCGCAAAACTTTCCACCACGATGTGATGAAATGGCCCGATTTCGAGAAGAAGTATCGGGCCGAGTTGAAGAAGAAAGAAGAGTCGCTTGCACAATTGAAGAAATTGGAGAAGGAGCATGGGACCGTGACGCTCTTGTTTGGCGCCCGTGATCCGGAACACAACCAGGCCGTCCTCATTGCCGAAGCGCTGAACAAGAAATGACGCCAGAGGCGACCGCAACCGGCGCAAGGAACAAGCCCGCCGTCATCGAGGATTACAGCCCGCTCTGGGCCCAACAATTCGAAAGCTCCGCGCCAGGCTCGCTAACGTGCTAAAGGACCTTGCCGTCAGGATCGCGCACGTTGGCAGCACCGCTGTTCCCGGCCTCGCGGCCAAGCCCCTCATCGACATCGACGTGCTCTTGCGGTCGGTCAGCGATCTTCCGCAGGTCATCGCGGCATTAGCGTCTATTGGATATCGGCGCCGCGGCGATTTAGGCATCTTGGGCCGCGAAGCTTTCCGAGCTCCCGCTAGCGCTTTCCCTCACCACCTTTATGTCCGTACGGAGGGCCGAGAATACGGACGCCACCTTGCGTTCCGAGACTATCTTCGGACACATCCTGAGGACGCCGCCGCGTATGCCAGCTTGAAACGAGAGCTAGCCGGAACACTTCGCGACCATCGCGAAGCCTACAACAATGCCAAGGCGGAGTTTGTCGAGAAGATTCTTCGAAAAGCTTCCTCCCCAGAAATGCTCTCCAAATTGGCCGTTCCCTCCAAGGCTGGCAGCGCCTAAATTCGATGGCAAAATGTAGCCTGTTCCTCTATGGAGGTTCCTATGGATATTCGCGCACAAGCCCAAAAAGCCGAGCAATTCGGGAAACTTCACCACGGTCCGCGGCTCGTTCTGCTCCCCAACGCTTGGGACGTCGTTAGCGCGCGCATTCTGGAAGAATGCGGTCATCCGGCCATTGCCACCAGCAGCGCCGCGGTAGCTTTTTCTCTCGGCTACCCGGACGGCCAGCGCATCTCCCGCGACGAAATGCTGGAAGTCGCCGGACGAATCGCTCGTGCCGTGAACATTCCCGTCACCGCCGATCTCGAGGCAGGCTACGGCACAACCGTCAAAGACATGGTCGAAACGGTGAAAGCCGCCATCGCCACGGGCGTTGTCGGCATGAACCTTGAGGACGTGACCGGAGATGAGGAAAGCTCGCTCGTCGACCTGCCCTTGCAGGTGGAAAAAATTCGCGCCATCTGCGAGACCGCGAAGTCCCTGGGCGTCCCATTCGTGCTGAACGCGCGCACTGACATTTACTTGATGCCCATCGGCCCGGAAGCCACGCGCTTCGACCGCACCGTCGAGCGGCTGCGCGCTTATCGTGACGCCGGAGCGTCTTGCCTGTTTGCTCCGGGCGTCTACGATCGCGAAACGATCGCCAAACTCGTCAAAGCCGTCGAGGCTCCCATCAACATCCTCGCGAATCCCGCCTGCCCCCCGATTTCCGAACTGGAAAAAATTGGCGTGGCCCGCGTCAGCGCCGGCTCCGGCATCATGCGCGCCTCTCTGGGTCTTGTGCGAAGGATTGGAAAAGAGATGCTGGAATCGCGGTCTTGCGAGATGATGTTCGCGGGATCAATTCCGCACTCCGAACTGAATCGCATGATGCAACGCCGCACCCATGAGGCCAATGCCTGAGTCCCCAACATATTTGGGGAGGTTATTTGGAGTGCGGCAGCTTGGCTGCCGCTTTTCTGCCGATTGGCACGGCACCACACGGGGAGGCGGGTTCCACTAAGCGAATGGCGGAAAACCTCGCCCAGCTTCGCGTTTTAAACGATGAGGTTGTCGCCTGCGCCAAGTGCCCGCGCCTGGTAAAGTATCGCGAGAAGGTCGCGCGCGAAAAGCGCCGCGCCTATCGCGCTTGGGAATACTGGGGCAAGCCGGTTCCAGGATTTGGTGATGCCCAGGCCCAGTTGCTGATTCTGGGGCTCGCTCCCGCAGCTCATGGAGCGAACCGTACCGGGCGAATGTTCACGGGTGACCGTTCTGGCGACTTTCTCTACGCCGCGCTGCACAAAGCCGGCTTCGCGAATCAGCCTACTTCTCTCCACCGCGACGATGGCTTGCAGCTCGATCGCGTCTACACCACGGCCACCTGCCGTTGTGCGCCGCCGGACAACCAACCCCTTCCTCGTGAAGTTTCGAATTGCCGCGCCTACCTTGAGCGAGAGCTGGAAATCCTGAAGCCCAAGGCGGTTCTCGCTCTCGGAAAGATCGCCTGGGACGCCTACCTCGAAATCTTGAAGCAGCGCGGCGTCATCGCTTCGCGCGCGCTTTACAAATTCGCGCATGGCGCCGAAGCCGAATTCGCGCCGGGAACTCCGCGCTTATTCGGCGTCTACCATCCCAGTCAGCAGAACACACAAACCGGCCGCGTCACTCCCGCCATGTACGCCAAAGTCCTCCACAAAATCCGCCGCTTCCTCGAAAACTAGCGCCTCTCCCGTTGCATTTCAGCTCATGCTGCCCCTCTTCCTGCGATCCGTTCATTGCGGCGTTCCCCGGTGTTTGTAGGGGCGCTCCATGCTGCGCCCCATCTCCGCCACCTGCTAAATGTGTCGGCAGGCCCTTGCGGCTCGATGGTGGGAATTGCCGACAGGTTAGGGTTTCCCTTCGCTACCTCCGCCCGACAGCAATGCCAAGTACCCGCATTTTCAGCCTCTTCCGGCCTGTCGAATCGACGCTCGCCTGGCCCGCCACCTGCACGAAGTTAAGCACACATGGCAACATTCCGTTGGAGAGAGAAATGAACCGTCTGACAGCCCGAGCACTCTTCGCCTCGACGACAATTCTTGCAATCGTCCTCAGTGAGGCAATTGCATTGCGCGCGCAAGAACCTTCGCAAGAGCCAAATAAAGAGACCATCCCTCAAGCTTCCGAGCCGGCGCGCTACAAAGTGGACGGCGAGCGCCATGGTCTGCCGCCGGAAACCTTCGCGGTTGCTCCCGGCACCAAATTCTTAGTCGGCCTAGAAGATGGATTGAACACCAAAGGCACGCAAGAAAACTCCCCATTCAAAGTGAAAACGTTAGAACCGCTCGAAGCGGGCAGCGGCTTTTACTTGCCCCCCGGCGCCGAGATAGTAGGCCATGTCAGTCGGGTCGAGCCTGCGGGCGTTGCCGGTCGCGCCAAACTCTGGCTCACCTTTGACGAAATGCATACGAAATTTGGTGCCTTGCCCATCGTCGCCGAAGTCGTCAGCGTCCCTGGCGACCACAGCGTAAAGACCGTCCCCCATCAGGAAGGTCTCATCGCCGGCCGCACCGGCACGCAGCAGGACGCGGCGGCCGCGGCAGCGGCGGGCGCGGCCACCGGCGCGGTCAAAGGCGTAAAAGATAAAGACAAGAAAGAAGCCGCCGAAGGCGCGGCGCTCGGCGCCATTACCGCCTATTTGATGGAATCCGGCCGCGGCCACGAATTGAACCTCCCCAAAGGCGCCAAGCTTGAACTCGAGTTGGAAAGAACTCTTTACCTTCTCAGGGATTGAACACCGCCTTTTCATTTCCACAGACGTCAGCGCCCGCGACGCACGACCGCCCGCCTCGGTCGTTCCGGACGCCTGGCGTTCGGTGGCGCCAGCCAGTAGCCTCAAGGAAACTCAAGGAAATGCCTGTCTTGGCATCTTCTTCGGGGCTTGCTACAGTTGAAAAATCCGGCAAAAATAATCCTAGAACGATTTCACCAAGAAAGCCCGAGAGAGGCTGGTAGCCATGGGGGAAGAAACACGCGCGGCCGTGAGGGCCGTCGAGACGCTCGAACGCAAAGACCGCATTCTCATCGTCGAGGATGAGGACAACGCGCGCAAAGGCTACGAACAGCTCCTGCAGCGCTGGGGTTACGACGTTTTAGGCGTAGCGTCCGCCGAGGAAGTGCTTGCCAAGTTTGCCGGCTATCAGCCGGACACGCTCATTGCCGACGTCGAACTGCCCGGAATGAACGGCCTCGACCTTCTCAAGCAGTTGGGGCCGGACCTCCATGGCGTCCCCGCCATCATCATCACTGGCAAAGGAAACGATGAACGCGCGGTCGCCGCGATCGAAGCCGGCGCCTTCTGGTACATCGAGAAGCCGCTGAAAGGGCCGGTGTTGCGCGCGCTGCTCGACCGCGCCCTCAGCAAGGCCCGCGATTCGCGGCAACTGGCCGTGCTCCAGCGGCAACTCCGAGAAACAGGTCGCCTCGGCGAACTTGTCGGCGCGACGAAACAGATGCAAGAAGTGATGCGTGTCGTGGAGATGGCCGCGCCCAGTTCCGCTTCGGTCTTAATCACCGGAGAAACCGGTGCCGGCAAAGAAATTGTCGCGCGGACCATTCACCGCCTTTCGCCGCGCGCCAGCGGCCCTTTCGTCGCCATCAACTGCTCCGCAATTCCCGAAACGCTCATGGAGAGTGAAATCTTCGGTCATGAGCGCGGCGCATTTACCGGCGCGGCCGAGCGCCGCATCGGCTGTTTTGAATTGTCCGACGCCGGCACTCTGCTTCTCGATGAAATCGGCGAAATGCCCGCTCCCACGCAGGCGAAATTGCTTCGCGTCCTGGAAGACCGCAAAGTGCGCCGCCTCGGAAGCAAAACCGAAACTCCGGTAGACGTACGCGTCGTCGCGGCAACCAACAAAGATCCCGAGCAGGCTGTCGGCAGCGGCCAGTTGCGGCAGGACCTCTATTTCCGCCTGAACGTTTTTCACATCCACCTGCCGCCGCTCCGCGAACACAAAGACGACATTCCTCTCCTTGTCGAGCACATCCTGCGCGACGTCAACGCCAAGCACGGCAAGCACGTCCGCGGAATTGGCGCTGAAGTGATGGACATTTTCATGGGCCACACCTGGCCCGGAAATATCCGCGAATTGCGCAATGCCATCGAGCGCGCCGCGATCATGTGCGAAAAGGATTTGATCACCCGGGCGTGCCTCCCGCAGGAATTCGGCAAGATCGCTGCAAAGGGGCCGAGTGATCTCTCGACCATTAAGTTTCCCCCGGGCACCACTGTGGACGCCATGGAACGCGAGCTCATCCTGCAAACGCTGAGCAACACCGGCAACAACAAAACGCGCGCCGCCGAACTGCTCGGCATCAGCTTGAAAACACTTCACAACAAACTCAAGGAATACGGCACCGACCGCCCCGACTCCGACTGAGACTCGTGACGGGTAACCCGGGTAAAACCTCCGAATCTCCACAAAGTGATTTGTGCCACAGGGTGTGCAGAAGAGCGAGCGTCCCACTCCGGAGTACTACCGTGCCTTGCAGAAGCTTGGATTGCCTAACGGCCGTTGCCGCGGCCCACTCCACATCAAAACCAATACTTCAGTGAAAACTGGATGAGCCGCGGGGTACCGATGACCTGCGTGATCGGTGTGAAGCGACTGGGAGCCTCGATATCGGTAGCTGGCGGATTCGCGAACGACGGGTGGTTTGTCAGATTGCAAAGATCGCTTCGGAAAGGCAAGCTTTGGCGCTCCGTGATTTTGAACCTCTTGCCGATCGTAAAGTCCAGGTTCTTCTGCGGCGGCCCGATGAAGCAATTGCGCGGAACATTGCCCACGAGTCCTGGCCCTCGGGCTGGTCTAAACTGCGTCGCGCCCTCCACGCTGTAATTCTGTAAAATAGGGACGAACACGCTCGGCGACCACGCCAAATCGGAGTAGGATCCGGCAATGCAGCTACGGCTGCGCACAAAATTCACCCTGGTGATGACCAGCCTCGTGCTGCTGGTCGTCGCCGTGTTGTCCTGCGTGTTCGCCGCGCAGCTCCTCGAAGAATTGATCAGCGAAACCGACAAGCGCGCCACGGACCTCGCCGTGCAAGTTTTCCTCCAGGCCAAGCACGCTCTGATGGAGGCCGCTCAGAAGGGCCTGCGCCCGGATTCCTATGATCCTGAGGAAATGCATGATTGGGTGCGCCACATGTTCGAAATCGACGAGGGCTTGCGCACTCAGTTGAGCGACGTCGTCAAGAACCCTCTGATCTACGAGGTCTCCATCACCGATATCGATGGCTTGGTGCTCGCTTCAAGCGACCCAAGCCTCCCGGGTTCTTTTCTGCCACGCCGAACCCCCATCTCCCAGCTCGAGGCTCGAGGCTTTCTGCACCAGGCAGGTGTTCTCCTGCGTACCATAAGAGGGGTCAAAAAGGGCCCTCAGTTGTTCGAAGTTGACTATGCCTTCATCAACGCAGGTAAGCCATTCGGCGAAGTGCGCGTGGTCGTGGACTCGGAACTTCTCTTAGGACAAATCGAATCCAACCTGCGCTCCGGCGGAGCGATTGTGCTGGTGGCACTGGTCGTTTCCGCCTTGCTCGCCGCGTTCGTGAGCCGCATCACCCTTGCTCCCCTGCGTGACATCACCGCGCAGCTCGACCGCATCTCCGCGGGTCAGTTTGACGCGCCTGCGGCTGACCCACCACGCCTGTCGGGGTGGGCCAGCAGCGATGAACTCGGCCTGATGAGCCGCAAAATTACCCAGGTCGGGCAGCAGCTCCGCGGCGTGCACGAAATTTTCAGCACCATGCGCGAAAACATGAACTCCGTCATGGCCGGCCTCGAAGACGGCTTGCTTCTGTTCACGCGCGATGCGCGCGCCGTGATGGTCAGTCCGGCTGCCGAAAAATTTCTCGGCGCGCCAGCCAGCGAATTCCTCGGCCGCCGGGTCACCGACATTTTTCCGCCGGGCCACGCGCTGCGCGAGGCGCTGCAAATCGAGAACGACGAACTCCGGGAAATCGCCGCCGACGCCGACTTGGAGACGAGCGAGGGCCCCAAGCGCGTTAACGTCAGCGTGCAAGCCATCCAGGAAGCCGGCGAGCGCATCGGAGCTCTGGTGACCCTGCGCGACCTCGATTCGCTTGAAAGCATCGACACGCAGCTTCGCGTGAGCGAACGCCTCGCCGCGCTCGGCCGCATCACCGCGGGCGTGGCGCATGAAGTCAAAAATCCGCTGAACTCCATGCGCTTGTGGCTCGAAAACCTCAAAGAATCCCTGCCGTATGATGGCGACGGCAATGCGCAGCAAGCCGTGCAAGTCTTGGACAAAGAGATTGACCGCCTCGACCAGGTCGTGAAGCGCTTTCTCGATTTTACCCGCCCCATGGAAGTGCGCCTGGAAGCTACGCAGCTCGCCGACCTCCTGAAAGAGGTTCT
The DNA here is from genome assembly GCA_003223245.1 of Acidobacteriota bacterium. Lineage (GTDB taxonomy): Bacteria > Acidobacteriota > Terriglobia > Acidiferrales > UBA7541 > Acidiferrum. The sequence goes on from QHYI01000102.1 coordinate 65,880, forward strand.
GGAAATCGCCAAACCTCAGTTGCAACAGTCCAACATCCAGCTCGCGCAACTTTTGCCGATCGATGTTCCGGAAGTGTATGTGGATCGCGCTTTGCTCAAGCAGGCCGTGCTCAATCTGCTGCTGAACGCCGCAGAAGCCATGCCCGACGGCGGCCAATTGCGCCTGGTGCTGAGCCGGCGGGGCGAAATGGCGGAAATCACCGTCGGCGACACCGGCAAAGGCATCCCGCCGGAAAACCAGCAAAAGATTTTTCAGTTGTTTTTCACCACCAGGCCGGGGGGCAGCGGAATCGGACTGGCCAGCACGTTCCGAATTGTGCAGCTGCACAACGGTTCGATAAACTTTACTTCGGAGGTTGGCCGGGGCACCACGTTCCGGATCGAATTGCCGCTCGCGGCCTAAAATCATGGTTAACCCAGCTCAGCACCGCGTTTGTCCCAGGCACTCCCTTCTCTATCGCAGCGCACCGGTTGTTTGCCTGACCTTTTCACTGACTTTGCTGATGAGCGGTTGCGTCATTCGGAGGAGACCGGCCGTCCCTTGGGCGACAGCCATCCAAGTACGCCCAACGCTCCCGCCCCAAGGCCCGGTATCGAACGAGGCTGACTTAGAAGCTCCGGAAATTAGCCTCGATCTGGAACCTCAGGCAGCATTGATGGTTCCCGTGCGCAGCGTCCCTCCGCGACCGCATGTGGCTCCCCCTCCTACTAGTCCAACTCCGGCATCGCCCCCGGCGGAGGCGGAAGAGGATAAGCCGCCGGCTCCCACGATCGCCACGCAACTTTCCAAGGCAGAATTCGCCGCCGCGCAACAGGAAACCAATGAAAGCCTGAGCATTGCCGAGAAAAATCTCGCGGCCACGCGCGGGAAAAAATTGAATCCCGCACAATCCGATTTGGTATCGAAGATCAAAGGCTTCCTCAAGGACGCGCGCGAAGCCGCGAAGGCCGGCGACTGGGCGCTGGCTCGCAACCTCGCCAAAAAAGCCCAGGTCCTCTCTGAAGAGCTCCTCCGCTCGGTGTAGCGCCGGAACTCGAAACGCGAAAAGCGAAATTTGAAAAGCGGCGATTCACTGACGAATGCGCATGCGGTCGACCTCTACCACAAACAATTTGCCGCGGTAATGCTCCATGGCGCGTGGGCGCGCTGCGCGTTCAAATCTTCCGTAGATCTTGCTCCGTTCGATATGCCGGATATGTTGACGTGCGTTAAGATGGCGGCAGGAACGGCATGAGTCTGAACACCATGTGCCTAACCGCTGGTAGCAGGACGCAACAAGGATGAAGAAGTACGACGTGGCGATTGCGGGCGGAGGAGTGATTGGCGGCTCCATCGCGCTGGAGCTGGCGCGCGCGGGCTTGCGCGTGGCGGTGTTCGACCGGCAGAAGCCGGGGCAAGAAGCCTCGTGGGCCAGCGCGGGAATCATTTCGCCGGCGCCGGAAAATCCCGGGATGATCGCCACGGTGGAACTGGCAAAATGCAGCGCGGCGTTGTATCCGGAATTTGTCGCGCTGGTGGAGGAGCTTTCCGGGCAAAGCACAGGCTACCGCCGCAAAGGAACGCTGGAAGCGATCTTTTCGCAAGAGGCGAAGGAAGAGCTCAGCACCATTATTGCGCTGCATCACGGCCTGGGGCTGAAAGCCGAGCCGCTGCGCGCGGAAGACGCGCGCGAACTCGAGCCGGCGCTGAGCGACGAACTGCAAGCCGCGGCGCTCCGCCCGGAGGAAGCTTCGATTGACAATCGCCTGTTGACGCCGGCGGTCTTCGAGGCGGCACAGCGCAGCGACGCGGAAATTTTTCCGGCGAGCCGCGTGAAAGGCATTTGGCGCGAAGGCATGCGCTGCCGCGGCCTGCTTCTCGAGAACGAAAAAGTCCAGGCGCAGTGGACGGTGATCGCCGCGGGTTGCTTTTCGGGAACGCTCGGAGGAATCTCCGCGTACGCGCCGGTAAAGCCGGCGAAAGGGCAAATGATTGCGTTGCGCACCGACGATCTGAAAATTGAACGCGTGTTGTGGTCGGAGAAGGTTTATCTCGTGCCGCGGAATGACGGAAGGATTCTTGCCGGCGCCACCGTCGAGTACGTCGGCTTTGACAAGCGCATCACGGCGGGCGGCATCGCAAAGATTCTGGCCGCGGCGATCGAACTCGCTCCTGACCTGCAGGACGCGCGCATCGAGGAAACCTGGGCGGGCTTGCGGCCGGATTCGGCGGACCATCTTCCCATCCTGGGGCCGACCGACCTCGAAGGCTTGCTGATGGCCACGGGACATTTTCGCAGCGGCATTTTGCTGACGCCGGTGACGGCACGACTGACCCGCGAGTGGATTACCGAACAAAGAGTCAGCGTGGATTGGGGGCGCTTCAGCCCGCTGCGGTTTGCTGCGGCAGGTGCGGCGCAGCGCGCGCCCGCCTAAGTCCTTAGTTATAGCCGGCTGCCAAAGCACTTTCAGTCCCTAGCAACTCTTTAGCGGAAATCAGGAATTGCGCGGAGAGGCGGACGTAGCGGCAACTTCGATAATGGGATTGGGCAAAGTGCGCATGGTGCGGACGAAAACCTCCACGATGGAGCCGTCGAATTGAGCGTTGGAGCAGCGTTCGAGTTCGGAGAGGGCGTCGGGGGCGCTGCGCGCTTTCTTGTACGTGCGGTCGCTGGTGATCGTGTCGTAAGCGTCCGCAATGGCGATGATGCGCGCACCGAGCGGGATGCTTTCACCGGAGAGCGCGTTGGGATAGCCCGACCCGTCGAAAAATTCGTGGTGGTGCAGCACCATTTCGCGAATGCGCGCGAGCGGCGTGAGCGGATCGAGAATCTTCGCGCCAAAGCTGACGTGGGACTTCATGGTTTCCCACTCTTCCGGATTGAGCGGTCCGTTTTTGTTGAGAATATTTTCCGGGATGCCGACTTTGCCGATGTCGTGAAGCACGGCGCCGAGGCGAATCTCTTCGACTTCGGCGTCGCCCATTCCCATAGCTTCGGCAATGAGCGCGGCGTACGCGGCGACTTTCTGCGAATGGCCCTGGGTGTAGTGATCCTTGGCGTCAATCGCGTAGGCCAGCGAAGTGACAGTATCGAGAACGGCCTGCGGGAGCGCGTGCGGACCGTCGGTTTGTGACGCCAGGGCTTTGCCGTTTTCTGATTCTGTTATGCTGAGCGATTCCGTGAATTGCCGCAAGCGCTGGTAGATTTCCTCGAAAGCTTCGGGACCGGTGGAGAAAAGCCGCTTGAGCGTGACGCCCAAATAGGCTTCTAGGACGTCGCGCTTCCACTTCTTGGCTTCGCTGGGATCGAAGTGATCGGCGGTGGAAACAGCATTTCCACCCTGATGCTTCGAAAGATACATCGAAGCATCGGCAACCTGGATGAGTTCTTGGGGCGATGAACCGTGGAGCGGATAGCAAGCGATGCCGAAGCTGGCGCTGATGTTTTTCCCGCGCAGCAGCGGATCGGCGGAAACCCAGCCGCGCAGCTTGCTGGCAAGCTGGCGTGCGTGCTCCATGGTGGTTTCTGGCATCAGGATGACGAATTCGTCGCCGCCATAACGCGCGACGACGTCGGAGCGGCGGCAATTGGTTTCGAGAATCTGGCCGACACGCTGAAGAACCAGGTCGCCTTCCAGGTGGCCGTAGAAGTCATTGACGAACTTGAAGCGGTCCAAATCCATGAGTACGAGTGCGAAGGAGCGCCCCGCGCGTGTCGAACGTTTCCATTCCGAAGAGAGCGCTTCCATGAAGAAGCGGTGCGTCTTGACGCCGGTCAGGCCGTCGGTGATGGCCTGCTCCTGCGCTTTTTGGAACGAAAGCGCGTTGTGCAGCGCGCCCGCGATGAGGTCGGCGAGAGTTCGAAGCAGCAGGATTTCTTCTTCGGAGAAGTCCGCCAGCGTGGAGGATTCAACGTACAGGATGCCGTGGAGTTGCTCGGCGTAAAAGACCGGCAGGGCCATGGCCGAAATGGAATCGGGCAAAAGCGGCTTCAAAGCGCTGTCTGTCGAAGAGCCGGCACGAAAGAGCGCCATGTGGCCGTTGCGCGCAACGTGGCCAACGAGGCCGGTGCCGAGCGCAATGCGCTGGCCAAGGGCCCCGCGGCGCGTGCCCGCTTCGGCTTGGATGACGATTTCGCGCGTCGCGTAATCGAGCGAGCCGATGCCGATGTGGTCGTACGTCAGGCCGGCTTCCAACTGCTCGGTGATTTTGGCCAGCATCTCATCAGGATTCAGGGTAGCGATGGCGTTGCGCGAAATCGTGTTCAATAAGGACAGGTGGCGGGCCTTGGTGCGTTCTTCGTGGAAGAGACGGGCGTTTTCGATGGCGATGCTCGCTTCACTTGCCAGCACGCGAAGCAATTCAAGGTGGCCTTCATCGAAGGCCCGCTCGTGGTCGGAAAAAACGGCCATGGCGCCGATGGCGCGGTCGTAGGCCACCAAAGGGACGCCACAAAAGCAGCCGCCGGTTCGAATGGGCTCGACGCCGAGCTTTCTTACTTCGGCGACATAATTCTCGCGGATGAGGACGGGCTGGCGCGTTCGAATAAGGTACTCGGTGAGATGGTTTCCGGCAGGACGGCTACGGCGAGGAACGCGGTTTCCCGCGATGATTTCCAGCCCAAAATGAAGTTCGTCGCGGAAGGGATCCAACTCGGCGAGGTAGAAGTTTTCGACATCGAAGAGACGCCGCAGTTCTTCCCACACTTTCTTGGAGAGCTCCTCCTTTTGTAGCGTGGAGCTGAGCACGCGGCCGATTTCGTTGAGCACGTGCAGCTCTTCGGAACGGCGCGAAGTCTGCTGAATCAGATAGCTATTCTCGACGGCCATGCCGATCTGATGGCCAAGCGCGAGCAGGAGGCGCAACTCGGCGGAGGTGAAGCGGCGGTGGTCGGGCGTGCCGAGGAGCAGAACGCCAAAAGCATGTTCCTTGGCTTGCAGACTGATGGCTACGACGCTGCGCAGACCTTGTGAGAGGGCCAGCTCGCGGAAGCGGCGGATGGATTTTTCCTTGTCGAGAGCGGAGAGAGAATCGTCGCGCAGGTCGCGGAACCCCAGCAAGCCGCCAAGACTCGCCACCAGAGTGACGAGGTAATCGTCCAAGCCTTCGTTCTGGGCGGCGCGGCAGAACTCATCGCTCAAGCCAACTGCCACTACGGAAGTTGGACCCTGCGGATCGCCGTGGTGAAGAAACAGCGCGCCAGCGGGAAGCCGCGCCACGCCGAGGACGCGGTCCAAAGCTTGCGAGAGCATGCGCTGGATTTCGCCGCCGACAAAGCTGGAAGTGGCCAGGTTGAGGTTCGAGAGCGCGAGCATGTTGCGCTCGATGCGGCGCTTCTCTTCTTCGTAGAGCGCCATGACCATGAGCATGGCGACAAAGGCGCAAGGAGCGGTGGCGACCACGCTCATGTTGGGGCCCTGAAGCTCGGGGGTGGCCTTCAAATAATGAAGCGCCAGCCAAAGAACTCCCCAGCAGGCAAAGGACAGGCCTAGCAGGCGATCGGCCAGCGTCTCCTGGCGGCGGCTTTCCTTCCAGAAGATCACGGCAACCGCCACATAAAGAAGCGAGGCGGGAAGGATCGCAGAGAAAGAGAAAGCGTTGAAAGCATTAGCGGCTGCCCAAACGCCCAGAAAAATGGCCACCAGAAGGGCGGGAATCTTCCAAGGCTTTCGCTGCGCATAAATCTGGGCGCCGAGAAAGAAGAGCACCGCTGCAAGTCCAAAGAGCCAATGGGTCAGAGCGCTTTCCAGAGAGCTGGATACCGCGGATTGCGTAATGGCGGGAGAGATATAGTGAACGCCAAAGATGAGCCAGGCTCCCGTCCAAAGGAGCAAGTAACTCTGGCGCTTGACGCTATAGATATAGGCAAAGAAGCTCGCCACGAGAAACGTGGCGATCAACAGCGCCAGAGAAGTGAAGCTCTGTATCAAGACCAAAGTCAATTCTCCGCCCGCAAGAGGGACGGCGTTGCGCACGGTACCGAGGCGCGGAATTCCTTCGTAATGTGACTTACGGGCAAGCCCCCCGCCAGTCACACGAAGAGGCACTCCTGCGGCGACGCAGAGAGCCGCGCCCGGGCACAAAACAAAGTACAGAGATTATGAATTAGGCATTTTTAAAGAAGCAAGCGTACCGGGGTACTGGTTGCGAAAAAGACATAGGGCGGGGTAACAGATCGTATATAAAAGGGCGCAGCGGAAATTGCGCTTTCAAAGCGGATCTTGAAGCTGGGCCTTGGCTAAAGCCGGCCGACCAAGCTAGGGGTGTGGATTTTGCGAACCGACGATTTGGACGTGGTGGTGGTCGAGCAAATCGCCGGTGGCATGGTCGAGTTGCGCCACAGCCAATTGGAAATTGACCTGAGACTGAATGAGATTGAGTTCGGCCTGGGCGAGCCGAGTTTGCGCGTCCAGAACGAAAAACACGGGTTCGGCACCGAGTTCGTACTTGCGTTCGTCGGCATGAAGCGTGTCCACGGCGAGCGATTCTGCAACCTTTGCCGCTTCCATGGAGAGTTTAGCTTGTTCGAGGGCGTGCACGGCATTGGTCACCTCGAGGGTCACGGCCTGATTGGTCCGGCGCTCCTGATACTGGTCGCGGCCGCGGTTGAGCAATGCATCGGCAAGGTTGGCTTCGGCGGAGTGCCTTCTCACCGGCAGATTGAGAGTAAGTGAGGCGCCGTAGGCGGGATAGGTAAAGTGGAAAGTCTGACTGAAGCTGTCGCTGAAGCCCGTGCTGCTGACCAGTTGCGGCGGCGTGGGATTCAGGTTGAATTGATTGCCGGCGACGCCGTTGCCGGCATAAAAGGCCGAGAGTTCCAGGTCTGGTTTCAAATTATTGTGCGCCAGGCGAATGGCGAGTTCATCGCTGGCCAGTTGTTCCCTGGCAGAATCGAACTCCGGGCGATTGGCTAGTGCGCGCGAAAGAGCCGTGGCGATGTCCATGGTAGGCAACTCGCCGACCGGTGCGGGCTGGTCGGTAAGGTCGAGATCCAGGGCGCGAATGTTCGGATCCAAGTCCGCCCCGATGTCGCGCCGGAAAACGTCGGAGCTTTGCATGAGCGCGTACTCTGCCTGAATGACGCCAACGCGTTGCGAAGCCACTTGCGATTCCGAGCGGTAAATGTCGAGGGGCGGCAGCGCGCCGAGGCTCAGGGCCTTCTTGTCGTGTTCGTAACTCTTCTGTGCTTCATCGAGCGACTTTCGCTGCACTTCGAGATTTTCGCGGGCGAGAATGACATTCCAATAATCGTTCACGACTTGAAGAATGATGTTGCTGACTTCGGCGGTGAAGTTGGCGCGTGCCTGCTTCAGGTTGGCTTGCGCAATCAGAATGGGGGCGCGATTAGGAAAGAAGCCGAAGTTGCGGAGGAGGGGCTGCGTAACTGTGAACTGAGCATTGGTGGAAACAGAAGGATTGACGAACGCGAGGTTGCTGTTCGTTGCGGATTTGCTTCCGCTCACAGAAGCTTGGAGATTCGTGCCGCTTTGAAATGTTTGCGTGTAACCAAGCCCTGCGGATTGCGACAGGGTATCAAGAATGCTCGTCGTGCCCTGGATCAGGCTAATGGCCGGGCTTTTCGCGCGGCTGTCAGAAAAGGTGGAATTAGCCACGGGATCAAAGGGCGAATGCGTGCGCTGAAGATTAGCCACCGCGAAGTCAATTTGCGCGCGATCAATGCGGATGTCCGTATTATTGGCAAGCGCCAGTCGAATGCTGTCGTCAAGCGTAAGCGTGAGCTTGCCGTTCACGACATGATCTTGCAAGCCCTGCGGCGGCGGCAACTGCGCTGGCGGTTTTTGCCAGGCACCAAAGCCGAGAGAGGTCGTGAAGGGCGAGGTGGATTGTGCGTGCGAAGGAGCCGCGCAGAAGAAAGCAAGAAACGCCGCAAAGAGAAAAAAATGTAGCCGTCCCATCGATTGCCCCCAAAGAATTGGTTTGAATTGAAAATCCTACTCGTAACGAATTGCTTCCACAGGATCGAGCCGTGCGGCCTTCACGGCCGGGTACGTGCCAAAAATCAAGCCAACAGAAATGGAGACCAGGAATGCCAAAAGGATGGAGCCGATGGTTACGACGGTGTTCCATCCCGCTAACCAGGCGATCAGGTGAGACATCACGACGCCCAGCACCACGCCCAAGGAGCCGCCGGCGAAGGAAATCAATATCGCTTCAATCACGAACTGGCGAACGATGTCCGAGCGCCGAGCGCCAATCGCCCTACGCACGCCGATTTCGCGGGTGCGCTCGAGAATGGCCGCCAGCATGATGTTCATGATGCCGATTCCGCCGACGAGCAAAGAAATCGAGGCGATGGCCACCATGACGGTGTTGAAGAGCTGCTCGGTGCGCTTCTGCTGCGCAAGCAGTTCTGCGGGAACGATGACGCTGAAGTCGCCGGCATTGTGATGCGAGGAATTCAGGATGCTGCGCACGACCTCGGCGTCCTTGGTGCTCGTGTCGGTGGAGGAGAGATGCAGGTACATGCCGTCGATCTCGTCTTTCAACCGGCTTTGTGAATCTTCGAGGCGGTAAAGGACGGAGTTGAGCGGCGCGTAAATCAGGTTGTTCATATCCTCGCTGCGCACTCCGGAGACTTCGCCCTGCGGGGACATTTGCGGGGCTGCAATGCCAATGACGTGGCACCACTGGTCATTCAACTTGATGTATTCGCCAACGGCGGAAGCGGCGCCGAACAAGCTGTCCTTAGCCGCGGCGCCGAGAACACAGACTGGCGCCGCCGCGGCATTGTCCGACTCGTCGAAGAAGCGTCCTTCGGTAACGCGGAGGTGGCCGATTTCGAGGTAATTGGGCTCGACGCCGTATACGACAGGAGTATCCTGCTGCGGCTTGGGCAGGAATTTGCTTGGTGCAAAACGCTTCCTCGGCGTCCCACTCTGAACATCGCCGACGTTGTGCCGGATAATCTGATAATCGGCTAGCGTCAGGCCCGGAGAATCTTTCCGCACTTTCTGCAGTTCCTGAAAATTGTGCGCTTCCTTGGCCTCGACAATGATGTTGCGAACGCCGAGCTGCTCGATGAAGGCCATCACTTTTTGCTGCGCTCCGGCGCCGATGGAAAGCATGGCCACAACGGCCGCCACGCCAAAAATCATTCCCAGCATGGTGAGCAAAGAGCGCAGCTTGTGGCTGGCGAGGTTCTCGAAACCGAAGGCCAGATCGGGGACCCATTGTGCCAGCGATCTAGGTTCGGCCAGGGAGCGAGTGTTCATTGTCGCGGGAACCGCCTCATTTCGCGCTGGGACCCAGGGACGGTCCGTTGCTGCCGGCTTTGGCCTTTTCTGACGCGCGGGCTTCGGGATTGACCAGCGCCACTACGGTGCCCGGTTGAATGCCCTCGAGAACCGCGCGGCCCTCGCTAAGCGCACGCACTTTGACTTCCTGTGCTTCGAAGCTGCCGTGGCGCTTGCAGTAGACGATCTTCTTTCCGCCGCGGTCGAAGACGGCTTCGCTCGGGAGGGAGACGGCGTTGGAAAGCTGGTCGCCGCGAATGCTCAAGCGCGTGGCGAAGCCGGGGCGGAGGCGGGCGTCGGGCTTGTCGAGGAGAATGGTAACGTCGAATTTATGTGCGCTGTTCTCGTCCCACCATTCATGGGAAGTCGCGCCACCGACGCTTTCCACTTTGCCGGTGAAATGCTCGCCCGGCAACGCGTAGACCTCAACGTCCACGGGCTGTCCCTTCTTCAAGTTGCTGCGATCGCTCTCGCCGACCTGTGCATAGACTTCGAGGTGCGAGACATCGATCACTTCGGCGACAGGACTGCCTGGATTCACCTGATCGCCCACGTGGTAGTCGGGAAGGGGCATGCCTGTAAACGACCATCCGCCCATGGAGTCGCGATTGCCTTCGATGACTACGAGTCCATCAATCGGCGCAGTGATGGTCATCTTTTTGATGTTCTCTTCCGCCTGATTCATAGCCAGGCGCGCTTTATTGCGTTTCTCCTCGCTGATGGCCAGAGCCGCTTTATTGGAGGCACTGTGGGAGCGAATATCCTGTTCCAGCTGCGCGAGGGCGCGCTTGGCCTCGTCCAGTCCCAGAATGTTTTTCTGCGCGTCAATCTTGCTGACCAGCTCGTTCTTGCTGACTTCGAGCTCCGCCTGGCGCACCGCGTACTTTGCTTTCAACAGCGCCGTTTGATCCTCGGCCGTTTGCACGGCGGCGTCGGCCTGAGCCTTGACAATTTCCTGTTCGGCTTGTTCCAGGTCGCTGCGGTTTTGCGCGAGGTTGTATTCCTGCTCGCTAGGATCAAATCTGAGCACCACCTCGCCCTTATGAACGGGTGAACCGAAGCGCGCGAGCTCGATGATTTGCAGCGTTCCGCCGGCAATCGCCGGAGCCGTGATCACTCTCGATTCTTTGCTTCGCAATGCACCCGTGGTGAGAATTTTCAACTGCACATCGGCCTGTTTCACCATGGTCGTCGGAACGTCCAACTCGCCAGCTAGAGCGCTAGTCTGCCTACAGCTGATGCTGGCTCCCGCGAGAAGCAGGAATGCTACAAAGGCGCCGGTTTGCGTGAACTTGCGGTTCATGGTTATTCCTAAAGCCTAACGGGGCAGCGTCGGATCTTTCAGCGCAACGCGCTCTCCCGGTTGCAACCCTCTTGCCAGCAAGACCTCCTCGGAATTCCGCCGGGAGACTTCCACCGGCGTTTCTTCGAATTTCGATCCGCGCTGCACGTAAACGACCGACCGGCCGGCTTTGCGAAACAGCGCTGTGGACGGAATGACGATTCCGTTGGGAATTTTGGCTACCGCCACTCGGACGTTCGCGCTCATCCCGGGAGTGAGCCGCGGATCGCTTTCCGAAAGCGCGACATCCACGGAAAAATTGCGCGGAAAGGGCCACCCTGCGTTGAAATCCAGGCTTGCGGTAGGGCTAATGTCTTCGACGCGGCCTGCCAGGGCGCGGTCGGGGACAGCATCCACATACACCTCGGTGGTTTGGCCGACTTTCAATTGCCCGCGCTCCGCCTCTTCCACGCGCCCCGAAAATTTCAGCGAGCTCGGATCCGGCAATTCCGCGATGGCCGCTCCGGGCCAGGCGCGGTCCCCCGGCTTGAAGGGCGTGGGACCGCCCTGCGGTTGCCAGTGGTTTTGAAGCGCCACCACGCCGTCCAGGGGAGCGCGCAAGGTGAGCGAGGCCAGGCTGCGTTCGTCTTGTCGCACCTGGTACTGTGCCTGGCCGAGTTTTTCCTTCTTGCTGTCCAAATCCGCCGCGGCGGACGCACGGTTGGCTTTGAGCTTGGTTTCCGCGGATTTCAAGGTCTCTTCCGCGTCCACCACCTTTAGCTTGGCTTCCTCGGCATCAATGGCGGAAAGGATTTCCTGCTTGCTGGCGTCCATGCGGGCCTTTTCCGCGTCGAATTTAGCGTTCATGACGTCAGTCACGTCCTGCTCTTCCTTGAGGCGCGCTGCCGCCTGGGATTGCTGGATTTCCGCCTGAGCCGATTTGACACTGACCTGGTCCTGCGCCAGCTTTTGCTTCATGGTGGTGGCGTCAAATTGCACCAGCAGGTCGCCTTTCTTGACTTTCGCCGCGTTGGCCACCAGGCTGACAATCTGCAAATCCCCCGCACTGTATGGCGCGGCGATGATCTTCGCGCGAAGAGCTTTGACTTCCCCCTTGATTTGCAGGGTGTCCACGAATTCCTTGCGCAATACTTCGGCGGTAGGAATCGCAACAGCGGGCTTCGCCAGCCGGAATGCCCCGAAGCCCAGCCCACCGATAAGCACGACCGCGGCGCTGGCAACAATTTTGTGGCGCGGTTTCCAGGGCAAAATTCCGCGCATCATGACTGCGCTCCGGATGCCGTTTCGGGCGCAGCGTTTCTGCGGATGATGTCGCCCTCCTGCAGGCCGGAAAGGACCACAACTTCGGTGTCGTTGTGAGGGCCGACTTTCACGGGGCGTTTCTCAAATGTCCCGGCGTTTTCCACCCAGACAAACGGATCCCCTGAATCAAACTCCACGCTCTGGCGCGGAACGACCAGCGCGTTGTCTTCCGAACCAAGCTCAAGATCGAGTGCCGCGGAGAGATCCGGCAGAAGTTTAGGGTCGCTGCCTTGGACGGAGAAACGCGCCGCAAATACCCGCACGGTTTCGCTGAAATCTCCGTTGTGGCCGAGCGGCGAAATGTCCTCCAAAGTGGCGCCCAGCTCGATGCCGGGATACGCGTCCAGGTGCATCTTTGCGTGCATACCCGGGTGCACTTTCAACAAGTCCACCTGATTGAGTTCCACGCGCACTTCCATCTGGGAGGGATCCACCACGGCCATAAATGGCAAGCCCGGGCGAACCTGATCGCCCTGCTGCACCGTCCCCATCCGTCCGCCGAGCCAGATGGTGTTGTAAACCACCACGCCGTCCATGGGGGAGTGCACCAGCATTTTTGCGGCGTTGCTTTGCGCGTAGCGCATGGCTTCCAGGGCGCGGTCGCGCTGAATCTCGAGAATGCGGATGTCTGCGGCGGCGGCCGCACGCTTCAACTGGTACGTCTCTTTGAGCTGTTTCAGCGAGGCTTGCGCTTCGTCCGCGGCTTCCTGGTTCTTTTCCGCGTCGATGCGGGAAACAATTTCATTCTTCTGGAGCTCGAGTTGCGCGTGTTTCAAATCGTCTTCCGCCTGTTGCAAGGCGGTGTCGTCTTTGGCGCGGGCAATATCTTCGTCGGCTTGCTTCTGGGCCACCTGGCCCACGAGACTGTCGTAGGTGGCTTTTTTGTCGAGATAGTCTTTCATCTGGGCCTGCGGGTCGAATTCCACCAGCACATCGCCTTTCTTCACGAGAGAACCCGCAGGGGCCAATTTGGTGATGACCATAGAACCGACCTGCGCCCCTTCGAGCCGGGGAGCCAGGACCGCAAAAGAATGAGCGGCCATGGTGGTTCCACCAAGCCGGAGCGTATGCGAAAACTTCTTCCTTTCGACTCGGCAGATGGAATCGCCACGGCTTGCAGAGGCTTGGGCCCGGCGAAGATGGGTGAAAAGGAGGGGAAAGACGACGAGAAGGAGCAGACTCAGGGTGCTTAGGAAGAAAACCTTAGGCTTACTTCGAAAAATCGATTCAGCGCGCATAACCTCGTGCATCCCTGAGAGACTCGGGAAGTGCGCCCTCCAGGGCGGTTGGAATTCAAGGCCGGGGAAATGGTTGTTTCGTGAACGTTCTTAAGCAAGCGCAAGCCTAAAACCAATTCTTCTACAAGCTTTCAGTTTATCGCAGCAACAAGACCCGGCGTATCCATGGAATACCCTAATGCCCTGCCACTTGCTTGTTTCTCATTTCCATCGACCGCGTCCTGTGACGTTGGCCGAGAAAGCGCCACTGACCTTGCGGCCAAAAGTTGTCACGACACCAGATTGCAGTCCCCGATCGGTCTGGCCCTGGGCTCTCCTGATTATTAGACGCCGCCAACGGGCATTTGTCCTACAAAAAATCGCGCAAAAAACAAAACCTAAGCGGGCGATGCCGGGATTCGCAGTCGGGCGGCTGAAAGCAACCCTGAATAGGAGACGCAACGGGAGGGTCGTATGTTACCCAGAGTGTTGAGCCTGCTACGCAAGCCGATCCGGGATCGGTTCTAGAACCGGGCTCGCCAAGGCCATAGTTTAGCGGGCAAACAATCTGCGCAGCGAGGATCCGGTCTCAATATCGCCCGGTTGGACGGAATACCTCGCATTCGCTACACTGAACGATTATTCGACAGAGAAAGACGCGCTGGACCTAGCGCCCTAGACGCAGCGAAAGATGCACTGGAAATGACCGATTCCACTCAAAAGACCGCGGGCGTGCGAGTCCGCTTTGCCCCTTCTCCCACCGGCTATTTGCATGTCGGCGGAGCCCGCACTGCTCTTTTCAACTGGCTTTTTGCCAGGCGCCGCGGCGGCGGGATGATTCTGCGCATCGAGGACACCGACGCCGAGCGCAACAAGCCCGAACTCGTTCAGGGCATCATCGACGGCTTGAAATGGCTGGGCGTGGATTGGGACGAAGGGCCGTACTACCAGTCGCAAAGGACCGAACTGTATCGCGCCGCGGCCAAAAAGTGTCTTACGAACGGCAGCGCCTTTCTCTGTTACTGCCCTGCGGACAAATATGCGGGTGGTGATTACGCGGAGTCGGACCGGCCGGCTCAGGATGAAGAGCCAAAGGGCGGAGGGCCGCGGCGCGTCACGCGCTGCTCCTGCCGCGACGGCAAGCCTTCGACGCGGGGCTCGAAGCCGGCAATCCGCTTCAAAGTTCCAATTGGCGGGACGACCAAATTTGCCGACTCGGTTTTTGGCGACCGCGAGTTTTCGAACGACGAAATCGAAGATTTCGTCCTACTCCGCTCCGGCAAAGGCGACGAAGAATTTGGCCAGTCGATGTACCAGCTCGGGGCCGTGGTCGACGACATCGACATGCGTGTGACCCATGTGATTCGCGGCGCCGACCATCTCTCCAACACGCCGAAGCAAGTGCTCCTATACCGGGCGCTCGGCGCCACCCCGCCGGTCTTCGCGCATGTGCCACTGATTCTCGGCGCGGACAAGACCCGCCTTTCGAAGCGTCACGGCGCCACCGACGTAAACATGTACCGCGCGGAAGGATTTTTGCCCGAAGCGTTTCGTAATTTTTTGGCGTTGCTCGGCTGGTCGCCTGGCGGCGACGAAGAATTTCTTCGCACCAAGGATTTGGTTGCGAAATTTTCGCTCGAAGGCGTAAGCCGCACGAACGCCGTCTTCGACCGGCCCAAACTCGAATGGTTCAACACGCAATATCTGCAGCGGCTGCCGATCGAAGAATTGCTGCCCGAAGTGGAAACTGAATTGAAGCGCAGCGGCTTGTGGAAGCCCGAATGGGCTGCTGGTGCCGCGCCGGGTCCGGACGCGCGCGATCACGCGTGGTTTGCGCGCACTGTGGATTTGCTGCGCCCGCGCATTCGCCTGCTGCCGGATTTTTCCACCTGGGCGCGCGCATTTTTTAGCGACGAATTTTCGCGCGATCCCGGCGCCAAGGAAAAATTCTGGAAAGACCCCAAAGTGCCGGAACTTCTAGGCAAACTTGCTGACGCTTTGGGAAATCTGAAACAGTGGAACCACGACGCTTGCGATCACGCTACGCGAGCCGTAGCTGAAGCCGCAGGCGTGAAAGCCGCCTTGCTGATCAACGCTACTCGCGTGGCCATCGTCGGCCAAGCTGTCGCGCCGCCGCTCTTCGACACCATGGTCGCGCTCGGCCAGCAGCGCGTCGTTCGCCGCCTTCACGACGCCTTAGCCGCCTCCGCGAAAGCCTAGTCTGCACCTTTCACAACATACCTCAAGCGCTCCACTGCGGTGAGCGTTGCGCGTGCGCTTGTAGGGACCCACTACGCTGCGCCCTAGCTTAGCAACCAACGCGCCTTGTCAGCTTGGATTATTGCTTTGCAAAGATTTCAGCGTGAGCCGGCTTGGCTTCGGAGGCGGAAGCGGCGATGTTGACCGCGGCGTCGAGAGGAATCGTCACCGGCGGGAGGCATAGTTCCGTGCTGCATGCCTGATAGCGCAGTTTCAACGGAATGTGCTGCTCGCCGAGAGGAGCGGTGGCTAAGGCGTTGACCGCCAGACGGACAATCACTGTCCCCTGGTAGACATTGAGCGGCTTTTTCGAAAACCTGAAGGTTTCGAGTTTTCCCTTGGGATAAACCACTTCGCCGCTGGTGAATCCCGATGGCAGCTGGGCTTTGAGGTCGGTGGCGATCAAATACTCTTCCGATTTTTCGCGCGCATTGACGTGAAAGCCCGGCCGGATTTTCATGACCACGGCAATTTGAAATGCACCACCCCGAGCGGCGGGTTCCATCGAAGCGTAGACTTCCGGCTTGACCACGTCGCGGCCGGAAGGCACTTGCGCATTCAGCGCTGGTAGAAACGCAGCGCCCGCCAGGGCCATAAAGAGACACGAAATCGTAACAACGGGTCGAAAAAACAGCCAAGGTGTCATTCCCAGGGCGGTTTTTGCCCGAGGAATCTGCTTTTTCTCTGGATTCTGAAGAAAAATAGATCCCTCGCTCCGCTCAGAATGACATCCCGAAGACTTTTTCGGCGCTTTGCGGGCAGCCCGGTTCACACCTTCACCTCTTCGCCAAGCTGTTGCGAAATGACACGGCTCATCACTCCATAAAGATCTTCGCCGGTCTTTTCCAGTACGAACGCATTTCGCGATGCGTTCCACGCCAGCTTGAAACTGGTGGAAAGCGCCGAAATCCAGATTTCGCGCACCGGCGTGTTTGGCGAAATCACGAATTTGGCTTCTTCCGGTTCTTCGAAAATTACCTCGAGCTTGCCCGCTTCCCCTTCCACGTCAAAGCCGTGCGCATCCCCGAGCACGAGCAGGCGCTTCTTTAAACCGTCAAACGCCGCGTCCGCCTTTCTTTGAAAGTCCTTTTCTTCGAGCATGAATTGAGCGTACACGAGGGAAATTCTTCCGGCAAGTGAACGCTTCTGGAGTGCGGGGGACATGCTTCCGCTTTCTTCGCTTAAAGATCCTTAATTTCGCGCAGGCGTCCGGTAACCACGTCGTATACGAAGCCGCGCACGGCCACTTCTTTGGGAATCCACGGATGCGTGCGCAGCTTCTGCAACTGATGCCGCACATTTTCGTCGATATTTTGAAAAGCGTAGAAAAAGGCGGGCGCCACGGCCGCGGTGCCGGTGCGATTCTGGATGCGCGCACGCAACTCCTGCTCGGTCGCGTGCATGAGGCCGCAGTCTGTGTGATTGATGATCATGAATTCCTCAGTGCCCAACAGGTAGTGCGAAATGACGAGCGAGCGCAGCGAATCGTCCGTGACGATCCCGCCGGCGTTGCGAATGATGTGCGCATCGCCGGTCTTCAGTCCCATAGTGCGAATAGAGAGGCGCGTGTCCATGCACGTCAGTATCGCGAGTTTGCGCTCTGGGCGCGGAGTGAGCGCGCGCAGTTCATGCGTGCGCGCATAAATCTCGTTCGCTTCGAGGACTTCGTCGATGACACTCATCGCACGGCACCCGCGTTGCCCGGCCCGCCCACGGGCTCGAGCTTGGGAATACGGGCGTCAACCGCAGGAAGCGGCGGAAACGCGGCGTGCGGTTCGGTCTGATACCAATACGCCACGGAATAATAGTTGTCCGAGCGGTGATTGGCGTGGCCGTGCTCGATAGTGGCGCGAATGGATTTCGTGAACGGGATGGGCGAATCGAGATGAAAGCGGTAGACCGAAGAGCGGCTGCCGGCGCGCTCTTCGCCCTTGACCGGCGCACCGTAGAGCCGGTAAGAAAAAGCGCTGCGCCCGAAATCAAATGCGCCGAGAAAATAATCTTCCGACCCGGTTCCGTTGATCGAAGGACGGCTTTCGCCGTCGATGAAAAACATGTCGTCGCCTTCGCCCCACCAGCCATCCTGATTTTGCAACACGGACATGGTAACGCCGACATAGTGCCCGCGGCCTTTCGCTTCCAACCAGATGTAGTTGCCTTCACCGTCCAGATTTTTCTTGTCTTCGACAAGCGGGTCCCCGTTCGATTCCCATTTGTTGGTCCAACCGAGATTGGGCTGCGCCTGGCGGAATTGCGCGTGAAAGTAAAGCGTGTCGGCAGGAAGAGGCTTCGAGAGCGCGCGATAGTCCAGATTGAAATAGAACGAATAGACTTTTCCCTTCCCTTCGTTGGTGACGGTGAGGCGCGCGTGCTTCTGAAAGGGCATGGGGAAAAAGGAATTTAATGCCCGATCATTCGCGGCGGAAAGCAGCTCGGATTCCCAAACGTGGTAGTCACCCAGGCCCAGTCCGAAAAAATCGCCGAGAGGAGTTTCAACACTCGGCGAAGTTTCGCCGTCCCAGTACATGCGCAAAACGAGTTTTTTTAGATGATAAGGCTCGGGATCGTAGAGCGTGAACCAAATGTGCATAAGCACGCCCGGACCGTCCACGTCGAGAACCGTGAGTGTAGCGCCCGGCTCGATGGGGCGAAAATCAGCGTTTCCCCCGGTGGGCTCGGCGCTCGAAACGCGCTTGAGCACATACGCTTGCGGTTGCGTGAGGTCAACTTGCGCGTTCATGAAGTCCTGAGCCCGAGCTTCCCGCATACCTTGAGCCAACGCAAAAATCAGCACGAACATAAAGATTGAGAAGAGATGTTTCATGGCGTTCTCCCTGGTGTCTGGGCGCGCCGTGCTACTTTACGACCGACGCAGTGAAAAAAGAAAGCGGCGACAGGAAACCGAATCTCCCAACCTCTGATCGCAAAGCTTCCGGCAACAAAACTTGCGGTTCGAAGCCAAGCCGTGTAATAAAAACGCTCATGAATCGCATTCTTCTAGGAATTCTTTGTGGAATTTTGTTTGGAGCCATCGATGCATCGATGGTCCTTTTTGGCAAAAGTCCGGGCAAATCAACCACGGCGATCCTGCAAGCCTTCTTCAGCCGGTTCGCGCTCGGAATTTTGGCCGCCAACGCAAATTTCCGCCTGCACCCGGTGGTGAACGGCGCCATCGTGGGTTTGCTGATTAGCTTGCCCGAAGCCATTGCCATGAAATCTTATGCGGGCATTCTGGGTACAGGCCTCGTTTTTGGAGCGTTGACCGGCTTGGCGGTGAAGATCTGGATCCCTTAGTCTGCGTCGCATGAAGTTTCCCTATAACCAATCGCGGGCCAAAGCGCAGGGCGGCTGGCGGCGCTGTGCGTCTTCAATGCCTATCGGAGCATTGGGTTCATCGTGCTGGTCCGGCTCAAGTACGCCATCGGCTTACGGTTCGGGAAGAAAAAATGAAGACTTGAAGCGCCCCCTACTCGCTAAAGCAGCGGAGTCACCGCGCGCGAGAAAGTCACGGGTTTAACTTTAAATTTAAAACTCGCCCCTGCAAGTCCATTCACCAGCCGGGTTCGGCCACGAAGATCATTTCCGGAGAATTGTCGCGGATGGGCGTGCGGTCGAAGTCGCCGTACTCGGCGGACACGCGGAAGCCGCAGCGCGCCAGCAGATGTTCGATTTCGTAGCGGAAGAAATAGCGCAATGGCCAAGCGAATACCAATCGCTCTTTGCGTCCGTCGGGATGCTCGACGGAATAGATCATCTCGACGTCGTTGCGCTGCTCCGCGCGATGAAACGCGGCGACCCGCTCGCTGATGCGCACCAGCTTGCCGTCGTGAGACTTGTACTCGACGAGCGGCGATTCGCGCATGTGGATGGGATCGTGGATGCGCTCGGCGTCGGTCTGGAATACGTCCAGGATGAGTTTTCCGCCAGAGCGAAGGTGCTGGCGGACGCGCTCGAGGCAAGCCATTTGGTCGTGCACTTCCAGCAAGTGCTGAAACGGCCGGAAGGGGATAAGGATGAGCTGGAATTTTTCGCCCAGCTCGAACTGCGTCATGTCGCCCTGGACGAGGTGGACGCGCTCGCGCTCTTCTTTGTTGAGCACGGCGCGCTTGCGAGCGGCGTGCTCGAGCATGCGCTCGGAAAGGTCGAGTCCCGTGACGCGCTTGCCCATTTGCGCGAGCGCCATGGCGATACGGCCGGTGCCGCAGCCGAGTTCGAGTACCGGATCGCCGTATTCGCGCACGGCGTCGCGGTAGAACGCGACGTCCTGCGTGCGCTGGCGCACGAGCGGCGATTCGTCGTAGTAGTCCGCGATGAACGAATCGTACAAGGCGGGCGACAAGTTTTTTTTGTTGATGGGCAAGGGGCGCGTTCCTTAAGTCGAACGAAGGCTTCTGTTTTCGGTCGTTTTTAGGAGACTACCGCGTCGGCTTCGATTTCGACGAGCATCTCGGGAGAAATCAGTTTGCTCACTTCCACCATGCTGGTGGCAGGGCGAATCTCGCCGAAAAACTCCCCGTGGGCGCGGCCGACCTTTTCCCATTCGGAAATATTGGTGACGTAGATGCGCGTGCGGACCACGTCTTTCAGCGTCCCGCCCGCTTTGGCCAGGGCGGCTTCAATGTTACGAATGGTCTGTATGGTTTGCGCGCGGGCGTCGCCGACGCCCACAATTGTTCCGTGGGGTCCGATCGCGGTTGTTCCAGAAACCGTGATGCTGTTGCCGATGCGCACCGCGCGGGAGTAGCCCACAATCGGCTCCCACGGCGCTCCGCTCGAAATATTCTGCCTGTCCATGATTGACATCTCCTTGGAATGCGTTCTTTGTAAGCCGCAGTTTCTTTTTCGCGTGTCAAAAAGAATAATCCAAACGGCGCCATTTCAAAACCAGCCGCAGGAAGTATCCGCGCGTTTCGCAATGATGCTAAACTGAAGGCACTCTCGCGGAGAACTCAAGACAATTGAAAGAGACCGGGACAGGGGATGAAATGCAATAACATTTTGGAAGCCGTCGGGCACACGCCTTTGGTGCGCCTGAATCGCATTAATAAAGACCTTAAGCCGCAGATCTACGTAAAGGCGGAGTTTACGAACCCAGGCGGCTCGGTGAAGGACCGCATCGGCATCACCATGATCAATGACGCGGAGAAACGCGGCTTGCTGAAGCCCGGCGGCACGATTATTGAAGGCACTTCGGGGAACACCGGCATGGGACTGGCGCTGGTCGCGGCAGTGCGCGGCTACAAATGCGTGTTCACCACGACGGACAAGCAGTCGAAAGAAAAAGTGGATTTGCTGAAAGCGCTGGGAGCAGAAGTGATCGTGTGCCCCACGGCAGTCGAGCCCGAAGATCCGCGCAGCTACTACTCTGTGGCGAAAAAACTCGCTCGCGAAATTCCCAATTCGTACTACCCAAATCAGTACGACAATCCGATGAATCCGGAAGCCCACTATCTCACGACCGGGCCGGAGATTTGGGAAGATAGCGATGGCAAGATCACACACTTTGTTTGCGGCCTGGGCACGGGCGGCACCATCAGTGGCGCGGGAAAATATCTCAAAGAACAAAATCCCGAGGTGAAGATCGTGGGCGTCGATCCTTACGGGTCGCTGTACTACGACTTCGTGAAGACGGGGAAGACGATCAAGGCGAAAACGTATGTCGTGGAAGGCATCGGCGAGGATTTTTTCCCGACGACCATGAATTTAAAAATCCTCGACGACATCATTCAGGTGAATGACGAAGAATGTTTTGTGGTGGCGCGTCGGCTGGCGAAGCTGGAAGGCTTGTTCACCGGCGGCTCCGGCGGCGGATGCCTTTCCGGCGCTCTGCGGCTGGCGAAGGATCTCGGGCCGAGCGATTTCGTGGTGGCGCTGCTCCCGGACACCGGTATGCGCTACTTGAGTAAGGTGTACAACGACGAATGGATGCGCGAGCGCGGCTACGTGGATGCTGCCGTGCAAATCACCGCCGCCGAGGTGGTGAAGGCCAAGCACGCCGCGGGCAAAGTGCGCGAACTTGTGATTGCGCGGCCGTATCAGACCGTGTTCCACGCCCTGAAGAACATGCAGGACCAGGACATTTCGCAGATTCCGGTGTTCGAGGAAAACACTCCTATCGGGACGATCTACGAGGACCAAATCCTGAATCTAGCGCTGCAGGGCAAAGATTTGCGGAAGCTCGTGGTGCGCGAAGTGATGAGCAATCCGCTGCCACAGGTGCCCAAGACCGCCCCGGTCGAACGCGTGACGCACATTCTCAGCCACGAAAATCCCGCGGTTTTTGTGGACATGGGCAATTCGCACTACGAAATTCTCACCAAGTACGACCTCATGAGCACGGTGGCCTCGCTCATGGAACAAAAGCGCTGAGTGGGCTGCGAGACCTGATTCTAATGGGAAGTGATGAGAACCACCCTTTCTATTATGGCCATGGTCGCGAGGCGTGATGGATATGCAGGACTTCGATGGTTGCTCCTTGACCCGGTAGGCAGCGATGTAGCCGTGGGCCGAGAAATAGCGCCTGGGGAGCCAAGGGACGCATGAAGATTCATGATTTCAATGAGCGGCTCAAGAACGCGATTCTCATCGCCGACGGGGCGATGGGCTCAATGCTACACGAAGCAGTGGGGCCGCAGCGGTGCTTCGACGAGTTGAACGCCACGGAGCCCGAAGCAGTCTTTCGTGTGCACCAGGAGTACATCGAAGCGGGTGCGCAGATCATCGAGACGAACACGTTCGGCGCGAATCGCTTCAAGCTCGGGCCGCTGGGGCTTGGCGATGAAGTGCAGCGGCTGAATAGCCGGGGCGTGAAAATTGCGCGCGAGGCCCGTGAGTCTGCTGCACGCGAAGTGCTGATCGCCGGTTCGATTGGGCCGCTGGGGCTCGGCGTGCAGGCGCGCCATCCGGACGACAAAGAGATTCTAGACGTTTTTTACGAGCAAGCCCTGGCGCTGGAAGAGCGCGGCGTGGATTTCTACATCCTGGAAACTTTTTCCTACATTGAAGAGATTGTCCTGGCGGTGGACGCCATCCGCTCGTTTTCCGGTTTGCCCATCGTGGCGCAGCTAACGTATTCGGAAGAAGGCACGACGCACGGTGACATTCGTCCCACGGACGCGGCGAGGCAGCTGAAAAACAAAAATGTCCAGGTGATTGGCGCGAATTGCACGCTCGGTCCGCAGGCCTTGCTGCCGATCTTGCAGGAACTTGCGGCTGTGGATGACATCCGCATCAGCGCCATGCCCAATGCAGGTTTTCCGAAGCGCGAAGGCGACCGCATCGTGTATCCGAAATCCTCGCCGGAATACTTTGCGCTCTTTGCACGGGAGGCCGCCGCGCTGGGAGTGCGCCTTCTTGGGGGCTGCTGCGGGACGACGCCGGCGCACATTCATGCGATGGCGGAAGCGGTGAAGTCGCTGCGCCCGGCGAAAACGCATGCAGCATCACCGGTAGTGGAAACCGCAGCGAAGCCCGCGCCAATTTCGCAACGCGAGCCGGAAAGCCAGTTCTGGAAAAAGCTCAAGAAAAAAGAATTTGCCGTGTGCGTGGAAATCGATCCGCCGAAGGGGCTGTCGCTCGACCGCATCTTCGAACAGGTGGACAAAGTCATGGCTTCGCGCGAAGTGGACGCGATCGACATCAACAGTGGAGCGATGGCACGCGTGGGGATGGACGCGCTCGTGGTTGCGGGCGCGCTCGAGGCGCGCGGCGTGGAAACCGTGCCGCATCTCACTACGCGCGATCAGAACATCATTGGCTTGCAAGCGGCGCTGCTGGGCGCATGGACGGTCGGCGGCGTGCGCAACATTCTTGCGATTACTGGCGACCCGCCTTCGGTCGGCGATTACCCGGAAGCGAGCGGCGTGTATGAAGTGGATTCGGTGGGGCTCGTGAAAGTATTGAACCGGCTGAATCAAGGGACAGATTGGGCGGGAAAAACGCTGGGCGGCGCGACGAATTTTGCCATTGGCGTGGCGCTTAATCCAATGGCCGATGACCTCGATAACGAAATTGCGCGCTTCCGCGCAAAAGTAGAAGCTGGCGCGCACTTCGCGATGACCCAGCCCCTTTTCGACCCACAGCACTGGCACGCTTTTTTAAAAAAGCTTGGTGGCAAGCCGCCGATTCCGATTTTGATAGGCGTGTGGCCGCTCAACAGCTACAAGCAAGCCTTGCGCCTGAACAACGAAGTGCCCGGGATCATCATTCCCGAGCCTTTGTTGAAATCCCTGGAGCGCGCCGGCGCGAACGCGCGCGATTGCGGATTCGCCGTTGCCCGCGACATGTTAGCTTGGGCGCGCACGGAACTTGCAGGCGCGTACCTGATTCCGCCTTTCAAGCGCTACGAGGAAATCTTGGAAATCCTCTGATCCTGGATCGGAGCGGGAGTCGGCGCCGGTGCAGGAGCGCTTGCCGCTGGTACCAGCCACTGGGACCACCAGGGTCTACGCATTTTTCCTTGGACTTGGTGGGGCCGGGGCTGGCGCGCTGGTTGGCGGCATGGTTCCCATCTTCCCGTTTCTCATCCAACATGGCCACACGATTTATAAGCGATAGCGCGCCACAGCCGAAAGCATCGCGAGGCATTTCAAGCTGATTTTAATTTTTGAACTCGCAGCTCGGTCATGGATTTATCTGGGACACCGTGCTGGTGTGGTCGTGGATGATTTTCCAGCCTTCGGGGAACTTCTGCCAGACCAAAGTAAATACGCCGCCAATGTCGCCGGCAGTCTCCCGCTTCAGATGCCACTTGCCGAGAACGAGCGCGGCGTTCGCCCCAAGGAAACGAAACTCCAGATCCGAAAAATCCAGTTCGCCCATGGACTCGCGATCCGGATAATTTTTCTTGTAACGCGCCAGCACCCCGTCCCATCCGCGCGACACTCCGTTGCTTCCCGAAAAGGTCAACTCCGGGGACTGCCAGTAGCCAATTAAGAAGGCTTCTACGTCGCCACGATTCCACGCGGCTTGCTGCGCTTTCAAGACCGTGCGGATCCCCGCGCGGTCGTTGTCGCGCGAGTCGGTGGGGCTGCCAGAGAGCCACCTCGGAACAAACGCAAAGCACACCGCAAACAACCCCACCGCGATCGAAGAAAACGTCGTCGTGCGAATCCGAGCCATGGCGACCCTCCTTGAAAATGCCGGCAGCTCTCCAGCGGTCAAACTTGTAAGTTGCTGATAATGGGGAGGATAGACCAGGAAGAGGGCAAAGGCAAGCCCACTCCGCCTTGGAGTAGGGCTCGGTTCAAAGCCGGTAACCTCTGTTCGTTCTAGTTGATTAGTACTAGCGAGCTATTGGCATCCGCTTTTTCTGCCGGCACACTCCCTTACGAGGCTAGAACGATGTTCTCCACCATGCTATTCGCGATCTCGATCGTGGCCCTTTCGCAGTTTGCTCTCTACTACTGGAGGGCCGTGCTGGCGGGCACAGCGGCGCTTCCGATATCGGAGCGCGTGCTGGCTGCCGCGCAGGTGCAAGAGGGACGCCTCTTGCCGCAACACTTCGAAACGCTTGCCGGACTGCACGATTTGACTCCGGATTTGAAGACCCCGCAAGGCGGGTTGGGTTTGGTACGCGTCTACTACCGCTTGGTTCAGGGGCTCGGAACGCTTTCCATGCTGAGTGCCTGGAGCGAGCGTGAACGCCTGGTTTGCGCGCGCTACGCGGCGGTGCAGGTTGACCGCCGGCTGCAGGCTAATCTGGAGCTCTCCGCTTCTCTGCGCTCCTGCTAAATTTTTCCTTTCTAATTATTCTAATTCTTCGAAGGAGTCACTTACCGTGGCTCTTTCGTATTTTTGCTCGCGACCACGGCTGCTGGCGCGCGCGGCGGCCTCCTCCAGCATTTTCTTAATGCGGCGTTCGCGGGACTCCGGACTGCGATAGTGGAAGATGCTGAGCAAAGTATGGCGGCGCTGTGTCGGAGACATCCGCTGCCAGCCTTCCCATGCGCGGGGATCACGCGCGAACGCGGCTTTTAGGACGGGCGGCAGCTCTCTCTCCGCTTCCATCGTGGTCAGCAAGTATTCGGCGATTTGCTCGGCCCGGCGCAGGCGCGCTGCTGAGCTCTTCGGCTGGACAACCTGATCGCAGAACCATCTGCGCATGGAATAACTCAAACTGTCGAACCAGCGCTGCAGGGAGCGCTCCTGGGAAAAGGCGCGCTTCAATTCCGCAGGAACAATGGCTTTGCGGACCTCCAGGTCAGGCTCGATGCGAAAATGCGCCGTGTCGCCCGCGCGCACCGCGCCCCCGGCCTGCATGCGCTTGTTGACCAGCAGAAAGTGATCTCCCCGGCCAGTAGGAAACAGTGCCGTGCGAAAGGCGAAGCCATTGATTTCGCCTTTGACGCGGAGCCTGCCGCGCGCTCCCCACACTTTCAACACGTCGACGGGGACACGAATGATGACCCAGCCGAGATTCGACGACGCCAGGCGCTCAAGCGTGGCTTTGAACGCTTTCTCAACCGCTTTCGGTTTCGCCTTCATCCGCAACTCGCGCAGCTCGCCATTTTCCCCTGTTTCTCTGGGTTAACCTTTTTATTTCTGCTTCTTGAACTCTCGGCTGTGAGCTGTCAGCTTTCTCTTCTATCTGGTCTCAGTTCCAAACCGAAGTCCGCGTCGCTCCATCTCGGTCGAACTCGTCGAGCACGGCGTTACTGAGCAAGGGTGACAGAGGTCCGCCTTGGGGCGTCCCTTCGTCCACCGCGCTCACCAGCCCGTCTTCCATGACTCCAGCTTGCAGAAACGCCCCGATCAGCTTCAACATCCGCTTGTCGCTAACGCGCTCGGCGATCTTAGCCAGGAGCCGGTCGTGATTAACCCGATGGTGGGTAGGGACGGGTCTTGCGACTGTGTCGCTTGTGCTCGTCCCCCCTCGCAGAACCCGCCGAGCGGATTTCCCGCAACGGGCTCCCCAGGTTGCTCTCGCTGGATGGCCGTCAGACCGTAGCATGGCGTGTCGACACCGCATAAGGTAGTTCGAACCAGGATTGACTCTTGAGATAGGACCAGAAGAGTCGGTGTCGCTGACTCCGTCGTCTCAACGTACGGGCCCATTGCCGTTGTACCTCGCACCGGACCCCGTCAAGCTTCGGCTTGCAGTGATGCAATCCGAAATACTGGTAGAAGCCGCGCAGCATCATCACGAGTTGCTTTTGCCAAACTCCTTCGTTGTCTCACCATCGACACCGCTCGCACCCCGCCGATTCATCTGCTTCCAGGTTTCCGTGAGGAACTTCGGTGTGAGCAGATGCGCCAGCGATGTGAAGCGTAGCTTCGGATTCGACTTCGCCTTCTTCGCGATCTGGTCCAGTTGTGTGGTTCGCAACCGCTGCGCTACTTCGAAAAGCTGGCAACCGCCTCGGCTTCGGTGTTGTACACGTCGAAGACGGTCATCAGTTTGGTGATCTGGAGCACTTCCTGGAATTTACTGCCGAGATGGCAGAGGCGCAGGCCCGCGCCCTGCGACTTGGCGCTGTGATGAGCCGCCACTAGCGTGCCCAGCCCCGCGCTGTCGATAAACGTGATGTTGTCCATGTTCAGGACAATTTTCTTTTTACCCGAGTTGATGAGGCCCTTCACTTTTTCGCGCAACGCGTTGCTTTCCTCGCCAAGCACAATGCGCCCGTCCAGCGCCACCACCGAGACGCCGTCCACTTCACGATTGGTCATCTTTAATGCCACGTTAGTTTCCTCCTCGTCGAAAAGAGGTTCCGGCGGCAACCCCCATGCCGGAGCCGTAAGCTTACCAAATCAGGGTTAACCGGGAGCGATGAATCGTAATCGAAGACCTGCCAGCGGTCAAATCTCCACGAGGTCCCTCGCACCGCCGCGCCAGCGGTTCAAATATCCAAGCCCACCTCTGGGACCATCTTCCTCGGCCGCTACCATTTCGGCGCCGCGCGACCGGACTCCTTCTGTGTCTGCACTCGCCTTCTTTCTCGCCGCTTGTCACTCGCTACTGTGTTTCTGCCCTCTGCCTTCCACTCTCTGCTTCTTCTCCCCGCCCGGCGCCTGCCCCGACCCGGTCGGGGTGTCCCTTCCTCTTGAAGTGTCGGTTGTGAGCGGTCAGCTTTTTTTCTTTCCGTTCTCCGCTTCTCAGTAATAGTCCGCGCAGGACATGTAGTAGCCACAGACGGAGCAAATCAACTTGCAACGGCGCGATTCCAACCGCTGCGAGCACACCGGGCAATACCGCGACGGATCTTCGTTTACCCGCTGCTTGTCGAGAAGCCCCGCAACCTGACCGACTTGCGAAGCCGCTTCAACCGAACCACTGGCTTTTGCCTGCTGAGGCTCCTCCGGATTCGCGGTGGAATTCATGGCGGCACGGTTATAGCACAGCCCGGCCGGAAGGGGGTAGGACATAGCGCACCAGTGCACCCGCCATCTCGGCTGGAGCAGCAGTCAATCGACGGAGACCCAAAGGCGGCATGAAGCTGCGCGGGAAAACACCGTGGTCCGAACCCGAATCGACGATCGCGTAACAGGTAAGGCGGAGAACCTGGAAGTTCGTTACGGTTCCCAGGGTGGCTTGGGAGGCGGTCCTTGCGGCTTGCCCATCGACTTGAAGTTTGCTTGCACCCATTCCATAGCTCGCGGAAGGTCTTGCGGATGCTGGTAAACGTGCTCGAACAGGCTGCGGCCATCGAAGGGCATGCCGGCGATCTGCCGGAAGGCCGAAGGGAGCGGCGGGCCTCCTGGACGGCCCGCTGCGGGAATGCGGTCGTGCAAATGGACCGCATACATGCTTCCGCCAGCCAAAGCTTCGTTGGGATATTGCATGATCCAAGCGCAGTTGTGCCCGTCCAGAATCATGTTCGCGGAGAGCACGACCCATTGCCCCGCATCATCCGGCGAAGGCGACTGGCAATTCCAAGGCCGCGCCTGGGGCACGTAGGCGGTCGGATCGGAAAACGCATAGTGATCCAACAGAACACCCGACAAACGGTGTTGCTCCGCGAAGCGCTTCACTTCCGGGAGAGACTGGTTCCAATCCACGTTGGAATCGTTGAGCAGAGTGTAGGCGGGACTTCCCAGGCTGAGAGAGTTGATGAAAGGAAAGTAGTAAGGATAAGCGAGCACCGCGGTAAACAGGCAACTGACTGCGAACACTGTGGTCGCGGCAGTTCCCAATTGCACCCAAGTGGGCCTCGATGGGCGCAGTTCGCTCAGCATCCGCGGCACCGGGGCGAGCAGCAAAATCAGCAGCACCAGGGGCACGCTGAAATGCCGGATGCTGATGTCGAGCGGGCTGAGCATGCACATGCCGGTAAACACCAGCAAACCGACCCAGAGAACCCGCCAATGCACTGCTAGTTTTGACGGGATTACAGGTATGTCAGGTGCGCTTCGCGATTTTCGGACAAGTGCAGTCAGCAGAGACAAAGGGAGAAGAAGCAAAAAGCCGAGAGGCGTCTTCAACGCAAAGACAACGGGAAAATAAAACCAAACGCCATGCGGATAGGACCGCCCCAAAATGAAGGTTGGCCGCTTTGCGGTGAGCACTACCCAAAACACTCCGCGCAGGTACAGCACCGGTGGCAAAAGCGTGCGCCGAAAAAACAGCGCTACGGGCCCGGTTCCAAGCCGATCGAGCGCGATGCTCGGCTGATGCCAGGAAAAGACAAGGTAGAAAACATAGACGAGTACAGCCGCCAACAAAATGCCTAGTCGCGTTGCCCGGGAACGGCTGCGGCGCCACAGACGCGCTTCGCCTTTGTCCGCCGGCTGACCGGGCATAGAACGCCAACGCAGACTCAAGGCAAACGCAAGGAAGGCTAAGAACAAAATGCCTGCGGTAAATTTTGAGAGCAGCGCTCCTGCGAGACAGAACCCGAACAGCAGGGCATTCTTTCGGCTTGGCTCTCGCCACATCCCGGCAAAAGTCCACAGCGCCAGCAGGGAAAACAAAGCTGCGGCCATGTCCGTGTGCACCAGGGGCCCAAAGGCAAGGAAAGCGGGCGTGCTTGCAAATAAGCTGACGCAGAGAAGTCCGCCCCAGGGCCCTCCCAACCGTTTCGCCAACACGTACAAAGCGCAACCCAGGAGGAGCGTGAGTGCCAGCATCGGCAGCCGCGCCCACTTGAGCAATGTCCATGGGTTATTCCAACTCTCAAGCAGCCGTTCGCCAAACACCCACTGCCCCATGTACTCGGGGAAAAACTTCTCGCTGAAGTTCCAAGAGATGTCGTCATAGTCGGCGCGAACGCCTCGTATCACCAGGGGAATCGCCGCCAGGACCTTTACCAGAGGCGGGTGCTCAGGATTCATGCGCAGATCTCGCCTTTGCAGATAACTCACGCCCGCGCCGATGTGAGACACCTCCTCCACCGTGACCGATTCGCGCAGAGCCGCGCCGCCCGCTAGTACTGTCATGCCTGCCAGCAGTGCAACTGCGAGCAGCGCACTCAAGATGCCGCGCGCTTTGTCATGCGGATCCATTCTTATTCACACCCCGAGCGGCGCCCTCGCGCACGCGGTGCGGCAATCATAAACCTTTATTGCGGATTGGGGTTTAGTTCTTGTGCCGATGCGCTTCGGAGAGCGGCAATTATTTCTTGGCAGGTTCGGGCATGACATAGCCAGAATGGGCGGGCAAGCCCGCACGTTCGAGCTGCACGGTAGTATGTTCGATGCGAAATCGCTTGGAGGCAACCTGCCGGATGGCTTCGAGGATGCGTTCGCATTCGTCCATGTGCATGTCCGGAATGCGCGCGTGCAGGCTGAGGGCATTATAGCTTCCTCCAAGCGACCAAAGGTGAACGTCGTGAACTTCTTGCACGCCTTCGACGGTCAGGATGGCCCGCGCGACTTCTTCGACAATCAACTCATGGGGGCGGCCTTCCAAGAGCAAGTGCGACGATTCGCGCAGGATGCCGATGCTGGACCACAGGACCAGCGCACCAATCCCCAAGCCGAGGAGGGGATCGATCCAGTTAGAACCGGTTTTGCCAATGACGACTGCGCCGACGATGATCGCGATGTTGGAAAGGCCGTCGCCGAAATTGTGAATCAAGATGCTCCGAAGATTGAGGTCGCCGCGCGCGCGAACGAGCGCCAAGGTGATGCCGCCGTTCACCGCCAAAGCTGCCATGGAGGTCCACATCATCCATTCTTCCACGACCTGCACGGGCGAGCGCAAGCGCTCGACGGCTTCATAACCGAGCCAGAGAGAAAGCAAAACCAGTACAAAGGAGTTGGTAAAGGCGGCCAGCGTGCCGGCGCGATGATAGCCGTAAGTCTTCTCGCTGTCGGCGGGGCGCTCGGCCCAGCGCATCGCCAGATAGGAGACGCCGAGAGCGGGAACATCGGAAAGGTTGTGGACGGCATCGTTGAGCAGCGCGACGCTGCGGCCAAGAATGCCACCGAAAACTTCAGCAACGACTAAAGCGAGGGTGAAGACCATCGCCCAGCCAAGAACGGCAGGGTGCAGTGGGGGATGAGCGTGACCCGCACGACCGTGGGAATGATCTCGGCCGCTGTGGTCGTGATCGCAGCCGTGGGGATGCCCGTACATGCCCCTATTCTACGCGCCCAAGATAGGCCGCGCAGCCAATCAACACGCTTATTAGGCAGTTTGACAACGGGCCTGGTGGAATGGATTGACGGTCTTGGAAACGGCTGCCACGATGAGACGAGCCTCTGGCCGTCGGTAGGGTGCTGCACGAGTCCATTGGCTAGGGAATATGGCGGTTGCGATCACAAAATTGAGTTTCTGGGGCGTGCGCGGCTCCACGCCAACAGTGGATCCTGCCACGTGGCGCTATGGCGGCAACACGCCTTGCCTGGAGCTGGAAGCCCCGGACGGTACGCAACTCATATTGGATTGCGGCACTGGGTTGCGCATGCTGGGCAACCGCTCGGCCGCTGCGGGCGCGAGCAAGACCCAGGAAACGCACATCCTGATCACGCACTATCACTGGGATCACATTCAAGGTGTTCCCTTCTTTGCGCCGCTGTACGTAGAGAAGAATGAATTTCAGTTTTATAGCTTTCGCTCGAAATTCCTCGGACCCGACAGCCTGAAGCAGGTGTTCGAGGCGCAGATGGCCGTGCCGTATTTTCCCGTGGACATGTCGGTGATGAGCGCGAAGCGAAAATTTCAGGAAGTGGACGGCGGGGAATCGTTCACCATTGGCGAAAACAAAATCACAACGCGGTGGCTGAACCATCCGCAAGGCTGCCTGGGATTTCGTATCGAAACAGCCGCGGGGACGGTGGCGTACGCCACCGACAACGAGCCGGGGAATGCGAAGCTGGACGAGAGCTTAGGCGAACTGGCGGCGGGCGCAGACATTTTTATCAACGACGCGCAATTCACTCCGGAACAGTTGGCGACAACGAGAAAAGGCTGGGGACATTCTTCCTGGCTCGAAGGCGTGAAAACTGCCCGGCAGGCCCGGGCCAAAACGCTCGTACTCTTTCATCATGACCCGGATTCGACCGACCGCGCGCTGGATTCGATTTTGCGTCAGGCACGAGATGAATTCGACTCGGTGTTTGCGGCGAGCGAAGGAATGGTCATCACATTGGGTGCGCCCGGAGAACCGGTGCAGGCCCACATGCCGGGGACGCGCACGGCGCTCCGGCGCGAAGTGCAATTCCAGGCGAAGGTTTGCGGTTTGACGGAAGGCGGGAAGGAGTTCACGGAAGAAACGGTAGTCTGCGATCTGTCGCTGCAAGGCGCAATGATTACGTTGAACCATCTGCCGCAACTGCAATCCGAGCTGCAAGTCACGATGGACACGCCGGGAAGCAACGGGGAGCAAAGCATCCAGTTGAGGGGCTATGTGGTGCGGATTGACGATGCCGAAGAAAAAGGGCGCGTGACCGTGGGAGTGCTGTTTACCGATTGAGCCGGCCTTGAGGCTGTTGCCGTTCTCTAGAGGGCGCAGAGAGTTGTCCCTTTTCCATTTCTCTTAGCCTGAGAAATGGATTCGCCGGATTGGATTTTTACCGTCAGGGAGTTTCCCGCTGTTTCCTCCCTTTTGGACTCCGTTTGGACTCATCGCTTGCAGGTCATCCGGCATAAAGGAACGTCAGGCTCGGAGAAAAAAATAATTCCTAAGGCATAATGCCAAGGTGTAAGATAGGGGCCCAATCGCAGTAAGTTCTTCAGCCCACTTTCCTCGCGATTGCCTCGGCCTATCCCCGCCCGAGGGCTTTACCAATTCGAGCGAATTCTGGCGGAGCTTTCCATGCCAACAAACACCGCCGTGGCCCGTTTCCGCAAGGCGGCCGTTAAGGTTTTGACACTATTGGTGTGCGTTTTCTGCTCCCTGACAAGCGCGGGCGCGTCCGAGAGGGCTCAGCAGGCTTCCGATCCAGGGGCGGCGATTTGTCCTGTGGTTTATCCATTGGACGAGAGCCCTTCGGAGAGGGGGTATCACTACCTTTTTTATGGAGACGCCTTCTTCATCAATGAAGACGGCTATTTGATTACCGCGGCGCACCTCATCAACTCGTTTCGAGACGGCGGTCAGCCTCATGTGCTGGTGGAGCTGCCGACAGGCCAGCGCCGATTGCTGAAGACCGAAGTGGTGGCCACGGACTGGGAACATGATGTCGCGGTGTTGCGAGCGACGCCGAACCCGTTTCAAGGAGACTACCGGGTAGCGTTCCTGCCCTTGGCGACGGAACGATTAGCGCCAGGAAAACGCGTGGTTTCGGTTTCGTTGCGTCCCTCCAGCTTGGAGGAGGCATACACTTTCGAGCAGCCTCTCGAAGAGCGCTCGGAAGGCGAAGTTTTGAGTTACCAGTACACGCGCACGGAAAGCGGGAGAGAAATCGAGCTATTGCTGTACAGCCAGAAAGTGATACCGGGGCAGAGCGGCTCCCCGGTCATTTCGGAAGAGTCAGGGGAAGCGGTTGGCTTCATCGAGGGACGCTGGCTGCACCCCACAGCCATTCCTTTTGTTACGAGCCCGGAACAAATAGATCCCTCGCCGGGGGCGGCGGTGCGCATTCATTATGCGATTTCCTTGCTGCTGCAAAACGGCATTCCCTGGCATGCGACTCTGCAGCCCACGGGAATGGTGGAAAGCGCCGCGAAGAACGCGCAGGGGTTCACCGGCCCTACACCTCTTTCCTTAGTGGCAGCACCTTATCCGCCGCAAGCGCTGTTTGGCGGCGAGATTCTGCTGGATGCCCGGGTGGATACGAGAGGCAGGCTTACCGACATACGGGTAGTGCAAGGGCAGCCTCCGTTTCTGGAAGAAGTGCTGGGCGCGCTGCAAACCTGGACTTTCCTGCCGGCGCGCCAGGACGGGCGTGCGGTGGACGCACGGCTCGGGATCGTGTTCCAGTTTCCGCAACCCTACGTACCGAAGATGACGGCACGAGTGCACGAGTACAAAGAGACGGGCATGGATTCCAAGGATCGCGCGGCTTTGCCGCTCTTTACGCTGGAGCCGGAATATCCCCCCAACAGCATTGGCGAGGGAAGCGTGATTCTGAATGAGATTGCGGATTCCCAGGGCCGCGTCACTTCCATCCACGTAGTGCGCGACCTGGAGACGCTCACGGCCCCAACCGTGGCCGCGGTGAAGCAATGGAAGTTTGCGCCGGCGAGGCGAGGCGGAGAAGATGTCGAGTCCGGGGTCATCGTGGTGGCCACGTTTCGGCGTCCCGTTGTGGCGAGCCGGAGACTCCCCATGGGTAGCGGTGGGCGCTCCTGTGGGGTAAGCATGAAAGGGCATTGCCTGTTCTGGCAAAGACCTTGAGGCCTCATAGGCCATTTTCCACGCGATAGGTATTCCTGCCTGTTCATCCTCCTTCGCGCCGCTTTCGGTTCGGGGCAGGAAAATCCTCGAAACCCACATACTATAGATGCCGCATCTTTCTACCGCCCTGACTTATGCTACGCAGAGGTTCGGGGGTTAAGCTGGACGAATCGCTGGGAATAAGGGAGATTAGCCGAGTTCGGCGAGTTTCTTGTCGAGGTGGGCGAGGGCGGCTTCCAGAGATTTGCGGTAGTTGGGGTGCGTGGCGGAGGCCAGGTCGTTCATGATGCGTGTGCGGGATAGCTGCAGATCCTTGCGCTGCTGTTCACGACGGATTTCCTCAGCCGACTTGGTCCCCGGTTGAGCTATTTGCTGTGGAGCCTCGGTGGCTTCGACCTGGGCTTCTACATCCTTACTTTCCCACCCACGTGCCATGAATATAGTTTCGCACAAATCGGGCGCAATTTGTGCGGTGAATCACAAAAATCTTCGAAAAAATTGAGCGCCGTACTTGGGGACGCCGGAAAAAAGAGGGGAAATTGACATTTTGCGTCAACAGCAGCCCGTAACGGCCAGTTTTGCTCAGGATTTTAGCCCTTTGATCTCGCGCATGCGGGCAAAAGCGCGGCGGACATGCGGAATGGTAATGGAACCGCCGACGACCAAAGCGATGTTGAGGGCGTCAATGACCTCGTCACGCTTCCAGCCTTCCTCGCCGCAACGGACCAAGTGATAGGTGATGCAGTCGTCGCAGCGGAGCACTGTGGAAGCGACCAAGCCAAGCAACTCCTTTGTTTTGGTCCCAAGCGGGCCGGGTTCGTAGGCCTGATGGTCGAGCGCGAAGAAGCGCTTCATGCCCAGGTGGCCACAGCCAAGAATTTCTTCGTTCAAGTCAGCGCGAAATTTCTGAAAGTCTTCCAGGCGATCGGCCATGGCTCCTCCAGAGAACCTTTGGCGGCTAAAGAAATCCGCCGCGCTGGCTATTATGAATGATTTGCAGGCCGCGACGGTACTGCGGCCGAAGTCCCGCGAATCTGGGATTCCACATACCGGCGTCGAGGCTTACGGTTGGCGAACGCGAAATGGCTCTTGCAACTGGCTGCCGGCGCGCGTATAGTCGATAATCGATATAACGATGATCGAGTGTCGATGCCCAAACAAAAACTCAACCCGCTTCCTTCGGCGGCCTTCCAAATCTTACTGGCCCTAGCCGGCGAGGACCTGCACGGTTACGGCATCATGCGTCAGGTCGCGGAGCAGACCAACGACCGCATGCGACTCGGCCCTGGAACGCTCTATAGTTCGATCCAGACTCTGCTGGACGCCAAACTCATCGAAGAAATCGAACCGCGCGAGGACGCAAAGCTCGGCCACGAACGGCGCCGCTACTACCGGCTGACTTCAGCGGGACGCAAACTTGCTCGCTGCGAGGCGGAGCGGCTCGCGGATTTGGTGCGTCTTGCGCGCGCCAAAAAGATTTTGAGGGGGGAGTATGTCTGAGAAGCTCTACGCTTGGCTGCTGCGGCTGTATCCTTCTCGCTTTCGCGAAGCCTACGGCGACGAAGCTCTTCAACTGTTCCGCGACCGGGCGCGCGACGAGAGAGCAAATATCCCGCGCCTCCGTCTCTGGGTGGACTTGCTCTGCGACTTGGCATGGTCCCTGCCGAGGGAGTATTTCCATGTCCAACCGGAGCTCGCGAGCTATGCGCTTCGCCTGCATTCGGAAGATGGGCCTTCCCTGGTGGTTCTTGCAGATGAATCCCTGGGTCCGGGGGCATTGCTTTTCGGCGCAGTGTTGGCATTGGCGGTAGTGGCGGCCTTCTCGGCTCTACTCAACCACGGGGTGAAGCATGTTCCTCTGAGCGCGCTCATCCGCCCGGCGCGGAGCGCGGCCAATGTGCTCTCGTCAAGATTCACCCCGCCAGCACCAGAACTGACCCGTGACTCGCAAGCAGGGGCAATCGCTCCGGGAACCGGACAGCCGCCAGAACTGACCGCAAGCTCCTCGCAAGCAGAGAATCTGGCGGCGGGCAATGCTGAATCGGACGGCCACATACCGTCGGAGGAATTACGACCGTTCGAAAAGCCAAGTACGCAACCACGCGGCGCTGTGCTCGTATACGCGAAAGCGAAACTGGCTGCGGCGGAACGCCACCTCGTGATTGTTGAAGCGGCAGCCAATCTAAAACAGCACTACGTTGACGCAAACGTCGCGCAAAAGATGGCGGATGCGCTCGTGCAGCATGAGAAGAACGGCGATGACGACGTGACGGATGGCAGAGCCTTTGCGGACCTGCTGACCAAGCAGATGAGGGAGGTGAGCCATGACCGGCACCTGGAAGTGGTCTACAGCGAGACTCCTTTGCCTGACCCGCCGGTGGTAACACCTGAATTCTATGCGCGTTACCGCAAGGCGATGGAGCAGACAAATTGCACCTTCGAACCGGTGAAGATTCTTCCTCACAACATCGGCTATTTGAAGTTCAATTCGTTTCCGGATCCATCGGTCTGCCGGCAGGTGGCCGAGGATGCAATGGAGGCATTGAATCACGCGGACGCAGTCATTTTTGATTTGCGAGATAACCGAGGCGGGAACCCCGGCATGGTCAGGCTGATTGCCGCTTATCTTTTCGACCGTCCCCAGTATATGTACAACCCCAGAGAAGAAACGAAGCAGGATTCTTGGACGCGCTCGCCGGTTCCAGGAAACCGCCTGGCGAACGAGCCGGTTTACGTGCTGACTTCAGGCAATACTTTTTCCGCGGCAGAGCACTTCAGCTACGACTTGAAAATGCTGAAACGCGCCACGCTCGTGGGGGAGAGGACGGCTGGAGCGACCGATGTGGGGATTTTTCATCGCCTCGACGATCACTTCGGGATCGCTATTCGGGAGACGGGAGCGATCAATCCTTACTCAGAACCCGATTGGGACGGAATCGGCGTGCGGCCGAACGTGAAGGTGAAGGCTGCCGACGCGCTCGAGACGGCTGTGAAACTTGCCGAGAACAGGCTCCAGAAGAAGTAAATGGACTTGGATGTTTTAGAAACCAACCTCGAGTGACCATGCGATCGGATTACAGGTCTCTGCGGGGAATCAAGGAACGTAGCCGGGGCCGCGAAGGACTTTTCCCGGGCGAGCGCCAGTCATTCTGCCTTGGTCGATCACAGGCACGCCGTTGACCAGCACATAATCCATCCCTTGTGAGAGTTGATTGGGTTTATCGAACGTGGCGAGGTCGCGAATCATCGCTGGATCAAAGATCGTGACGTCGGCCCACATGCCCACGCGAAGCAGGCCGCGGCCTTCCAGGCGCAATCGCTGTGAAGGAAGCGCCGAGAATTTGCGAATGGCATCTTCGAGAGGGAGCTTGTGCTCCTCGCGGACGTATTTGCGGAGGATGCGCGGAAACGTACCATAAGCGCGCGGATGTGCGTGCTCCCTTCCTAGAATGCCTTCCGGCGAGACGCCCGAGGAATCATTGTCGATGGACACCCAGGGCCGTTGCAGCGCGAGCACGACATCGGGCTCGGACATGCCGAAAACGGCCACGCTGGTGAAGGCATCGTCCTGAATCAAAAGGTCGAAAATCGTGTCCATGGGATCCTTGTTCCAGAGCTTCGCTACCTCCGTGATGGTTTTTCCCTGAAGCGGCAAGAGCTTCGGATTTTGGACTTGGCCAATAAGGATGGACTCCGGCCCGGGGATTTGCTGCCACTCGTTTTCCCATTCATCGGATGGGGTGAGCATGTCCTTGCGGATGCGCTCGCGCGCGGCGGGATCTTTCAAGCGCTCGAGGAGCTTGGCAGTGCCGCCGTCGTGGGCCCAGGGCGGGATGAATGCGGAAAGGCCGTTGCCCCACGCGGTGTAAGCGTAAGTGTCCGCAGCGATGTCGACGCCCTGAGCGCGCGCAGCTTCAATCTTGGCGACGGCTTCCGGCATGCGTCCCCAGGAGGGCTTGCCGGCAACTTTGAAATGCCAGATTTCCACGGGGATTTGCGCTTCGCGAGCGATGCGCATCACTTCATCGAGCGATTGCAAAATGGCCGTGCTCTCGCTGCGCATGTGCGTGGCGTAGATGCCGCCGTAGCGTGAGGCCTCGGACGCGAGCGCGACGAGTTCTTCGGTCTTCGCGTAAGGGGCAGGCGGATATTCCAGGGAGGTGGAGACGCCGACCGCGCCATCCAGCATGGCTTGACGCACCAGTTGCTTCATTTGGTCGAGTTGCGCGGGCGTGGGCTGGACGTCGTCATCGCCGAGCACCATGCGCCGAACCGTGGTAGCGCCAACATAATCGGCGACGTTGATGCCGATGCCCTGCTTCTCCAGGCGCGCAAAATATTGGCGGAAGGTTTGCCAGCCCGGCTGAATGCCGAGAAGCTCAAATTGTTTTTCGCGCGAACGGCGAATGAAGTCGTTCATGGGCGCGATGGATTCGCCTTCGCCGGTAATCTCGGTGGTGATGCCCTGATAGATTTTCGACGGCAGGCGCGGGTCGACGAGAATCGTCAACTCGGATTGGCCAAGCATGTCGATAAAGCCGGGAGCGACCACTTGGCCGCGAGCGTCAAGGGTGCGCCTACGGGCAGCGGCGGCGAGGTTGCCGATGGCCGCGATTTTTCCGCTTCGAATGCCAATGTCACCCGAGAACCAGGGGGAGCCTGTGCCATCGATGATTCGGCCATGGGTAATGACGATGTCGAAGGGCGCGGATTGCGCGAACGAATGGAGCGCCGCAACTGACAGGCAAAGAACAACCACCGGAAAGACAGAAATTCTCCACCTCGCTCTGCGTTGACTCACGAAGGCTCTCCTAACCGTCCGAGAAGCTCTTGCGATCGAGCACCAAGGCTCGGTGAGCGCAAGTGATACCAGATGACAATGAGGGCGACAGAAACGGCAAAGATCAAAGTAGAAATTGCGTTGATTTCCGGCGTAATCCCGCGGCGAAGGCGGGCCCAAATTTCGAGAGGCAAAGTATTATCACGTCCGATGAGGAAGAACGTCACGGCGATTTCGTCCATCGAAAGGGTGAAAATCAGCAGCCCCGCGGCGATGAGCGAAAGTTTGAGATTGGGTACGGTGATGCGCCAAAACGTCTGCCACGGCGTGGCGCCAAGATCGAGCGAAGCTTCTTCTTGCGCGCGGTCCAGCTTTTGCAGCCCGGCGAAAAGCTCCGTCGTGGCGACGGAAATGAGCGCGGTGCCGTGACCGAGGAGAACCGTGAGCAAACTGAGATGCCAGCCGGCAAACACCGCGAACATCAGGAGCGAAAGGCCGGTGATGATACCGGGAAGAATCAAGGGAAGCAGCACGAGGCGGCGGAAAAGGCCCTTGCCCGGAAAGTCTGCCCGATCGAGCGCAAGAGCGGCAAGAAGCCCGAGCATCAGAGATAGCACGACGCTGCCCGCGGCCACAATCAGACTGTTGAGCACGGAATCCCACATGGAAGAGTCGGCAAAAAGCTGCGTGTACCAGCTCAGAGTGAGATGGCGTGGGGGAAAGCCGCCGACGCCATCGCGGTTGAAGGAATAAAGGATAAGCACGACGATGGGCAAATAGATAAAAGCGAACACCAGCACGGCATAGACGGCGAGGACCGGCGCGCGGCGTGTTGGGGAGTTGGTGGTCACTTGAAGGCCCAGCGCTTTTCCAGCAATTCGCTCAGGAAAAGCAAGAAAATAGTAATGACCAGAATTCCCACAGAAATCGCAGCTCCGAGCGGCCAATCAAACGCGGCGCCAAAAAGGCTTTGCACCACGTTGGCAATCATGGTGCCAGAAGGCCCGCCGACGAGGAGTGGTGCAAGGAAGTCGCCGAGCGAAAGGACAAACGCAAACGTCGCCCCCGCAAGTAAGCCTGGCGTCGAGAGCGGAACAATCACACGCCAGAACGTTTGAACGGAGCCCGCGCCCAGGTCTTGCGAAGCTTCGAGGAGCGGGCGCGGGATGTGTTCGAGCGCGGCGTAAATGGGCAGAAAGACAAAAGGCGTGTAGATATGCGTGAGCACAAGCACGACGGCGAACGGGCTATAAAGAAAAAAACCAACGGGTTCGTGCGTGATATGCAGATATTGCAGAAAGCCATTCAGCACGCCGTCGCTGCCAAGGATGGTTTTCCA
Source organism: Acidobacteriota bacterium (assembly GCA_003223245.1). Taxonomy (GTDB): domain Bacteria; phylum Acidobacteriota; class Terriglobia; order Acidiferrales; family UBA7541; genus Acidiferrum. Next base: position 106,036 of record QHYI01000102.1, read on the forward strand.
GGCGTAGCCGCGGACCAGATAGCTGACCCACAGCGGCACGACCACGAGCTGATAAAGGAGCTCCTTGCGTTGCCCGGCGTGAAAAGCCAAATAGTAAGCAAGCGGATAGCCGAGAAGGAGCGAACAGATCGTGACAGAAGCCGCGATGCGCATGGTGCGGAAGAGCACTTCGGCGTAAACCGGATTGCTGAAGAGAGTTTTATAATTGCTCAAATTCCAATGGTGAACGATCACGCCTTCGCGCACTGCCCATAGGCTGTGCGCAAACATCAGCGCGTAGGGAAGCAAAAGGAACGCAGCCACCCAGAAGAGCGGCGGGATAGAGACCAGCGATCTGTAGGCGCGCGAGAACATGAAAAAGTAAGCGCCGCCTCGTGATACGTGACGGGTGAGAACCGGCTCTCGATACAATTTCAGATCACGAGCGTGTTCGCCGGCGAGCGGGCCACGCGCGGGGACGCGCACGCGCAACGTCTGGCCGCTTCCGCAATCCACTTCGAGCAGTTCCGTCGATCCGCTATAGAATTGTTGGCGAACGGCGGCGCGAAATTTCACTTCGCTGGTTTGGCGCTGGCCATCGGGGCAGATGCGAATCGCTTCCGGGCGGAGCGAAAAAATCACTGGGCCGTCGGCTTCTTCGACAGGCCAGCAGAGTGCGCCACAACTTGCAATGCTTCCGCGAATTTCTCCGCGGAGCAGATTGGTCTGCCCGATGAACTGGGCGGTGTATGCGGTGGCCGGATGCGCGTAGATCTCGCGCGGCGACGCCACTTGCTCAAGCGCCCCGTCGCGCAATAGCGCGATGCGGTCGGAAAGCGCCATGGCTTCTTCCTGGTCGTGCGTGACAAACAAAAACGTAATGCCAATTTCACGCTGCAGTGCTTTTAGCTCGCTTTGCATTTGTTTCCGCAGATTTGCGTCCAGTGCCGAAAGGGGCTCGTCGAGCAGAAGCAGTTGCGGGCGATTTACCAGCGCTCGCGCCAGCGCGATGCGCTGCTGCTGGCCTCCACTGAGCTTGGAAGGACGGGAACCGGCAAATTCCTGCATCTTGACCATGCGCAAAGCTTCTTCGACGCGGTTGCTGACTTCGCTAGCCTCAGTGCCTTTGACGCGCAGCCCATAAGCTATGTTGTCGTGAGCGCTCAAATGCGGAAACAGCGCATAGTTCTGAAAAACCGTATTTACGCGGCGTTTGTAAGGCGGAAGAAGGTCCAGGCGCGCACCGCTCATCCAGATTTCACCCGAACTAGGCTGCTCGAATCCAGCAATCAAGCGAAGAAGAGTTGTCTTTCCCGAGCCGCTCTCACCAAGAAGCGTGAGAAATTCGCCCGCACCAAGGCTCAAAGAAATATTTTTAAGAACATCTACTGCACCAAACCGTTTCGCCACATTGCGCACCTCGAGAAGCGCTGCGCTTTCGGCCGTGTCTTGCTCCGGCGGATTGGCGGGAGAAGCGCTCACTGCGCGGCTTTCACCTCGTTCCAAATTTCGTTGTATTTGGCGCGACGAGGAACATCCTGCCAGAAGTAGATTCGCTGCATATACGCATCGGGATTGTCGAGATGCAAACTCTGGATTTCTTCCGGCGTGAGGAATTGCGCCGCCGCGGGATTTGCGGGTGTGTAGTGCGTCCGGTCGGTCACCAGTTTTTGCGTCTTGGCTTCAATCATGTATTCGAGGAATTCGTGCCCGAGCTGTTTGTGGTTGCTGGCCGCGGTTATCATCAAGTGGTCGATCCATCCGGTGGTGTTTTCTTTAGGGATGGTTTCGCCAATCGGGAAACCCGCTTTGCGCAGGTCGTTGGTGTTGAGCGGCCAGCCCATCGCCAGAACGATTTCATGATTTTCGAAGAGATTGGTGAGCTCGCCGCCGGTGGACCATATCTTTCGAATGTTGGGCTTCAACTCGATCAGCTTTTTCTTGACCGCTGCGAGCTGTTCATCCGTCAGGCTATAAAGTTGCGAGGGATCAGGCTTGTCGTAGCCGAGGATTTGCGCGGCCATATAGACGGTGGAGAGGTCATCCCAAACGGAAATCTTTCCCTTGTACTTGGGATCCCAAAAAACGGCCCAGGAATCCGGCGCCTTGGCAAAGACAGTCGTATCGTACAGAAGTGGATTTGGCCCCCACATGAAAGGTACGCCATAGACCTTGCCGTTGGCTTTGACGAGCGGCAAGTCGCGGAGTTTCGCTGAAAGTTGTGAATACGAAGGAAGGTTCGAAAGATCAAGCGGCGCGGCCAAGCCCGTTCGCGCAATCGAAGCGGCGACATCGCTCGAAGGCGAAATGACATCGTAATTCGATGCGCTGCCTCCTCGTAGCTTGGCCACCAGCTCATCGCTTGAGCCCATGTAGGACGCGGAGATTTTGCAATGATGGCTTTGCTCGAAGTCGTGAACCGCGGACTGGTCCGCGTAACCTTCCCAAACGAGCAAGCTCAGAGATTCTTCTTTTTTTGCGCAAGCCCCGCACGCCAAGGCAACGGCAAAAATCCCCGGAAGAATCGCCCGCGGTTTCATCGCTCCTCCCGCTTACTTGGAATCGGCTTGATAAACCAGGCGCCCGCCCACAATGGTGGCAACCACCTTGGTCGCCCCAATCTTATGCGGATTGATGTCAAAAATGTTCTGAGAAATGATAATCAGGTCGGCGACTTTACCAACCTCGATGGAACCTTCCGTTTTTTCACGCCGTCCTGCAAACGCCGCGCCCAGCGTGTAGGCTTCGACGGCCTGCGCAACCGTGAGCCGCTGTTCGGGTAGGAAGCCCTTTGCCGGCGTGCCCTCCTTAGTTTGCCGCGTAACCGCGGTCTGAATGCCTTCCCACGGATTGAGGGTCACTACCGGCCAGTCGCTCCCAAACGCCAAATGCCCGCCGCCATCGGCGATGCTTTTCCACGCCCATGCGCGCGAAGCGCGGTCGGGACCAACATTGCGCGCCCAAACGTCCAGCGTGTCCGCGTCCGGATAGGAATGAAGCGGCTGCATGCTGGCGATGACATCGAGCTTTCCGAAGCGCGGAATATCGGCCGAGGCAACCGTTTCAATATGCTCGATGCGCCAGCGGCGGTCCCGCTTGTGATTGCGTTCTTCAGCATTCTCGTAGGCATCCAGGGCCATGCGCACGCCATAATCCCCGATGGCATGGGTGAAAAGCTGGAAACCATGCTTGTCCAACTCTGCAACCGCGGCATTGTAGTTTGCCGGGTCCCAGAAAGGCTTGCCTTTTGAGGAAGGATCGTCGCTGTACGGTTCGAGCATGGCCGCAGTGTGAGATTCGACCACGCCGTCCACCATGAATTTTACCGCGCCTGCGTCAATCCATTCATCGTGAAATTTCTTGTGCGCCGCCTCGATGGCCTCCAGGTCCTGCGGGCGCCGCGAAGGAGGATTCAGGAAATAAGCGATGTACATCCGCAAGCTAAGGTCGCCGCGATGGCGCATTTCGTCGAAGAGGTCGACAATTTCAAAATCGCCGCCAGCGCTATGCACGCGGGTGAGTCCGTTTTGGTTGGCCCATTTCATTCCCGCCCGCAAAGCCAGAAGTTCCTCTTCGCGAGTTGGCTTGGGAATCACTTTCGCCACGAGGCCTTGGGCCGCTTCTTTCAAAGCGCCCGTGGCTTCGCCGGTTTGCGGATCGCGCACAATAATGCCATTCGGCGGATTGGGCGTATCCCGGGTGATGCCCGCCAGCGCGAGCGCTTTCGAATTGGCCCAATAGGTATGCCCATCGTAACCTCCCAGAAAAACCGGTCGGTTGGGGAAGATCTCGTCGAGATATTTCTTGTTGGGAAGAGTTTCGGAACCGAACATGGCGTAATTCCAGCCGCGGCCCAAAACCCAATCGTCCCCCGGATGCTCCGTTGCGTATTCGCGCAATCTTTTCTGAATGTCGGCAACATCTTTAGCGCCTTCCAAGTTCACGCGGCCCAAACTCAGCGAACCAGCCAGAAAATGAATGTGGCAATCGGTGAGGCCGGGAAGCACCAGCTTTCCGCCGGCGTTGATGATTTTCGTGCCCATGCCGCGTGCTTTCTCGATGTTGGTATCGTCGCCGACAGCGGTAATCTTTCCTTTATAGATGGCCACGGCTTGCGCCCACGGTTGCTTGGGATTCTCCGTATACACGCGGCCATGGATGACAATAATGTCGGCCGGCTCGACAATCAGCCCCTGCGCGCTGGCTAACAAGGCAGTCGCTACAAACAGGGTAAAAAGTCGTAACGTAAGCCTAATCCCCCGCGTATTCATCCCAGCGCAGCCCTTTCCCAACGCAACGCCCTTTGAGCTTAGAGCCGGCGACGTGTTGGCCCACAAGCACTCAGATTTATAGTAAGGTTTCAGGGGCCGCAACAACCACGAAGATGTAATCCTCTCAGGCGTCTTCCGGTCAAGTGAGATAATGGATTCACTGCCTCAAACTGAGGGCAGGGAATAGCCCTGCACTCCATGGAGCAGCGTCATGCACGAAGCACTGCAGAAAGAACTGGCCGCGTACGAAAAGCGCACTCCGAAATCCGCGGCCGCCTACAAACGCGCCGTCGAGAGGATTCCTCTCGGCGTCGCCAGCAACTACCGCCACTATGAGCCATATCCGCTCTTCGTGAAAGATGGCAGGGGCAGCCGCATTCACGACCTCGACGGCAACAAATACATCGATCACAACCTCTGCTTCGGCGCGCTAATGGCCGGCCATGGCCATCCCGCCGTGGTCAAAGCCGTTGAACAGGAGCTGCACCGGGGCACCACCTTTGGCATGCCGCACGATCAGGAATGGGAACTTGCCGAAGAAATTTGCAAACGCTATCCCGTCGAAATGGTTCGTTTCGGCTCCAGCGGCACGGAAGTGACCATGCACGCTTGCCGCATCGCGCGCGCCGCCACCGGCCGCGACAAGGTCCTGAAATTCGAAGGCGCTTATCACGGTTTGCATGACACCGCTCTCGTCAGCGTAAAGCCCAAAGCCGAGGATTACGGCGATCCCGACGCACCCACGAGCGTCCCCGCCGGCGCCGGTGTTCCAAAGGCCTCTCTCGCCAACACCGTCGTCGCGGTCTTCAACAATCTCGCCAGCGTCGAGCGCCGCTTCAAGGACAATCCCCGCCAAATCGCGGCCATCATTCTCGAACCTATTTTGATGAACGTTGGCCTCTGCTGTCCGCAGCCGGGTTTTCTCCAAGGCTTGCGCGACCTCTGCACCAAGAATGACGCGCTGCTCATCTTCGACGAAGTGAAGACCGGCGCCAAACTCGCCTGGGGCGGTGCCAGCGAATTTTTTGGCGTCAAACCGGACATCATTTGCCTGGCCAAATCCATTGGCGGCGGATTGCCGCTCGCCGCGTTTGGCGCCAGCCGCGCCGTGATGGACCTGATCGCGCAGCACAAAGTCTTTCACGGCGGCACCTACAACACCAATCGCGTGGCCATGGCCGCCGGCCTCGCCATGTTCCGCGAAGTCCTCACCCGCGAGAACTACGCTCATGTTGGCCATCTCAGCAAAAAACTCACCGAAGGCTATCGCGCCATCATCAAAAAATCCGGCTTGCAAGCTTACGTCGCCAGCGCCGGAGCCAACGGCGCGCTCATGCTCTACCCTCAGGAAGTTCGCAACTACCGCGACTGGATCAACATCGACGTCGATCTCTGGCGCCACTATTGGTTTGGCATGGTCAATCGCGGCGTCCTCGCGCAGCCCTATTGGTGGGACGAACAGTGGACCATCTCCGTCCAGCACACCGAAGCGGACATCGATGAGCATCTTGCGGCTTTCGAAGAAGTCGCGCCCGCGCTGGCCAAAGAGCAGCAAGAGCGCGGCGCCGCTTCCCTCGGAGCAGCAGGACACCGATGAGCTAGTCAGTCCTGACTATTCTTATTTAGATTCGTCAGGGCCGAGTAGGACGGTGTAACCGGACTGACTTGCAGAACGAGCATTAGCGGGTCCCTCCGCAAATGGGACGGGAAGGGACTCCCCGAGGAGCGAAGTTCGTTGGCGAACGAGGTCATCACAACGGCCACCCCGGTCCTCGAACCACACGAAGCGCCACATCTCAAGCGCGTCCTGGGCCGCTCGGACCTCGTTCTGCTCTTCGTCGTCGCCGTCTTCAATCTGAACGTGGTTCCCTCCATCGCCGCCAACGGTGGCGCCACCGTCTGGCTTTGGATCATTTCCCTCTTGCTGTTCTTTTGGCCCCAAGGCATCGCCGTCATTGAATTGGCTCACCGCTATCCCGGCGAAGGCGGCGTCTATCTCTGGGCCAAGGAAGTATTCGGCGACTTCCACGGTTTTCTCTCCGGCTGGTGTTACTGGACCAATAACATGATGTACGTGCCTTCCATCCTGCTGTACTTCGTGGGCATCTCGGTCTTCGTTCTTGGCCCCGCGCACGCTGGTCTCGCCGACCGCAAATCCTTTGCTCTGGCGGCCTCGCTCGCGCTGCTGGTGATTCTCGTGGTCCTCAACATTGTTGGTCTGGGCGTCGGCAAATGGATCAACAATGTCGGCGGCCTCGGCACTTTCATTGCCGGCGGTCTTTTAATTGCTCTCGGTGTCATCGTCTGGCTTCGTTTCGGAGCTTCTGTCACCGCCAGAGATTTCCGCATCCCCGCAAACCTGCGCTTTGTCCTGAACTCTTTCGGCGTCATCTGTTTTGGCTTAGTCGGCCTGGAGCTCGCCTCGGTCATGGGCGATGAAATCGAAAATCCGCGGAAAACGCTTCCCGGAGGTGTCGCTTGGGGCGGCATTCTATCCGGCGCCCTCTACATCGGCACGACCCTGACCTTGCTCGTCGCCGTCAGCAAAGAGCAAATCAGTGTGCTCCAGGGCATCGTTCAAGCGGTCAGCCACTTGTCGGGCCGCGTGGGCATCGGATGGATCATCGCACCTTTTGCCTTGATGCTCAGCTTGTCCATCGCAGGCATCGGCTCCGCGTGGCTCGGCGGCTCGGCGCGCATTCCCTTCGTCGCCGGACTCGACTCTTACATGCCCGATTGGCTGGGCAAGATTCATCCAAAGTACGCTACGCCGTACGCTGCGCTCATCGTACACGCCGCGGTTTCTCTAATTTTGGTAGTAATCAACTTTTCCCTCACCGGCGCTGGCGTGCAGGAAACTTTTCAGAAGCTCTTGTCGCTCGCCGTCGTGCTTCAGTTGATTCCGTTTCTCTACATGTTCGGCGCCTTGCTACGCATCGCCTGGCAAAAATCTTTCGCTCCCGGGCATTTCCGCAAAGGCACTCTCATCGCTGCCGGCCTCAGCGGCTTCCTCACCACGTCTTTAGGAATCGCTCTCGTGTTTTTTCCTGCACAGCAAATCACCTCTCTTTTTTCGTATGAACTCTGGATGTTTGGCGGCACGCTGGCCTTCATCGGCCTGGCCGCGTTTTTCTTTTTTATTTACGGCCGGCGCAAAGCCGCTCGCAAACTTGCTTCCGCGGCCTCCGCGGTGTGAAATGAGGTGGGGAGGAAGCCATGTCCAGCATCGCCAAGACCAGCCTTCGCGCCTACCAGAACTACATCAATGGCCAATGGACGAGCAGCGCCTCCGGTGAAACGTTTCCCGTCTACGATCCTTCGACCGAAGAGGTCATCGCTCAAGTTGCTTCCTCGAACGCCGCCGACGTCGACAAAGCGGTTAAAGCTGCCCGCGCTGCGTTTGATTCCGGCCCTTGGCCCGCTACGACCGCGCAGGACCGTGGCCGCATTCTCTTCAAGCTCGCGGAAAAGGTCCGCGAGAACGCTTCGCCGCTGGCCGAGCTCGAATGCCGCAACACCGGCAAGCCCATCGTCGAAGCTGAATTTGACATCGCCGACGTCGCCACCTGCTTCGAGTATTACGGCGGCCTCGCGAACAAAGTCACCGGCAACGTGAACCCCGTTCCCACCAACGCTTTAAGCTTCACCATGCGCGAGCCCGTTGGCGTCGCCGGGCAAATCATTCCCTGGAACTATCCGCTGCTAATGGCCGCTTGGAAGCTGGCTCCCGCCATCGCTGCGGGCTGCACCTGCGTGCTTAAGCCCGCCGAGCAAACGCCGCTTACGGCGCTGGAACTCGCCAACTGGTTTGAAGAAGTTGGCCTGCCGCCCGGCGTGGTGAATGTGGTGAACGGTTTCGGCGAAACTGCCGGCGCCGCCATCGTCGCGCATCCCAACGTCGACAAAATCGCTTTCACCGGCAGCGCCGCGGTTGGAAAAATCATCGTCAAAAGCGCCGCCGACACACTCAAGCGCGTCACTCTCGAACTCGGCGGCAAGTCCCCCAACATTTTCTTTCCCGACGCCGATTGGGAAGCCGCTGTGGACGGGGCGCTCTTCGGCGTGTTCATCAATCAAGGTGAAGTCTGTTCCGCCGGCAGCCGCATCCTTGTCGAGAAAAAGATCTACCCCAAATTTGTCGAAGCCATGACCGAAAAAGCCAAGCGCATCAAGCTCGGAGCGCCGCTCGAACGCGACACCAAGATGGGCCCGCTCGTCAGCAAAGAACAGTACGACCGCGTGTGCTCCTATCTCGAGGTCGGCAAGAAAGAAGCCAAGGTCGCCATCGGCGGCGGCCGGCCGGAACAGTTCGGCAAGGGCTACTACGTGGAGCCTACGATTTTCTATGATGTGCAAAACTCCGCGCGCATCGCTCGCGAAGAAATCTTTGGCCCCGTCGCTTCCGTGATTCCCTTCGACGACGAATCCCAAGCCATTCGCATCGCTAACGACACGCCTTATGGCCTCGCGGCCGCTGTTTGGACCCGCGATATCTACAAAGCTTTCCGCGTCGTCAAATCGCTGCGCGCCGGCATCATCTGGGTCAATCACATGCAGCCGACTTACGTCGAAGCGCCCTGGGGCGGCTATAAACAATCCGGCTTCGGTCGCGAACTCGGTCGCTGGGGTCTCGAAGAATATCTCGAAACCAAACAGGTTTTCGTCAATCTCGACGAAGCCCCCATCGCCTGGTACTGACATGCGCACATCCTCAACCCTTGAAGTTGCTTGTCATCCCGAACGCGGCGAGCGATCTGCGCCCCCTGCGTTATCTTTTGTCTTCCTTGCCTTTCGCTCCAAACGGAGGACTTAAACCCGTGAAAACCATCCAACTCCGCACGGAAATCCCCGGCCCGCAATCCCGCGCGCTCATGGCTCGCCGCGAAGCCGCCGTCGCTAACGGCACTTACCATGCGACGCCCATTTTTGCCGCGAAAGCCGAAGGCGCCGTCATCGAGGACGTCGACGGCAACCGCTTCCTCGATTTCGCCGGCGGCATCGGCTGTCTCAACATGGGCCATCGCGCGCCGCGCGTCGTCGCCGCGATTCGCGAGCAGCTCGATAAGTTCCTCCACGTCTGCTTCAGCGTCACGCCGTATGAAAGCTACATCGCCCTCGCCGAAAAACTGAACGCCCTCGCTCCCGGCAAATTCCCCAAGAAAACCTTCCTCATCAACAGCGGCGCCGAAGCCGTTGAGAACGCCATCAAAATCGCGCGCGCCTACACCAAGCGCCCGGCGGTAATTTGCTTCGAAGACGCCTTCCACGGCCGCACGCTTCTGACCATGTCGCTCACCAGCAAGACGCATCCTTACAAAACCGGCTTCGCGCCTTTTGCCAGCGACATTTACCGCATCCCCTACGCTTACGAATACCGCGGAGAAAAAGGCGCCACCGCGGAAAGCTTTGCGCATCATCTCGAAAACGCCTTCAAGCGCGTTGTTGCGCCGGAATCGGTGGCCGCCGTCATTGTCGAGCCCGTGCAGGGCGAAGGAGGCTTCATCGTCCCGCCGCTCAACTATCTCCGCATTGTTCAGGACCTGTGCCGCAAGCACGGCATTGTCTTCATTGCCGACGAAGTGCAGTCCGGCATCGGCCGCAGCGGAAAATGGTTTGCCTCCGAACACTTTGGCATCGAGCCCGATCTTATCGCCATCGCAAAATCGATTGGAGGCGGCCTGCCGCTCGCTGGCGTCATTGGCCGCGCCGAAATTATGGATGCTCCGTCCGAAGGCAGTCTCGGCGGCACCTTTGCCGGCAATCCTCTGTCCTGTGTCGCTGCGCTCGCCGCTCTTGAGACCATTGAAAAAGAGGGTTTGCTCGAACGCTCCACCGCCATTGGAAAGCGCTTTGAAACTCGCGCTCGGGGCTGGCAGAAAAAGTGGGAGCTTGTCGGCGACGTGCGCGGACTCGGCGGCATGTGCGCCATCGAACTGGTCCGCAACCCCGCCTCCCGCGAACCCGCCGACACGGAGATGAAACAAATCGCGCGCTACTGCTACGAGCATGGCCTCATCACTATCACCGCGGGCACCTACAACAACGTGATTCGCATCCTCGTCCCGCTGGTCATTACCGACGAGCAATTCGACGAAGGCCTCGACGTCATCGAAACCGCGCTCGCTTCCGTCACCGAGCCCAAGCGCGCCGCCCTCTCCCGCGCCTGAGCTCCTTTTATGGAGTGCGGCAGTCAGGCTGCTGCCTTTTCGCTTTTCTCTGCGCTTTTTTTGGATGTCGTCTGCGTCGAATCTTTGCTGCACTCGCGAAATCGTTTCCCGAGGGTACCCCAGGCTCGGTCTTGCAACCTGTGACGTGGATTGACCGCTTTTGTCTTTCGGCGTTCTGCTCTGCCTTACCGTCTCAAAATCTTGAGATGACTTTTTCCGCCCTAAAAGCGTAAAATCTCGACTCTCATTTCCCGACATAAGGAGTATCCGATGAAGAATCTCGCCGCAGTTCTCGTCCTGCTGGGTCTCGCGGCCGCCCCAACCGTTCGCGCCCAAGGCGGCTCGGCGGCCCAGCAACAACCGCCGACTGTCGCGTCCGTCCTCAACACCTATTACGGCATTGTCGAGCAGGAAGTCGTTTCCGCCGCCGAGGCCATGCCCGAAAACAAATATTCCTTCGCGCCGACCAACGGCGAATTCAAGGGCGTGCGCACTTTTGCCGAAGAAGTGAAGCACATCGCCTACGCCAATCATCTTTTCTTCGGTCCGCTCATGGGCGAGACCATCGAGGCGAAGTCCGTCGAGCAGAATGCCAACGGCCCTGCCGAGCTGAAGACCAAAGCCGAAATTGTCCAGTACTTGAAGGATTCCTTCGTGCTCGGCCATAAAGCTATTTCCACGATCACACCGGAAAACCAAGTCACGCCCCTGGCCAAGCCGGTATTTCCCTTTCTCTCCACGCGCCTCGGCATCGCCACGATCGGCAGCTTTCACCCGATGGATCACTACGGCCAGATGGTCGAGTACCTGCGGATGAACGGCATCATCCCGCCCGCCAGCCGCCCCCGCCCGCCCCAACAAGCGTCTTCGCAATCCAAACCTCAACAATGAAATCCTTTTGCGCGTAGAGGCCGGGCTTCGGCGCAGCTCTCGCGTTTTCCCTTCGCCGGGCACGACCTTCGGGCTGCCACCGGTGGACCGTTTTGCTCCGCAGCTGCGCGAAGGCACGACTTGTGGCAAACTGAACGTTACTCGGCACGGTCTTCGCGTCTGCGCTGCTTGCAGCAGACAAGCTTGCCTCAGGCAGGCCAGCTGCGGCAGGCGGGCTTGTGTGTGGCGCATTGTCCTCAAAAGAAGCGGCTTCTGCCGGTAATTGAAAAAGTTAAAAGCAATCCCAAAGCCGGTGCCTTTCCGACTGCTGGCGTCTCCCGGCTGATGGAAATAAGAGCAACGAGTTGGAAAACGGCACTGGGCGATAATCGAGTTACATGGATCCAAAATTCATACGCAATTTCTGCATCATCGCGCACATCGACCACGGCAAATCCACGCTGGCCGACCGTCTGCTCGAAATGACCGGAGCGCTTTCCGAACGCGAGATGCACGAACAGGTGCTCGACTCCATGGATCTGGAGCGCGAGCGCGGCATCACCATCAAAGCGAAAAGCATTCGCCTGCACTACAAAGCCAAAGATGGAAACACGTATCGCCTGAATCTCATCGACACGCCGGGGCATGTGGATTTCTCCTACGAAGTTTCGCGCGCGCTTTCCGCTTGCGAAGGCGCGCTGCTGGTGGTGGACGCTTCGCAAGGCGTCGAAGCGCAGACCGTCGCAAATGCGTTTCTTGCCGCGGGACACAACCTCACGATTATTCCGGTGATCAACAAAATTGATTTGCCTGCAGCACAACCCGACAAGGTGAAAGAGCAAATCGAAAGCGTGCTGGCGCTTCCGGCAGACGACGCGCTGCTCATCAGCGCGAAAAGCGGCCTCGGCGTCGAAGACGTGCTCGAAGCCATTGTCGCGCGTGTTCCGCCGCCAAAAGGCAGCGCAGAAAACCCGCTGCAAGCGCTGATCTTCGACTCCTGGTTCGACATTTACCGAGGCGCCGTGATTCTGGTGCGCGTGAAACAAGGCCGCGTTGCGAATCACATGAAAATCAAACTAGTTGCCGGCGATCAAACTTACGACGTCGAACAGCTTGGCACGCTCACGCCGAAACCGGTCGCGCTCGAAGAACTCGAAGCCGGCGACGTCGGCTTCATCGTCGCAAACATCAAGCGCGTGGCCGATGCGCGCATGGGCGACACGGTCATCGAAGTCGACCGCCCTCAGCCCGCGCTGCCGGGCTTCGAAGCCATCAAGCCAATGGTCTTCGCGGGGCTTTTCCCCGTGCTGGCCGACGATTACGAGCCGCTGCGCGACGCGCTCGGGAAATTGCAGTTAAACGACGCCGCGTTTTTCTACGAGCCCGAAAATTCCGTCGCCCTGGGGTTCGGTTTCCGTTGCGGCTTCCTGGGCTTGCTGCACATGGAAATCGTGCAGGAGCGGCTGGAGCGCGAGTTCGGCTTGAATCTGATTACCACCGCACCGAGCGTGCGCTACCGCATCACGCGCGCGACCGGCGAAATCGTGGAAGTCGACAGCCCGGCGAAATTCCCGAATCCCAGCGACATCAACAAAATCGAAGAACCGATCATCAAGGCGATGATCATCACCAACGACGAATCCGTCGGCGGCCTGCTGCAGCTCTGCCAGGAAAAGCGCGGCACCCAGAAAAATTTCGAATATCTCGCGCCGACACGCGTGATGCTCACCTACGAATTGCCGCTCAACGAAATTGTGCTCGACTTCTACGACCGCTTGAAATCGGTTTCGCGCGGCTACGCTTCGCTCGACTACCAGCTTGCGGGCTACCAGGAATCCGACTTGGTGAAGCTCGATGTGCTGGTGGGCGGCGAGCCAGTGGACGCGCTGGCGCTGATCGTGCACCGCGATTTTGCCTACGAGCGTGGGCGCGAACTCGTGACGCGCCTGCGAAAACTGATTCCGCGGCAATTGTTCGAGGTGCCAATTCAAGCGGGGATTGGCAGCCGCATCATTGCAAGGGAAACGGTAGCGGCAATTCGCAAAAACGTGCTGGCCAAATGCTACGGCGGCGACATCACGCGCAAGCGCAAGCTGCTGGAAAAGCAGAAAGAAGGCAAGCGCCGCATGAAGCGCGTCGGCCAGGTGGATATTCCGCAGGAGGCGTTCCTCGCAGTCTTGAAAGTTTCCTCCTCCGACGAAGAGTAGTTTCCCCGGGCGAGTTCTTAGTTGTTCGTGAAGAGATTCTCGAGACTTGCTCCCTTCGGACCGTTTTTGAAGGTTTCCCCTGGTGACGGCGAAGAGTAGAATGAAACTGCCCGCAGGTTAACCGGAGATTTCCATGTACAAGTTCAGAAGCAGTGTATTCTCGTCGATTATTTATGCTGCGGTTGCAATCGTGGGTTCGGTTTTCTTGAGCGGACTGACAGCGGCGAAGTTGCCCGTGCAACAAGTACCCGCACAAACTGAAGAGCAAAGACAAGCACGCGAGGCGCTCAACCAGGGTGTGCACGCCTTCAAGAACGGCCAATATGAGGAAGCCATTGCTGCATTCCAGCGGGCGAAGGATCTGAGTCCCCAACTCCTGAACGCGCGGCTGTATCTGGCGACGGCCTACGCCGCTCAATACATCCCAGGAGCGGCGAGCGAGGCGAACCAAGAACTCGGGCGTAAAGCGGTCGAGGAATTCCGAGGCGTGCTCGATATCGATCCGCAAAACTTGAGCGCAATCGACGGAATCGGTGCCATTTTGTTTCAGATGGCGGCTCAACCCTACGATCCCCGCAAGTTCGAGGAAGCGAAGTCGTTTCATCAAAAGCACACTCAGATCCAACCCAACGACCCAGAGCCCTATTACTGGGTCGGCGTGATTGACTGGACGCTGTCGTTCCGCGCAAATCACGAATTGCGCGCGCAATTCAACGAAGGCACCCCGGGAGAAAAATTACGCGACGACCAACCGCTGCCGCCTTACCTCCGCGTTCAGTACGAGCAAGAATTTGGCCCCAAAATCGATGAGGGAATTGCGAGCATCAAGAGAGCGATCGCCCTGAGGCCGGAATACGACGACGCGATGGCCTATTTGAGCCTGCTGTATCGCCGTAAAGCCGACATCGTTGCCAACGAAGCACAACGGGAGGAATACATCAAGATGGCTGACGATTTCATCGATCAAGTCAAAGAGATCAAACAGAAAAGGGCGGAACAACGGAGTCAGCCCTGACTTAGAGCGGGAGGCGGGGTTCAGGTCGTCTCTTTCTTGCGGACTTCGGTGGTGAGGCGGCCGCGGTGGAGTTGCAAGGAGACCGAGTCGCCGATTTGGACTTGCGCGGCGTCGCGGAGAACGGCTCCGGAGGAGTCCGTGGCGATCGCGTAACCGCGTTCGAGGACTTTTAGCGGGCTGCGTTCTTCGAGCTGCAAGGCGAGGCGCGCGAGGCGCTCGCGTTTGGCTTGGAGCAGCCGTTCGGCGCGGACGCCGAGATCGGCGGCGCGCTTTTCCAGGCGCAGGCGGAAGGCCGCAATCTTCATACGAAATTCAAACGACGCGATGCCGAGGTGCGCGACGGTGAAGCGTTTGCGCGATTGCTCGAGGCGCGCGCGAAGGCCGAGGGCAAGTCGCGCAGTCATTTCGTCGGCGCGTTGGCGCTGCTGGCGAAGAAGGTCGAGCGGGCGTCGGAAGCCGGGGCGGCCCGCGAGTTCATGAATGCGGCGGCTGAGAACGAGGATGCGGTACCGCACCTGCTCCGCAAGAGCGCCGCGGAGGTCGGCGATGTGCTTGTCGAACTCGCGGCGCGTCTGGACAACCAGTTCAGCGGCAGCGGAGGGCGTGGAAGCGCGCACATCGGCGACGAAGTCAGCGATAGTGAAATCAGTTTCGTGGCCGATGCCGGAGATGACCGGAATTTGCGAGTCGGCGATGGCGCGAGCCACGATTTCTTCGTTGAAGGCCCACAAATCTTCTAGCGAGCCGCCGCCGCGAACGAGCATCAGCACGTCCACGAACTTTTTGGCATTGAAAAACTTCAGCGCTTTGACGATTTCCTGGGCGGCGCCTTCTCCCTGCACGCGCACGGGAAAAACGGTGAGGTGCACGTTGTGAAAGCGGCGACGGAGGATACGAACGACATCGCGAACGGCTGCGCCTTTGGGCGAAGTGATAAGGCCGATGCGGCTGGGGAGCAGCGGCAGCGGTTTCTTGCGCGCGGCATCGAAAAGGCCTTCGCCTTCGAAGCGTTTTTTCAATTGGTCGAAAGCGAGTTGCAGCGCGCCAAGGCCGACCGGCTCGATCGTCTCGACGTAAATCTGATATTCACCACGCTGCTCGTAAACGCTAATGCTGCCGCGCACGGTGACTTCGAGGCCGTCCTCGGGGCGGAACTTGATGCCGCGCTGCTGCTGTTTGAAGACTACGCAGCGGACCTGGGCGCGGTCGTCCTTTAAAGTGAAGTAGATGTGGCCGGACTGGGCTTCGCGGCAGTTGGAGATTTCGCCTTGAACGAAAATATCGGTGAAATTTCGGGCCAGCAAGTCGCGAATGCGCGCGCTGAGCTCGCTGACGGTGAGAACCTGGCGGGTGGGTTGAAGGTTAAAGGTGAGTTGGCTCATGGTTGGCGACTCTTAAATGGTTGGGACCGGTGATTCGGGAGCACGCAGATAGCAGTGTACCCGCGGGCGACAAGTCGCGGCAAATCGGGAAGGTTATACCCATCGGTACTGTTGTATCTAAGTGGTTGGTCTGGTTGGAGATAGCAGTGTGCCCTTATTCGGGCAAGCCTTGCCTGTGAACGATGCGTTGATGTTGAACGCACAAAACAGCGGGCCACCGTGGATGAGGTCTTTTGGCGAGCGGCACTTGAAGCCTCATTTGAGACTACGCCTTTCTTACGGTTTGCCCGCTTCATTTCACGAATTGGATGGTGATCGCCACCTGGGCGATGGGGTCGGCGGGGTTTGGCGGGAATTCCACGAGCAGATCGGCTTTGCCGGCGGGACCCTTGGTGAGTTTGGCGCCGGAGACGGCGGCGATTTGGGTGGGATTCCAGACGGTGAGGCGATACTGACGCCCCGAAAGGCCTGAGACGGCAAGGGAGAGGCGGTCGCGTGAGGGGGACCAAGTCTCGGAGAGGATACGCAGGCCTCCGGCTGTGGAGCCCAGTCGCGGCAAAGTGGACTCATAGGTCAGGCCAAAGTCGTCTTTGAGGCGGATGTGGAACGTGCTGGTTCCGGCGGAGACGGGAATCCGCGCGACGACGTGTTGGTCGGCAGCATTAGCTTCCACGTGGAACGACGCGGGACGGCCGTTGAGTGTGGCACTAAGGACTTTGGCACGCAGACTGATGGCGGGCTGAAAGTTGATGAAGAGTTTGTTAGAGGCCCGTGCCGCGGTCTTAGAAGAACCTTCGAAGACTTCCAGAGTCATACCTTCGAGATCCTTAGCGTAGTGCAAATCCAGTTTTGCCAAGCCGACCGGCACATTGCGGATCGCGAAGGAGGTCCAGTCGGCTGGAACGTGCGGCGCAAACGTGAGCGTTCCCTCGGCCGCGTCAGGTTGCAGGCCAAACAGCCCACGCAGCATGGGGCTGACGACCATGGCGGCGGACCAAATCTGGTGCGGAGAACTGGTGGAAAGCGACTGGTAGAAATCGCCCGAGAGCACTTCGGTGACGTGGCCGAGCGAGCCATCAAAAGCCAGAAGGGCGTTGGCGCGTAGATTTTCGTAGGCGGGAAGGGCGCGGTGATAGCGATACTCGCCGACCGAGGCCCAGCCGGTGAAGAGCGGCCAGACAGAGCCAAAATGGTAGCCGCCGCCACTGAATTTCGGCGAATGGTCGGAAATGATGCGCATGCCCCAGTCCGCTTGCTGATCGAAGTCGGCAAGTTGGGTGATCATGGCGTCGGCCTTGGGCTTGTCGAGCAAGCCGAACCACATCGGGACGGTTGCGAGCACACTGGGTTCGTCAACGGGGTGGTCACTCTTGTCCAGGGCGAAAGCGAAGCGCTTTTTGTCAGCAAGCCAGAAGGTTTCATTCATCAGCGGCTTCTGCTGCTGGAAGGTTTCTTCCAACTCTTTGCTTGCGTCTTCTTTGCCGGTGAGATGAGCGAGATTGGCAAGCGCGCGCAGGGCTTCGATGCCGAGGCCGGTTTGATACAGTTCGGTTTTCACGGGGAGCAGCGGGCCGCCCTCGACCCAGCCGTGGCCGACATTGAAATTTTGCGCAAAGCCGTGTTCGTCGTAGGTGGAGCGCAAGAATTCATAGGCTTTCCAGAGGCTGTCCCATTTTTCTTTGGCGAAGGCGACGTCGCCGCTTTGAACCACATAATCGTTCATGGCGATGAGGTAGAGCGGCGTGGCGTCGGCGGAGGCGTAGGGATACGGATAGCCTTTGAACCAATCGACAAAATTCGCGCCTTGCGAAATTTCGTGCGGGATTTTGCCGTCCTCGCGTTGGAACTTGCTGATAAACGCGATGCCGGTGCGAGGTCCAGAAAGAATCGCGGCCAAAGAACCAGGCGAAGCCAGGACGCTGGGACTCGCCGGAAGTGCGGTAGCCGGCAACCAGGCCGGTGCCGAGATAGGGATTAGTGACAAGGCCCTGAAACTCGCTGATGCACGCCCAATCATAGGCTTGCTGCAATTGCGCGTCAGGTAGCTCGAGATTCACGGTGCGTGCGAGATAGTCCTGGTAATACTTTGAGGCTTCTTGCAGAAGTGCGGCGTAATCGAGGAGGAGATGCTGATAGGTTTTTTGCGCGGCGTCATGGCCCTCGGTCGAACCGGCGATGACCATGAGTTTGGTGTCCTTTCCTTTGGCAGTGACGCCGAGGTGGAACGAACTGGTCTCTGATTCGGAATAGTTGTTCTGATATTCGGCGTGAGGATCGGCGGCGGTGGGAGAGCCGACAAAGGCGGCGAATTTCTTTTGCTCTTCGCCAAAGTAGAAGGCGTGGTTGCGCGTGCTCCAGTCGAGATAAGTGGCTCCGAGCGCGGCAGGCCATTCGAGTTGGAAATCGCGATGGAAGACGGCTTCCATTTCAAGAGGCTGTTCGGTTTCTACGTTGAGGAGGATAACGGCGCCTTGCGCGTCCACGGGGACGAAAAATGTTTCGCGCACGGTGAAAGTGTCGCCGGCATAGAGAAGCGTGGCGGATTCGGGGCGCACGGTGAGCGTGCGAGCGAGCGTTTCGGCAGGGAGGACACGGCCTTCGGTGAGAAAGTTCAGATGGAATTCGCGGAAGATCTTTAGCGGATAGACCCAGGCTTCCATTTTGCCGCTTTCGGTGCCGAATAGCGCGGCGCGTTGGCCGGTAATGGGGAGAAATTCCCAGGGGCGCACCGTGCGGGAGAGTTCAAGAGGCGGAGGGGCTTCGTTTTTTTGCTGGGATAAGGCCGGAGGAGTAAAGATCGCAAGACTAATCAGTGCGCCAAAGCATGCAGTGGTTCGAAGAGAGAGAGATTTGCGGAACAGCCCTACGAAAAAGACACAAAAGTTGGACAAGGATTGATTTCTCCTGGGCTCTTTAGGCCGTAACTTGCATTGGAAAGCGGGTCTTACTATAAAAGAAAGCGCCGCATTTCAGAAAAGAAAGTCGCGGATTTTTTCACCGGTTTCTTCAAGAAAGGTATCGGTTCTTTTGGCTTCCACACGCCGTAATTTCTTGCGTTCGCTCTGCCGCTCGGCAGGGGTGCTCTCGTTCGAAAGAGTTTTGGCGTTGGCGCTTCCCCTCAGAAGGCGGCAGTTTGCGTTGGGCGCTTCGACTTTCTCGTCACGGCAAGCTCCCGGTACGCCAGCGGCTAATGCGAAGCCTGCACAGGATTTGGGCGTGACGTTTTTGAATGTGGCGCGCGAATCAGGGCTGGATTCGAAGACGATTTACGGCGGCGAGCACAAAAACAAATATTTGCTGGAGACAACCGGCTGCGGCGTGGCTTTTTATGATTACGACAACGACGGCTGGCTGGACATTTTCCTGGTGAACGGCACGCGGCTCGAAGGTTTTCCTGTGGGGCAAGAGCCGAGCAATCATCTTTTCAAGAACAATCGCGATGGGACATTTACGGATGTGACCGAAAAAGCCGGGCTGGTGCATTCCGGCTGGGGACAAGGGGTTTGCGTCGGCGACTACGACAACGACGGGTTCGACGATTTGTTCGTGACGTACTTCGGAAAAAATGTGCTGTATCACAACAACGGCAACGGGACGTTCACGGATGTGAGCGAAAAGGCCGGCGTCGCGGGCAACGGCAAACGCTGGAACACCGGCTGCGCGTTTGTAGACTACGACCGCGACGGGCAGCTCGACCTTTTTGTGGCGAATTACATTGACATGGATTTGAAGACCGCGCCCGTGCCGGAGTCCGGGCCGTGCCTATACAAAGGAATCCTGGTGGCATGCGGGCCGCCGGGGCTGATTGGCGGGAAAAATATTCTGTACCACAACAACGGGAACGGGACGTTCACAGACGTGAGCGAAAAATCGGGGATTTTGAAGGCGAACGGGACGTATGGGCTGGGTGTGCTGACCGCAGACCTCGACAACGATGGCTGGCCGGATATTTATGTGGCGAATGACTCGACCGCGAGCGCGCTCTATCAGAACAAAAAGAACGGGACGTTCGCGGACATTGCGCTGGAAGCGGGTTGCGCGCTAAGCGCGGACGGCAAGCCGCAGGCCGGCATGGGAATTTCGGCGGCGGATTACGACCTCGATGGCAATCTCGATCTGGTGAAAACCAATTTTGCGGGCGACACGCCTTCGCTGTATCACAACCTGGGCGGCGCGAATTTTGAGGACGCCACGTTTCAGGGCGGGCTCGGCAAGCACACACAATATCTGGGATGGGGCTGCGGCTTTTTTGATATGGAGAATGACGGTTGGGCGGACATTTTGATTTGCAACGGGCACGTGTACCCGGAAGTGGAGCAGCTGAAGACGGAAGCAGGATATCCCCAGCGGAAACTGCTGTACAAGAATCTGCGTAACGGCCGCTTTGATGACGTTTCCTACGACGCGGGGCCGGGGATTTCTGTGCCGGTTGCCGCGCGAGGGTGCGCGTTCGGGGATTTTGACAATGATGGGGACCTCGACCTGGTCGTGAACACGGTGAATGATTTTCCGCAACTGCTGCGATGTGATTCCACGGCGGGAAACAACTGGATTAAGGTCAAGACGATTGGGACGAAGTCGAATCGCAGCGGCATCGGGGCACGTATTCGCTGCGTGACGCGTCCGCTGGGAGAAAACAATGCGCATTCGCAAATCGATGAAGTGCGTAGCGGCGGCGGGTATTTTTCGCAAAATGATTTGCGCGTGCATTTCGGAATTGGCAAAGCGGACAAGGTCGAGCTGCTGGAAATTCGCTGGCCGAGTGGGTTGGTTGACACCTTGAAGGGCGTCACGCCGAATCAAGTTCTCTTCGTCAAAGAGGGCGAAGGGATTGTGCGCACAATGACCTTTGAGCAATCCAAAGCCAAGAAACGGTGAACGCTTTTTGCGCCCCCGCTCTCCTTGACAACTTAGAGGAGTGTAGCGTACCCTCCTAATCCACTTAGGAGGCAGGATGACCTCGCAAGCGCAGATTCTTCCGGGAACGCTCGATCTTTTGATTTTGAAGGCGGTGTCGCTCGGGCCGCTGCATGGTTACGGCGTGCTGCTGCGCATCGAACAGATTTCCGGAGGGGCGCTGCTCGTCGAACAAGGCGCGCTGTATCCCGCGTTGTTCCGGCTCGTCCGCCAAGGTCTCCTGAAAGCAAGCTGGGGCACCTCGGAGAACAATCGCCGCGCAAAATTTTATGAACTGACTTCGGCGGGACGAAAGCGTCTACAGCAGGAAGCTGACGGCTGGAACCGCCTCGCTGCCGCGATCGCCACCGCTCTCAACACGCGGCCGGAGGAAGTATGAGCCTGCTGTCCTTGCTTCGGTCTGCGATCGACGCGCTGTTGCATCGTGCGCGCGTAGAAAACGACACGGAAGAGGAGCTGCGGTGCCACGTGCAGAATCGTGCGGACGATCTGGAGCGGCCCGGCTTGACCCGTGCGGAAGCCGAGCGCCGGGCGCGCATCGAATTCGGCGGTCACGAGAAATACAAAGAAGAATGCCGTGAAGAGCGCGGCGGGTTCTGGTTGGAAACGGTTTGGACCGATATGCGCTACGGCCTGCGAATGCTGGCGAAGAGCCCCGGATTCACAACCGTGGCGATCCTGACACTCGCGCTGGGAATCGGCGTGAACACGACGCTTTTTACGGCGTTTGACTCCCTGGCGCTCAAACCGCTGCCGGTGAAGGATCCAGACAATATTGTGAGATTTGAGCGATGGTTTGCAAGCGGAGCGACAGGAGACATGCAACACGCCTTTTCCTATCCGGAGTATCTCTATTACCGGGATCACCATCATGCCTTCTCCGACGTAATCGCTGCGAGTTGGCCGACACAGGTCCTTGCTACGCTGCCGGCCGAATCCGTGGGCGAGTGGAGCGCGCCGCCGGAACCACAGCCCATAGAATGCCAGCTCGTTTCCGCAAGCTATTTCTCCGTGTTGGGAATCAACGCGGTCGTTGGCCGGGTCTTTGGTGCGGAAGAAAATCAAGTACCAGGAACAAATCCGGTCGTGGTTCTGAGCCATTCTTTTTGGCTGCGCCAATTCAACTCGGATAGTCAGATTTCCGGCACAACGCTCGAGGTAAACGGCACCGCGTTCACCATCATCGGAGTGGCCCCACCGGATTTCATCGGGACTGGCAACCCTCCACGCGTGCCCGACTTCTGGGCCCCCATCGCGACGCAAGCTCAATTGATTCCGCGAAGTGACTGGCTGCACGAACCGACGAGTCGGCGGCTTCAGTTGCTCGGCCGGATCGCTCCAGGAAGCAGCCATAATCAAGCGCAAGCGGAGACCAGCGTTTTGACCCGCCAGTTTGCGCAGGCGCACCCTGCTCCCGATACTAGGAGCTGGGATGCCGAAACCATTGCCGTGACGCTTGAGCCCGCAACGTACTTTGGCGAGACCGATGAGCTTTGGTTTCACGCCTTCGTCGCAGGACTGATGGCCGTGGTTGGCCTTGTTTTGCTGGTTGCTTGCGTCAACCTGGCGAACATGTCGCTGGCTCGAGCCGCCAATCGCCAGAAAGAAATTGGCACTCGCCTTGCGTTGGGGGCAAGCCGCGGGCGCCTGATCCGGCAATTAATGACGGAAAGCGTTTTACTCGCCATGTTGGGTGGGCTGGGCGGCCTGCTTTTCTCCCTGTGGGCGACGAAGCTGGCTTGGCTCGGTCTGACCCGGCTCGTACAAGCGCTGATGGGAGGAGGCATCTCCATTGCGGCAATGACCCCCGATTTTCGAGTTTTTCTTTATACGTTCGGGCTGTCCCTGCTTACGGGAGTCTTGTTTGGCCTTTGGCCCGCGCTGCAATCCTCCAAGGCTGATGTTACCCGCTCGCTAAAGGCGGAAGGAAGCGCCTTTGGACAGCCGCTGAACCGTTCCCGCTTTCGCAGTTTCTTGGTCGGCGGGCAAGTTGCGGTTTCGATGGTTTTGCTCATCAGCTCAGGATTGCTTCTGCGGGCCATGGTTAGGTCCCAAGCGGCGAGGCCGGGGTTCGAGACGAAAAAAGTATTTCTCTTGAGCCTCGATCTGGGGAGCGACAAGGCCAAGGCCAGAGTCATGAAGAGGCAAGTAATCAACCGCCTGGAGACGCTTCCTGAGGTTGCCGATGTCGCGCTCACCGATCGCTTGCCCTACCTCGGCACCATGACGTTCTCGCTCCGAGTGGAGGGAAGCCAAGCGCCTCGGAAAAGCCTGCCCGGGCAAACGCTGGTCAATTACGTTTCCCCAAGTTACTTTTCGACGTTGGGGATTCCGATCGTTCGCGGACGAGACTTCAGTCCTCAAGAGGCCGAGGCACTTCTGCCGGTTGTGATTGTCAGCGAATCTACCGCCCGCCACGCGTGGCCGGGTGAAGACCCCGTTGGAAAGCACCTCAAGCTAGCTCAGCCTTTTCGAGACAGAGGCGGCTGGAAAGAATACGAAGTGGTTGGCGTAGCCAAAGACGTCCGGTTTTTCAACCTTACAAGAATCGATCCTGAATATACGTACCTCCCTACGAATGTGTCCCAATCCAACAGTGTTCTCATCCGAGCTGCGAGAAGCCCACGAGACACGATCGCCAGAGTGCGCACGTCCTTGGGATCGCTTGATAAAAGCCTTTTGCCAAAGCTGGGGTTCGTGAGCCTCGATCATTTCATGCAAACGCAGGAGCTGCTGCCGCAAGCCGCGGCGATCTTCGCTGGCATTTTGGCGCTTCTTGCTCTGGCGCTCGCTGCTGTAGGCATTTACGGGGTCATGGCTTACCTCGTCACGCAGCGCACGCGAGAGGTCGGCATCCGGCTGGCCTTCGGCGCCTGCACGAACGACGTCCTGCGATTGATTGTCCGCCAAGGAATGCTACCGGTCGGCATCGGCGCAGCCTGCGGGCTAGCTGTATCAACCGCCATTTCAGGACTGTTGCGCGCGATTTTGATTTTCCCCGGCAGCTACGATTTGCTTTTTGGCGTGAGCGCGTTCGATCCCACGACCTATGTGGGACTAACAGCTATTCTGACGAGCATTGCGTTGCTCGCGTGCTATATGCCCACAAGGCGCGCGATGCGCGTAGACCCGATCCTGGCGCTGCGGTACGAGTAACTCCGGCTCTTTTTGGAGCCGCAAAGAAGAAGAAAAGAGAAAGCATGAAACTCCTGGCTTCATTGCGTTCCCTGGCTTCAGCGGTTTTTCACCGGGCTCGCGTTGATAGTGAGATGGAAGAAGAACTGCGTGCGCATGTACGGAATCGCGCCGACGATTTGGAGCGATCCGGCTCGACGCGCGCGGAAGCGGAGCGGCAGGCGCGCATCGAATTTGGCGCGCACGAGAAGTTCAAGGAAGAGTGCCGTGAAGAGCGCGCCAGCTTTTGGCTGGAAACACTTTGGCCCGATGTGCGCTACGGCGCGCGAATGCTGCGCAAGAATCCCGGGTTCACCGCAGTTGCCTTGATGACCGTCGCGATAGGAATCGGCGCCAACGCAGCGGTATTCAGCGTGGTGAACAGCGTGCTGCTGAAGCCGCTGCCTTATCCAAACGCCGACGAGTTGGTCTCGCTGCACCAGGTCGCTCCAGGCGCTGCGGGACTGGCGGATTTCGAGAATGGCCTGCTGCTTTCGCCATCGATGTACTTCACGTATGCGGAGCAGAATCGCACATTTCAATCCTTGGGCGTATGGACGACAGATATCTCCAATGTCACCGGGATCGCCGAGCCGGAACAAGTGCGCGCAGTGGTGGTGAGTGACGGAGTGCTTCAAGCATTAGGAGTGCCACCGCGGCTTGGAAGATGGCTTATGGCAGCGGACCAGGTGCCGCGCGGACCGCAACGAGTGATGCTCAGCTACGGCTACTGGCAACGGCGCTTCGGTGGAGACCCCGGAGTCGTTGGCCGCAACATCATGGTGGATTCGCAGTCCACGGAGATTGTCGGCGTAATGCCGAAGGGATTTCGATTTGTCGATACGAACTTTGATCTTCTCGAGCCGGCGCAGCTCGACCGCAGCAAGCTGATTCTAGCGGGATTCGGATATCACGGAATCGCACTGCTCAAGCCGGGCGCGCGCATAGCAGAAGCGAATGCCGATATGGCGCGCATGGTGCCGATCTGGATGGACTCTTGGACAAACGGGCCCAAAACAGATCCTCATATTTACGAAACCTGGAAAATCACGCCGGTGCTTCGTCCGCTCAAGCAAGAAGTGATCGGCAACGTCAGCGAGGTGCTGTGGGTGGTCATGGGAACCATCGGCCTGGTGATGCTGATCGCCTGCGCGAATGTAACGAATTTGTTGCTGGTGCGAGTTGAGGCGCGTCAGCAAGAGCTGGCAGTTCGCGCAGCACTAGGCGCGGGCCGGGGACGAATGATCCGGGGAGGGCTTGTAGAAAGCCTGCTGCTGGGGCTGATGGGCGGCATGCTTGGCGTTGCTGTCGCTTACAACGGAGTGCGGTTTCTCGTCGCCATGGGACCTGCGAACCTGCCTCGTCTGAGCGAGATTTCCGTGGACGCGCCGACCCTGGGATTCATTCTGCTTCTGTCTGTCGTTTCAAGTTTGTTCTTCGGGTTGATTCCTGCGTTGAAATACGCAGGACCACAAACTTCGCTGGTCCTCGTGAGCGCGGGACGAACAACCAGCACAAGCCGGGAGCGCCACCGCGCTCGCAATCTCTTGGTCATAGGCCAGGTGGCCATGGCACTGGTGCTGCTGGTGAGCGCTGGCTTGATGATTCGCACGTTCCAGGCTCTAAGAATCGTTGATCCGGGATTTGCCGACGCGCGGCATCTGCAACTCATGCGCATAGGGATTCCTGATTCGCTGATCCATGAAACGCAGCGCGTCATGCGCACGCAGAACGAAATCCTCGACAGACTGGCGGTGATTCCCGGCGTGCAATCCGCGGCGTTCGCCAGCGAAATGCCCATGGAAGGGTTCGACTCGGACTGGGACACCATTTTTATCGAAGGCAAGCCTTATCACAAAGGGGAAATCCCGCCGCTCCACTTCTACAAGCACGTGTCCCCGGGCTTCCTTGCAGCAACGGGGGCGCACATAATTTCCGGGCGCGACTTCACCTGGGATGCCGTGTATGGCCTGAGGCCAGTGGTGATGGTTTCTGAGAATCTGGCTCGTGAAGCATGGGGCACGGCGCAAAACGCCATTGGAAAGCGACTGACGGAAGACCCGGGCCTGCCGTGGCGCGAAGTGATCGGTGTAGTACAGGATGTGCCGGAAAAAGGCGTGCAGGAGAAAGCGCCGGCGATCGTGTATTGGCCGCCTCTGGTCGAAAACCTTTTTGGGAAGGGTCCAGCGCAACCGACGCGCGTGGTGACGTTCGTGGTGCGCACCGAGCGCGCGGGCACGGAAAGCCTTCTCCGCGAAATGCGTCAAGCGGTGTGGTCGGTGAACGCGAACTTGCCGCTGGCGTCGGTGCGCACCATGCAGGAAGTCTACGACAAATCGATGGCGCGCACTTCCTTCACGCTCGTAATGCTCGGGATCGCCGGGGCCCTGGCGTTGGTACTGGGGCTCACCGGCATCTATGGCGTGATTTCTTATACCGTGTCGCAGCGCCAGCGCGAAATTGGAATTCGTTTGGCGCTGGGGGCGCAACGTCAAAACGTCCTGCAAATGGTGCTGGGACAGGGCGCGAAAATGGCTCTCGTCGGCGTGCTAATCGGGACGGGTGTAGCTTTCGCGTTGACCCGCTTGATGACCGGCCTGCTCGTTGGCGTGACCGCGCACGATCCCATTACTTTTGCCGGCGTTGGGGCGCTCCTTTTCCTAGTTGCGCTCGTGGCGTGCTACCTGCCCGCACGGCGGGCAATGCGCGTGGATCCGATGGTGGCGCTGCGGCACGAATGACGTGCGGCTCTTTGCGGGTCGCAAGGAAGAAAAAGACGAAGCATGAAACCTCTGGCCTGGTTGCGTTCCGTGGCTTCCACGACACTTCACCGTGCGCGCGTGGAAAACGACACAGACGAGGAGCTGCGCGCCCACGTCCAGAATCGCGCGGACGATTTGGAGCGCTCCGGCTTGACGCGCGCCGAGGCCAAGCGGCGGGCACGCATCGAATTCGGCGCACTCGAGAAATTCAAAGAAGAATGCCGGGAAGCGCGCGGCGGGCATTTTGCCAAAACGGTCGTTCAGGACATACGGTATGGCCTGCGCGCGCTGCGCAAGTCTCCCGGCTTCACCGTTCTTACGGTTCTCATCCTGGGACTAGGTATCGGCGCCAACACGGCCGTCTTCAGTGTGGTTCACGCGGTTCTCCTTCGTGCCCTGCCCTACAAGGACCCTGATCGATTGGCGATGCTCTGGGTTACCGACACGCGTCCTCATAACTTTGCGGACACCGATGGAAGCACGAGTTACCTGGACTTTTTCGAGTGGCGCCGCCAAAGCCACAGCTTTGAGGATCTGGCCATCTTCTATAAACGAGGCTGGTCGGTGGTTACGCTAACGG
>QHYI01000181.1 GCA_003223245.1 Acidobacteriota bacterium
CAACAGGAAGCTGCCTCCCTTTGCTGCAGGCTTGGTCAAAGTCGCGGTGGCCATGGTGATTTCTCCTAGCTGGGGATCCGTATTTTTGGGTTTTTACTCAAAAGGCGAGTCGCAATGCACACTAAAATTCTCTTGCAGCAGAACAAAATCTGATACTGCTATTCTACCTCGACCCTCCCGTCCAGTAAACACCGTTAAGTTGTCAGTGTCGCAAAGGCAGCGAATCGGCATTTTTCAAGAATGCTGTCATGGGCATCGGTTGATTTTGACGGTTACCGGGTGACTCTGCGCCTCCGACCCTGCTATCCTCATATCCCCATTTTCGTTCTGAGGTGAATTTCATGCGCAGAGTTGTTTTTCTGGCAGTTCTTTTTGTACTTGCCCTTCCCGACTCCGCCCAGCAAACCTCCATTGCGCAAGGCGACCGCCATGTGTCATCGCCGGCGTCGCACTTCGACGGCAACTCTTGGTGGGCACACGTTAAATTTCTTGCTGATGATTCCCTCGAAGGCCGCAACACCGGCAGCGCAGGCCTGAAAAAAGCCGAAGCCTATGCCGTCGAACAACTCCAGAAGGCCGGCCTCGAGCCCGCCGACGTCAACGGTTTCTATCAGCCTGTGCGTTTCAATCAATTCCAGGTGGACGAATTGAAATCCTCTCTCGCCCTCGTCTCCAAGGGCAAAGCCGAACCTCTGTCTTTTGCTGACGACGCTTTCATCAGCTCGCGTTCCACGCATACCACCGTATATCTCGAAGCGCCCATGGTCTTCGTCGGCTACGGTCTGAAAATTCCTGAAAAAAATCTCGATGAACTCGCC
This sequence comes from Acidobacteriota bacterium, assembly GCA_003223245.1. Classification (GTDB taxonomy): domain Bacteria; phylum Acidobacteriota; class Terriglobia; order Acidiferrales; family UBA7541; genus Acidiferrum. The sequence goes on from QHYI01000181.1 coordinate 819, forward strand.
GGCCTCGACTTGGTCGGCAAGGTCGCTGTCTATCTTGCCGGCTCGCCCGCCGACATCCCTTCCGCTTTGGCTTCGCACTATCAGACCGCCGACGAGCGTTGGAAAGCTCTGCATGCGGCCGGGGCGATTGGCACGATCACGATTCCAAATCCCGCCTCGATGGACATTCCCTGGTCGCGCATTTCCGCGAACCGCGATCAGCCCACGATGGATCTCGCTGGCTCCGAGTTCAACGAAACTCCCGGCCTGCAGCTTGGCGCTACCTTTAATCCTGCCTCCGCGGAAAAGCTTTTCGCCGGCTCCGGCCACACTTTCGCGGAAATCGCCGAACTTGGTAAAGAACGCAAGCCGCTTCCGCATTTTCCCTTGGCCGTTTCACTCCGTGCCGATGCCACCATCCAAACCACTCCCGTCGAATCCGCGAATATTGTCGCCAAGCTTCCCGGCTCCGATGCCAAGCTGAAAGACGAATTCGTCGTCCTTTCCGCGCACATCGATCACGTCGGCATCGGCGCGCCCATCAACGGCGATCGCATTTACAATGGCGCGATGGACGACGGCTCCGGGAGCGCCGCCGTTCTGGATGTGGCGGCAAGCCTAAAGGCACACCCGGAAGAAACGAAGCGCTCGATTCTCTTCCTTCTCGTCACCGCCGAAGAAAAAGGCCTTCTTGGCTCCAAATATTTCGCCGCGCATCCCACGGTTCGGTTGAAGTCCATCGTTGCGGACATCAACATGGACATGTTCCTTCCCATCGTTCCGCTGAAAATCCTTACCATCCAGGGCATCGACGAGTCGGACCTCGGCGCGCGCGCCGCGGCCATCGCGCAATCCATGGGCCTCAAGCCCATCGCCGATCCCGAGCCGCTCCGTAACCGCTTCATCCGCAGCGATCAGTACAGCTTTATCAGAAAGGGCGTTCCTTCCGTGAAGGTCGATGTTGGCTTCGAACTCGGTACGCCGGAGCAAAACATTTTCAAGGACTGGCTCACCAATCGCTATCACGCGCCTTCAGACGACGTCAACCAGCCGGTCGATCTGCAAACCGCCGCGGGCTACGAGGAATTCACCCGCCGCCTGCTGCTCGAAACGGCAAATGCCGACGCGCGCCCGCAATGGAATAAAGATTCTTTCTTCCGCCGCTACGCCGCCGATTAACCAAACGCATGAACCCACGTTTTCATCCCCGACCGAGCTCAGTAAAAACTCGCACGGTGTCATTCCGAGGAGCGAAGCGCGCTTGGCGCTTACCCCGACCTGGTCGGGGCACTCCGGTACGTTCTGCGGGCGACGAGGAGTCTTGGCTTAGTCCCGAGGTTGCCCAGCTTGATCAAAGCACCGCAAGCGTTCTTCAGACTTTAATAGCAAAAGCTCGCGAAACCTCCGCTTTCAAGCAAAACTGCCCTGATTGGCTTATAATTTGCCTTCCGTCCAGTTATCTCTATGAGTGCAAGCGCCTCTCCAACCCCAGGTGTCTCTTCTTCGGTTCCTGCCGGCGCTGCGAACCGAGCGCGCCAATTCTGGCAGCGCGTCAGCGAAGGGCGCCAACTCGACGAACTTTGGTCGCAATTCACGGCGGATGCGCGCGCCAGCTACGGCTTCTACGGAAAGGACGTCGACTGGGAGGAAATCCAGAAGCTGCCGCGTTGGCACCGGCCGTTTCACGTCGCCAAAGACATTTTCTGGGCCATGCTGATGAAGATGACGCCCGCGCGGCGCGTGCTGCTGCTACTCGCTCTGGTTTTGCTGGTACTGTCAGGGATGGGATTTACGTTTCAAACGGGCCACACTACGGTAGCGGTTGATTTCAAGTTCGAGCTTATCGCCGCGCTGATCTTCCTGCTGCTGCTTTCGCTGGAGCTGGCGGACAAAATCACCATGAAGCGCGACTTGGAAATCGCGCGCGAAATTCAAACTTGGCTTGTGCCTTCGCAAGCGCCGGCAGTTGCGGGCGCGGACATTGCCTTTGCGACGCGGCCGCAAAATTCGGTCGCTGGTGACTATTACGACGCGTTCTATCCGGACCCCGAAAATCGCGGAAGACTAGTGGTGGTGATTGCGGACGTGGCCGGGAAAAGCGTGCCTGCGGCGCTGCTGATGGCCACGCTTCAAGCAAGTCTTCGCACGATTGCGGGCGAAGGCGTTCCCGTCGCGGAATTGACGACGCGGCTAAACCGTTATGCTTCCGCCTATAGCTTGGATGGGAGGCGATTCACAACGGCAGTTCTGGCCGAATATGATCCCGAAGCGCGCCGCCTGACCTATGTAAACGCGGGGCACAATGCTCCGATTCTGCGCCGCGCGAACGGAACACTGGAAACGTTGGAGACCGGCGGCTTGCCGCTGGGCATCAAAACGGACGCGAGCTACGAAACAGCGTCGTTGGAGTTGAAACCGGGCGACGCACTGATTTTCTTTACCGATGGAGTTGTTGAAGCATTCAACGAATCGGGAGAAGAATTCGGCAACGGCCGCTGGCGCGGCGCGATTCGCGGCCTACCGGACTGGAATGCGCAAGAAACGCTGCAATTCCTGATGAAGCTCGTGGATGAATTCGTGGGCGCCACACGACAAGCGGACGATATTACCTGCCTGGTGTTTCGCAGCAAATAAAGAATCAGCCCTAAGTCCTAGGTAAAGACAAAAGCGAGTGGGAGTTCTTTTGGTGCGCTCTGGCTCATCGTTCCGGGGCCGGGACTCTGCGGACGAACTGGCGCATAATCAGCGTATGAAGGTGCGCGAGCTAGCCAATTCGATCTGCGAGAGGTTGCAGCGCCACAAATATCAGGCGCTGCTGGTGGGCGGATGTGTGCGCGACTTGCTGCTGGGACGCGAACCGGCAGATTACGATGTCGCCACGGATGCGACGCCCGTGGAGGTCGCCGGGCTGTTTCCAGAGAGTGTGCCGGTGGGCGCGCAATTCGGCGTCATGTTGATTCCGAAGGATGCCTTGAAAGTGGAAGTCGCGACGTTCCGATCGGACGTGGGTTACCGCGATGGCCGACATCCGGACCGCGTGGTTTATTCAAAGACGCCGCAACAAGACGTGCAGCGCCGGGACTTTACGATCAACGGGCTGCTGATGCGGCACGACACCGGCGAAGTGCGCGATTTTGTGGGCGGGCGGGAAGATCTACGCGCCGGAATCATTCGCGCCATTGGCGAGCCCCAGTGCCGTTTTGGGGAAGACAAGCTGCGCATGATGCGGGCCGTGCGCTTTGCTGCGCGGTTGGCATTCAAAATCGAGCCGGCGACGTTCCGCGCTATCGAGCGCCACTCCGTGGAGATACGGGAAACCTCGGCGGAGCGCCTGCGCGAGGAACTGACCAAGATGCTGACTGAAGGAGCAGCGAGGCGGGCTTTTGAGTTGATGGAGGAAACCGGATTGCTTGCGCAAGTGCTACCGGAAATCGCGGCTATGAAGGGCGTGGAGCAGCCGCCGGAGTTTCATCCGGAAGGCGACGTATGGATTCATACGCGGCTGATGCTCGAAAAACTGGAAAAAGGCGCTTCCCCGACGCTGGCTTGGGGTGTACTGTTGCACGACGTCGGGAAGCCGCCCACGTACCAATCGGCCGAAGAAACGGGCGATCGCATCCGCTTTAATCATCATGTGGACGTGGGCGTAAAGATGGCGGAAGCAATTTGCCGGCAGCTGCGCTTCTCGAACGATGAGACCGAACAGATCGTGGCGCTGGTAGCCAATCACATGCGGTTTGGCGCCGTGGAGTCGATGAAGAAGGCTACGCTCAAGCGGTTTTTACGGCTGCCGCGGTTTGACGAGCACATGGAGTTGCACCGGCTGGACTGTCTGTCTAGCCATCGCAACCTGGACTCCTATGAGTTCATCCAGCGCTTCCTGGACGAAACGCCGCCCGAGCAGGTACGGCCGGAACGGCTGCTAACCGGGGACGACCTTCTGGCAATGGGTTATTCCCCGGGCCCCCAATTTGCTCGCATTCTGAGGGAGGTCGAAGACGCACAGCTCGAAGGAAAAATCAGAACAAAGGAACAAGCTAGGGAGTACACTCTGAAGCATTTCGAGCAGAAGCAAGCGAGGGTGGGTCGAATGGCAGGTCTTAGCTGTTTATAAGTAGCAGAAAAATAAGACATTACATGCGGTTATGGCGATCACGCACCGTACTTTCGTAAAAGGTGAGCGTAGTAGACTAAGATTTAGTGCTAGCGGTTATCTCATATGGCGCAACATTTGCACTTAGGCCGCATCTAAACTGCAATAGGGGGGAACATCGTAGCCCCCTTGCTAGACTGGGGAAAATATGGCTGAGAAAAAGTTTCTAATGCCAGAGGTTCTGCCGATCCTGCCGGTTCGTGATACGGTGCTCTTTCCGGGCGCCATGCTGCCGCTGACGGTAGGGCGGGAGAGCTCCCTGGCCCTTGTTGGATCCTTGCAAGGCGAGGAAAAAGTTCTGGGTGTGGTGGCCCAGCTGGACCCGCGGATTGAAGACCCCGCTGCCGCTGACTTGCATAAAGTAGGTACGCTCGCCCGGGTGCATAAAACGGTGAAGATGCCCAATGGCAACGTCGTGGTCTTCCTCGAAGGCCTCGAGCGGATTCAAATTGTTGAGCTGTTGAACCTCAGGCCGTTCCTGAAGGCGCAAGTCAAGCCCGAGCCGGACATTATCGGTGAAGTGGACGCAGAACTGGAAGCGCTGCAACGCAACGCGCTCGACCTGTTCCGAGAGGTGGTGAGCCACTCGCCGCAGCTTTCCGATGACCTGCAAGCGAAGGCCATGAGCATCGAGGATCCCGGCGAGCTGTCGGATTTTATCGCCGGCATGCTGCCGTCGCTTTCGACGCTTTTGCGTCAAGAACTGATCGAAACGCCGAGCGTGCGGAAGCGCCTGGAAATTCTGATCCGTGAATTGTCGAAAGAGCTGGAAGTTCTCGAGCTGCGATCGAAAATTCACGAGCAGGTGCAAGAGCAGGTCAGCCAGAACCAGCGCGAATATTTACTGCGCGAGCAGATGAAGGCGATCCAGAAGGAACTGGGTGAATCGGACGATTCCACGCAGGAAATCGACGAACTGCGCAAAAAAGTCGAAGAGTCCGGAATGCCGGCCGAAGCCAAGAAAGAATGCGAGCGCGAGTTGAAACGCCTGGCGAAAATGACGCCGGCTTCGGCGGAGTACATGGTTTCGCGCACGTATCTCGAGTGGATGACTTCGCTGCCTTGGAGCAAATCCTCGGGAACCGCAGAAATCGACATCCCCAAGGCCCGCGACATTCTCGACGAAGATCACTACGATTTGCAAAAAGTGAAGGAGCGCATCCTGGATTACCTGGCGGTCAAGAAACTACAGCCCGGTATGAAAGGACCGATCCTGTGTTTTGTCGGTCCCCCAGGTGTGGGCAAAACTTCATTGGGCAAGTCCATTGCACGGTCGCTCGGACGCAAGTTCGTGCGTATTGCCTTAGGCGGCATGCACGATGAAGCGGAGATTCGCGGGCACCGCCGGACCTACATTGGCGCGCTGCCAGGCCAGATCATTCAAGGCCTGAAGCGGGCAGAGACCAACGATCCGGTGATGATGCTGGACGAAGTCGATAAACTGGGGCGCGACTTCCGCGGCGATCCATCTTCCGCGCTAATGGAAGTGCTCGACCCCGAGCAAAACAACACATTCCGCGACCATTACCTGGATGTGCCCTTTGACTTGTCCAAGGTGCTGTTCATCGCCACGGCCAACTGGATGGATCCCATTCCCGAACCCCTGCGGGACAGAATGGAGATCATCGAGCTTCCCGGGTACACCGGCGAAGAAAAACTGCATATTGCGCACAAATACCTGATTCCCAAGCAGGCGACCGAACATGGGTTGAAGGTAGACGAACAAATTCACTTCACCGACGAGGGCTTGCAGGAAATCATCCACAGCTACACGCGCGAGGCAGGCGTGCGCAACCTGGAACGCGAAATTGCCACCATCACGCGGAAGCAGGCACGCAAAATTGCCGAAGGCAAAACGGACAAGATGACTGTGACGCCGGAAGTTGTGCGCGAAATCCTGGGCGTGCCGAAGTTCCGCACGGAAAAAGAAGTCGAGGAGCGCGTCAAGCGCCCGGGCGTTGCCGTGGGGCTGGTGTGGACGCCGGTGGGCGGAGACATCATTTTCATCGAAGCAACGCGGATGCGCGGCGGGAAGCAGTTCACAATGACCGGGCATCTCGGCGAGGTGATGCAGGAGTCCATGACTGCTGCCTTGACCTGGACGCGTGCCAATGCGGAGCGCTACGGCATCGATCCGGACTTCTTCCGCAAACAGGATATTCACATCCACGTGCCGTCAGGCGCGGTACCCAAGGACGGTCCGTCGGCTGGCGCGGCGATGGTGACGGCGCTGGTCAGCTTGCTCAGCGGGCGGCCGGTGAAAGATCGCTTGGCGATGACTGGCGAGATGACGCTCTCCGGTGTGGTGCTGCCCATCGGCGGCGTCAAAGAAAAAGTGCTGGGCGCCAAGCGTGCGGGGATCAAGGAAGTGCTGCTGCCGGCGGACAACGAACCGAACGTGGTGGCGGACTTGACGCCGGAAATTCTTGGCGACATCAAGATCATCTACGTGCGCACGCTTGACGAGGTGCTCGACCAGGCATTGCAAAAGGAGCCGGTAGCCCAGCCACTCACGCCCGCGCCGGAACCGAAGACCAAGCGGCTTGGCCCGGAGAGCCCGCGGGCGATCCATTGAAGCAAGTTTAAGCAAGTTATGTGCTGGCGCCAATGATCAAGCCCCATTCAACGACCTGGCGCGGAAGTATCGTTGTGGATACCAAGAGCTTGAGAATGGCGTGCTCGTCGGCCAGATCACTTCGACGGGTTGCGCAAGGAAATTGCGCTGCATCTGGTAAATCGCTCTCCCCAGCCAAATCATGCTGGTCACCGGTTTAGAGCCCGGCGAGTTTGCCGGGCTTTCTTTTTGGACCACACGCCGCAAGCCAACAAGCCAACTCCTGCTACCATGTACCGCAAAGTCATGGCCACAGGAAGCCCATCGAAAACCAGTGCTGCAGCCGAGCTTGCGCAGAAACTCCATGAGGCGCTTTTGCGCGAGCGCATCGTGCCGCGCTTTGTGGATTCGTACGTCGTGGAGAATAGCCGTGAAGCGCTACAGGTTCACGCTGTGATGTATCGCGACCTGCTTACGCTGTTGCAACGCGAAGCGCTGCTAGCGTTGAGCGCGCGAGCCCTTGAAATTGTCTACAATGAGCCGCGGGCACAGGGACGGTCGAAGCCGCGGCCCATGCGGCGACGCGAAGCCGCCTTGTTTCGCAAGAAGTTTCTAACGGCGCTGGTGCGCCAGCTGGGCTGGACGGCAGGGGACGCCCTCGATTTTCAAAGGGACTTGCAGTGCGATTCCTCGTTTCTCGAAAAAGCGCGCCTGGCCGCCAGCAAAGCGCTGACAAGTCTCGAAGAATTAGCCACGCAGATTGTCCATCCGGCCAGCAAAGACCCGCACGACATCAAGATGCGACCGACGAAGAACTAACATTGACAGGTGCGATTCGAACCGCATGACCGCCACCCCGCGAAGAATCTTCCTCTGCTATTCTCTGAGAAGTGGAAACTCTTTTTTACTTACTGGCCATTGTCCAGATCCTGCTGAGCGCGTATCTCATCTGGCAGGGCACGCAGTGGCTCGCTTACGTGCGGCGTCGGCTGTACTCCGATCCCGGATTTTATGCGCCGCGCACGGCCGTGTTGTGCCCGTGCAAAGGAATCGAGCCGGCGCTCGAACGCAATCTGGTTTCACTGACGGAATTCGACCAACAGAACTACGAGGTTTTTTTCATCCTGGCTTCGGAGCGGGATCCCGCGCGCAGTGTCATCGAACGGGTGACTAAAAGCTCGCGCATCAAGGTAAACATGGTGATCGCCGGGAAGCCCCTGAATTGTGGCGAGAAAGTGAACAACCTGCGAGTAGCCATCGAACAACTGCCCGAAGAATTTGAAGTGCTGGTATTCGCGGATTCCGACGGACGTCCGGGGAAACACTGGTTGCGCCATCTCGTCGCGCCGCTCGCGGACACGCGGGTCGGAGCCACGACCACCATGCGCTGGATGGTTCCGAATAGCGGAAATCTGCCAACCTTGCTTCTTGCCGCGTGGAACGCGCCGATTGTCACCATGTTGGCGGAGAAGGCCAAGAATTTTTGCTGGGGCGGCGGCACAGCGATTCGCCGCAGCACGTTCGAGCAGTCCGGGGTACTGGACGAATGGAAAGGTTCGGTCAGCGATGACTACTCGTTAACGCGCGCGCTGGAAAGAACCGCCCGGCCGATTCAATTCATCCCCGAGTGCTTGACGCTTTCTTACGTGGAGACCGACTTTGCGGGATTGCTGGAATTCACCAACCGGCAAATCCTGATCACGCGCGTCTATGCAAGCCAAATGTGGAGAAGGGCGGGCCTCACTCATCTGCTTTATTGCCTGACATTCATCCTGGGCGCCTATTTGATACTTACCACGTTGCTCGCGGGAAGGCCGGTTTTTCACCTTATGACTCTGACTTTTCTCCCGTTGTTGCTTTCCTCCATCCGCGGCGCGCTGCGCCTCACCGGCGTAGCCGAAGCCTTGCCAGTCGCGCGGGCACAAATCCTGGGGCAGGCGTCCGTCTATGTCCTACTGTCCCTCCTCGTCCCTTTCTTTTACCTGGTGAACTTCGCAAACTCCGTGCTCACCCACAAAATCCGGTGGCGCGGCGTAAGATATGAGCTCATCAGCCCGCAGCAAACGCGAATTCTTTGATTCTAAGCGATTTCCATGGATTCCACTGAGTTTCCTCAGCACCTAGAGAAGGCCAGTGCCGCCGAGAAAAACGCTTATTTACCGCCCATTTCAAGCCATTTCGAAAGGCCGAACTTGTAAGAAACCTGTAAATTTTCGTGGAAAAAATTCCGGGTTCCATGAAATTCCTACCCTCACATTAGGGATAGTACCTGATGTGGTTGGGGTCTAAACCTCAGTTCTTGAGTCACTTGCACATCCCGCTCAACGGAAGAATGCTTGCAGGATAGAACTAGGTCGGCACGGCGGACCAGTCAACTGACGGACTTTTAGGGAGTTCATGCGCAAGTTTGTTTGCCTGCCGTTCATTGGGTAACGGGTACCCGTTCTAACCACTGTGTCCGTTCACCTTCGGGGCTTTACCCAATTGGGCCCTGCCTCGTCGAGGGGCAAAGAATTAAAACTCATTGGCTTCGCTTCGATCGCGAGCCTGCATTCTGGGGGGGTGCATGTGAAGGTGATCCACAGAGGTGAACATCCGCATCAATTATTAGCCGCTCGTCCCATTTCCCGTGGCAGCACGTTCTTCTTTTACGAAAAAAATTCTGGAGTGGCACATTTTCATGTACAGGCAGGCCCTGACGGCCGTTTTCCCATAGACCAAGCCGCCGGGCTTCTCGCCATGCATTGTCTGGTTCGGGGCCAAAATCCCGGCGACTACGCCGTTTTAGTTCAGGCCGAAGACAACGTTTTGGAAAACCTCCTGGAGAAGGCCGATCAGCTGCTGGAGGCCGGGAAATCCGTTCATGGCCAAGTGCGTCTCACCCGTAGGGAAGAAGAAGTTCTCGCCGGTGTTTCCGAGAGTCTGTCCAACAAGGAAATCGCTTCCAATCTCAACCTCTCGGAACGGACCGTAAAATTCCACGTTTCCTCATTGCTTGCAAAATTCCAAGTCCGCGGGCGCATGGAGCTTGTTCGCGAGGCCGGGCGACATGCGATGGGCGTTGTGCCCAACGCCTTGCCGCCAGCCACAAGAGACGCTCGTTCTTTTGCTCCTCCGATAAAGAATTACCCTGCGCCTCACCGAACCGCCGCCGTTGTTCCCTTGGCCAAGCGGCAGTCGGCTTGAACGCACAACCGCTACAATTTTGCACGAAACAAAAAGGCCCTCGACGTTGAGGGCCTTTTTCCTAGTTGGGCTCTTCGAATCGGTGCTTATTTCTTCGCGGCGGCAAAAAGTTCAGCGGCGCGGTCCCAGTTCACCACATTCCACCACGCCTTGATGTAGTCGCCGCGCAGGTTCTGATACTTCAAGTAGTACGCGTGTTCCCAAACGTCCAAGCCTAGGACCGCTTTGACGCTTGCACCAAGCATATATGGCGTGTCCTGATTGGGAGTCGAGTCAATCGCCAGTTTTCCATCCTTCACAATGAGCCACGCCCAGCCGGAGCCGAAACGGCCCATGCCCGCCGCGGTGAACTTTTCCTGGAAACCGGCAAACGATCCGAAAGAGGATTTGATGGCTGCGGCCAGGTCTCCTCTGGGTTCGCCTCCCGCACCCTTTTTCATCAGCGGCCAGAACAACGAGTGGTTCCAATGACCGCCCCCGTTGTTGCGTACGGCCGTGCGGATATTCTCGGGCACGGAATCGAGTCCTTTCAGCAAGTCATCGATCGACTTGGCCTGGAGCGCCGAGTTGCCCTCCAGAGCTTTATTCAGATTCGTAACATAACCGCCATGGTGTTTGTCGTGATGGATCTCCATCGTTTTCGCGTCGATGTAAGGTTCCAGCGCGTCAAAGGAGTAAGGAAGTGGGGGCACGCTAAATGCCACGGGTTTTTCCTCCAGAGTGAGATTTGAGTCCGAAGTGGTCACGCAGCCGGCGCGCAGAAGATCCGGTAAAGCCCTTCCTGTCCCGAACATCCTGCGCTGGCTCTATTCGTCTGGAACAAGAATTCGCGGCGATTCATGGAACTTCAGTAGCGCGGGGAGCTAGCTGGCCAGCGGCTGCGATTATACCTCTAGGGCCATGGGGATTGGCAATGCAGCCTTTGAGAAATCGCTCGAAGCCAGCCTGCCGCCGCATCCGGGCCTGCGCATGGCCTCTTCCATCGGTCCTATCGCAGCGCATTTCATTGGATGCGCGAGAGCGCCCATTGGGCAGATTCGGCAACAACCGCATCGTTGCAGGCGGCTAGCGTCTTTAGAAAGGCACAGATGCGCGCGTGACTGGCGCTCCCAGCCTGCACATTGGAATTTCCCGCCGCAATGCAGGCGTTACGTAACAAACCGCGCCACTTCGCTCTTTTGACGGAACTTTCCCGAAAAATGCTTCGAAACTCCGCCTCGCTGAGCTTCAAAAGCCATGCGAGTCTCGGCAAGAAGAGCGACTCGTCCTGAGCTCTGGAAGCCATTTCGGGCGGAAATACTTCCTCCTGAAGCAGCGAAAAATCTCTCGGCTGAAATTCTGTAAGCGTAGATACGGGCGCGCGACGGTTCCATGGGCAAACGTCCTGGCAGATGTCGCAGCCAAACACATGATTGCCCATAAGCTCGCGGAGCTCCTCGGGAATGTTGCCGCGCAATTCGATGGTCAGGTAAGAAATGCACTTGCGCGCGTCCATCACATAAGGCTCGACAAACGCTTGCGTGGGACAAGCCTCTAGGCACCGCCGGCAACTGCCGCACAGATCCGGCGGCGGCAATTCGGCTTCACCGAGCGACGGTTCCAAGTCCAGAGTGGTGAGAATTACACCAAGAAAAAAGTATGAACCGAGCGTTTGATTGAGCAGCAGCGTATTTTTCCCCAGCCAGCCCAGTCCCGCGTACTTCGCGAGCACGCGTTCCTGTACCGGCCCCGTATCCGCATACCCGCGGGCCTCAAAAGGTTGCGGAAACCTTTCGCGAAGACGCGCCACCAACACTCCCAACCGCTCGCCCAGGACCTCATGATAGTCGTCGCCCCAAGCGTAGCGGGAAATCCAGCCTCTTGGATCGTCCTGTTGGCCCGCAAGTTTGGCGTTTGTCGAAAGAGGGTGTTCGGTGTTGTAGTTCAGCATGCAGACGATGACGCTGCGTATTCCCGGCATAGCCCTGCGTGGATCTTCGCGGCGCGGATCGGAAAGATACTTCATTTCGCCAGCGTAACCGCGCGCGAGCCAATCTGGAGTGTTTGCGAGTTCGGGAAATTTCTCAGCGCGCACCACGCCGCACAGCTCGAAACCGGCAGCTTTCGCCTGCTCTACAATCCAAACGGTGTCAGCTATGTGCGCCATCCCGAAGATTGTGCCGCAGCGGAGCTTTGGAGGCGAGTGATCAACCAAAACTGCGAATTGCGGCGCTTTCGTCGCTGTAAACATCAAACACGGTATAGAGTTTTGTGATTTGCAGAAGGTCGCGCACTTTTTTCGTCAGTTGTAGCAGCTTCAATTCGCCGCCCTGGTTCTTCACGGCCGTGAAGCCGCTGACGAGTTCACCGATTCCGGAGCTGTCGATGTAATCCACGTCCGCAAGGTTGAGCAGGATTTTCTTCCGCTGGTCCTCCAAGAGCCCGCGAATCGTCTTGCGCAGAAGCGCGCTGCCATCACCCAGGGTGATGCGCCCGCTCAAATCGACAACCGTGACTGGCCCGGCATCGCGGTAGGTAGCTCGTAGTGCCATGGTCTTTCCTTAGTTAAGCTTCTTGCCGCGGGTTTGATTGTTGTCCGCCCTGCCCATTCGACGAATTGGCGGATGGATCGGGCAATTTCTTCGACATCACAATTTCCGCGCCGCCCGTCCGGCCTGTCACGACGTCGAACTCATCCATAAACGCGCGCATCAGAAAAATCCCGCGGCCCGAAGTGCTTAGCAGGTTCTCTTCGGCGAGGGGGTCTGGGACGTCAGCAAGAGTAAACCCGGTTCCCTCATCCAGTACGCGAATGATTAGTTTCTCCGAGGTGATGTCCACCGCCAGATGGATTTTCTTCTCCGGCCGCTCTTGATTTCCATAATGAAACGCATTGATCACGCCTTCCCTGACACTCATGCCAATGCGATAACAGTCGTCTTCGCCGAAGCCCGCCGCTTCCGCAACGCGCAAACACATCTCCTCCGCGAGATTGACGCTCTCCACCTGCGTCTCCAGCGTGATTTCGAGATGTTTGTCGCCCGCAGCCATTCTTTCGCGTTGTGGCCACCCTCGAGCCACAAGGGGAACGCATTTATGGGTAACATAGCCGATGAAAGGGAGTCAATGGACGGCAGTACCCTACTCTGGTTGGATGCCGTATTTCGCTTGAGTCGCGATAACGAATGATACATAGCTGCATGCCACGCCATGCAAGAAGCCGCGACGAACTTCGCCGGATCTAGTCGTCGGTCCGGTTTCGTGTTCCAGCGGCGGGTTCGCTGCCCCTTGTTCCATCACCGAGGGCCAATCTTCCCGCAGCTGGAGTGGATGTGGCAGAATCACACTCCCGTTTCCGAGAGGGAGATGAAAAAATCGCCCGTCCGCGTCCTCCTAAGTTCTGCTGTTGCCTGCGCCGCTGCCATCGCTGTCGCGCGTGCCCAACAACAAACGCCGCTCACTCCCGCCCAAAAAGAACAGCGCATCCAAACCGAGAAGGAGCTCGAATCCCTGGCCATCATCGATCGCAAAGTGATGATGCCGATGCGTGACGGCGTCCACCTTGCTACAGACATCTATCGCCCCAAAAACGCTACCGGCAAAGTCCCCACCATCTGGGTTCGCACTCCTTACGATTTCAATTTCTGGGATGTGCGCAACGGCGTGCCCGCGGAGATGACCAACATTCTCGCGGCTATCAAACGCGGCTACGCCTATGTGATTCAGAATGAGCGCGGCCACTTCTTCTCCGAGGGCAATTACGACATTCTCGGGGCCCCCCGCACGGACGGCGACGATGCGCTCACCTGGATGTCCTCACAACCGTGGTCAAACGGAAAAGTCGGCACCACAGGCTGCTCTTCGACCGCCGAATACCAGATGGGCATCGCCGCGATTGGAAATCCGGCGTACGCCGCGATGAACGTTCAAGGGTTCGGGGCGGGTGTTGGCCGCGTCGCGCCGTATTACGAACAGGGCAATTGGTATCGCGGCGGCGCCGTCCAGATGCTCTTCATTGCTTGGCTCTACGGCGAGCAAAACCAGGTGCGGCCCATGTTTCCGCCCAACACCGCGCAGGCCGCTCTCATCCGCGAGTCCAAATCCTTCGACCTTGCGCAACAACTCCCTCCTGTCGAATGGTCGAAAGCTCTCTGGCATCTGCCCGAACAAGACATCTTGAAAGCCGTCGATGGGCCTCCGGGAATTTTTGCCGACGCCATGCCCGTCCCCACCGGCGGTCGCATGATTCAACGCACACCCAACGATCCTGTCTGGTACAAGGGCGGTTTGTATCACGATGACATGCCGCTCAGCGTTCCCGGTCTCTGGTTTATGTCCTGGTACGACGTCTCGATTGGCCCGACGCTCCCGTTACCCATTGCGCTTACACGCGCGCGAGCGAAGACACCATCGTCGGCGAACGCAGCATGGGCGATGCCCGTCTCGATTATCAGGAAATCATCTACAGTTTTTTTGATCGCTTCTTGAAGGGCGAGAACAGCCCGCGGCTTGATGCGCTCCCGAAAGTCACCTACTTCACGATGGGCCTCAACAAGTGGCAGTCTACCGACACTTTGCCGCCTAGCGGCGCGCATCCGCTGACCATGTATCTGTCGAGCGGGGGCCACGCGAACTCTTTGACCGGCGACGGCGTTCTCGTCACGTCGCCGCCGGATGCTGATAAGCCCGACGCGTTCGCCTACGATCCCCTGAATCCTGTGCTTTCTTACGGCGGCAACGTCTGCTGTACCGGCGACGCTGTTCAGGCCGGTGCGTTCGATCAGCGAAGGATGGAAGCGCGCGATGACATCCTGATTTACACCTCCGAACCTTTCAAGGAAGGCACGGGAGTGACCGGCCCGATCGCGCCCACGCTCTACGTTTCCTCCGACGCCAAGGATACCGATTTCACCGTGAAGGTCCTGGATGTATATCCCGACGGCCGCGCCTACAACCTCGACGAATCGATTCAACGCATGCGCTATCATGACGGCTATGACAAGCCGTTGGTCTGGATGGAACCTGGCAAAGTCTATAAAGTCACGCTGCAACCACTCAACACCAGCAACTACTTCGCGGCAGGCCACCAGCTTCGCATGGAAGTTTCCAGCAGCAATTTCCCGCGCTTTGACCGCAACTTGAACACCGGTGGCAACAACTACGACGAATCTAAAGGTGTGGTGGCCCCATAACGCGGTCCATCACTCGAAGCAGTATCCTTCTCAGGTCACCCTCACCGTCGTCCCGACGCACGCCCCCGGCTCGTCAGTTGCTAAGCCCCACTGATCGAGGGGCCCTGAGGGGCCAGGACGCTTTCTTGGCTACACACACCCTCGGGCACAATTGAATTGGCGACCGTTGTCCGCGTAGAATGGAGAATATCGCATTACGATATATTGTGCCTGTGGGGTACAAAGATACAGGTGACCAATCTAGGCAGGGCGCGTGTCTTCTGACGTGACGTAACGAGGCCTTTCTTTAATGCAAGATGTACGAAGGGCGGAACTAGACGGCATAGTCGACGAGCTAAGAAGATAGGGGCTGTCCGCCCGAAGCGGATGCTGGCAACTTCCAGATTAAGGTTCACGAGGAGATTGGGTGTCGACGGAGGCAAAAACAGCTGAGGCAGGTTCGTATCTCGCGAGCCGGCCCGTGACGCTGGCCTTGCTTTCGGCCTTGGCAGTCGTGTCCTTTCTTCTGGTGACGGGTCTGTCACGGGTATATCGCGGACAGCAGCACTCCCTGGCCGCGACTTGGTATGCTCGTGGAGTCTCAGACCTCCAAGCCAACCGGTTCGCACCGGCTGCTAGCGAATTTCGAACCGCGCTCCGCTACTCTCCTGACGAGTATTCCTACCAGCTTCGTCTTGCTGAAGCCCTTCTTGGCCTCAAGCGCATCCCTGAGGCTTATGCGTACCTGAGCACGCTCTGGGAGCGGCAGCCAGACAATGGGACGGTAAGCCTCCTGTTGGCGCGTATTGCGGTGGCAAACGGAAAAAAGGACGAAGCCCTCCGCTTTTACCACAACGCGATCTACGCCACTTGGCCCCGCGATGAGGAAGTGCGACGGCGGGAAACTCGCTTGGATTTGATCGAATACCTCCTGCGTGTTAACTCGAGAACGCAAGCTCAGTCCGAATTGCTCGCCCTGGCTGCGAATCTCCATGACCAGCCAGATCAGCAGACCCATCTCGGACAACTTTTACTGAAAGCGCAAGACTATGAACATGCCTTGGCCGCCTTTCGGGTCAGTCTAAAGTCTCCGTACCGCAGTCAGGCCGATGCCGCCGGGGCGGGAGCTGCGGCATTCAAGCTCGGCCGCTACCCGCTGGCTCAGCGGTACCTGCAAGAGGCCGTCGCTGCCAATCCGAAGGATACAGAGAGCGCCGCGATGCTCAAGATGACGGGACTAGTACTGCAAATGGATCCATTCCGCAGCCAAACATCTTTGACTCAGCGCAACCGCCTCGTTGCTCAGGCCTTCAGCGCGGCCGGGGCGCGATTGACGGCTTGCGCCGCTCGCGGATTAGCATCCTCGGGTCCGTTGCAGCCTCTGATCGAAAAATGGACGAAGCTCAAGCCACAGATTACGCAATACCGTCTCCTGCGGAATCCTGATTTGGTGGAAGAAGCGATGGACCTAGCTTTTAGTGTCGAGAACCAAACCAGCGGCTGGTGTGCGGCACCGACAGAATCGGACGCTGCATTGCTTCTGATCGCAAGACTGCACGAGGGGAGTTGATGTGGGCACGGCGCCTGATCCGCCAACAACGCTGCCGGTGCAGCCAGAAGAGAGCGTCCTTCTGACCTCTAGCGCCGCTCGCACGTCCTCTGCGGTTCTGAAATTAGTTTTTCAAGAGGAACGGTTTTTTCTTATCCTGTCCGTATTTATCGGGGTGTTCGCCGGCCTCGCGGTCGTTTGCTTCCGATTCGCCATCGACTGGTGCCGCATCTACCTTCTGGGCTCTGCCGCAGTGGTTTCCCCTTTGCGATTGCTCCTTGCGCCGACAATCGCCGGCCTGGTAATTGCTGTCCTGGTGATTCATGTCTTCCCGTTGGTTCGGGGAAGTGGAGTCAATCAAACGAAAGCGGCGCTGTATATCTATAATGGCTATATCCCGCTACGCACCGCGGTCGGCAAGTTCATCACGGCCGCGCTGGCAATCGGCTCAGGTCAATCGCTCGGGCCGGAAGATCCATCCTTGCAAATTGGCGCCAGCCTGGCATCTGTGCTCGGGCGTCGCATGCGCTTGTCCCGTGAGCGCATGCGTCTGATCGCACCGGTCGGCGCTGCGGCTGGATTGGCTGCTGCGTTCAATGCTCCGATCTCGGCAGTCCTTTTTGTGATCGAGGAAGTCATTGGACGTTGGTCTGCCGGAATTCTCGGCTCGGTGGTGCTTTCCGCAGTGTCTAGCGTCGTGGTTATGCGCTGGTTTCTTGGTTCGGAGCCGCTGTTTCGAATTCCCGTAGTGCAACTGCACCGGCCTTCGGAATTGATCGCCTATTTCATTCTTGGAATCGTGGGCGCCTTGGCTTCCGTGGCCTTTGCAAGTGGCGTAACTACACTACGACCGCGCTTGAGAGATCTACCCGAGTGGACGCAATACCTGCAACCGCCGCTCGCTGGCTTGCTGATTGGTTTCATTGGTTTGCTTGGCGCCCCCCAGGTGATGGGAGCCGGGTACGAATACATCGACCAAGCCATGCACGGACAGTTTACCTGGCAGTTTTTGGGCATCCTCGCGGGCCTGAAGATTATCACCACCTTGCTCTCGTTTGTCTCTGGAACGCCAGGCGGAATGTTTGCACCGACATTATTTATCGGCGCGATGCTGGGAGCGGCGGTCGGCGGGGTCGAACATGCTCTTCTGCCCAGTCTGAACTGGTCACCCGGCACCTATGCGCTCGTGGGCATGGGAGTCTTGTTTGCCGGGTTTCTCAGGGCGCCGATGACTTCGGTGTTCATGGCGCTGGAGGTCAGTGGGAACTACTCGATTATCGTCCCGGTGCTGGTGGCGAATACATTTGCATACTTAATCTGCCGGGGACTGCAACCGAGCGCCATCTTTGACGTGCTCAGCCGGCAGGACGGCGTGGATTTGCCCTCCATGGAAGAGCAACGAGAGGAGAGCATTCTGCGCGTTGAGGATGCCATGGAACCACCCCCTGCGGTCGTTCCGGATGACCATGACCTGCTGGCAAAGGCCGCGCAGGTCGTCGACGAAGCTCCGGGAAATGTCTGTCTAATACGCCTGAATCCCGTCGGCTGGGGCGCTATTACGAAGCAAGAGATTGCCAGCTTGATGGAACAAGGCAAAGGTGGTTTGAGCTTGGGTTCTCGGCTGGCCTCTGGCCCTATACCCTACCTGCATCCGGATCACTCCCTGGACATGGCTCTCCGCTATATCGATCGCTGGCCTGTGCTGCCGGTAGTGAGTCGCGCGGACTTCAGCCGGCTCGAAGGCGTCATTACACGGCAGAAAGTTCTCAAGAAATACGGCCATTTTACGAGCTAACTAAAAGAGGTCTGTTTCTTTCGCTAGATTGTGGATTGAAAAGGAGAGGCTCCAGCAATTTCACGAGGCCGTGCGGTCTTGCTCCTCCGTGGCCTCCTGCCCCCCGCCTCCGGGCAGGAAAAATCGCAGGCTCAAGACTTGTTCTCGCCGTTTCTCTTCCTCCAAATGGCGCGCGCGTGCTTTGAGCAGATCATCGAGCGCAATCAAGCCTACGAATTTTCGCGTATCTGCTTCAATGACCGGCATTCGCGTTACCTGTTTCTCCGCCATTCGGTAAACCACGGATCGCAATGGTTCGCCCGGGAAAGCCTCCACCGTTTCCTGGCGGACCAACTTGCAAAGCGGCTGGCGCAGCGCGCCCTCGCCTTCTTGCTCCACGCGCTTGTGAAGATCGCCGCGCGTCACGACTCCGACGAGAAACCCGTCACCGTCCACCACGGGCAAAAGCCGCTGGCTTTGCCTGTGGTTTATCAAGTTCTGATATTCGCCCAAGGTGCTTTCCGCCGGCAACACTGCCACTTTCGTGCGCATCACATCGCGCGCGAAGAGAATCTCCAGCGGATCCACCGCATATTCCGAACTTAGATGGTAACCGCGCCGCGCCACCTTTTCCGTCATGATCGATCGCTTCAATGTCAAGACCGTGAACGTATGCGAAACCATGCATCCGATCAACAGCGGCAGAAGGATACTTGAGTCGTGCGTCAGCTCAAACGCGAAAACGACGCTTGTAAACGGCGCCCGTATCGTGCCGCCCAGCGTCGCGCCCATACTGATCAACGGCCAAAAGCCTGCGCCTTCGTGAGGCAGGAACATGGCCTCGAGCCCGCCGAGCGCCCCGCCCATCATCAGCAACGGCGCTAACACCCCCCCCGATGTGCCCGAACCGAGCGACACCGCCCAGATAAACCATTTCACCAAAAGCACCCCGAGGATGACTTTGCCGGTCACCGATCCTTGCAGCATCGCCCCGATCGTGTCATACCCAACGCCCAGCGCTTGCGGGAAGATCATGCCTCCCAAACCAACCGCCAACCCGCCAATCACCGGCCACCACATCCAATGAAGCGGCAGCTTCTGAAACCCGTCTTCCACCTTGTAGATCGACAGCGTGAGGAGCGCCGAGAGACAACCGGCAAGCAAACCGCAGAGCACACACCCCAGGACACTTAGGGCGCCGATGTGCAGAGAATGCGCCGGCACTGGGAACATTGGCCCATATCCCAGAATATAGCGACGCACTACGTCCGCCACGATGCTGGCCAGCGCCACGGGAATTAAGCTGCGCGGCTTCCACTCAAACAGCAACAGCTCAACGGCGAGCAACACGGACGCCACCGGCGCGGCAAACGTTGCCGACATTCCCCCCGCTGCCCCGGCCACCAGCAGCGTTTTCCGTTCTGCGTTGGTCAAATGAAAAAGCTGCGCGATCATTGAGCCGAACGCGCCGCCAGTCATGATGATCGGGCCTTCGGCGCCAAACGGTCCGCCTGAACCGATGGCAATGGCCGAAGAAACGGGCTTGAGGACGGCCACCTTCGGCTCGACCCGGCTACCGTTAATCAGAATTGCTTCAATGGCTTCCGGAATGCCGTGCCCGCGGATGCGCTCGGACCCATACCGGGCCATCAACCCGACGATAAGCCCGCCGCCGACGGGAACCAGAACGCTGTACCACCCTAGATGATTTCCTGCCGGCGAGATTAGCTTCGAGCCCCACTGGCCGTAATAAAACAAGTTGGTGAAAAAACCGATTAAGCGCAAAAGCGCCAGCGCGACATACGCGCAAAGGACGCCGATTCCAATAGCCAGCGCCGAGATCGGCAGCATGCGCGGCGTGGCAGTAAAATCCCCCAGCTCTTCGTGATGGCACCGCCCGGTGTATCCGTTTTCGGGGTCGTGCGAAGAATGATTCTGCTCGGAGTTATCCACGCCTCTTTTCCAATCCTTTCCGGGGACGAGCCATAGAAATCCTTCTGCCGTGAAACGCACGGCCGTTTTTCAAGAGAGCCGCGATGGCGTTGGCCAGCGCGGCGCCTGACGCACGCAATTCGCTGACGCGGTGCTGCGCCACCTGTTCCAGCAATTTTTCGCCGCGCGGCAGTAGCGATACTAGGACGCTCCGCCGGTCCTCACGGCTGCGGCTGCGGCGCACATAGCTGTGAGC
Source organism: Acidobacteriota bacterium (assembly GCA_003223245.1). GTDB lineage: Bacteria > Acidobacteriota > Terriglobia > Acidiferrales > UBA7541 > Acidiferrum. The sequence continues at coordinate 21,352 of QHYI01000181.1, forward strand.
TTCCATGCGGTCGATCAGCTCCACCACGCTGTGATGCTTCAGCACGAGGCGCTCCGCCAGGTTGCTCACCGTAGCCTCCTGGCCGTTGGGAATCCCGCGAATCATCAGCAGGAGCAGGTATTGTTGTGGTTCGAGCCCCGTTTCGCTGGCCACGGTGTCGCCTTCACGGAGAAACTTGCGAATGCGGTAGCGCAGTTCCGCTAACGCTTGATACTCAGCCGTAGAAAGTTCTTTGGGCATGCTGCTAGTATATCGTGGCACGATATAAATATTGATCAAAATGCGGCGGCTGCTTTCCAAAAAGGAATTGGCGCTCTGCCCGAGCCCCTGCCGGAGTCTACAGGGCCTTCCGGAAGGATTTCTGCGTTTTGTAGTGTTCGTAACCGTTGCGCTCGTAGAACTTGTGGGCGCGCTCGCGAATCACGTTCGAACGGACGGACATGCTCTCGCATCCGTGCTTGCGGGCCCAATCCTCGGCGGCCATCAGCAGCCGTGCGCCCGCGCCCAAGCTGCGGTGTCCTTGCTTCACGACAAGGCCGTTTATCTCGGCGCGTATGTCGCTTTCGAGCAACGCCTGCTTGCTCACGTGTAGCCAGCCCACGACTCCGGTACCCTTGGCCTCCGCCACAAAGACGGCGTTCTGCGATGCAGGGCTGATCCGATGCAATCTTTCTCGGAGTTGTGCCGGCGTAGACGGGTAGCCAAGCTGCGTGGCGAGTTCCGCGAGCGACGGCGCATCCGCGCTTTTCGCGCGGCGAATTCTCATCCCTTGGCCTTTTCCAATCATGGTCATGGGCTCGAGCGTGCCTTTCGACGCAATCGAGCCTGGATGGCGTCACTTTGAAGTTCGCGTAGCGCATCCGCGGCAATCCATCGAGCCGATCGCGTGTCGTGCCGGCGAATGCTTTCGGCTGCCCGGATCGCTTCGCGATTCAATCGAAGATTGCGCTTCCCGATATTCCGCAAAGCCCAGTTGACCGCTTTCCTCACGAAGTTGCGCTCATCGCAAGCTTGGCGCTCGATCTGCGGGAGCAGTCTGCGAAATCGTGAATCCGCAGCCCGTTTGTCGTGACAAGCGAGGTACGCCATCAACGCAAAGCCGCCTCGCTTTACGAATTCCGGCTCGCGTCGGCTCCAGGAGACTGCTTTCTTCCAAGCCGGGGCGGCAAACACCGAAAGATGGCAGCACGTGCCGTCGCAAACATCCCAATTGTCGAAATCACGTACCCACTTTTCCATTTGTTCCGCGGAAACCTGCTCCGGCAAATCAATCATCCCCGCCAGGATGCGTGCATCGTGCACACCGCTGGCCCACAATTCCAGAGCCAATTTGTGGTCTTTGCGGATGCGGCGCGCCAGCTCGTCCATTTGGGGTTTGGCTACGCCGTACACAATCTTTGCGTAAATTCCGAATTGCGCCATCCCATCGACGTTTCGCTGCTCGCCTAGAGCGCGCAATTCCTGTAGCGCACGGGCGCAAGTCCAGCCGTCGCCGACGGCGGTGTTGCGCGCACGGCGGCTAAAACGCGTTGTCCGAATCGAGGAGGATGGTGACCGGGCCTTCATTGACCAGCTCCACGGACATCATGGCTTGAAAAATCCCCGTGGCCACATTAACCCCGAGCTTGCCTAGCGCCTCGCAAAATTCCTCATAAAGCGTTTTTGCGAGTTCCGGCGGCGCCGCAGTGATGAAACTCGGCCGACGCTGCCCGCGCGTGTCGCCATACAGCGTAAATTGTGAGACGGCGAGGACGCTCGCTTTCACGTCCAGCAGCGAGCGATTCATTTTCCCTTGTTCGTCTTCGAAGATGCGCAGGTTCGCGCATCGTTCCGCCATCCGCGTCGCGACTGCGGACGTATCGCTGCGGCCAACGCCAAGCAAGATCATCAGGCCAGCGCCAATCTCCCCCCTGACACGGCCGTCGACTGTGACTTTCGCTCGGCTGACCCGCTGGACGACGGCACGCATGTTGCTAACGAGCGCGCGAACCCGTTCCGCTCATTCCGATTCCGCCTCTGCCAGTTCTTCGCGCTTTTCGCATTCTTTCTGCCGACACACGGGCCACTCGCGGCGGCAACGGCAAAACGGCGAATCCCCGCGGCGCCGGCTGGCATTGCGGGCAAAAATAGCTGCTCCGCCCCGCCACAATCCCCCGCCGGATCGCGGTGCTGCAGCGCTGACATGCTTTTCCTTCGCGGCCGTAAGCCCGATGGCGCCGCTGATATTCTCCCGGCTCGCCTTCGGCGTCAAGAAAATCGGAGATCGAAGAGCCACGCAGTACGATGGCCTTGCGCAAGATTTCCTGCAATGCCCGCCACAGACTCTCCGCTTGCTTCGGCGCCAACTTCGCGCCGAGTTGCGCCGGATGAATTTTCGCTCGCCACAAGCTTTCGTCCGCGTAAATATTCCCCACTCCGCGCAGCACGCTTTGGTCCAGAAGCAATGCCTTCACACGGGCGCGCCGCTCCCGGATTCTTTTCACGAATTCCTCTTTGCTGACTTCCAGCGGGTCGGCGCCAAACCGCGTCAATTCCTCCGCAAGCGGCGCTTCCGTCAAGTAGGCCATGCGCCCAAAGCGCCGCGCGTCCGTATAGCGTAGTTCGCGGCCGTCATCGAGCAGCAGGCAGACGTGCGTATGCTTCTCTCGAGGCTTTTCCGCGGGACTTGGCGCCATCTGCCCGGTCATTCCCAAGTGCACAAGTAGCGACGCCTGCTTAGCGTCATCCCCATGGAAACGGCCATTTGTTCCGTTTGGCGCAGACAGACGCAACAACATGAATTTTCCATAGCGCTCTATGGCTTCAATCCGTCGCCCCGGCAAGTTCTGTTCCAGAGCCACGGGATCATCAATGAAATCGGTTTTGCCCAAGGTGACCGATAGAATGCGACGTCCAAGGATAGCTTGGCGCAATCCGCGCGCTACTGTTTCGACTTCAGGAAGTTCCGGCATGAGAAAGAGTCGTTTTCAAAATACCACAGGCCAACGTGTAATGCTCCGGGCAGACCGCCAGTGACTTTTTCTGGCCGGACACCGTCTGAACTTCGTAGAATTCGTGTTACAGTTTCGCGCTTGGAGGTGAGTCGTGCGCCTTGCCCAAAAACGCCCACAGTATCTCTTTCTTTTGGCGGTGGTTGCCGCTTCTTTGATCAGTACGCCGGCGGAGGCCAAGAAAACTGAAACCGGCTTTCTCGATCGCACCGTCACGGTAGCAGGCACGCAGTACAAATACCAGGTATTCGTTCCGGACAATTGGACAAAAAAGAAAAAGTGGCCAGTCATCTTGTTTCTTCACGGCGCCGGTGAACGCGCTGATGACGGCTTGCTCCAGACCCAAGTCGGTATCGGCTCGGCGATTCGGCGGTATCGAGACCGCTTCCCCGCCATTGTGGTGATGCCGCAGTGCCGCAAAGACGTCTTTTGGGCGAATACCATGGCAGACGTCGCCATGGCCGCGCTGGAGCACGCACAAAAGGAGTTTCATGGCGATGCCACGCGAACTTATCTGACGGGCCTTTCCATGGGCGGCTACGGAACCTGGTATCTTGGGGGAAAGTATCCCGGAAAATTCGCGGCCCTCGTACCCATCTGCGGGGGAAT
>QHYI01000182.1:0-16778 GCA_003223245.1 Acidobacteriota bacterium
CGAACGCGTTGGGCCGTGTTCGTCCCGTGAACCTCCAGGAAATGATGGGGAACGTTCGCTCTTACCTCCGGATCACGCAGGCGAGCCCCAAGGCGGTGAAGAATTACTTTCGCGAAAGCCACGTTAAGTACGCGGCCAGCTGAAAAGTGTCATCAATTTAGTGCTCGGAGTAATAGTACGCGAATATGCATTTTGTCCGCCCATTTCCTCGTGAAATAAAAACGATGAGAGCATGCGTGTGTCCCACGAAACCATTTACCGAAGCCTGTTCATTCAAGCGCGGGGCGTATTGAAAAAAGAGCTGATGGACCATCTCCGGTCGAAACGGCGCATGCGCCGCTCGCGACACGCCAGCGAACACAGACAGTCCCGAGGGAAAATCGTCGATGCCATCTCGATCCGCGAAAGACCCGCGGAAGCGGAAGACCGAGCGATTCCCGGCCATTGGGAAGGAGACCTGTTGGCCGGCGCGAAGAACAGCATTCCGCCACCCTGGTGGAGCGGCATTCACGTTTTCTCATGCTGATTAAGGCACCCGGCAAAGAAACGGAAGCGGTGGTTGCCGCCTTGAGAGCCATGTCCAAAAACCCGCGGCGTTCACTCCAATAGTAACCTTCGTCGCGCCATTCTTAGACTTCCTCCGGCACCGTGTAAGGAGCGCGGTAGCCGCGATCGCCGTCGCGGAGCAGCATTTCGGCTTCAGGATCGCTGATCACCTGCTGAGTCTCAGGGCTGAGGTTGATTGTCCGGCCCAGCCGGTAGGAAGCATTGGCGAGGTGCATCAGCGTCATCGAAATGTGCGCTTCCTCGATGGGCGCATTAAGATCGTCCTTGTTCCGGCTTACCACGCAATCAATGAAGTTGGCGAAGTGGGCGACCTCCGCTCCCGCGTGCACCTTGGGCTGCGGATCCTGATCCGGGCCGAGCCATACACCGTAAGTGTCGGCGTCCTCGTCGCCGGTTGCGAAGTATCCTTTGGAACCGTAAAAGATGTCACCGATGGTGTTGTGACGGCCCGACAACGGCCCGAGTGCCGGGGCTCCCGCCTGGTGCTTGGGCTCCGGCGTGCCCATCGCTACCGTGCCGATCTCCGCTTCGTGATTCGATATCCAGTGCCGGACCTCAAAGGTCATCATTTTGCGCTTGCCATCCGGCAGATCAAATTCAAACGCGCAGGTCAGGTCGTTGGGCGTTTCCTGGTCATCGTCGAACATGAAGTGACCCCCGATGGCGCTCACCTTGTTGGGGAACGTTACGCCCAGCCCCCAGCGCGCCACATCCATCTGGTGAGTTCCCTGGTTACCCATGTCGCCGTTCCCGTAATACCAGAACCAGTGCCAGTTGTAGTGAAAGCGATTCTTCGTGAACTCGTGCATAGGGGCAGGTCCGGTCCAGAGATCGTAGTTCACTCCGGTCGGCACCGGCTCGACCGCGGCATGACCGATGGTGTTGCGCCATTTGAAGCAGAGCCCGCGGGCCATGTAGACATCGCCGATCAGCCCGTCGTGCACTTTCTTGATCCCATCGCGGATGGCCGTGGCAGAGCGGATCTGGGTGCCGTGCTGGACGATGCGGTTGTAGCGCTGCGCCGCTGCCACGAATTGCTTGCCCTCCCAGAGATTGTGCGAGCAGGGCTTCTCGACATAGACGTCCTTGCCAGCCTGGCACGCCCAAATCCCCATCAGGGAATGCCAGTGGTTCGGAGTGGCGATCGAGATGGCGTCAATCGATTTGTCGTCGAGTAGCTTGCGAACGTCCACGAACCTCGCCGGCTTGGGGATGCCCATCTTCTCCATCTGAGCGACGCGCTGAGCCAGTATGTCCTCGTCAACGTCGCAGATCGCAGCGATCTGAACGTTCTTCAGCTTCGAATAATTCTTCACGTGATCCATGCCGCGCCCGTGCACTCCGCAAACAGCGACCCGCACGCGATCATTTGCACCCAGGATCCGTTCCGCGCGCGTCAGAAAAGCCGCACGGCCCGCCACAGCCATGCTTGCCGCGCCGGCTGCGCCGCTCTTGACAAAAGTTCGACGGCTCAATTCCGAATCGTTGGACATAAGCAATTCTCCCTGCCCCGCAAAAGTGCTTTATCATCCCTTGATCGAATTGGAGTCTGCGCGCTCAAAGGATTCCAATTGTTCCGCCTACTGTTCCTGCGCAGCGTAGTTCTGATAAGCCTCCGCGACCTTCGCTTCCTTGTAGTCGCCGTGATGGATGAAGACGCGATAGCGAAACTTCAGCTGCTTGCCCTGTGGAACCGTCCAGCTCCCGTCCTTTTCGGGGTCACGATAGAACTCTCGCCAGCCAAACGGATTCGCAGCGAGCAGCCCGTACCCCCGCGCATGCCACCAAGTGGGATGCCGGAAACTCCGCGGGCTGTCGAACACCGCGACACCCAATTTTTCGCCCGCCACCGTACCATCATAGTCCACCCAATCCGCCCGCTTGCCCCAAATCGCTTTCTCTCCTTCCGCACCGGCGGAATTCACCATGTGCCCGGGTGGCGAATTCAATTCCTTGGCCAATCGAATGCCCAATGTCCCCTCTTTGCTGTCGCCGAGGGTCAAGTCTGAGCCGTGATTGGCCACGAGAGTGATCTCGCAATCGATCCACCGACTATTCTCGTCGCCGCCGAAGGCGTAGGATTGGATCTCATCCGCCACCACCCTGCCCTCGGGCCCTTTTAGCTCAAATTCGGCTCGGAGCGCGCCCGTATCGCCGCTTCGAACTTCATCGAGCTTGCGGAAGACAGTGCGTCCGAAGACCATGTCATCGCTGTAGTGGCTAAACACCGCTTCGCCCCAGAAGTCAATGCCATCGATGTTTCCATGTCCGAAATACATGGGACGCTGGTGCGGTTCGAGACTGAGGTCCTTCATATGCTCGGGCGGAATCGTATTCTCGATGGGAAAGTCACGCGTGACGATCGTGCCTTGCACGCTACGCAATGGCTGAAAGTAGGGTTTCGCTACGTCAGTGGTGAAAAAGTACGTCGTGAATGGGCGTCCGTCGACGACTACATCAACCTCTTTGTCCTTCCTTTGAAGCTGGACTTTATCGGCAACGCGAATCGCAGCGGGCGCGAACAATACTCCGCACAGCAAAGCAAGCCCAAATCCGTGTTTCCGGTGAAGCATAAGCGCTCTTCTCGAATCACTTCAGAAGCTTCAATGTCTCTGCCACGAGACGCTCCGTGCCTGCGTAGGGATCATCAGTGGGCGCGCCGTCCCACTCCATCACGAAATATCCTTTGAACCCGCTCTCCTTGGCCAGCGCAAACATCTTCGGCAAATCCACGTTGTAAGTCTTGCCGCTCTCCATCACCAGTTGGTCTTTAACGTGACAGATTCCGTAAGCATGTTTGAGCATGGCCGCTACGCCGCGCTCGTTGTAGTTGGGATCGCCATTGGCGAGGGTATTGCCGACATCGGGCAGGGCCCGCAGGTAAGGATGGCCGACCTTCTCGATCACGGAAACGATGAAGAAAGGGTCCTCGTTGTGAAGATCGTCGTTTTCGAGATTGATCAGGATGTTCTTCGCCGCTCCATACTCCGCGAGGCGTCCCAGAGTCTGCGAAGCCAGTTCGACATCAGGTTTGACGCCGCGTGAGCCGCCCAGGTGCTGCCGGATGCTGGGAGAGCCCAACTGGACGGCAAGGTCGATCCAATGCTGGCCGTTGCCCAACGCCTTTTGACGCCTGGCAGGATCGGAATCCCAGAAACTGCCTTGTCCGAGTCCCAGGTCAACCAGATGGGAACCGGCTTGTTGAACCGACTGGCGGAAGGCCTCGAGATAAGCAGGATCTGTGGAGCGGAAGTGCGCCGCAAGCGGGCAGATGTTGTGAACGCCGAATTTGGTGGCCACCATGCCCGGAAAGTCTTTGAGGTCCATGCACGGCTTTTCCGTCTGTCGATACGTATTCGTGGGGCTGTCGATAAACTCGCGGAACGGCCAGGAAGTTACCGCTAGGCGCGCGCGCGGTTCGGTGGGAAAGGTCAAATGGGGTTCCGCTGGCGAGGCCAGGGATGTTCGCAGACCCGCACTCAAGCCGATACTGACGATGGAAGCGCTTTGCAGGAATTCACGGCGAGAAAAATTCTTCATGAGGGGCTTAACCCTAGTTCAGTCGACCACGATGTCGCAAAGTTTGCTCGGCTGCAAATTCAACCCGCAAAGCGGGCAATATCGATCGAAATTCAAAACGTATACTTCAGCGCAAACTCCAGGATGCGCGGACTCACGTCGCTAAGAATCTGACCGAAAGTGTTGTCCTGCAGATTATTGTCCGGCGTGGCGAAATTTACATCATTCGACGAGGAACGGCAAGACCGGTAGTCTCCCAGTCGGTTGTCGCTGAAGGGCCTGCGTCGTTCAACAGAGCTAGAATGTGAACCGGATTAGCGGAAGGAACGATACTTCCGCCAATGACGCCAAGATTTGTCGGCTAACCGGACAAGTAGCCTCCATAGGGCCGTAGGTGGCTCCATTCTCATGTGCACCATAGGAGGTATTGCCCATGAGAAGCAGAACAGACCATTCCCAATCTCACTGTGCCTCCCGAAAATCTCGAAATGTTTGAGGGCAAGGGGTTTGTCCTTCCTTCATAATTCTCGCCGATTAACCGGCCAATCTTCCCTCATTTTTTCCTCGTTAGTGAGTCCTCTGCAGTTGTGAAGCAACGCTGAGGAGGCGCTTGTCGAGGCGCTGCAATTGACGGCGCGCTTTCTCATTTCTCAGCTGCCGGCGATACATTTCCAGGAGATGACGTGCTGCCTCTAGCGCCTGAAGGATGCCGGGGAGACCGGCGCCCGGGATGTGTGCCTCCTGAAAATCTCCTCCGACCGGAATTCATCCATGTAACAATGATACGCAGCGCGCGCCGTATCTTGTTGATTTTTAAAGTCGGCCGGGATTTTGGCGAGGGACAGCTCCAAACCTCGGGCAGCCTCAAAGCTTTGATGATTTGACATCAGCCGATACTATGTCGCAAAACGATGCACAAAAATATTCAAGAGTGGTGTATAATCATTCCATGAGAACTAATATCGACATTAACGAGAGTTTGGTACGCAAGGCACGAAAGCTCACGCGACTCAAAACGAAACGCCAGATCGTCGATAAAGCCTTGGAATTGCTCGTCCGTTCGGAGAGCCGAAAGGGCATTCTGCGATATTACGGCAGTGGTATTTGGAAAGGGGATCTCAAAGCCATGCGGAGAAATCGCGTTTGATTTTGGTCGAGAGTTCTGTTTGGATCGATTTTCTCGGCTCGTCACCTTCCTTTGCAGGCGCCGAATTGCGCCGCATGATCGCCGATGCTGACCCCTTCGCCCTCGCTGGAGTTGTGATCACGGAAGTTTTGCAGGGTCTCAAGCGTGACGTCAGTCGCCTCGAGCACTATCTGTCGCAATGGGACATGCTCGAACCTAGGGGATTTTCGACGTATCGAGAAGCAGCGGCACTTTTTTGTGCTGCGCGAGCGAAGGGCGTTGCGGTTACGACCATCGATGCTCTGATCGCAGCGATTGCTTTAGAACACGGCGCTACACTCTTTACTCTGGACAAGGACTTTTCGAGATTGGCCGGCATCACCCGCCTGCCGCTTTATGTGTTTTGAGCTTGTTTTCTTTGTAATTCTCGCCTGTGTTCCCAGAACCTCGTCACAGTCCCCAGCGCGGCTTTCCCCGCTCTTTCAAGAGGGGTGGTAAGTATTTCTCGGCGTCATCGAAGGCAACGTCAGGTGCGAAGAAGCGGACACCTTGACCCCGCGTAGGTGTGGCTGGCGAATTGTTATTTCGCCTATAATTCCTTGCGATTCTCTGCCCTGCTACCATTCTTCAATGCGTCGTGTCGTCGTCCTTTTCGTCCACTTCGTCGCTACCCTGGCCCGCTTGCTCGGACCCAGCGGTGTCCGTTCCCTAGTCGCGGCGTCGCTTCTCCTCAAGCACCAACTGCCGATTGTGAATCGCCACCGGCAACGCACGCCTAATCTGCGCTCGTCGGACCGCATCCTCGCTGGCTTGATGGCGTTCTTGGTGCGTCCAACCCGTCTGCTCCGTTCTGCAATCGTACTGAAGCCCTCGACACTGCTAGCCATTCACAAAGCCATGAGCAAGCAAAAATACCGCATGCTGTTCTCATCGAAGCGCCGCCAGAAGCCCGGCCCGAAAGGACCGAGCGCAGAACTCGTTCATGCGGTCGTCGAAATGAAGCAACGTAATCCCAATTGGGGCTGTCCGCGAATCGCTCAACAGATCGCCGTGGTGTTCCACATTCAAATTGACAAAGACGTGGTGCGAAGGATTCTCGCCCATCACTACCTGCCGGGACAGGGTTCCGGCAGTCCCTCCTGGCTGCCCTCCTGGGCCACATGAGAGACAGCCTCTGGAGCATGGATCTGTTCAGGTGCGAATCGGCCATGTTGCGGACCCACTGGGTCCTGGTGGTCATGGATCAATACGCGCGCCGGATCATTGGCTTCAGCGTCCATGCGGGAATGGTCGATGGTGTCGCACTTTGTCGGATGTTCAACCGCGCCATTCGAGGGCAACGCCGAATGCCGAACTTCCTCAGCTCCGATAACGATCCGCTTTATCGGTTCCACCAATGGCAAGCCAACCTCCGGATACTGGACGTGACAGAAATCAAGTCCGTCCCCCACATTCCACTGTCTCATCCCTTCGTGGCAAGGCTGATCAGCACCGTTCGACGGGAGTATTTGGATCGTATGTTGTTCTGGACTGCGGCGGATCTCGAGAACAAGCTGCTCGATTTCAGGACCTACTTCAACAACCATCGCACGCATACCTCAATGGAAGGGCGAACGCCGAATCTGCCTTCGTCACGACCAATCGCAAATCTCCGCTCATTTCGATGGCAACCGCACTGTCGATCCTTATATCAGACACCCATGGCTGCGTGATTTTCCGAAGACTCTCGATCGCGCCGGTATTCGGTCAACTTCGGGAAGACTTCCAATTAAATCATCTGGGGCTGGTTGCCGCGCGCTTCGCGGATCCGATCGTTTCACTCCAACCGTGTCAATTCGCCAGAAACAGGCACCAGAGCATTATCATGAAGGTTGACACTCCAAGCCCCGACTTCCGCGAGCAAGTGCACAATCTCGACAGGTGAAATGACCGGCCGCACAAAATCGCCAAAATGGATCGCGCCCGCGGTTGCCTACGGTCCACAGTCCGAAGGAGAATCTGTGCTCGTGCCTGGGTTCATATAGATCACCTTGACGTGTCATGGACCTTATCTCCAATCAATTCGTAAAGCGCCTGCGCAAACAAAATCGACCCGCGACATAATCGGCATTTTGCAGTGTGTCTTCCCTTTTGGCACGAGGCTAAGGGGCTGCCGGTCAACCCGACGAGACCGACGCAACTGAGGTACAATCCTTGAGAAGCTCTGCCGTTTACGTTAACGGCAGTGGCATCCTATCACGCACTTTTAGGATTGCAAGCCCAGATGCTCTCTCAAGAGGCCCGTACGGCCAGCGTGGTGCTGCCACTGGCTCGCGCTAAGATAGAAAAGGGAACGGCAACTAGCCAGCTGAGCAGCACGGGAGCGAGCAGGTGACAAAACCAAGACGCGGAATTCATCTGATCGCAGAAATGGCGAATGTTTCCATCGGCACGGTGGACCGCGCCTTGCATGGGCGCGACGGAATCAAAGAGTCTACACGGCAACGCATCCTGCAGGTCGCCCGTCAAATCAGCTACAGGCCGAATCTGGCTGCCCGCGCCTTGTCGGTTGCCAAAGCCAGCGCACGCATCGGCGTCTGTGTCCCGAGGGAAATCCATTTTTTTTACGACCAGCTATGGGGCGGCATCTTGGACGAGGCACGCCGCGTCGAACAGCTCGGCATCCAATTTCTGCATCGCCCCGTCCATGCGCTCGGTGAAGGAGATATCAGTGCCTTTAAAGAACTCCTACAGGCGAGCGTGGACGGGATCATCGTCGCGGCGGGGAACCCCAAAGGGCTCACTCCGCTCATCAACGCCGCGGAGGATAAGGGTGTACGCGTCGTTTGCGTCTCGACAGACGCTCCCGAGAGTCGTCGATCGAGTATCGTTTGTGTCGAGCCGCGGCTGAATGGATACCTCGCCGGTGAGCTGATGGGTAAGTTCGTTCCACCCGGCTCGAAGGTAGCAGTGGTCGCTGGCATGCTCAGCGCCGAAGACCATCGCAAGAAGACAGACGGTTTTACTGAAGCATTTCCCCGTCATTGTCCTGGCGGAAAAGTCATCTCTGTTATTGAAGGCCACGAAGACGAGGACGAAAGCTTTCAGAAGACCTTCGATTTGCTTCGGCGAGTCCCGACCATTGCCGGTCTTTATGTGAATACAGTCAATTGCCTTCCTGTCTGCCGGGCCCTTGGGGCACAGCGCTTGGCGGGAAAAGTGAAACTAATCACGACGGACCTTTTCTTGGAAATGGCTCCTTACTTCCAGAAGGGAACCATCACTGCCTCTATTTATCAGCAACCGCATCGCCAAGGGCAAATTGCTGTGCACCTCATGAGCGACCACCTCACGAACAAGGTCCCTCTCCCACCTGCACTGCATCTCAGCCCAGGCGTTGTGATGTCCGGCAATTTGAGTTTGTTCCGCGAAATGAAAAGTTCCGACGGCAAGATGTGGGATTCCGTTCCTAAGGATTCACTCGGCCCAATAGGCGCTTTCGGGCTGAGCCGGTAACCTACGCTCGCTGGAAACCTAAATGCCGGTGGCCTGCAATCGAGTCTTGAGACAGTGGCTGCGGCGTTGCCGAAGGAGACGTCACGCGCCGAATTTTGGAAGGTAAGCCTAGAGGGGGAACCCAACCTGTTCTGAGTAAACGGGTTAGCAATTCATTGAGAGGCTGCTCTCCATTTCTGTGCCGCACTAGGCGCAATGCCGCAGTCCCCACCCAGAGGGCCCGATTTGAAAGCAGAACAGGCTTGAGCGGGGAATAGCTTCATAGAATTGAAAAAACTGCTTGACAAAGAGAGAACGATATTAGAGATTCCGTGTACGTTAACGCCACCGGTCGGTGCACACAATTTTAGTCGGGGTGCGGAGGTAATGCATGTCTCTACTTAATTCTTTGTGTTTTCGAGGTATTCCCTCTCTGGCGAAATGGTTTGGAAAGCGACACCGTGTAGCTCTTGTTGCGCTGTTCTTCGGCCTCTCTTTGCAAGCGTTCGCGCAAGAGGCGACCCTGGTGGGTACGGTTACGGACCCCTCCGGATCAGTAATTGCGAACGTGAAAATCACGATCACGAATACGGAGACCGGTCTCGTGCACACCATCACGACGAACGAGTCGGGGCAATATGTGGTGCCGGACCTGCACATCGGGCACTACAACGTCAAGGCCGAAGCCACCGGATTTAAGGTGGCGGAGCAAAAAGGCATTCTGCTCCAAGTCGGGGATCGCGTGCGCTTAGACTTTCAGATGCAAGTGGGCGCGGCGTCGGAAACGATCACTGTCGAAGCAACACCCATTCGCGTGCAGACCGATACGGGAGAAATCAGCAACCTGATCACCGACCAGCAGTTGTCTCAGATCTCAACCAACGGTCGAAGCATTTATGTTCTTGCCGGGCTGACGGCCGGTGCCTCCAGCAACATCACGGGTCTCCTCAACGTTCCGGTTGGCGGCGACTCCAACGTGAGTTTCAACGGTTTGCGGCCTGCTCACAACATTTATCTGCTGGACGGAGGTGAGGACCTGGACCGCGGCGGTTCGGGCAACATGAGCATCGCGCCTTCTAGCGACGCCATCGCCGAGTTCCGCGCCCTGACGTCAAATTACAGCGCGGAGTACGGTCTCTCTTCCGCCGGAACCATGACCATGGTGCTCAAGTCTGGCTCCAGCACACTTCATGCTGGCGCTTGGGAGTTCAACCGGGAGGACGGTTTCGATGCGCGCGATTTTTTCCATCCTGCCCCGAGCACGAAAACCAAGCTGAGAATGAACATTTTTGGGTTCAACGTAAGTGGCCCGGTTACGTTGGGGCACCTCTATAACCCCGACAAGAAAAAAACCTTCTTCTTCTACAACATGGAATGGCGCAAGTATATTATCGGTGCCGGTTCGAACCAGACGGTTCCCGATCCGGCAACCTACGGGGGTGACTTCAGTTCGGTTTCCACCCCGATCATGGCTCCCTCTTCCTCCCGTGTTGCTCCGCCCGTTTTGTTCGCGAATTGTCCGGGAGGAACCGCGCCAGCGGGAATCACACAGGGTTCACCGTTTCCGGGAAACATGATCCCGTCGTGCATGATCAATGGAAATGCCACCGCGCTTCTTGGGGTCGGCATCTTTCCCAGCACTGGACTCGCTAATGTCAGCAACGGTGTCGGAACTTTCCGCGGCGGTTCGGGCGTGCCGACCAATCTCAGAGAAGAAGTTGTGCGAATCGATCACAACTTTACCAGCAAGTTCGCGGTGTTCGGACACTTCGTTGCCGAGCAAATCTCGCAGGGCTACGCCACCGCCCAATGGAGCGGAGATAACCTTCCGACAGTCGGAGACACGTTCGGAAATCCGTCCTACAGCGGTGTGGTGCACACGACTTACACGATCAATCCAAGGCTCATTAACGAAGTCGCCTTCAACTACAACGGCAACCGGATCAACATCATACCGTTTGCGGCGAATGGCTTGAAGAGCCTGTCGCTCCCTAGCGGATACAACAGCGCAAATTCCCGCTTGTTTACCGGACCTAACAACATGAGCCGCATTCCTAATATCACCCTTAACGGACAGAGCGGCGCAAACTTTCAGATCTCAAGCTGGCCTTGGCGCAATAAGGCCGATGATTATCAGATTCGCGACGACGTTTCCTGGACGAGAGGAACGCACCAGTTTAGGCTTGGCGGGAGCTGGGCCATCTATAAGAAAGTCCAGGATCTCTTTGGGACGACCCAAGGGGCATTCACCTTCACCGGCAACGCAGGTACGTACAGCGGAAACAGTTTCTCTGATTTCCTGCTCGGCCTGCCGCAAAGCTATCAAGAACTTGCCGTGCAGGACCACGGCTTCTGGAACAACGTTTCCTGGGCCTCGTATATTCAGGACAACTGGCGCGCAACCCACCGCTTGACCCTGAACCTCGGCCTTCGCTGGGATGGCGCTCCGCACACGTATGAAGCCAACAACCGCATGGGTAATTTCTATCCATCGCTCTATGATCCGGCTAAGGCTGCTACATTCGACTCCAATCACTCCATATGCAGTGGACCGTCGGATCCGGGGTGCTCCGCAGTGAGCGCAGGCTTGGGAACGAGCCCAAATTCCATCCTCGCCGGTGTTCCATTGTATTTGAACGGCATCGGGATCCCAGGCCAGAACGGCGTGCCCAAAGGCTTGGTAAATAACAACTGGGCGTCCTTTGGCCCGCGCCTCGGTTTTGCCTATGACCTCAGCGGGAGCGGCAAGACGGTTGTCCGCGGAGGCTTTGGCATCATGTACGAACGGATCCAGGGCAACGACATGTACAATGCGGGGCCGAACATTCCCTTCAGCCTGAACGTCACTCTCAATAACACGGAATTCACCAACCCCAGCTTGTCGCCTTCAACAGGTAGCGCCGCCACGCGGCCGATTAACCCGGCCAGCATCACCGGCCTGGACAGAAACAACTACAAGAACCCTGCAAGCTATCAATATAGCTTGGGTGTTCAGCACGCACTAAGTGCCAAGACCGTCTTGTCGGTTGCCTACGTGGGCAACACCAACAGACACCAGAACGACTATCGCAACATCAACCTGCCGACTCAGAGCGCGCTGCCGAGCTTGATTGGAACTCCGTACCAGATTGCAACAGGCTTGCCATATCCTGGCTTTACTCAAATCACTTTGTCAGAAAACGAAGCCAACTCCCATTACAACGCCTTGCAGGTGGACTTGAACTCTCAGGTAAAGGACGTGCAGTTGCGCGTTCTCTACTCGTACTCCCGCACCATTGACTCCTCTACGGGAGGCAGTAGTGGAGACCTCGCCAACGTGTCCAACCCTTATGGGGGCTGGAGATTTGACTTGGGTCCAGGGGCCCTTGACAGGACCCACATTTTCACAACTAACTTTATCTACGATATCCCGGTTTTCCGACACACCTCGAGTCGCCTGGTGAAGTCAACAATCGGTGGCTGGGAAGTGTCCGGTATTGTGACTATGGAATCTGGCATGCCAATCAATCTCACCGCCGGCACCGGCGTGGAGAACTTCCTCGGAAGCGGAGCGAGCAGCCGGCCTGACCTGACTGGCAAGATCTCTTATCCCCACACGGCCCTTACTACTGGCAATCAGCAGATTCTCTACTTCGATGCGAGTGCCTTTGCACGTCCAGTGACGGGAACTTGGGGCAATCTCGGCCACAACGCCCTGCGCGGGCCGGGCCGCGACAACTGGGACATGTCCCTCTTCAAGAACTTTACGCTCAGCGAAGCCCGTGGCAGCCGCTTCGAGTTGCGCCTTGAGACGTTCAACACCTGGAATCACACGCAGTTCCAGAACGTTGATACCGGTTTCGGTGACACTCGCTTTGGCCAGTTCACGTCAGCTTACAACGCCAGAATCTTGCAGCTCGGTGGCAAAGTTTACTTCTAGAGTCTCCTAGAAGAAAGTGCGCAGCTCGTCGCGCTCGCAAACGCCCCTGCGAGCGGGGCTTTTTCCTCTCGCGTTTTGGGGTTTCGGCTATAACTTTTAAGTGGAAAAAACCGCCTTCCGGCGCTACGCATGGCTTTTACATTGGTCTTCAGGAGGCTTGGCTTCAGCCCGACGTAAGCGCCCGCGAAAAACTTGCGTTAGGCCCTTGAGAGAGAGACCAAGCGGCCGAGCCTTCGATCAGCCCTTTTCAGAAATTTGGCATCGCGAGTAAGGAGGGCTGCTTGATCATGCGCCAAACATCACCGCTCGCTTCTTCTCGCTTTCACGTTCTTTGGAGATTCTTGTGTCTTCTCGTTTTCGCCGCGCCTGCTCTTTGCCAGGATCGCTCCGCTGACCAAGGCGGCATCCGTGGTAATCGCGCTGAGGTCTCGATAACGATCAAGGAGGGTTCTAGCCAACTCATCGGGCCGCTGGTCACCGTGAAGCTGTATTATCTCGGTGAGCTCACTCAGCAGATGACCACCTCCAAGGGCCGAGTCGTCTTCATCCTCAACCGGCTCGGCGAATACACCATCACTGCGGATGCCGTCGGCTACCGCTATGCGCAAAAAGAAATCTCCCTCCCCGTCGCCGTCGAAGCCGAGGAAGAAATCGTTCTTCAGCGAGACGCCTCTCCCGAAGCGTTGGGTGTGGCTGCTCGCCCTCTTCTCGCGCCGAAAGCCAAGGAAGCTCTGGACAAAGCTCTGAAAGCCCTCAACGATAACAAGCTCGATGACGCCGAGAAATTTCTCGAGGTAACCTCCAAACTCGCGCCCAACCATCCTGATGTGCTCTATCTCCAAGGCGTCCTTTTTCTTCGGCGCAATCAGTCGGAGAAGGCGCAAGCTCTGCTCGAAAAGGCCACGCAGATGGACCCGAAAAACGCACCTGCGTTTTCCGCGCTCGGCATGGCCTTTGTCAACGAAAAACGCTTCGATCTTGCCATCGCTCCCCTGCAACAGTCGGCGCAGCTTGCCCCCAACAGTTGGGATACGCACTACGCGCTCGCCAAAGCTTTCTATCATCAGCAACAGTTCGACGATGCGCTCAAGCAATCGCAGTTGGCGCTTGCGCAGTCGCATGGCAGCGAGCCCGCCATCGAGCTTCTGCTGGCGCAAGCCCAAACCGCCGTCGGCAATTATGAGGACTCCGCCGAAACGCTTCGCAACTTTCTGAAAAATCATCCTAAGGACAAGGGCGCGGCGACCGCCCGCCGCTGGCTCGATCGCCTCGCTGCGGATGGAAAAATCCTCAAACAATGAAACGTTCCCTGAAGATCCTTTCGCCGGCCATGACTAAGCCATGCTTCTTTGGCATCGCCTTTGCGCTTATGTCCTGGCTTGCCGTCCAAGCTCAGACCCCGACTCCGGGCAGGGCCATAGCGCTCGAGCGCAAAGGGGATCTGTCTGGCGCGGAGCGTGAGTGGAGGCTGTGGCTGCGCGATCACCCTAAAGATGCGGAAGCTTTTGCGAGTCTCGGAGTTCTTCTTTCCAAGGAAGGAAAGTACAAAGACGCCGCATCCGCCTACCGCAAAGCGCTAGCCGTGAATGCCAAGCTTCCCGGAGTCCAGCTCGATCTCGGCCTGGCCGAATTCAAACAGGGGGAGTTTGAAGCTGCCATCGCCCCGTTTCGCGCGGCCTTGGCGGCCGATCCCAACAACTTCCAGGCGCGAACGCTTCTCGGCCTTAGCTACTACGGAGCAAAGCAGTTCGAGCAGGCAGTCAAACACCTGGAGATCGCGGCTAAGTCGGACGCAGGGAATACCCAATTGCACCAAGTATTGGCCCAGAGCTGCCTTTGGGCAAAGCAATACTCCTGCGCGCTGGATGAATTTCGCAAAATTCAAGAACAAGATCCGGATTCCGCCGCCTCTCATATCCTCACTGGCGAGGCACTGGACGGATTGGGGAGGACTGGGGAAGCCATTGCGGAATTTCAAGCCGCCGCAAAAGTTGCGCCTCGCGAGCCCAATGTGCATTTTGGCATCGGATATCTGTACTGGAAAAAGCACAACTACGGCGAGGCCAAGAGCGCATTCGAGGAAGAGCTAAACATTGACCCGGCAAATCCCCAGGCGGTGACGTACCTCGGAGACATCGCTATGAAGGAAAACGACCCGGAAAAGGCGCTTTCGCTTCTCAGGAAGGCAGTGCAGTTGAAAAGCGATTTGCGCATTGCGTATCTGGACATGGGCATCATTCTCGCCGAGCGGAAGGAGTTTCCCGAGGCTCTCTCCGCACTCCGTCGCGCAGAGCAGCTTGATCCCTCGCAGCCCGATGCCCACTACCGCCTAGGAAGGATCTACAAGCAAATGGGGGACTCTGCAGCATCGAAGAGGGAGTTCGCAAAAGTTCGCGAGTTGCACGAAAAGGACCAAGGGGACATCGCTCGGCAGATGTCCAATTCTCCGCCGCCCTTGAAACCGTAATGCAAGCTTCCGCTACTAAGACCGCTGCGGCGCTGCGATTTCGTATGCATACATTTGGTCGCGTCCACGACAGAATTGCTGGACTCCCAGGAGAGGTGACATGAACTATTCGGGAATGCGCATGATCGCGGTCCTCACCGGGTGCCTCGCCCTCGTGACTTGCGCTGCTACTGCGCAGGAGGTTGCGAAGCCACCGTACATGAATCCAAGCCTGTCGCCAGAGCAGCGCGCGGCTGACTTGGTACAGCGAATGACTCTCGAGGAGAAAGCGTCGCAGCTGGTGAACCAGGCCCGCGCGATTCCACGGCTCAAAGTTCCGGCGTACGACTGGTGGAGTGAGGCCCTGCATGGTGTCGCCGTGGATGGCACGACGGAGTTCCCGGAGCCGATCGGGCTCGCAGCCACATTCGACGTCCCCGCAATCCATGCCATGGCCATCGATATCGGCATCGAGGGACGCATTAAGCACGCGCTGGCGGAACGGGCCGGGCACTCGGATATCTTTGAGGGCCTGGACTTCTGGGCTCCCAACGTCAATATCTTTCGTGATCCGCGTTGGGGCCGGGGCCAGGAAACCTATGGCGAGGACCCTTTCCTGAGCGCGCGGATGGCGGTCGCCTTTGTCACGGGCATGCAGGGCACTGATCCCCGCTATTACCGCGTTATCTCGACCCCAAAGCATTTTGCCGTGCACAGCGGCCCAGAGCCCACCCGGCATTTCACCGACGTGGATGTCAGCAAGCACGACGAGGAAGACACGTATCTGCCGGCGTTTCGCGCTGCTGTTGTAGAGGGGCACGCTGGTTCGGTGATGTGCGCGTACAACGCCATCAACGGTGAGCCCGCGTGCGCTAGCGAGTTCCTGCTGCAGCACACCCTTCGTGAAGCCTGGCAATTTCAGGGTTACGTAGTTTCTGATTGCGGAGCGGTCCGCGACATTTTTGGAGGGCATCACTATCGCCCTACCCAGCCGTCGGCCTCGGCCGTCTCGCTGGAGCGTGGCATGGACAATGAATGCATCGACTTCCTCAGCAAAGTGAACGATGACCACGACTACAAGCCGTACATCGAAGCTGTCCAGCAGGGATACCTCAGTGAAGGCGCGATTGATGCGGCCCTTGTTCGTCTGTTCACCGCGCGGATTAGGCTAGGCATGTTTGACCCGCCTGAGATGGTTCCGTATACAAAGATTGATGAAAAGGCACTCGACAGTCCCGAACATCGCGTTCTAGCCCGCAAGCTCGCCGATGAGTCCATCGTGTTATTGAAGAACGACGGCACTCTTCCGCTCCAGTCAGTTGCGAAGATAACGGTAGTCGGCCCGCTAGCTGATCAAACGAAGGTCTTGCTCGGTAACTACACCGGAGTGCCGACGCATACCGTTTCCGTGCTCGAGGGCCTCAAAGCACAGTTCCCGAAAGCAAAGATCACGTTTGTCGCGGGAACGCAGTTCCTACGAAACGAAGGAACTCCGGTGCCCGACAATCTGTTGACGACCACGGATGGCAAACCCGGTCTCAAAGCGGAGTACGGCAACTGGGAGGGAATGCGACTGGAGCCGGGGGCGAAGCCGACACCGTTCGTGAGCCGGGTTGAGGCGAACGTCGACCTCAGCGAAAGCAACCTGCCTGCGGAAGCCGCCGGAAAAAAGTCGCTCGGTGTGCAATGGACAGGATTCCTGATGCCGCCGGATTCCGGCGACTACC
>QHYI01000182.1:16816-21531 GCA_003223245.1 Acidobacteriota bacterium
GGAGTCGAGGCGAAGCTCGGGCGCGTGCATCTGGACAAGGGCGAAAAATTGGCGATGAACGTCAACTACTCGCCGTCGAGCGGAGCCCAGCCACGCGCACAGCTGATCTGGGCAAAGGTTGACGATACTCCTTCGCCCGAAGCCGTTACGGCCGCAGGGGATGCCGATGTCGTGATTGCTGTGGTCGGCATCACCAGCCAACTCGAAGGCGAAGAGATGCCGGCGACCGAACCCGGTTTTCTCGGCGGCGACCGCACCAGCATCGATCTGCCCGAGCCCGAGGAAGCCCTCATCAAAGCCGTAGCTGCGACCGGAAAACCTCTGGTCGTGGTGCTCATGAATGGGAGCGCGGTCGCCGTGAATTGGGCCAGTGAGCACGCGAATGCGATCCTCGAAGCGTGGTATTCCGGCGAGGAAGGCGGCGAGGGGATCGCTGAAACGTTGAGCGGGCAGAACAATCCTGCCGGCCGGCTTCCGGTCACCTTTTACAAGAACGTTAGCCAGCTGCCAAATTTTGAGAACTATTCCATGGAAGGCCGCACCTACCGCTACTTCAAAGGAAAGCCGCTGTATCCTTTCGGTTATGGCTTGAGTTACACAAGCTTCAGTTACAGCGAACTCAGCCTCCCGCGGGCTACGGTGAATGCGGGCGACCCCGTCGGCGCGGACGTAACGGTCACCAACACTGGAAAAGTGGCGGGGGATGAGGTCGTGCAGCTCTATCTGAAATTCCCCCCGGTGAAAGGGGCGCCCCTGCTGGCTCTCCGCGGCTTTCAACGTATTCACCTGGATCCGGGCGCAAGCCAGAAGGTTCATTTCGAGCTGAAGGACCGCGATCTAGGCATGGTGACCGAAGACGGCCAGCCGATTATTGCCGGCGGTGACTATACGATTAGCATCGGCGGTGGGCAGCCCGAAACTGGAGCGGCGGGTGTAACGGGACACTTCCGAGTGGAGCGCCAGATCAGTTTGCCGGAATAGCGCGGGTTCGGCCTTCATCGCTTTTCTGCTGCACTTAGGTGTCGCACAGCTGTGGAGAACAACGAATGTTTCTTGCACTCTCTCGTAAATCAGGACCGCCGCTCGACTCCTCTAGCAGGGAACTCTCTGCTCCCCGGGCAAACGAACTTTTGTCCAAAAGATGGCTGATTTTTGTTCGTCGTTTTGTCGTGAAATTTATACTCCTCACTCGCACAGATGCATCTCTCCTGCCCGCGCTTCTTTTCGGTTTCATTCTCATATTTGCGGCGGCGAATGCGCCAGTTGTTGCCGCACAGAAGGTGCAATTGTCAGTGGATGGGTCCAAGGCTGGCGCGAAGATAAACCGCAATATTTTTGGGCAGTTCGCCGAGCATCTCGGCCACGGCGTCTATGACGGTATATGGGTAGGTCCAGATTCCACAATCCCTAATACCCGGGGCATCCGCAACGACGTGGTTGCGGCGCTTAGAGAAATCAAGGTGCCGAACGTGCGCTGGCCGGGCGGGTGCTTCGCTGATGAATACCACTGGCGCAGCAGCATCGGCCCACAGCGGATGGTAACGCTCAATCCCAACTGGGGCGGGGTGGTCGAGGCGAATGCCTTTGGAACACATGAATTCATGGACTTCCTCGACCAGATCGATGCGGAGGCCTACATCTCCATTAACGTTGGCTCCGGGACTCCGCGCGAAGCCGCGGAATGGCTGGAGTACATGACCACCGCTCAGCCGACTACCCTCGCCAAGGAGCGCGCTGCGAACCGTCATCCGCTTCCTTATAAGGTCGGCTTTCTCGGCATTGGTAACGAAAGCTGGGATTGCGGCGGCAACATGACGCCCGATTACTATCTCAGCCAGCTCAAGATCTATAGCCGCTTCGTCAGGAATTTCCATCCGGAACAACAAGGGAAACAACAGATGCTGAAGATCGCCGTAGGGCCGGGCGGCGGTGAACCGCGCTGGACCGAGTGGACGGAAGCCATCATGAAGGCCTACCAGAATCACCAGTGGAGTTGGGACATCAACGGCCTATCGATGCACTCCTACACAGTCGGCCACTGGCCGCCCTCGTTTGCGTCTGTTGGGTTCGGCGAGACCGAGTACGCTCAGATTTTGAAGTACACCTTGGACATGGAAGATCTAGTCAGCAAACACTCGGCGATCATGGATAAATACGACCCGCAAAAGAAGGTTGCCTTGGTTGTGGATGAATGGGGCGCCTGGTACGCTCCGTTACTCGGCACAAATCCCAGCTTCCTGGTTCAACAAAACAGCCTGCGTGACGCCATCCTGGCTGCCCTTAACCTGAACATCTTTGCCCGCCACGCCGACCGCGTGCGGATGGCCAATATCGCGCAAATGGTGAACGTGCTGCAGGCCATGATTATGACGGACAAAGACAAGATGGTTCTGACCCCGACGTATCACGTCTATAAGATGTACGTGCCTTTCCAGGACGCCATCTTCCTGCCGGTCGCTTTCGACGCAGGTACCTACACGCATGAAGATATAACCGTGCCGCGGGTGGATGCCATCGCAGCGAAAGACACGGTTGGCAAGCTGTGGTTGGAAATCACCAATATCGATCCGGAACAACCCGCCGAAATTGAGATCAGCTTGGCCGACATCACAGCTAAATCGGTCGCTGGACAGACCCTGACCGCGCCCAAGGTCGACAGCGTCAACACCTTCGACGCGCCCAACACGGTCGTGCCCAAGCCCGTTTCCGCGAAAGTCGAGGGCGGGAAGCTTTCTGTGAAAGTAGCGCCCAAATCGGTAACCGTAATTTCCGTGGAGCAATGAGGAACCGCGTCCGCAGAAACTAAAAGGGCGGCCCGATAAAGAGCCGCCTGTGAAATTCTGCCTCTGCTGGAT
Source organism: Acidobacteriota bacterium (assembly GCA_003223245.1). GTDB lineage: Bacteria > Acidobacteriota > Terriglobia > Acidiferrales > UBA7541 > Acidiferrum. Next base: position 19,672 of record QHYI01000182.1, read on the forward strand.
TTCTAAGATGGCGTTGCCGAAAGCCTATTGTTTGTTATAAACAGACACGTCGTTCGTTGGCTGTCCGGTTGCGTTAGTACCCTTCGATGTCACGGTCGTAATCTTTCCGTCCTGGGAAACTTCGACTTTAGATGTACCAATTACTTTGCCGCCTTGTTTCGAAGTCGCCTCAAACGTGTTGGGGTTGATGCGCTTGGCGGAGATGCTGTCTGCCCCACTAGGCATTGAGCCTGTGATGGCATTGTCCTTGCCGTCAAAGCTCACTGCAAAGCTGTAGGCTATGGCGGCTCCATCCGCGCTAACTCCGTCGAAGGTGTATTTGACTCCATCGCCTTGCGCTTCGACGGTACGTGTCATGCTCTTTGGTCCTGGGCCGGGATTGAATTTTGACTTTTCCAGATTCAGCTTCCATGTTCCAACCAGTGGATTACTTTGGGCAAAGAGCGGTCCGGATGCAGCCAGAGTCAAAATCCCGATCGCAACAAACGTTGTGAAGCTCTTCATGTGTGTTTCTCCTTAGATTTTATATTGGGACCTTACCTACTTACTTCCCGTGTTTGTGAAAACAACTAATGGGGAAGGACGAGCAGAGTGAAATCGACCGGGCCGGGGACCAGTGCGATATTGTCGTGGCGACAATGTGTAGATGCCTTTCTTATTTGAAGACTCTTCCAAGATCGCTTCGATCTGGCGGATATAAGGCCCGATTTGTGATCGGGCACTGCGATTTTCTTAACTACGTGTGTATAGTTACCTTATCGCCGTCGCAGCTTTGGCCTTGCCGAGTGCAGGGACGACGCTGAGCTGCTGCATGAGGCCCAGAGCATCCCAATTGATCCAGCCTTCCACCATCTTGCCGCCAGCGAAGCGGACGATGCTTACTCCGGAGATGACGAATTGCTTTCCCGTTGGTGCAATCCCGTTGAGATCGCCTTTATGGGCGCCCCGGCAAGACCACCGGGCCACCACTGTTTCGCCTTCGGCAATCATGTCCTCGACCGTCAATCGAAGGTCGGAGAAAGCGGTCCGATAAAGCGTCACTCTCTTCTTCTCACTCTCGGGGCCGCGCCCAAGATCGGGTGTCGATGCATCATGGTGAGTGTAGGTGGGAGCAATGAGTTCGTCTGCCACCGGCAGATTGCCTTTGTTCCAAAGCTCATCAAAAAGACGACGGACGATAGTTTTATTTTGTTCTGACATGGTAGTTCTCCTTTTTGAGAAATTCGATATTCCCCCTCGCGGGTAGCGAGTCGGGTTTGAGTGGTGTGACTTAGAACCGCTGGCGTCTTGGGTGTGCAGAACCTGTACGTCGGACAGGAGCATGAGCCCCGCGCGAGGGAACAACAAAGAACCGAGTAGGTTCTGCGTCTTCGCGCTCGATGCGGTGCTTGGCCCTTAAAGAAACTACTTTGGCACTTCGAAGCGGGAGTTTCGCCTCAAACCGCGAAACCTCCACATATCCGTCGGTTGAACTGTATCGAACGCTGCAACCCGCGATGCCACAATGGTACGACGCTCGGTCCCCGGTATTTGCCTTGGAGCCAGCTGATTCGTGCTTCATTACGTGGTTGTCGCGCGAGCAAAGCGGTTTCAGGTGCCTACTCAAAACACCGACTGAAGTGACAATCATAAGAATTCTCCTAAAACCATGAGATCCATGGCAATCCGAGGCTGAAGCTGTTCCGTTTCTGTAGCCGCTTCACATTACCGTCGGACCTGCAGCATAGCGAATTAGTTCGTTCCGATTCGTGAACCCCAGGAAGTGCAATATCCAGGCTATGCAGGCCTGGACTCTGAGTTCCGTAAGATCCAGTTTCGTTGCGATGTCACGATCACTAAAGCCTTGGCCAACCAAACGAT
>QHYI01000016.1 GCA_003223245.1 Acidobacteriota bacterium
CAAAGGCCTTGGCAGGGTGCCGCTCGCGTGCCGATTACAATGTCGTGCTGAATGATTCGTGCGAGTGGTCGTCCCAATATACCGTCCAGTTAATTCTCGGTGGCACTGCCCACCTTTAGCAGCACCTTTTCTTGCGTGATTTCATAGTCATGCAACAGCTTGACGCCTTGACTCGATTCCTCTGCCAGCAGAGCCGCCAAGACGTGCAATGGTTCTATTTGGCTATGTTGAAAGCGGGTCTGAATCTCTTCTGCCGAATTGAATGCATGTATGAGGGCGGAAGATAACGGTATGTCTGTTGAAAGTCCTACGGATTGCGATCTCGGAAGAATGCCTTCTATTTTGGCAAGCAAATTATTCGCTATCTGTGGTGAGAAAAACGGAATATGTAACAGATCCTGATTGACGAAATGAAAGGTCCCCTCACGGACGGTCGGGAACAGGCCTTTCTCCAGCATTCCTTGATCTTCCAGGACCCATCCTACGAGCAGGTCGTCTACGTCAATCATATTCGCGCCGCGCTCCCCGGCTTTGACGCGCGCCGCAAATATTATTTGTCTCGACCGCAAAGAGAAAGATATATACATTTCTACATGGGAAGTTTCTGGGTCTCCGAGCGCGCCGACTTGACGCCCGTCTATGAAATGATCTTCCGCCGATTGAAGGATAGGTTGTTGGATTGGCGGTATCGTCTGCCGCGACTGCACTTGATCGAGTTTCCCTCCGATAGGTCGGACGGTCGAAGGAGTTACGAAATCGAAAAAATGAGAGCTGAACTCGAACAGGCACCGCGAGGCCACGGACGATTTAAAGCACAAGCCCGCACCCGCGATCGTGCTTGCGTACAGCAATATTTACGGCGCCTTTCCCCGTGGTTGGCCGCCATGGGAGTTCAACGAGCGTGACGATTGAGCTCGTGGTTCGTGCGTCAGGGATGAGGCACCAAAAATTTCTTAATCTCACTTATGACAGAGAATGGGGTCTCAAAGCAGTGATATCTTATTCAGTCCGCCTCAAATCGCGGACAGCCTTGATGCTCAAATGTCAAGAGTCCGGCGCGATGGCTTTTGGGATTTCCGCAAATGCCCCAATCGTATGAGGCCTTGCCACTCAAGGTGTGATACCACTTGCATCCGGAGGAGCAATCGCCGGTGGCGCGCTCCTCGGTTCCATATGGCTCGTAATCATCAGGCAAGTGCTTACACACTCGCCAGAGTTGCTCGTGAGGTAGGTCCACCCTCGATTCGTCACCTGCAAAGGATCCTGTTGGCACAGTGCTATCTGCTCCATGGGAATTAGTTTGGCTTTACAAGCCTCGAAGAGTTGATTTTAACTCGCATGGCTCTTCGAGCCTAGCATAGCAATCAACAGAACCGAGGGCACCAGGACGAAAAGCAGAAACTCGCGCAGGGCACCTCGCTGGTCGTTCAAAGGGTCTCAACACAGCATTAGACCACGGGAGGTGGGGTTGGCCAGATTCGCATGCCGTTTTTCGGGCCTCAGGACCAAGCCGGAGACGAGAGCGGCCCACCCAGTCGATAAAGCGGGGATACCGGGTCAGGGCCGCGGACCGGGTGAAGCAACAGACGGGAAGCGGCGCTTTCTGAACGGCACTTTACACTCAGAGTGCACGCGCTCGCCGCGGGCCCTTCGCGCGGCGCAGCAGTTCGCGGTTAATGTCGGATATTTGCTCCAGGTGCTCGCTCACACGGTGATAGCTTTCAATGCCGCGTCGCACCTGCTCGAGTTGATCGGCGGGCACCGTGGTGCCCGTTCGGTGTGATTGGTCTAAGCTGACACTCAGATACCAGACCGGTCCGTGTCGCTCACCTCGGGCGCATCGGCAGCCCGGCTTGCCGCAGGTCAGAAAACGCTCCGTCAAGGAACCGCGAAGGATTTCCCTGATTTCCCCCGGAGGCAAAAGTTTGAGAAGACCCTCGCGACGGTTGCGCAAGACGAGAACAGAAAGCCGCGCGAGCTTGTTTCTTTCTGCCATAAGGCTGCAAGAATGATGTCACACCGACCCCGGGGAATGCAAGTGCGAACCTCTATTTGCGGATGAGGGTCTTCGGAATAAAGTCGCCGTGCGAAGTTTCTGGGACGAAAAGTGTTCTGTTCCCCAGATTCAGTGTGTATTAGATGTGAAGCCCCTAAAGGTACGCCTGCCGAGCGCTCTGCGACTGGCTCGTTGTCATTCTATAGCCCTCTGACGTTCTCCTACCCAGGTATCGGCACGGAGTCGGCACTGCGCGAGGTGTCTTCGAATGAGCAACGCATGGTCGACCTACTTCGCGTCAGATCGAGCAGGATCGCCTCTATGATTCGCGTTCCGGCCCTGCCGTCCCATTTCTCCGGTGCTTGAGCCCTTGGTCCGGTTGTCGTCTGCGCTTTGATGGCATTCCGGATCCTCTGGGTCTGAGTACCAGCGATCGTATTCGTCCCGGTACTTAAAGTAACAGGCCTCTCCGTGTTCTCCCGCACCGTGATACAGGGGACTCCCAGGTAGGTGGTTTCTTCCTGGATTCCTCCAGAGTCGGTGACCACCAGGACGGCGTGTTTCATCAGACAGAGAAAGTCAAGATACCCAAGAGGTTCGAGGATATAAATCCCTTTCTGCGGAGAAGGATCCTTCGGACCATTCGCCTCCGCTTTCCCATCTTTGAATTCAAAAAAAGGCTCAAGCCCAAATTCTGTGATCCGCTTCCGAGTTCTCGGGTGAGCCGAAAAGAAAATAGGGCAGGAATCCGATAATTCCCTCAATCCTTCCAAAATGCTTAGAAACGTTTCTCGATGATCAACATTCGAAGGACGATGGAGAGTCAAAAGTGCGTACTTGCTGGTCCCGCTCGCTGACAGGGGCTTGCTTGATCCGTTTCGCAAACCTAGCTTTTCAAGGATGTCGGACCGGTCCGCTTTTTTCTGATAGGCGACAAGAGAATCAATCATGGTGTTACCCACGAAACGAATTTTATTGTCCGGGATACCTTCGTTCTTCAGGTTCCGAACACCGCTCTCCTCGGTCACAAACAGCAGGTCAGAAAGGTGATCAGTCACGATGCGGTTTACTTCTTCCGGCATCGCACGGTCGAAGGAACGCAGGCCGGCCTCGACATGCGCGATCATGGGCCTTGTTTCATCCGAATCGTATGAAACCTTTGCCGCCACCATTGCGCAGGCTAGTGTGGAATTAACGTCCCCCACGACGACAACCACCTCCGGGCGCTCCCGCATAAGCACCACTTCGAATCGCAGCATAATCTCCGCTGTTTGTACGGCATGGGAGTAGGAGCTGACGCCCAAATGTACGTCTGGCTTCGGCAGGCCGAGATCGGCAAAAAACGAGCCCGACAAGGCCTCGTCGTAGTGTTGTCCCGTGTGGACGAGGACTCCTTCAATCTGGTCTTCAATAGGTTGTTCCGCGGGCGAATGCGCCACGGTCCTTTGATTGTGCTCGCGGATAGCGGCAATTAAGGGAGCGGCCTTCATGAAATTTGGCCTAGCTCCCACAACAATCATGATTTTCATGTTTGTGCCTTCAATAGGCGTTCGCTCTTCAGCGTTCAATCTGCCGGAAAGCCTGTTGGAGCCGGAGCATGCTCTGGACTTGCCCCTAGACTTCGTTAAAACCCAGGCGCAGACCCAGCGGCTCGAGGGAATTCCTTCGCGATGGAGGGGTTGTCACACCGGGGCGCACTGCCGCGCTTTTTGGATAAGGGACGACTTTACTTTTTCACGAGCTTGGTCCCAGACATTTTTGTCGTGCCAGAAGCTGCCGTCGGCGCTCAAATGCTAGACTGACTCGCGGATTAATCGATCCAAGCTGTGCCGCAGCCGGTGGGTATAATCTTGGCTGTGTTCGAAGGGAGCGAAACTCTCGATTAGCATGATTGACATTCATTCTCACATCCTGCCTGGCGTGGATGACGGTGCTTCAAGCTGGGTCATCGCCGTCGAGATGGTCGTGGCCGCAGCAAAAGATGGAATTCGTCACATCGTAGCGACGCCGCACAGCAATGCTCAATTTCGCTACGATCGTTCCGCGTTCG
>QHYI01000017.1:0-843 GCA_003223245.1 Acidobacteriota bacterium
ACAGCAAATTCGGAAAAGACATTGCCGAGGCCCTATGCTCAACGATTCCATGCGCGATTGTCGAGGGGAAGGCAATTCCCGATATCCCTTCACTTACGCGTCTTCGGAACGCCAGGGCAGGCTAGTCCGCGTTCTTGGATAAAAAATAAAGGATAATTAAACGGGACCTCGGACATGGACCGGCAAGGGCCTGCCGCATTGTAGCGACTCGCGAATGCGGAAGGTGGCCAGGGTGGATGTGTAAAGGCTCTCAAATGGGATGGGCGATTCTCCTCCGTGCTGCACAGCCGCGACAAATGCACGGAGCTCTTCTCGATGCCCCTTTTCTTGGAAGAAGCTCCATTTTCGTCGGTGCTGGTTGCCCCGGTGAAAGTGGGAGGTCCGAAAGTCCTCGCATATCGCGGTTTGCCCCTGCCCAAAAACTTCGATGCGTTCTTTAGACACACCGGAGCTACCTGAAGAAAGGTAGAAGATCTGGCCCCGGGAACCATCGGCAAATCGAATGTGCACGTGAATGTTGTCCTCAGGGTTGGCATCAAGATAGTCAACGGGCCACGCCTGGACTTCCACCGGGAGAGACGAAGACAAGAATCCCATAAGGTCTACAAAGTGGCAGATCTCACCAATCACTCGGCCATGACCTTGGGCAGGGTCATAAATCCAGTGCCTATTCGGCAAAGGTCCTGCACTCACCCGGTAAAGCATGGACAGCGGTCCAACGCGGTCTCTGAACAGCTTGGTACAGTCCTGGGCGAAGGGAGAGAAGCGACGATTAAAACCCACAGTCAGGAGTCGCCCCGAACGTGCATAAACCTCGGCTATCTGGTTCAGTTCGGCTTCATT
>QHYI01000017.1:960-2018 GCA_003223245.1 Acidobacteriota bacterium
GCGCCGAAATACCGGTCGCATTGGCTAAGCCCACAAGCCGGACACCAGAGATTTTTTGCAGCGCAGGCATCAGTTTCGCTCGGCTGAAGCTCCCGGCACCAATCCATCCCACGCCGACCGTCTCACCCATTCCTTTTGTCAAATGCCGTGGTGGTGATTCTTGCCCAAGCAGGACTCTCTTCTCCTGTGGTGACGCATGATCATAAGTAAGGAGGATTCCGACGTATTTCTCCTTTCTCTCGCCCGACAGCAACCTGTAAGCCTCCGAGGCCTCGTTGACGCTGAACCGATGCGTCAGTAAAGGCCCAACGCGCACCTTTTGCTGCGCGACCAGCTCCAGGAAAGCCGCCATATTTCTCTTCTCTGTCCAGCGCACGAAGGCGTAAGGATAATCACGGCCACACTCCTCGTACTCGCGATCGTAACGGCCAGGCCCGTAGGAGCGTGAGAAGCGCACTTGTAATTCTTTCTTGTAGTAAAGTGCGCGAGGAATGTCGGCACGCACGTCGCCTACGATGACTACTATGCCTCGGTCCCGCGCCAGCTGTCCCGCCAATTGGATAGGTTCCGCTGAGGGGGTCGCCGCAGTTAGGATCACGGCATCGGCTCCCTCTCCCTGCTGACACAAGGCACTCCACGGGCTCTCTTCCCAGTCGCGGTTTACACAAGCAAAGTCCGCGCCGAGTTCACGGGCCAGCCTCACGCGATCCGGATCAGGGTCCAGCCCCCATACAACGCAGCCTCCCGCGTGGAGAATCTGCGCCACAAGCTGACCCACAAGCCCCAATCCGATTACGGCCACGCGCTCACCGAGCTTGGCCTCCGAAATGCGTACGCCCTGCAATGCGATGGCGCCCAAAGCTACTGAGGCCGCTGAGTCGAAGTCAACGTTAGGGGGGATTTTCACGCACAGGTTTTTGGGAACCCAGTTCATCTCGGCATGGCTAGCATGATCTACTCCCGCGCAAGCCACAGGGTCGCCCACGGCAAACTCATTTACGCCAGACCCAACCTCCAGGACCACTCCTGCGGAGCTGTAACCTAAGGCCAAGGACGAG
>QHYI01000183.1 GCA_003223245.1 Acidobacteriota bacterium
GTGCTCTTGGGCTTGGGGGTTTTCGAGCGGAATTGACAGTGGAACATGTCGTTCTCCTTTTCAAAGTGAATGTTGCCTATCGTATGAAAGCGATTTCAAACGCGTCCCGTTTGCTTTCCGTCTCCACTTTCGGCTGCAGAGAAAAAGCCGAAATCAACCTGTTTTGTTGCTATTGCTCATTCGAGCCGGAAGACATTTGGCCTGACTGAGGCGTGGAATTCTTGGGTCCGAACGTCAGGCTCAGCAAATACTGAATCAGGTCGCTTTTCTCGGACGCCGTAAGGCCGAGAGACAAGCAAGCGTTGTAGTGATCGACGACATCGTTTAGCGTGGCGAAACGCCCATCATGGTAGAAGCCGCCCTTGAAGTGCGTGAAGAGGTCGCCAATGGGCGACGTCCGGTAGCGTTGATCCGGGGCGCGATTGGCTTGGAAATCGTCGATGCAGATTTCCGAGGCGGTGTGCAAATTCCAACCCGCGTCAGTCCAGAGTGGCTCGACGTGGCAGTTGTTGCATCTGGCCTTGCCGCTGAACAGCGCGTCGCCGCGACTTGCTGCCGCGGCATTGAAGCTACCGGCCGCCGGTTGCGGAGAAGGAATTGCGAGTTGGTAGAACTGAAGGGCTTGCAGCTTGGAAGTGATGACGTCGCTGTCAGGATCGATGTGCGGCAAATCTCCAAAGCCATGGGCGGCCGCAATCGGGAATTGCGCTGCGTTGTTCAGTCGGGGATCCCAGAATCTGCCCTTTCCATGCATTTCCAGATTCGCAACGAAGGCATTCCAGTGGGGAACGGATCCCCAGCCGCTCCAGGTGTGGAGGTTGACTCCGCCTAGGCCAAACGCTGGCGGGATCAACGTTGCACCGGGAATGTTTGTGCCGGTTACCGCGCCGTCGGTCATTTGCTGCGGATTGAAAGCCTTGCCGTCAAGAACTAACTCAGCGTCAAATTTTCCCGGGCCCCAGGTACCCAGAACGGTTCTCACGGTGGCTTGGTCAGTGCTTAAAAGGTTTGCAAGAACGCTGAGGTCAGGGGCGAGAGAAATGATTGCACCCACGTTTAAATCCCGATTCGACCAACCATCCAAGCGATGACCGATGCAGCCCGTGCCAGGGTTAGGCTGAATAGCGCCAGCGCACAAGTCAGGCATGGAATTGTCAACCGTGGAGTGACACAAAGCGCATTGAATCCCAACAGACTGAAGGGTTCCAGATGAATTGAAGAAGCCGGTGACCCCGACGACCGCGTTCAATTGCAAAAGAGCCAGCGTCGTTGCGGGATCATCGAGATTTACCTTGCCATGATTCAAGGCGGCAATAAGATTGGCAGGGAGCGCGTCCACATCCACCTTGAGCCCAACGCCCAGCGCGGCTTTGGGGCTCACGCCAGGCCCGACGCCGCCTAACTTGGCGCCCTCAATCGCCTGGTGGAGCATGAGCGTGCCGCCCCAGAAAGATTCGTCCCCAAACGTATCGAAGCGAAAAGTCTGACGGCCCTGGTTGACCAACTGAATTGCGCTCAGTTGAACGGGATCTTCGGACCATTGGGATTGGCTGGCCGACCCTCCTGATTGGGAAATTGCGCGGTTTGCCATAGCGTGGCTAGAGAGAGGCCGAGTTGTCTGGCCCCGCAGGACAAGTGCAAATGCGGCAAGGAAAAGAAACACCGCAGGGAAGGAAATTCTTCTGGACGACACGGGACACCTCTTTCGTCGCGGAGACCTTAGGGTTGGGCAACGGCCGTAACACTACTTATTGGGGAGAGTCCTGTCTGTTATGCAGATAACACTTTTGTCGGGGGAATACCTGAGTCCCTTATCGGAAATTCCTAATCGCAAATTTCACGGAGTCTCAAAGGAGATCTAGCTCTTCGCGCTGTAATCGCGGAGCGCGGCGGGATCCACAAGCAAATGGCCGTGGGGCGTGTATTCGATCATGCCGTAACGGCGTAGGAGACCTAATCCGAGGGAAACTCTTTCTCGTCGCGCGGCCACCATTTGGGCGAGTTCTTCCTGGGTCAAGTGAGCGGTAATTTCCACGCGATTGCCGTTGGGGCGACCGAGCTGCCCGGCCAGGTCCAGGAGCGTTTTCGTGAGCCTGTGCATGGTGTCGCGAAAGGCAAGGGAGGTCACTTGTTCGTGAGCGTTCAAGAGCGAATCGCAAAACAACTGGATTAAGTCGCGCAAAAGTGGTTGATTCTTTTGAATGGTCTCGAGGATTTCTTCGTAAGAAACGGGGACGGCCTCCGTGAATTCGAGGGCCACGGCCCGGTCGGTGCGAGGCGCTGCGGAGGCAGAAAGTTCGCCAACCACCTCGCCTGCCTTGCGGACGTCAAAAATGACTTCCTCGCCGGTCTCCGTGATCGTTCCAACTTTCACTACGCCGCTGCAAATGAAAAAGAAGGAGGCTTCGTTGCGGCCGATATCGTAGAGAGTCTCGCCTTTTTCATACTTTTGCGCGTTGCGGTTTTGCAGAAGAATCCGGCAGAATCTCCCCCGGAAGATGGCGCTCAGAGCGGAGGAGAGAACGCATTGCCTGTCTTGCTGAGAATCAGGTGCGGGTTTCGGGGCATTGGCGTTTGCTGGCATGGCCACTCCAGACGCAGCGCCGGGCGCTTGAACCGCACATTGCATTGGCCGGATCACTGGAGGGTCTGGCAATGCAGGCTGCCACGAGCCCGTTTCTACTTGCTGCGCTTCACGCCCCACCCATATGATGCCGGTTGAGGCGAAGACGCTGTATCAACTTCAAAGCGACTGATGCCGCTCAACTTATCGACACTGTTTACCGGGTATTTTAGCTCTCCAGCCATGACAAGTTCCGGTTCCTGAAATTCAGTGACTTGCGACATCACGAGGGGCTTCCGTGCAAAGGAAAGACCCGCGGACAGAATGATAAGGCCGACGCCGGCAAGAAACTTTGTCATTTTGGTGCCCCAGCCAATCATAGCACCTACAAATTGAGAGCAGACTCGGCACCACTTATCTGTTTTGCCTGAACAAGTCCATGAGGGAAGACTATGCCATTACCGAAGGACATCGATTCAATCGGTGCGTATCTCCGTGCGTGGTCCTCGGGGCTGGGTGAACGGATTGTTCAGACATTCCCACCCTTGCACGGCTTTGACGATCCACCTTCGCCTCTGATCACACAACTCCTGCGTAAGCCATTCCTGGCACAAACACTCGCGATCATGGGCGTGGTGAAACGCTGGAACGAAGCCCGCGGTGCAGCGGTGATCGCAGAGTGCGGGACTGGCAAAACGCTCATCTCCCTCGGTGCCGTCCACGTGCACAGCCAGCGCAAGCCCTTCACCGCCCTGGCCATGGTTCCGCCGCAGTTGGTTGAGAAGTGGGCGCGCGAGGCATTTCTGACTCTGCCCCGTGTGCGCGTCTTTTTCATCGACTGTCGCAAGGCAAGGAACTGTCTGGCGGCTAGCAACGTCCAGCGTGAGCACCACCACCCACGTGGAGCACCTCTCCGGTCACCGGACCTGTCTGTGCCAAGTAGAGTACAGCACCGACAACGTCTTCTGCCTCCACGATTTTGCCCCGTTCGCTGGAAGCTCTTAAGTTAAGTTAGATAAGTTCTAGTATGATGGAAGTTGTACCGCGGAAATACAACAGGGGTAGAGGCCATGAGCACCACCGCCAGCGGCTTCACGTCCGACCTTACCTACGGGTTCCGCCAAATCAGAAAAAACCTTTCGCTGACGCTTCTGTGCGTCGCTGTACTTGCGATTGGAATCGGCGCAACCACTGCGGTCTTCGCTGTGCTAGACGATGTGCTCCTCAAACCTCTCCCGTATCGGGAAGCAAATCGTCTGGTTTACGTCCACAACGAATTTCCCTCCTCACAACTTGGCCATGCGAATGTATCGGCGCCGGACTACGCCGATCTGACCGCGCATCACGACATTTTCAGCGAAACGGCTGCCTATTACTTTAACGATTTCACCCTAAGCAGTGTCAGCGGTTCCGGATACGCGCAACATGTCGACGCTGTGAACGCATCTGCAAGCCTCTTCTCGATCCTTGGAATTCCTCCGCAGCTTGGACGCACGATTCTTCTTGATGACGATCGTTACGGCGCCCCCAAAGTGGCTCTGCTGAGCGATTCGTTGTGGAGAAGCAAGTTTGCAGCGGACCCCAAAATCATCGGCCGAACCGTGCAGCTTGACGCGGAATCCTACCAAATCATTGGCGTGATGCCCTCGGATTTCAATTTTCCGTACCCAGCTACGCAAATGTGGGTGCCGCTTGCTCTTGGCCCCAAGCAGTACTCAGATAATGAGCGCGGTAACAAATGGCTGTGGATGCTGGCACGAATGGCGCCGGGCGTTACTCCAGAAAATGCTAACGCCGCCGTCCGAACCGTAGGACACCACTTGGCGGCACAATATCCGGACGATTACTTGGAGAATACCGGGTGGCATTTTTCGGTCGAGCCAATGCTTGCTGAGCAAACGAAAGACGTTCGGCGATGGCTCTTTCTTGCATTTGGCGCAGTGGGCTGCATACTGCTGATCGCTTGCACGAACGTTTCGGGCCTGCTGCTCGTGCGCTCCAGCGTGCGTAGCCGCGAACTGGCCGTGCGCTCGGCCCTGGGTGCAAGCTCAGGACGGCTCCTCCAGCAGATTCTGACGGAGACGGCGCTGCTTATAGCTATAGGTTGTTGCGCGGGTTTCGGTCTCGCCGTTGCTTTGGTTCAGCTGAGCAACACCTATGGTCCGATAGATCGGACTCAAATCGAACCTTGGGCGCTCGCTTTTGCCTTGGGCCTGTGCATCATTTCCACGTTTCTTGCCGGCCTTCTCCCTGCGATCCTCTCCTCACGCTTATCTCCTGAGCAGGTCCTCAGGGCAGGCGCAAGCCGTGCCACGACAGGGCAGACTCGTTGGCGTAGCATTCTCGTGGCCGGACAAATTGGCATTGCCGTTGCGCTGCTATTTACGGCTACTGCCCTTGGCCGCAGCTTTGTGAAATTGCTCGAGGTTTCGCCTGGTTTTTCGCCGGACCGCGTGTGGACTGCGTCTGTGCAGCTCCCACAAAAGATTTACCGCACCAACGCTTCGCATGCTTCGTTCTTCCGTGACTTAGTTGATCGCGTCGCTGCTCTTCCAGGCGTCGAGTCGGCTTCGGCAGGCGTCTCTCTGCCTTTCAGTAGCGGAGGCTACACTGCCGACATGTACCTTCCCGGACGCCCCGAAACGGCAGTTCGGCCCGCCGCGCGAGTTGACCAGGTCCTGCCAAACTATTTTGAGACCCTGAAAATACCCTTGAGGAAAGGCCGCACCTTCACGCTACACGATGACCTGAACTCTCCGCCTGTGGTGATTGTCGATGAGGAATTTGTACGCGAATATTTTCGAGGCGAAGACGCGATCGGCAAACTCGTGGCGAATAATGGCCACGGTGACTTTGCTGGCAGCCGCGACCACCCGGCCACGGTTATTGGCGTTGTTGGAAACGTTGCCACCCGCGAACTTGGTGCGCCACCCCGGCCGGAAATCTACTGGCCCCAGCTTCAACTGCCCAATTCGGCCATGTTCCTCGTTATTCGCCAGGCAGGGAAGACGGACGTCACAGCGGAAGTTCGCGAAATTCTGCACCAACAGGATCCCTCCGTTGCACTGTTCGATGTGGAAACCCTGCCGGCGCGTATCTTGGATTCAGTCAAGCTCCGGCGGTTTGTGGCATGGCTGCTGAACAGTTTTGCAGTCGTCGGAATGACCTTGGCCGCCCTCGGACTTTACGGCACGCTCGCTTACCTCGTTCAATTGCGCCGGCGCGAAATCGCCATTCGCATGGCGCTCGGCGCGACTCCGCGGGCTGTCGCTCGCCTCGTGGCCCGGTACAGTTTTACGCTTACGGCTGCAGGGCTCGTTCCCGGTATTCTTTTATGCGCTCTTGCTGCGCGTGTCACGCAAAGCTTCCTGTTCAACGTCGCGCCGCTTGATCTCGGGACCCTTGCGTTCACTGCGGCAGGATTGCTCTTCCTGGTAGCCATTGCTACTTGGTCCCCGCTTGCGCAAGCAGCACGCGTGAACACCCTCACGATGTTGCACGACGAATAGAACGCCTACGCGCTGTGCAAGAGATCCTGAGAGCTTTTTGTAAAATACTTTGAGCGCAGCAAGAAATCCCTCTTCCACGAATCACGAGTCACGAATCTAGAAACCCACCAGCCCTAAGGAGCCTATTGAAATGTCAAGGATAGGCACGCGGCAGACGCGGCAGGGCTTAGTTTCCGGGTAGTCGACCCGTCCGGAATCATCGATGAGGCGCATTGCGAATCACCCAGGGTGTACTCTTCGGGAGTTTCGCTCCAATGAAGGAGCGCAATGCTGGATTGACAAATGGAGAACAAGATGTAATCCGGATAAAGCCAAGGCCATTCTGGATCGCCAGCGCAGTGATTACACAGAGACGGAAGTTGCGCAGGTCAAACTTCCCCGTCGTCCCGGGGAGTTGGCGCGTGGCGCATCTCGGCTCGGAGACGCGGGAATCAACATCAACTACGGTTACTGTGGAACTGAACCCAACACCAATGCAACCTTCCTGATCTTCGGAGTAGCAGAAGTGGGTAAGGCCGTGAAGATCTTTGAGCAAGCTGCCGCTGCGGGCGGAACGACCTAATTTGACCCTCATTGAGGTCCAACCTACCAAGATTCTTGCCATGGGCACCCTGTGAATTCAATCTTGAGCCAACCTTGAGAGGGAATCGCGAACGACTCTATCTCTCCAGGCTGCCCAATTCATCGAATTCGATTCGGCCGACCTTTGCCTTACCAGTAAGCGCGGGAAGAAGACGCACACCGTCATCGGTAGATGAAAACCACGCCCAGACCGGTTTCAATTCGATAACCAAATCACTGTCGGTACCAGAAGGGAGGAAAAGAGAACCGCCCTCAATTCTGTCTGACATGATGCGGAGTTCTGGCGAACGGCCATCGAGCTGGAGCCGTTGAACGCGGCCGTCCGTCATGACGACACAATTGAAACCGGTGTTTCCACACGCATTCTTTTCCGGAAGTTGATCTTCCGCCGCCAGTGGATCTGGCAAGAAACGCACACGCAGCTGACGATACACGCCGGCCGGGACTGTCACGATTTCTCCCAATGGTTCTCCAGCACTCCGGTCGGCAGTGTCTCTCACGAGATCGACCTGAAGTGGCTGCTTCGCGAGCTGTGGGGCTAGGTTCTGCCAATCCGGCGACTCTTCGTCTGCAATCGAGCTTGAAGTTACATCGATACCTCGAATGCTCACGAAGATGTGTTGGATCCGGCTAGATTCCGAGCAGGAGTTGCACATTGGAACTGCCTTCAGCACCAAGCGGACGGCACCATTCGCCTTCGTGAGTGTGCAAGCGGGCGTGGGATCGCCCGCTTTAATATTGATCGTGCCGGTGGGCGGGTTTGAAGTGAACGTGAAGCAGGTATTGGTGCAGCCGATAAGCCCGACAGCGAACAGGAGCGCGACACAAAACGGAATGTTCCAACAATTGCAGCAAAGCTGCGGTGTGTTCTCAGCAGAGATCAGTCCCATCCGACACCTCCGGATAGGCGGCATTTCCGAAACCCTACATTCTACGCCAAAGAGAGCACTGGAGGTTGTGTGTGACGCGACAAACCAAAGTCTCCCGTAAGCAGACTAGGCAGGAGCGAGTTGATGTCGTATCCACATGCCAAGGTCCTTCGCAACTGACTGCTATGCGATCCAAGCGGTCTTGATACCGCAGCGTTGTCATGGCTTCCCTTGCTTCACGAAATCGTAGGCTTCCTTGGCAAGTTCAACCCAGTTCTCTTTGCCTTCCCCAACGACGAACCACTCCTTCATTATTCTTCCGTGGCCGGGGTCGAAGCGCTGCCCCTTTCCCAGGTTCACGAGCTCATCGACTCGGTTCTTCGGAAGTTTCACGACGAACTGACGCTTCGACGACATCATCGCGAAGATCTTCCCTTTCACCTTGAGGGCGCCAGAGCCGAAACCCTTTCGGTTCTCCCGGCTGACACCTCGACGCTCGGCAAAGGCTTCCACTACCGGCACATACCGCAGATCGATTTCCGTCGCGTCGCATTCCTTTGTCTTCTTCGCTGGCATGACTTCCTCTCCTTGGAACAGAGGACTTACATATCTATTGTTGGACCGTTTGCGTGGAAGCTTCCATCCCCGCATTGTATCGTGCAGCGGCCACCACCTCGCGGATCGCCTGTGTGACCAACTCGGGACGGTCAAGATGGATCCAGTGTCCGGCGTCGCTCGCCACTACATGTCGCCCGCGCGATGAGAGCTGTGCCAGGTCGCGTTGCCAATTGCTGTACGGCTCCGCATGATGGTCTCCCGAAAGCACAACCCAGCGGCAGATCCCCGAGCGAGCTCAATGCCGCGGCTTGTGCCGCACTGACTGGCAGCGCGGCAACGTGCTGTCCCAGGCTCAGGAAACTCTTCGGCTGCGACCATAGGCCCCGCACGACTGGCAGGATCGGTGCGGGCAGCTTGCGGATCTCTCCTGCGATCCGTTGCACCGCCGAGGACACGCCAGCGCCGAACGCACTCGTCGCGGCCCATGCCAGTTGAGGCGAGCCCCCTGCCACTCGCGCAAGGCAAAACCGTACGAGACCTAGTCGGGCGAGCCACGCGGCTATACAAGCGTATCGCAAGGCAACTTTGACCACCCGCAGTTGCTCCGGGGTCGGACTTTCCTATTCGGCAGGGTGTATCGAATCCACAAGCACCATGCCAGCAACCTCTCTCGCCCGTTTGCGATTACAAATTCGATTCCAAAGCTTGTTCCTTGGGTGGGCTGCTTCTTAAGAACACAATTGGGTCACTTTCGGAGAGCGCCGACAGAAACCGTTAAAGCCACGTCCCGACCCGGCAATCTCTGGTATGCTGCTTCCAACTTGCGTCAACCGAGCCCCAGCATCTATGCGCAAACAGTTATTTACATTCAGCGTAGCCCTTATGATGACGATCGCGGCTTGCGGCGCATGGAGGCCGGCGTGAACCTGAGCCGGAATTAGGCTCATCGCCACATGGTTGCGCGCGGGTTTCACACAGACATCCAGGGCGTAGCGATGCACCGGCCCGATTCACCGGCCTACAAACGCGCAGACGTTTTTGTGGTGGACGACTGGCGCTAGCGCTTGATATTCAGCGCAAGGAGAGAATCGCAATGAGAATGTGGCTTTGCACTTTGCCTGACCAGACAGTATTTGGCTGAAGCGAGCTACGGTGCGCTTCTTAAACTCAGGAAATCCCGCTGGCTTCGAGCGATTCTTCGCCGATATCGAAACGACCGCCCGTCATTTCCCGTACGGCAGCGCCCAGTTTTTTTCCGAGTTGATGAAGGTCTATGCGAAGTACGACACATAAATGCTTGGACCAGCACCTCAAGGCTGAAAGGGGAAGTCGGGATTCAAATTGTTTCTTGGTGTTTGGATCTTTCCCAAACTCCACCGAGAGGAGGACTTAGGATGCGCAAAAT
Organism: Acidobacteriota bacterium; assembly: GCA_003223245.1. Taxonomy (GTDB): domain Bacteria; phylum Acidobacteriota; class Terriglobia; order Acidiferrales; family UBA7541; genus Acidiferrum. Next base: position 9,487 of record QHYI01000183.1, read on the forward strand.
CACTCTCCTGCTGCCGCTGGCTCTCGCTGTTTCTGCGTCGGCGCAGACGGCGAAGAAGACGCCCGTCGGGCAAACTAGCGCCACCGTGCAAGCTCTCATCGCTTTGGAAAATAAACGGGTGGATGCCTTGCAGAAGGCCGACACGTCCACGCTGGATTTCATTCTCGCCAACACTTATGTGGACACGAGCGAGGATGGGCAGCGAAGCGACAAGCAGGCCATCTTCTCCGTTTTGAAATCAGGAGACCTGAAGTTTGAATCCGTAAAGGTCTCGGACATGCAGGTCCATGCCTACGGTGCCGCCACGGTTGTGACGGGCACCGGCGTGCAGCGCGGAACTTTCAAAGGCCGGCCGCTTACCCCGCAGATCATTTTTACCGACACCTTCATTCGGCAAAACGGGGACTGGCGAGCGGTCGCCTCGCACCGCTCGGCCGCACCTGGCGACACTGGCCCCTCCGCAATCTCTGTTCAGGAACGGACCAAAGGGACTGCGCCCGAGGGCACAGAGCAGATTGTCGTCGAACTTGAAAAGAGGGGCTGGCAGGCCGCAGTGGATAGAGACAGCAGAGCCGATGCGGCCCTGCTCGCTGACGACTTTCAGAACGTCGCAGAATATGGGGTTTGGGACAAAAGCAGGTTCGCACAGACCGTTAGCGACCCCAATTACACTCTCAAATCTTTTTCCATGAGCGAAGTTCGTTTCTCGCGGCTGGCTCCAACGGTCGTGCTGCTCACCTACAACGCGACTCAGGTCGGCACGGATCACGGGAAGCCCGTTCCTTCGCCGGTGTACATCAGCTCAGTGTGGGTCAACAGGAACGGCAAGTGGCTGAACGCGTTATTTCAAGACACACGGCAACTCTCTCCCGGCAACGAAGCTGAGATCAGAGCGTTGTACGACCGATGGGCGCAAGCATTCGAAGCCCGCGATATCGACGGCATCATGTCGGTCTATGCGCCCGGAGATGCCATAGTTGCATACGATGTCGTACCACCACTTCAGTACAAAGGCAAAGACACGTATCGGAAAGATTATTTGGAGTTCCTTGCCCAGTACGACGGCGCCATTCATGTTGAGTATCGCGATATGCGCATTTTGAGCGACGGTGATGTGGGCTTGATCCACGCCCTGGAAAGGTTCACCGGAAAACTCAGAAACGGCCAGCAGTCCGATATCTGGCTTCGTGTGACCAGCGGTCTGCGGAAGATCGACGGCAAATGGCTTATCGTTCACGACCACGTTTCTGTGCCAGTTGATTTCGAGACGGGTAAAGCTGCCCTGGAACTCAAGCCGTAGTGTGATTCTTTAAGGAGGGAGCGGAGGGAGCCATGGCGAAAAAACCCGGCTCAGGGATTTGCCGGCGGAATTTTATCCAGGCAAGTCTCGCCATTCCTGTGCCTGACCGGGATTACGGCCCAGGCTGGATGTCACCAGACGGTTCGCTGGTCATCTTTTGTCCATAAATCATTCTTAGAATGCACGTGTTCACGGTGTCAGACGCCAAGGAGCGGCACGTTCTCAGCGCTGGCCGCCGCACGCAACTCAGTATCCAGCGTCGCGAGAGGTAGAGTGCAACGTTGCGCTAGCTCCAGATATGCAGCATCGTACAAGGTGAGGCGGTGATGCTCGGCAAGTCGCAGTGTCGCTGTCCAAGCTTGTCGATCAGTTTCGGGATCGATATGAATCGGCAAAAGCCGAAGGTCAGCTAAAGTAGAATCGCGGAAAGCCGCATCGTGGCGTGCGCGCCGTACACCCATCTCGAGAATATTGCCAACCTCCAACCGCCAAAGGGAAGGGACCCAAGCGCCCTGGTTGCTGACACGGTCGAAAACGTTGCGAATGGCATGGTTGACTTCATCCATATAGACCCACGCCGCTGTAACTGAACTGTCTAGGATTAAGCTCACGGTCGGCCTGCATCCCGTTCGGCCTTCAATCGCTTCCAATCAAATTGCCCCAGCTTGACCTGGGACACACGTCCTCGGATGCGTTGAATGGCGGCATGCGCCTCGGAGCGATCAATTCCGCCCGTGCTGGGAATCAGCTTTGCGATCGGTTTTCCATGACGCGTGATAACGATCTCCTCGCCACGTTCCACACGGTCCAGCAGCGCGCTCAGCGTGTTCTTGGCTTCGAAGGCCCCAACTTCAGCCATAGCCTCCCCCCTGCCGCAATATCTAGCTAGCTTAAGCTAGCTAGATCATACATCTTCGTCGCAGAGGCAGCAATACCCAAATACGGACCGAAACACCAAAAGCAGGGGGGCTCTACGGCGCCAGCTGGTCTGTGTACTCGTTTTCCCTTGGAACCGCCCAGCTGCAAGCTTCGGCAGGGCCAGGCGAACAGAATGCGTCCTGTCGGGATCAAGCGCGGAAACATCGGCATACCATCCCACAAAAGACTCCCGATGCTCTCTTATGGAAGAGTAGGCCCGGGTCAAAAGGACCGCCGAGCCATCTATCTCCAGCTTGACAGCCATCGCGTCGTCGGGCTCGGCCATCTGCAGGAGGAACAGCAGCAATCGTTCGGGAGCTGGCCGTGGCGTTACAGGTAAACTAGGAATCCCTTCTCGTACCAGCCCATTTCCTCGGGACGTTTCCATGCTCAAGCGAAAGTGTGTCGTCAATCGGGATCGAACATCACACCGTTGTGAGGGGAACCTCGATTGCGGGCCGAGAGAGATTATCGATGGGTTCGGTACGCACCCGAGAGGTGTTATATGCGATCGGTATGCTTCTCCGCCCGGTCGACATTCACACTTTATTCTACTTCGTTCGCCAATACTTCATGCGCCTTGACATCCCAAGCAAACGGTCGGAGAATTGCGCCGGGTTCCCCGGACTCCCCTCTCGTTTGGTTCCTTGAGGTTCGTCTTATGTGCATTTCAAACAGTTTGCGAGCATGACTCGTCAATGAGCACAGCTTGTTGTGCGGCGTTGTCGGGCTATTGCAAGGAGAACGACGATGATCGAAAAGAACTCTGCTCCCTCGAAAAGGCTTCCCCTTGAGCGCCTCAGCCGGCGCAATCTTCTTCTCAGAGCGGCAGGTGCGACAGCGGGAGCCGGACTCTTGCTCCGCGAGCGCTTGGGTCAGCCCGTATTCGCTCAAGAACAAGAAGATGACGTGGGATCCTGCCGCCACCTGCCACGGCCCATACCGCACATAACCACTCCTCCGGGAGGGCATTTTTTCTTTCCCGCACCGGTCACCGAACCGGCGGACCCTTCGACGATCACAGACTTTAAGGGAATGATCGCCCAAGCTGAGATTTTTTTTACGGGCCAGGGGACGAAACTGGCTACGGGAGAGACGGCAACGTACGGATTTCACACCGACTGGCGGTTCATGACCGGCATGTTCGTAGGTGTCGATGGGATCGCGCGCAATGGCACCCTATCGTTCATATGACTTGACAGCCTGCCGCCGGGTCCGGTGGGAAATGGTTTTGTTTCGCCGGGAAGTCCACTCGGGTTCCATTCCTGGGATGCCGGGATTTCCGAGAGCCTCGTCTTCTGGACCACTGCGCTGCCGCCAGGAAGTGCTACCGTGGACTTGGGCGCTGGCAGGGCTAGGTTGCAGGCAGAAAACATCTGCTCCGTGTTCGACGCTTTCACAGTTGCAAACAGCCTGAGCTCCGACCGGCCGCTGGGGTTTGCGAGCGGAATGATCAATTCGATTGACATCCGATGGTTTTGCTGGAGATTTTTTCCAGGTCTCTAACGTTACTATCGCCGTCACCGCGACCACGCCCGTGAGCACCGGTCACGGTTTCCGGCTTGTGTCCGATCCGGCGTCGACGTTCGTCAGCTTTGCTCAGATTGGCAGCGAACGCAACGGCGTTTTCTTCTCATGAGCGGGTCGAGCTCTGCCGTACACATCTGCACGGCGAACTGACGCGCTCCGGAGTGAGTTGGAAGGTCGGCTTCACGTTCCTTGTGTAAAGGGCGGACCAGGTGTTCTCTCTGTCTGACCGATGGAACTTCCAGGAACGCCCGCACCCTTGGGGTACCGCTCCTGCCTACCTACGTGGGCATCCTGTCCCGCCAGTTCGAGGGAAGAGAGTCCGAGAAACCGAACGGGCATCAATCTGGCGACATGGGGGAAAAAGACTGCGGACCGTTACACCACGGTTGTTGCAAACTTTGGCCGTTCGTCCGTCTCACCATCAGTCTCGGCATACCGGCACCATGCAAAACCGCTTAGTCTCGCTCCTCCTCTGCGCCAGCGAGGTCAGGGGCGTGCTTGCTTCTTCAACGCTTCTGCAATTCCTGCCTCCGCCAGCGGCGCCATGATTTCGTATCCGGCGCGGTTCGGATGCACGCCATCCGGGCTCAGCTCCGCCTTCAGACCACCCTCGCTGCTGACCATTCGCGAGTAGTAGTCCACGTAAACGAGGCCGCTCTTCGCCGCGTATTCCTTGATCCAGGCGTTCAGTGCCTTGATCTTCGGCGCCGGCTCGAGACCCGGATGCCAGGGAAAGTCGCTCGCCGGCAAAACCGAACACAAAACCACCGCAATGCCGTTCGCGCGCGCTAGTTCGCTCATGGACGCGATATTGTCGCCGATTTCCTTCAACGTGGTTTTTCCCGTGTTCTCGGCGATATCGTTCGTGCCGGCCAGCACGACGACGACTCTCGGCTTTAGATCAATCACGTCCTGACGGAAGCGCGCCAGCATTTGCGGCGTCGTCTGCCCCGAAATGCCGCGGTTCACATACGGCTTGCCGGGAAAAAATTCGCCGCGATCCGGAGTTGTCGCCGTCGCCTTCATGCTCCAGCCTTCCGTGATCGAATCGCCCATGAATACGACGCGCGTTTCACCCGGCGCGGCAGGCGGCAACGCCGCATCAGCGTCCCGGTATTTCGCCAGGTACGCCCAATCGTTGTACATCCTCTCCAGCAGCGACTTCTGATTGGGCGTCAACTTTTCCCAGGCCGGCGGCATCGGTTCACAGGCCTTCTGACTCTCGGCCGAAGATGCGGGCGCGGTTTGCGAGAACGCCAACGGACAAGCCGCACAGGCGGCGACTGCCGCACAGCAACACGCCACCACGTGGCCAAGCTTCGTTTTTCCGTTCACCTGTTTCCTCCTGTCATTGTCCGGCTATTGAACATGAAAAGGAGCGCTCTGGTTTCTTGAGCTTATAATTTGAGGATTTTTCTCTCAAGCTGCAAGCAGTTGTAGAACGTGTTCGATAAACCGGTCCGCTTCGCGATAGGCCGCCTCAAGCCCGGTGGCGGGGTTGCGTTCGGTGCCCGGACGCGAAGCTGGAAACGGCGGAAACAGACCAGAAACACGTACCCCCGTCGGGCTTTCCTTTATTCGGAGACAGCTACCCGGTCAAGGCGTCTGAGAAATAGAAGTCTTCTAGACGTCGTTTTTGTGGAAGCGGTCGATCAGGTGGTCGCAGGCACGAACAGTGATGGCCATCGTCGATAGCGATTCTGGCAGGCATCGAAAGAATGAGAAGCTATTTCAAACACATATTTTTCCTGCAGTGATATTGGGTTTTCACCTAATTGACGCCCCGCCCTTCCGTGTCTAAAACCTCGGCTAATACCGGCTCGTGTGCCCGCCGGAGGTTGCCATGTCATTGGAACTTCACTTTAGAAAAACGAGTGCGGTCCTGTTGCTTTCCTCGGTGTTGGTTTTTGCTTTATCCGATCCGGCCCGTGCGCAAACCACTGCTGGCTCGATCACGGGAAGCGTCGTTGACCCGCAACAGGCCGGCGTTCCGGGCGCCAAAGTTACCGTCATCAATGCTGCCACGAAAGCCGTCTACACCACCGAGACCGATCGGCAGGGCCGTTTTCTATTTCCTGTGCTTTTACCCGCCGTCTATGCCCTGGAGGTCCGGAGTTCCGGGTTCAAGAAGTTTGAGCAGTCCGAAATCGTGCTGAATGCCAACAGCGCGCTCAACGTAGGCACCATTCAATTGCAGGTGGGCCAGCTCTCGCAGACCATCGAAGTCACCGCCCAGGGCCAGCAATTGGAAACCGAGACAGCGCAGCGCTCCGAGGATATCGTCGGCACGCAACTGCACAACGTTGAAGTCAACGGCCGCTCCCCGCTGTTCATGTTGCGGCTGATTCCCGGCGTCTATTCGCTCAACGACTACTCTCAGTCCAACGTCAACTTTGGCAGCAACTATGTCAACGGCTCGCGCAGCAACCAAGCCAATGTCACCCTTAATGGCGCTGGCAACGTCGATACCGGATCGAATGGCAGTTCGCTCGTGACCGTGAGTCTCGATTCCCTCCAGGAGTTCCAAGTGCTTACCTCGAATTACCAGGCGCAGTATGGCCGCTCCGCTGGGGCCCAGATTTCCATGGTCACCAAGAGCGGCACACAATCCTTCCACGGCAGCGCATACGAGTATTACCGCGACAAAAGCCTGAATGCCAACAACTGGATCAATAACCGCGACCGTCTGCCCAGACAGAATTACCATTACAACGATTACGGCTTCACCATGGGCGGCCCTGTTTATATACCTGGAAAGTTCAACACCGCCAAGGACAAGCTGTTCTTCTTTTTCAGCAACGAGTGGCAGCACCAGTTATTCCCGCAAAGCCAGAAACTCGTAACCGTGCCCACAGCATTAGAGCGCCAGGGCGACTTCTCCCAAAGTGTGGACAAAAACGGCAAACCGGTCGTCATCAAAGACCCCCAAACTGGCCAGCCCTTCCAAGGCAACGTGATTCCTCCAGCCAGACTCTCCCCCATCGGGCAAGCAATCTTAAATATCTACCCCGTGCCGAACGACGCGAGCCCCAGCAACAAGGGTTTTAATTACCAGTCGCAAATTTCCGATCAGATACCTCGCCTCGAGGACCTTGTCCGGATAGATTACAATGCCAGCAAACGCTGGCGCTTCTTTGGCAGCTACGTATTGAACCACCAGGACCAAGTCTCCTACTACGGTTCGTTCGTGCTCGGGGCCAATATCCCCTTCGTGCCGATCTCGGATCATCGTCCGGGCCATTTGATCACTGTCAATGCCACCACCTTCATTAGTCCCCGCACAACCAACGAGGCAAGCTTCGACATCGGCCACAACCAAATCAACATAGATCCCACGGTTCCGGGCGCGATGACGCTTACGGCTCTCAAACTCACCGGCCTCAACTCGCTCTATAAGCCCAACGCAGGCTACGCCCCGAGTTTCTTTTTTAACGGCACGCGTATCGCCAACAGCCCCAGCTTCAACACCGCTGACGCGCCTTTCTACAACTACAACACCACCATCGAAGGCATAGACAACTTCAGCAAAATCTGGAACCAGCATGCCATTAAAGTAGGGGCGTACGTCCAACGCAGCCGCAAGGACCAGACCACTTTCGCCCCCGCTAACGGCCAAATCCACTTCGACGACGACCCCAACAATCCGCTGGACTCGGGTTTCGGCTGGGCCAACGCGGCGCTTGGCATCTTTGATTCCTACACGCAGGCCTCCAAGTACGCCACCGGCATGTATCGCTATACGAACGCCGAGGCCTACATGCAGGACACTTGGAAGCTCAACCCACGCTTAACCCTGGATTATGGCGTGCGCTTCTCCTGGATTCAGCCGCAATTCGACGCCTCCCTGCAAACCTCCAATTTCCTTCCCAACAAATGGGATCCTTCCCAGGCCCCGCGGCTTTACTACCCGAGTTTCGACGCCAACAGCAACAAAATCGCCATTGATCCCGTAACCGGACAGACGGCACCGGTAGGCGCGATCGGGACCATCGTGCCCAACAGCGGCAATCTGCTCGATGGCGTGTTCCAGGCCGGGCACGGCATCAGCAAATATCTAATGGCTAGCCCGGGGATTTTGCTCGGTCCACGACTTGGCCTTGCCTACGACGTGACCGGCCGCCACAACTTGGTTCTTCGCGCCGGCGCCGGCATCTTCTACGACCGCTACCAAGGCAACGAGATTTTCTCGGAATTGCAGAACCCGCCCACCACGTTTGTGCCGACTCTTTACTTCAACCAACTCTCCGGCGTGAACCTCAACAATGCATTCGTCAGCCCCATTTCCTTGCAGGCTCTTTCCCAGAACGGAAACGTACCCACGATCGACAATTTCAGTCTTGGGATTCAGACAAAGTTGCCTTGGGAGATGACCCTGGATACGTCGTACGTCGGCTCCCTCTCTCGGCACCTGATCCTGCTGCGCAACCTTAATCCTGTGCCCTACGGCGCCACCTTCCTGCCTCAGAACCAAGACCCCACCAAGGTCAAAGCCAATCCGAGCGCCGTGCCTGGCTCGAACGCCCTGCCAGCCCAGTTCCTTGTCCCGCACATCGGCTTTGGCAACAGCATCGCGGAGCATGACTTCGGCGGCAACGCCAACTACAACGCTCTCCAAGTGAACCTCAACCGGCGCTTCGCTAAGGGCCTCTTCTTCGGCGTGGCCTATACCTTCAGCAAGTGCATGGATGTAGGCGATAGCGACGGCAGCTATCAGCGCATTGACCAGTACAACCATCTGGCCAACTACGCTCGATGCGGTTTCGACGTTACCCACAACTTCGCGGCCAACTACGTCTACAATCTGCCAAACGTTCCGCGCGCGATTTCCAATCCATTCACCAAAGGCGTGTTCAATAATTGGCAGGTCTCCGGCTTCACCAGCTTCGTTTCCGGCCAACCCATAGGGGTTGGGTTTAGTATTCCTGGCATAGGGAGCCCCCAGATCACCGGTTCTTACACCGAAGGGCCGCGTGTCGCTCTCACGGGTCAGCCGGTCGCTACGGGTTCCAGCAACCCGTATGACCGCATCAATCCCGCAGCCTTCACCATTCCTCCCGCCGGCAGCATCGGCCTCGATTCGCCCCGTTATCTTATGACCGGCCCCGGCGTCAACGACTGGGATATGTCTCTGTTAAAGAGCATCCGCTTGCGCGAAAGCGTCTCGTTCCAACTGCGCGCCGATGCCTTCAACGTTTTCAACCACACGCAGTTCAGCGGCTACAATACAACCATCAACTTCACGAGCTTGACGAACCCCACGCCCACCAATCTGCCCTATGACTCCTCTGGGAGGTTGGTGAACGTAAAGACTGGTTTTGGAGAAGTCAACGGTGTGCGCTCCCCACGAATCATGCAACTCGTCGCACGCTTGGTCTTCTGATTACCTTCTGCTCTGAGTGTGAAGAGGAGTGACAGACGCCTGGACGATCTGCGAGGAATGACAATCTTCACACCTCGAAGCTTCGGGGGAAATCATGCGATATCTAGCGGAAAAGATCGGAAGCCCATGCCGAAACAGTGCGCTGATAATGCGCATGCCAACTATTGTCTGCCTGCCGGTTCTGCTATTGGCCGCATTGGTCTCCTTAGCCTTTTTGAGGCCGGCTAACGGGCAAACCGTCAGCGGCCAGATTTCCGGGCGTTTGGTGGATTCCACCGGCGCCGTCATAACTGGCGCTAAGGTCCAGTTGACGAACGATCTCACAAAACAAGAACGCACATTCGTCACCGATTCCAATGGAAATTTCCTCTTCGCTAACATGCCGATTGGCGCTTATACCCTGCGCATTGCGCGGACTGGATTCAAAACTTATGAACAGAAAGGGATCACCGTCGGCGCCGTGGAGCGCGTGGATCTGCACGACGTGAAGCTCGAGATTGGGCAAGTCTCAACGACCTTGGAGGTTCAATCCGAGCCTGTGCATGTGGCGACAGACAGCTCCGACCGCTCCGTCAACGTCACCCTCACGCAGATTCAAAATACCGTCACGCGGGGCCGCGACTTCATGGCGCTGATGAGTTTTCTGCCGGGTGTTCAGGACCTCAACTCCTACGACACGCGCGGCTGGGGCACAGGAACTCCCACGCTTCTCGGCGGCCAGACTGGCCAGAAACTGCTCACCATTGATGGCGCCGCCGCCCAGGATTCCGGCAATCGCGATTTCGGCTACATCGCGCCCAGCGTGGATGCCATCAGCGAAGTGAAGGTGCTAGTGGCGAACTACGACGCTGAATACGGGGCCCGTTCAGGCGGCCAGATGAACGTGATTATCAAAAGCGGCACGAACGAGTTCCATGGCAGCGGCTATTTTTACTTCCGCAACGAAGCGCTGAACGCCAACGAATTCTTCAACAACAAGACCGGTGTGCCCAGGCCGCTCTACCGTTATCAGAATCCCGGCGGTACGATTGGCGGCCCGCTCATCATTCCCGGCACGCGATTCAACAAGTCCCGCACACGGCTGTTTTGGTTCTTCTCTTACGACTACCTGCACAATACAGGCGTGACAGGAGCGAACCCCTATACCATGCCTACGGCCCTCGAGAGGCAGGGTGATTTCTCCCAAACGTTCACGACCACAGGCGTGCTCATTCCCATTAAAGATCCCCTTACCGGCGCGCCGTTCCCGGGCAACAAAATTCCTCCGTCGCGGTTTGACCCAGCTGGGGCGGCGATCATGAACCTCTTTCCGCTTCCCAACACCACGGACCCAACAGGGCAGCGCCAGTACAACGCGCAGTTCGTGAATCCCTTCTCCCGGCCGCGCACGGACAAGATCCTTCGCGTGGACTATCCCATCAACTTCAAGACCACGTCCTACGTCCGGCTGCTGCAGGAATACACTGGCAACGACGGCTACGGCCAGATTCTCGGCGCGGCCGGAGATGGCTGGCGGCAGTTCCCTCATGGCTATGACATTCCATCGGCGGGCATCGTTGCAGCCTTGATTCACACCTTCAACCCCAATTTGATCAGCGAGACCAGTTGGGGCATCAATCGCGGCCACCAGACGAACCATCCGACCGACATGGCTCTGTACCAGAACAGTCTCCTCCCGCTCAAGGATGCCAATGGTAATGCGATCCCTCTGCCGCGGATTTTTTCCTCCAACTATCTCAACCTCAGGCCCAACATCAGTTTCGGTTTTCCGTCCGGCTTCGGCCCCCAGTCCTCGGGCCAGAGCGTTCCGAGCGCCCCCGGCTATGGCTTCGACAGCCGCTGGCCTTTTGACGGCACCGACCAGTTGCAAACCATCAGCAGCAACCTCACTTGGATCAAAGGCCGACACGACATGAAGGTCGGCTTTTACCTTGAAAGAATGGCGCGCAACGTCAGCGTCTATTCCACATACAACATTGCAGGTACTTATTATTTCGGGTCCGACACCGCCAGCCCCGTGGACACCAATTACCCTTACTCGAATTTGCTCCTCGGCAGCTTCTTTGCCTATGGCGAAGACAACATCAAGCAGGTCAATCACGCGCGTTACACTCAGGAAGACTGGTTCGGACAGGACACCTGGAAGGTGCTACCAGGCCTCACCCTGAACCTAGGCATGCGATTCCAGAGGATGGGCGCGATCTATACCGTCGGTCAATCTCTGGGCTTTTTCGATCCTAAGTTGTACGACCCCAGCAAAGCCGGCCAGCCGCTGTACCCGGCAATGGTGAACGGGCAAAAGGTGTCCATAAACCCGGTGACTGGCGCGACTTACCCCTACGTCCTGCGGGGCACTTTCGATCCGGCCAGCTACGCCGCCACCGGTACGCCATTCACCGGTATCGCCGAATATACTGGCAGCTACTGGAAGACTCCTCCTATCGCCCTGGGCCCGCGGGCCGGCTTCGCCTGGGATATGCTCGGGAACGGCAAGCTGGCAGTGCGCGGCGGCTTCGGGATTTTCTATGATCGCGCTCAAATAGTTGATGATATCGGCGCCGAAGGAGTGGGGACCGGCCCGCAGGCGGCGCCGCCCCATTTTCTGGCGCCCATCTTCCTGAACGCCACTTTTGCGGCGCTCTCCGGCGCGCAGGCGCACTATGCGCCCCAGAACATCCTCTCTGGACCGCGGGATTTCAAACCTCCCTCCTCGTATAACTGGAGTTTTGGAATCCAGCGGGATCTCGGCCATCGACTGATCCTCGACGTGGCCTACGTGGGTAATGTTTTTCACCACGGATACATTTGGAATGCGAACGATCTGAACGCAGTGCCCCCGTTCACGACTTGGACCCCATCAGGAGGCACCAACAAAGCCCTTGTGGATCCCACCAGCTCGAGCGGCGCCCTCTACTCCGCGAACTTGATCCGCTCCCTTGTGGGATACAAGGGAGTGGCACAAATTCCCACTTACGCCAGCATCGGCGAGTCGAATTACAATTCGCTTCAGGTTCAAGTGGACAAGCAGGTGGGCAAGAACCTCCAATTCAGCTCCAATTACACATGGTCCAAAACGCTCTTGTACAACCACCGGCAATTCACCGACGACCGCTTGACCAGGAACGTGACCGGAAATCGGCCGCATGCGGTCAACGCCGTCTTTGCATACTTCCTCCCCTCGCTGTGGCATAGCGGGATTGGCAAGCAGGTGCTTGGCGGCTGGCAACTGGATGGCTCTGCGGCGCTCTACTCCGGCTCGGCCATGAGCATTGTCTGCGACTACACGCACAACCCCGTGGGCTGGCCCGATGGCACGCCCACCGGCGGTGTTCTTTTCCGTTGCCAGATGCTAGACCCCAAGGGCCTATGGCTGCCTTTAGGCGCAACCCCGGCGTCCGTCGGTTCCACTGCGGACCCGCGGCTTTGGTGGCCTCTCAATGCTGCCAATTTCGTCTTGCCGAAAGTCACTTCCACGTTCACGCGCGGCATGATCGGCAACGAACCTCCGACGCTGACCTACGGCCCGGGCTTGGAGATATTCAACGCTGCTTTAGCCAAGGAATTTCGTCTCAGGGAATCCAGGGCGCTTGAATTCAAGATCGAGGCCGTCAATGCCTTGAACCATTTTAATCCGAACAACCCTAACACGACGCTGACTTTGGACTACAACACCGGCGCCAATACCAACTCGGCTTTCGGCACCATCCAGAGTGCGCAGTACAACAGCCGGCGCGCCATTCTGTCGGTCCGGTTTACCTTCTGAGCTGGAATTACGGCGCTTGGGGAGCTTAAGACCAAGCGGGACACTTCGCTCCAGAGGCGTCTAGAAATGAAAAGCTCGCGCCCGGCCTTGATCTCCATGCTCTTTCTCGTTGCGTTGTTCTTGCTTGCTGGCGGGTGGACCGCTGGCCAGAGCCCGCAAGATCCCCTGGCGGACGGGTTCGCGAGCCCGCCGGACTCGGCGAGGCCGCGTGCCTGGTGGCACTGGCTCTACGGAAACGTCACCACCGAAGGCATCACCGCCGATCTCGAATGGATGAAGCGGTCCGGGATCGCCGGCATGCAGATGTTCGACGGCGATTTGGGCACGCCGCAATTTGTCGAACGCCGTCTGGTGTGGATGACGCCGGAATGGAAGAACGCGTTTCGCCATGCCGGCGCCGAAGCCGGTCGCCTCGGCCTGGAAATGGCCATGGCCGCTTCCGGCGGCTGGAGCGAGACGGCTGGCCCGTGGGTGCGGCCCGAAGAAGCGATGAAGAAAGTGGTTTGGAGCGAAACTGTGGTCGAGGGCCCGCGGAGATTTTCAGGCACATTGCCGCATCCTCCGCAAGTGAACGGAGAATTTCAGAATATGGGTAGGCCGCCGCAGTTCAGGTCTCCCAGAGCTACAGACTTGCCCGGCGCGAAGCCCCAACCGCCTTCACCGCCTCCCAAACCGGATCCGACTTTTTACGGCGACATCAAAGTGCTCGCGTACCGCTTGCCGGAAGACGAGACCAGCATGGCCGATGCGCATCCCCGCGTGACCACAAACGCCAGCGGCGCCGATACGGCATTGCTCATCGACGGCGATTTCGGGCAGCCCGTCTCGCTTGCCGTTCCTGAAGGTGAACGCCAGGTCTGGGTAGCGTTCGAATTTCTTAAGCCTTATCGCGCGCAGGCCATCACTATCGCCGCCGCTCCTGTCCAGACGTTCATCGGCAGCGCCATCCCCGATGGCGAGGTGCAATTCAGCGAAGACGGCGCGAGCTGGCTGACCCTTGTCAGCTTGCCTGGACCCAGAGAGACCACGGGGAATTTTCCCGTGGAGACGTACTCCTTTCCCGAAACGACCGCCAAATTCTATCGTGTCGTGCTTCGGCCTCCCGCGCCGAATCCCCAGAGGGCCCAGATCCTCTCGGAGCGCGGTCTATCCTTACCCTCGGGTAGGAGCGTCAATCTTACGGAAGTCGATCTTTCTGGCCCACGCGTGGATCACTGGGAAGGCAAAGCCGCTTTCGGAAACACCATTGAATTCCGACCCATCCGAACGCCGCAGGTCGCGAAAACGGACGCGGTCGCGCGCGAAAGCGTGGTCGATCTGACCCCGAAGGTGCAATCCGATGGCAGGCTCGACTGGGATGTTCCGGCGGGCAAATGGGTCGTTCTCCGGCTGGGCTATTCCTTGACCGGCGAGAAAAACCATCCCGCAAGCCCGGAAGCCACCGGTTTCGAAGTCGATAAGCTAAGCGCGAAACATGTCCGCGACTATGCGATGACCTACGTGGACATGGTTTCCGGTGCTCTCGGTCCGTACTTTGGAAAGAGCTTCCGCTATTTCCTGATGGACAGTTGGGAAGCAGGCGTCGAGAACTGGACCGAGGACATGATCGCCCAGTTTCAGAGACGCCGTGGCTATGATCCTACTCCTTATTTGCCGGTCCTCACCGGAAGAATTGTGGAAAGCTCGGAAGCGAGCGACGGTTTTCTCTGGGACTTCCGCCGGACCATCGCCGACTTGCTGGCGGAGAATCATTACGGCGTGGCAACGAAGTATTTCAACGAGCACGGCGTCGGCCTCTATGCGGAAGCCATGGGCACGAGTGCCCCCACCACGGGCGATGGCCTCCTGAACAAAGGATTCGTGGATGTTCCCATGGCCGAATTTTGGACTCCTCCGCCCGGGAGCCGCGACAGCCCCGCGCACCTCTCAGATCTCCTCGAGGCGGCCTCCGCCGCGCATATCTACGGCAAGCCGATCGCTGCTGCGGAATCCTTCACCACCGCTCCCAATGCTCCGGTGTGGGCCTCGCCGTACTACTTGAAGCCGCTCGGAGACAAGGCGCTGGCCTCGGGCATAAACCGATTCGTGTTCCACACTTCCGACCACCAGCCCTTCGTCGACGACCAGCACAAACCCGGCATAACTCTCGGGCCTTTCGGACAGCATTACACTCGTAACACGACCTATGCGAGCCAAGCGATTGCCTGGAACACCTACTTGGCGCGCTGCTCCTACCTTCTTCAGCAGGGCTCTTTCGTCGGCGACCTCGCCTATTTTTATGGCGAGGGAGCTCCCGCGACAGTTCCCTACTGGAAACCGGTGAATCCCGCGCCGCCCGAAGGATACGCCCATGACTGGGTTAACGCCGACGTCTTGCTGAATCGTATGTCCGTTCAAAATGGCCACTTGGCGCTTCCGAGCGGCATGAGCTACGCCGCATTGGTGCTGCCGGACTACGTCGATCAGGTCACGCTGCCCGTTCTCCGGAAGCTGCGCGATCTGATCGGGGCTGGGGCGATCGTGGCCGCACCGCGGCCCACTGATTCGCCTAGCCTTGCCGATTACGCTCACGAAGCGGAGTTTCGCTCCATCGTCAATGAAGTCTGGGCAGGCGTGGATGGTATGGGCACTACCGAGCACGAATACGGAAAAGGGAAAATCTACTGGGGGAAGCCGCTGGCTGAAGTCCTAGCGCTCGAAAAGAATTCTCCCGACTTCCAATACAGCCGCCCGGAGGCCGATTCCGAGTTAGTCTGGATTCATCGTCGCGACGGAAATGCGGACATCTATTTCGTCGCGAATCAAGAAGAGCGCCCCCAAGACTTTCAGGCAACCTTCCGTGTCGAGGGCAAAGAAGCCGAACTCTGGCATCCCGATACGGGCAAGATCGAACCTGCGGAATACAAAATCGAAAATAAACACACCACGGTGCCTCTCCGCTTCGATCCCTACGGTTCGATCTTTGTTGTGTTCCGTAAGATGACAGGCGCCCAGTCTCGCACGCTGCCTCATATTAAGACAACCGAACTCGCCACGATTCCCGGCCCATGGCAGCTCCGTTTTCCGCCAAACTGGGGAGCGCCTCCGCAAATCCAGCTTGATCAGTTGATTTCCTGGACCGCCTACCGGGAAGATGGGGTTAAATACTTTTCAGGGACAGCCACCTACACGAAGGACGTCCTTATCCCTGAAGGTTCTTTCAAACCGTCGGCAAAACTGCTGCTGGATCTCGGAAAAGTGAAGGAGATCGCGGAAGTCTCGGTGAACGGCAGGCCCGTGGGAGGCATCCTGTGGAAACCTCCCTTTCAAGCGGATGTGACCTCCGTGCTCCGACCGGGAACAAACCGCATGGAGTTCAAAATCACAAACCTGTGGCCCAATCGCATCATCGGCGACCGCCAGCCAACGGCAACCAAACAATACGCCTGGCTCGACTACAGGCCTTTTCGCGCAGACACTCCGCTGCTCGAATCGGGCCTGCTAGGCCCTGTAAAATTGCTCGCCGTCACGGCGTCGGATTGAGGATCGCAGTTCTTCACGCTGCACTCACAAGCGAAATCCGCTTATTGTGCCAAACGCTTTCGAGGAAGGCATCTTTCCGTTTCCTGCGCGACTCGAGTTCCTTACGGGTGAGAACTGTGTAATTGATCTCTCGACCAAGCTGTCGCTCAAGTCTCCGCATGGCTTCGGCAAGGACCTCGCCTTTCGGGTTGCCGATCACTAGGACATCAATGTCACTCGCTGTATCCTGCTGATCTCGCGCAAACGATCCGTAGAGGTACGCCTCACTTATTCCTTCAACCTTCTTGAAGGCTTGAGCAATCAGAGGTGTCGCTCCTATCGTTTTAGCAACAATGCCTCGGATCACGTTTATCGTCCAAGTGGACGAGCTTGTCCACTAATTCGGGTTTTGTCGTCGGTCATCGCGGAAAGCGGGACACTGCAATCTTACTAAAGCGAGGCCGGGTGACATGCCCTGATAAATAGTAAGCATCGACTAATACGTCGGTCCTTGTCCTTGTACCTGGAGTCCATGTTCGGCAGCTGGTCGTTGATCGCAGCGAGTGCGGGAGTCACAAGGTCGGGCGGACCGAAAATTGACAACCGTAAGATCGTTCCGCCGGGATACTGCGCAAGTTTGCTTCGAAGGGACACAAGGTCCGCCGAATTGTATTGGTTGTTGATGGACGCCTGCATTTGGTCACTGAAAAAACTGACATTTAAATCGACGGGAGAACTCCAGTGCCATTGCTTCACGTTGTCCCGTTCCTGACCGAGGGTTAGATTTTCCAACACAAAAACGGCATTGAAAACACATAACCCCCTCCCACCGCGCCAGCGGCTCACTCCAAACAGCTCTATCGAAAGTGCTCCGGAATCAGGCTTGTGCCTAATCTAACCTCATCAGCCGGAGCACTTCCGATAGAGAACTAGCGTTAATCAGTTGACGGTCGCCAACTGAGTTGCCAAAGGGCCTGGACGCCTCGATTTAGTATGCAGAACGAATTGCGCCTAAGCTAGGGGTGGGGTCGTTCTGCGCCGGATTGCTTTCTCTGTTCTTCCTGCGCTGCCTGAGAGGGTACGCCCAGTTGGCGGCGCACCGCGTCGGAAATCAAACCGCGATTGTATGGCTCCTGCGTGGCTGGCTCATCGGGTTTAGTATGGAACTGTGTGCCATATATCTGCGGTTGATGAATCGAATCTAGGTATCGGTCCAACGTGGCCGCTGCAATCCATATGGCGCTGCTTTGTCCCCGTGCTATAGCGACCATAGCCAAAGTGTGCGCTAAGAGGTAGTCATCTGGGGTGTCGCCGTGCTGAAACACGAACGCCGCCCTCTCAAAATCTTCTCCCGTGTGCAGTTTTCCGCCATTCAGAAGTTTGCGTGTGACAATGCGGCGGGCAGCATCTGCCTTGTCAACGACTGACCAATTAATTTCGTTATTGCTCGGTTGTCGGTCCCTTTGATCTTCCGAAAAAATCTGCTGCATTTCCGAATTGGACTCATAGCCATCGTCCGGGATGTAACTGCGTGTATTGTCCCAATCCGTGGCGACGGACAGCGGTCCTTTTTCTCTTGTCACAGGCCACGGTTCCAAACCAAGCTGACTAAGCTTTAGCGTTCCTTTTCCTTTATCCGTCAGGCAAAGCTGGTAATTGGTCTCATCGCTTTTGTCCCCAGGGTTTTGAGTCGTGAAGGAGAGACAATTCCCCGAAGCGGTACTACGGATGACTGGCTCCTGAATAGTTGGCCCTTTGATACTGGAGAAGGCCGCGCCAGTCATCGTAAAGTGCTGCAGGCGAATCAAAAATCCGTTGAAATGCCCCGCGCTACTCGGTGCCGAAGTCAATGTCAACAGAATGAAAGTATGGCTCCCAAGCTTCAGAGCCCAGTCTCCAGCAAAATCAGGGGACTCTTGGGCCAAACCGTTGGTGTTGAATATGGCGCTGACCATAAGTGCCAGGCAGACATATTTGAAAATCTTAAAGTGCATAGATCGCATTGTAGCGCGGGAGAACTGCCAGAAGGGCGCACTATTTTGTGAGCTGCCACAGTTCAGTGCGAGCCGCTCCGAATCGACCTAATTGGACGATAAGTGCGTTCCCGTCCATTTGACGAGGTTCCCTTTCGCGGCGGATTCCATGTGGACGTTTATCGGGGAGTAGGGTCTGTCGCCGTGAGTGTCGTTGTGACAGTTTCCGAATCGGCTGTGCCAACAACTTCCGACGAAACCGAGGAATCGTGCGCTACAGAGTGCAAAAGTTCGGCATGAGCGGTGGCTGCATATGTTCCGGGCTGCAATTGTACGCGAGAAGAGGCGTGCACTTTCATGCTCTGGTTCGGAGCAACCCAGAGGAAGCTGTGAGGGTCGTTGCTACGGCCGTAGAGTTCCGCACTGGTCGAAACGATTTCAATCTTGACTGGACGGCCCGACGCTTTGTCCTTGAAATACGCATCTTTGACCGCGTCTGAAGTGAACCATAACGTCAGAAGATATGCCGACGCCCCATCACTTTCCTTGATAGATGACGGTAACGAGATTACGTCGTCTCCTATGTTGGTAATCACGAAATCGACGGGGGTAGTTCCGTCTGGTTGCAGCGGTCCGCTCGGAATCCGGAGTTCAAGCCGAATGGGCAGATTGGTGGAGTGGCCCGGACTAATTGAGCTTGGGAATGGGCCGCGCCCTCGTGCAGGGGGAGAGGGCTGTTTCGAGGCGTCTATTGTCAGTTGGTCTTGCGCGAGTCCAACAAGAATCAAACCTGGACTGAGCAGCACGACCAAGGGCACGCGTAGTTTCAATCGGTCCAAAGTGTCCTCACAACAGCAGTATGATGAGGAGCCCAGGCTGGAGCCAGTATAACGCGATGCATGGGGTTTTGATGCTAAGTCCTGTAGTCCGGTGAAGTGGCGTTCACGTCCATTTGACCGGCCCGGGCCGCGACGGCATTCAAGTCTCCGAGAACGCTGTTTACCAAGCACTACCTCAGATTTCCTCGAAAGCGCGACAACGCCTACAGCACTGGCTGCACACGCAGACTGCGTGGGATTCTCACTGAAGGTCTGTAGAAGCACTCTCCAAAATCAACTGACTGCACGTACACGAGCAGCCGCACGTAATTGCCTTTGGCACTCCCATGTCCGCCGCCATTGCAGGACTTGACCTCGACAGTTTGGCCAGGAGCCAGCGACGAGGATGTCAACGCTCCGGAACCGCCTCCTGCACCACCAGCCGTGGAGAGCATGAGCATTATTTCCGATTTCTGAACAGTGCGATCGCTCCGATTTCGAATCTGGTACTTGGCACAGTCCTTTACGGTGGTTTGCTCATTGGCGACGGAGAGCCACATCCCGGTCAGGTCCACGGAAACCACCTCAATTGGAGAGTCGGGCTGTTCGACAACATACACCAGCGGCACGAGGTCGTCAGGTCCTGTAACTGTTGGATGGGCCGGTTCGCCCTGAACAGCAAAACCGCATGAATTACTGCCCTGCTGAGCCTGTCGAGCGAGGCCGAGGCCGAAACTCACAACCAGCAGAAGGAACACCAAGAACATTAATCTCGTTTTCATGCTCCGTCCTCCGCGGAGTGTAATCATACAGCATTGTATTCGTCCCTAAACACTTTGGAACGATCGCCAGGA